>JACQOE010000088.1 GCA_016202695.1 Pseudomonadota bacterium | reverse complement strand
GGATGTCCGCCATCTGCCTCCGCCATCGCCCGTGCCGGGCCCGCGCCGCTCCCCGGCCGGCGGCGCAGTATAGCCGCGCGCCTTCGGCGGACAAGCTTGCCCCGCCAGATGGGCGATCGCCCGGGCGCCGGCAAGGGGGGGCGCCCCGGCGCCGGTTGGCGGCGCTCGCCGGGGGTCGAATCCAAGCATTGCGGGGCGCAAGAACGGGTGTATAGTGGCGCATAATCAAGTTGTTGGGCTTGATTGATCAGGTTTTATGCCAAGAGATGGGATTTAAATACTGTGTTCCGCCGGAAAAAGGATACGGGTGAGACCGAGCCCGCCGGCCCCGGCGAGGCTGCCGGAGAAGCCGAAAACACGCCGCCGCTCAAGCCCTTCTCGCGTCGCGGGGCGCACGTCCCCAAGCACCCGCCGGCGACCGCCTTCCGCGCCGACCTTCCCCGGCGCACGGTGGAGATCCCCGGCGGGCGGCGGAGCGATCGCGGGACCGGCGAGGCGACCGAGGGCAAGAAGCTGATCGTCGGGCGCGAGATCTCGCTCCAGGGCGAGATCACCGCCTGCGAGAAGCTGGTGGTCGAGGGCCGGGTGGAGGCCACCCTCACCCACGGGCGCAGCATCGAGATCGCGGAGTCGGGCTTCTTCAAGGGCGAGGTGGTGATCGACGAGGCCGACGTGAGCGGCCGCTTCGAAGGCGAACTCACCGCCCGCACCCGGCTCACCGTGCGCGCCGGCGGGCGGATCTGCGGCAAGATCCGCTACGGCACCCTCGAGATCGAGGCGGGGGGGCAGATCTCGGGCGACGTGGACATGATCTCCGAGACCGCCGGCTCGTCCGCCTATGCCATTCTCTCCGCGCCGTCGAAACCAACCGGGAGCGAATGACTCGTTGCGCCGGTGGAGCCGCGCCGCTTCGCAAGGAAACCCCGTTGAACCCAACCCGTCCGATCCCCGCGCCCGCTAGGCGCGGCTCCCCAACTCGCCGGCTGGCGGCCGCGCTCGCGGTGCTGGCCGGGCTCGGTGCCTGCGCCGCGCCGGACGAGGCCCCGCCCGCGGCGAGTGCGTCCGCCTTCGCGCCGGCCGAGGATGTGGCGACCGGCCAAGACCCCGTGCCGGGCACCGCCGGCGCACCCCTGCCGGCGGCCGGCCTCGCCGCGCTTCCGGCCGCCACGGCGGCCGCCTCGCGCCCGCCGGCGCCGAGGGTGGCCGATCCCCGCCAGCTCGTCGGCATGAGCCCGGGCGAGGTGCGGGACCTGATCGGCGATCCGGGCTTCCGCCGGATCGACGACCCCTCGCTGATCTGGCAATACCAGGGTCCGGGCTGCATCCTCGACGTGTTCCTCTACCGCGAGCGCAGCGACTTCCGGGTGGTCGAGGTGGCGGTGCGGGCGCCCGCGCTCGGCCCCTCGCCGATGGGCGGCGCGGTCAAGCTTTCCGCCGAGGCCTGCCTGTTCGGGCTTCTGCGCCGGCGCGGCCGGGGCGTTTCGAGCTGACCGCCCCCGCGATGGTCTTGGTCTTATAGGCGCAGAGGTCGGCGACCGGGCAGCGCGGGCAGTCGGGGGCGCGGGCCTTGCACACGTAGCGCCCGTGCAGAATCAGCCAGTGATGGGCGTTGAGGCGGAAGCGCGGCGGCACCACCACGAGGAGCCGCTTCTCGACCTCCAGCGGGGTTCGCCCCGGGGCCAGGCCGGTGCGGTTGCCGACCCGGAAGATGTGGGTGTCGACGGCGATCGTCGGCTCGCCGAAGGCGACGTTCAGCACCACGTTCGCGCTTTTCCGCCCCACCCCGGGGAGCGCCTCGAGGGCGGCGCGCTCGCGCGGCACCTTGCCGCCGTGCTCCTCGACCAGCCTGCGACTGAGGGCGATGATGTTCTTCGCCTTGGTGTTGAAGAGGCCGATGGTCTTGATGTGCGCGCGCAGCCGCTCCTCGCCGAGGGCGACCATCGCCGCCGGCGTGGGGGCGGCACGAAAGAGCGCCGGTGTCGCCCGGTTCACCCCGGCGTCCGTCGCCTGCGCCGAGAGCACCACGGCGACGAGCAGCGTGTAGGGATCGACGTGGGCGAGCTCGGAACGCGGATCGGGCCGGGCGGCCGACAGGCGCTCGAAGAACTCCTCGATCTGGGCGCGGCGCATGATCGCGATCGGGTCCGGCGGCTCGGGTGGAAAGCGGCGGGCCGGGCAACCATGGCCCGGCGGCCGGCGCGAGGCAAGAGGCGGCCGGCGCCCTGCCCTTGACCCCGCCGTTCGGCCCTTCCTATCGTGACTCATGACCGGCCACGACCCGACCTCGGCCGAGCGGCCGCGCGCGAGCTTCCGCGCCGCGCTCCGTCCCAACCGGAGCCTCGGGCCGCGGGGGCGGCGGTTCGTCCTGGCGCTGGCCGGGGGGGTGGCGCTCCTCGCCGGACTCGGTTTCGCCCTCGCCGGGGCGTGGCCGGTGTGCGGGTTCCTCGGCCTCGACGCGGTCGTGCTCGTCGCCGCCCTGCGGGCGCTCGCCCGCGCCCAGCGCCGCTACGAGACGGTCGAGGTCACGGAAACGCGCCTCACCGTGACCCGGGTCGATCCCGCCGGGCGCGTCCGCTCGTGGGAGTTCAATCCCTACTGGGTCCGGATCGAGGTCGGGGCCTCGGCGGTCGCCCTCGGCTCGCACGGCCGCCGGGTGGAGGTGGGCGCGTGTCTGAGCCCGGCCGAGCGGCGCGACTTCGCCGAGGCGCTCGCCCAGGCCCTCGCCCGCGGCCGATCCGCCCCCGCCTCGGGCCGGGCGCTGGCGGCGGCGCGGCCGCGCCCCGCCGAGATCGGCGAGGTCCCGCACGACTGCTCGCCGGCGCCGCTCTAGGCGTCGCGCCCGCCGCAAGAACCGGGTGGCGGGCGGCGCCCCTTCGCCCGTAGCCTTCCCTCCGCCCGAAGCGACGGCCGAGGAGGAGGCCATGGCAACGAAAACGGCGGCGGCTGGCGGGGCAAGGCCCGCCCTGCTGGTGCGACGGCTGGAGGGGCCGACCGGCCGCCCCGGGACGGCCTGCGACTTCGCCCGCATCGCCGCGGCGATCCGGTTCCTGAGCGAGAGCTTCCGCGACCATCCCCCGCTCGCCGAGGTCGCGCGCCGCGCGGGCCTGAGCCCCTATCACTTTCAGCGCCTGTTCACCCGCTGGGCCGGGGTGAGCCCGGCCCGCTTCGCCCGCTACCTGAGCCTGGAGTTCGCCAAGCGCCGGCTCGAGGATCAGGCGAGCGTGCTCGACGCCGCCTATGACGCCGGCCTCTCCGGCCCCGGGCGGCTGCACGACCTGTTCGTCGCCATCGAGGCGATGACCCCGGGCGACTACAAGGCTGGGGGCGAGGGCCTGCGGATCGCCTTCGGGTTCCATCCCTCGCCCTTCGGCGAGGCCCTGTTGCTCGCCACCGCGCGGGGGCTCTGCGGCCTCGCCTTCGTCGAGCCGGGCGGGCGCGCCGAGGCACTCGCCGACATGAGTGCGCGCTGGCCCGCGGCCCGGTTCATCGAAGATCCCGAGGCGAGCGCCGCCTGCGCCCGGCGCATATTCGCTCCGGGACCGGCGGGCGCGCCTCTGCGCCTGCACCTCAAGGGCACCAACTTCCAGCTCCGGGTGTGGGAGGCGCTGATCCGCATACCGCCCGGGCGGGTGGTCTCCTACCAGGCCCTCGCCCGATACCTCGGCCGCCCCGACTCGGCCCGCGCCGTGGCCGGGGCGATCGCCGCCAACCCGGTCGCCTTCGTCATCCCCTGCCACCGGGTGATCCGGGCGAGCGGGGCGGTGAGCGGCTATCGCTGGGGCCCGGACCGCAAGCGCGCCATCCTGGGATGGGAGGCGGTCCGCGCCGAGGCCGCTCAGCGCGCCATGCCGAGCACGTCGAACATGTCGTAGAGGCCGGGCTCGCGGCCCTTGGTCCAGAGCGCGGCCCGCGCCGCCCCGGCGGCGTAGATGCGTCGGGCGCTCGCGCGGTGGGTGATCTCGATCCGCTCGCCGTCGGTGGCGAACACCACCGTGTGCTCGCCGACCACGTCGCCGCCGCGGAGCGCGGCGAAGCCGATCGCGCCCCTTGGGCGCGCGCCGGTGTGGCCGTCGCGGCCGCGGACCGCCGCCGCCTCCAGGCTCACCCCGCGCCCGCGCGCCGCCCGGCGGCCGAGCTGAAGCGCGGTGCCCGAGGGCGCGTCGACCTTGTGGCGGTGGTGCATCTCGACGATCTCGATGTCGTAGGCGTCGTCGAGGGTGCGCGCGACCTCTTCGGCGAGGGCGAACATCAGGTTGACCCCGGGGCTGAAGTTGGCGGCATAGACCACCGCCGCCCTGCCCGCCGCCTCCTTGAGCGCCGCCTCCTCGGGGGCCTTAAGCCCGGTGGTGCCGATCACCAGCGCGGTGCCGTGCAGGGCGGCGAGGCGGGCGTGCGCCGGCGCCGCGGCCGGGGCGGTGAAGTCGAGCATCACGTCGACGGCGGCGAACATCGCCGCCGCGTCGTCGCCGATCGCCACCCCGAGCGTGCCCACGCCCGCCACCTCGCCCGCGTCGCGCCCGAGCGCCGGCGCGCTCGCCACCTCGGTCGCCGCCGCGAGCCTGAGCCCGGCGGTCGCCGAGACCTCGCGCACCAGAAGCTGGCCCATGCGCCCGGCGGCGCCGGCCACGCCGACCCTGAGATCCGCCATCCGATCCCTCCCCGCCCCGGCCGCGGGCGCCGGACGGCGCCTAGCCGAGGAGCCCCTTCAGGGCATGAACGACCTCGTTCAGCCCGTATCCGGCAAGAAAGCCGGCAACGAAGCGGACATCAACGACAAAGTTGAGGAGGTAGCCGCCGACCAGGCAGAGCAAGGACCAGGCGAGGAAGCGGACCACCCTCACGGCGCCGCCCTCACCGCCTCACTCGCGCAGGTCGTCCCACAGCTCCTTCACCTTGGCGAAGAAGCCGGCCGATTCGGGGCTCGTCTCGCGGCCCCCGGCGGCGCGCTCGAACTTGCGCAGGAGCTCCTCCTGGCGCTTGCTGAGGTTGACCGGGGTCTCGACCACGGCCTCGATCACCATGTCGCCGCGCGAGGTGCCGCGCAGCACCGTCATGCCCTTGCCCTTGAGCCGGAACTGATGGCCGCTCTGGGTGCCCTTGGGGATGGTGACGCGGCTGCGGCTGCCGTCGATCGCCGGCACTTCGAGGGCGCCGCCGAGCGTCGCCGTGGTCATGGGGATGGGCACGCGGCAGTAGACGTTGACGCCGTCGCGGCGGAACAGGCGGTGCGGCTTGATCGAGAGGAAGATGTAGAGGTCGCCGGGCGGGCCGCCGCGCACCCCCGCCTCGCCCTCGCCGGCGAGGCGGATGCGGGTGCCCTCCTCGACCCCGGGCGGGATCGAGACCGTGAGCGCCTTCTCCCTCTGCACCCGGCCGCTGCCGCCGCAGGCGCGGCAGGGCTCGCGGATCACCCGCCCGGCGCCGTGGCAGCTGGGGCAGGCGCGCTCGATGGTGAAGAAGCCCTGCTGCGAGCGGACCTTGCCGGCGCCGCCGCAGGTCGGGCAGGGCTCGGGGGCGCGGCCGCCCTCGCTCCCCGTCCCCCGGCAGGAGTCGCAGGCGACCGAGGTGGGCACGTGGATCTGGGTCTTGGTGCCGTGGAACGCCTGCTCGAGCGAGATCTCGAGGTTGTAGCGCAGGTCGGCGCCGCGGCCGACGCCGGCGCCGGGGCGGCGCCCGCCCATGAAGTCGCCGAACATCTCCTCGAAGATGTCGGCGAAGCTGGTCGAGAAGTCGAAGCCGCCGCCGGCGCGGGCGCCGAATCCGCCCGGCCCGCCCTGCTCGAAGGCGGCGTGCCCGTAGCGGTCGTAGGCGGCCCGCTTCTGGTCGTCCTTGAGGACGTCGTACGCCTCGTTGATCTCCTTGAACCGCTGGTCGGCGCCGGCATCTCCCGGGTTGCGGTCCGGGTGATGCTTCATCGCCAGCTTGCGGTAGGCCTTCTTGATGTCCTCCGCGCCGGCGTTCCGGGGGACGCCGAGAACCTGGTAGTAGTCGCGCTTGGCCATCCGCGAAGACCCCTAGGCGGGCCGCCCGGCGAGGCGGCCGCCGGCGGCGCGCCCGCAGGCGCCCGCAGGCGCGCCCGCCGCGAGCCCGCGCATGCCCGTGCGGCGCTGCCCCCTAGGCCGACTTGTCCTTCTTTTCGTCGACTTCCTCGAAGTCGGCGTCGACGACCTTCTCGCCCTTGGCGCCCCCGCCTTCGCCGGCGCCGGCGCCGGCCTGGGTGGACTCCTGCTGGGCGCGGTAGGCGGCCTCGCCGAGCTTCATCGCCGACTGGCTGAGCGCCTGCATCCGGGCGCGAAGCTGGTCGATGTCCTTGCCGTCGAGGGCGCTCTTGAGGGCCTGGAGGTCGGCCTCGATCTTCTGCTTGTCGGCGGCCCCGAGCCGGTCGCCGAACTCCCGCAGCGTCTTCTCGGTCGAGTGGATCAGCGAGTCGGCGTGGTTGCGGGTCTCGGCCGCCTCGCGCCGCTCTTTGTCCTCGGAGGCGTGCTGCTCGGCCTCCTTGACCATGCGCTGGATGTCGGCCTCGTTGAGCCCGCCCGAGGCCTGGATGCGGATCTGCTGCTCCTTGTTGGTCGCCTTGTCGCGGGCGGAGACGTTGACGATGCCGTTGGCGTCGATGTCGAAGGTGACCTCGATCTGCGGCACGCCGCGCGGCGCCGGCGGGATGCCGACCAGGTCGAACTGGCCGAGGAGCTTGTTGTCGGCGGCCATCTCGCGCTCGCCCTGGAAGACGCGGATGGTCACCGCCTGCTGGTTGTCCTCGGCGGTGGAGAAGACCTGGCCCTTGCGGGTCGGGATGGTGGTGTTGCGCTCGATCAGGCGGGTGAAGACGCCGCCCAGGGTCTCGATGCCGAGCGAGAGCGGGGTCACGTCGAGGAGGAGGACGTCCTTCACCTCGCCCTTGAGCACGCCGGCCTGGATCGCCGCCCCCACCGCCACCACCTCGTCGGGGTTGACGCCCTTGTGGGGCTCGCGGCCGAAGAAGTTCTTGACCGTCTCGATCACCTTCGGCATGCGGGTCATGCCGCCGACCAGGATCACCTCGTTGATGTCGGAGGGCTTGAGCCCGGCGTCCTTGAGCGCCGCCCGGCAGGGGCCGACGGTCTTCTCGATCAGGTCCTCGACCAGGGCCTCGAGCTTGGCCCGGGTGAGCTTGATGTTGAGGTGCTTCGGCCCGGCCTGGTCGGCGGTGATGAAGGGCAGGTTGACCTCGGTCTGGGTGGCGCTGGAGAGCTCGATCTTGGCCTTCTCCGC
>JACQOE010000084.1 GCA_016202695.1 Pseudomonadota bacterium | reverse complement strand
CCGGCGCCGGCGCGGGCCCTGACCTGACGCACCGCTCGGGCGCCGACGGCGATGTTCGCCGACCTCTACAAGCACCCCTATGACGTGCTCGAGCGGGAGCTCGACTGGAGCGCGATCGTCCCCATCGGCTCGACCATTGAGGCGAGCGAGTGGCTGGCCGATGACGGCCTCACGGTCGAGGACGCCGGGACCGGCGGGCTCGTGACCAGGGCCCGGGTCGGCGGCGGTTCGGCCAATCTCGCGTACACGGTCTCCAACCGGGTCACGCTCGCCTCGGGGCTGCGCTACGAGCGGAGCTTCCAGGTACTGGTGCGGGAGCTGTGAGCGATCCCTTCGCGCGCATGATCGACGCCTGCTTCGCGCGGCTGGGGAGCGCGGCCACCTACACGCCCGCGGGCGGGGCGGGGGTCGCCGTCACGGCGATCGCGCGCCGGCCCGACCGGCTGGAGGCGCCGCTGGGCACGCCCGGCTTCCGGCTCGGGCCGGCGGCGCAGGCCGCGGCGCTGGTCGCGGACGTGCGCCGGAGCGAGGTGGCGGCGCCCGCGCGCGGCGACACCCTCGCGCTCGGCGGGCTCGCCTACCCGGTGATCGAGGCCGAGATCGACTCGCTCGGCCTGGTCTGGCGGCTGGTCCTGGGCCCGCCGAGCTGAGTCGTCTTCCTGCCTGGTTCTACTTCCGAGATTGCCATGACCGTCCCCTGTCGCGAGCGGGTCGTGCTCGCGCTCCAGGCCGCGCTCGAGGGCAACGCCGGCATCCCCGGCCTCGCGGTCGAGCGCGACCGCGACACCCCGGTCACCGACGGGGACCTGCCCCGCCTGGTCATCTACGAGGGGGCCGAGTCCGGGGCCGCCGACTTCACCGGTGAGGACGGCTACGCGCTCGCCATCAACATCGAGGGCTACGCCGGCGGGGGCGACGCGGCCGCGGCGGCGAGTGCGGCGGCGACGCTGCGGGCCGAGGCCGACCGGGCCGTCCTCGCCGATGTGACGCTCGGCGGCACCGCGCGCGGCGTCTCGCTCGCCGAGGAGCCGGCGCCGGTCCGCCTCGGGCTCGAGGCCGTGAGGCCGGCCAAGGGGTTCGTCCGCTCCTTCACGGTCGAGTACGCGACCGCGGAGGGCGATCCCTTCACCTTCGCCTGACCCCCGGGCACTTCGTCCCGGGGGCAGAAGCCAGAAACCAGAATCAGGAGTCCGGAGATGAAGAAGGAGACCAGGGAGCCGGCGGCGGGTAAGGCGACCGATCCCGCCCTGGCCCCGGCGGCGCAGGTTCACCCGGCGCCGACCGGGGCCGCCCCCCGGGTCACGAGCCCTGGGGCAGGCATCCCGGCGCCGCCCGCGGTGGGCGGGGCGCGGACCCTCGCCGAGATGGAGGAGCTGGCGCGCCGCCACGCCGCCGGCAAGAAGGGGAGTGACCGGCGATGAGCGGCTACCGGGTCAAGAACCAGCTCCTGCTCGCCGAGCCCGAGGCGGCGAGCGGGACCGAGGAGAGCCCGAGCGTCGGCGCCAACGCGATCAAGGTGCGGGCGCCGATCCAGTATTCTCCCAACTTCGACGCCCTCGACACCGACACCGTGACCGGCTCGCTCAGCCAGTCGGCGCCGGTCGTGGGCGGGGGCAACGTCGGCCTGCGGACGGGCTGCTACCTCAAGGGCTCGGGCGCGGGCGGCACCGCCCCCGACTACGGCGCGCTCCTGCGCGGCTGCGGGCTCTCTCAGACCACCACCGCCGCCGACGTGACCGGCACCGCCCAGGCCGGCGGCGCCTCCACCATCACGCTCGCCGCCGGCGCCTCGGCCGTGGACGACGCCTATGCCGGCATGGTCATCCGCACCACCGGCGGCACCGGCTCGGGCCAGGCCCGGGTGATCTCGGATTACGTGGGCGCGACCAAGGTCGCGACCGTGGTCCCGGCCTGGACCGTGCAGCCCGACGCCACCACCACCTTCTCGATCGACGCCAACGTCCTCTACAGGCCGGCCTCGGCCGGCCTCGAGACCCTCACCCTCTGGACCTACCAGCACCACAACGACCCGGGCCAGGACAGCCGACGGCGGCGGATCGCGGGGGCAGCCGGAAATGTCAGCGGGTCGGTCACGCCGCGCGCGCTCGCCACCCTCGACTTCGCCTTCACCGGCATCCTGCCGGCCGCGCCCGACGACGTGGCGCGGCCCTCGGACCCCACCTACCAGGCCCAGGACCCGGAGCCCTTCGTCAACGCCCTCGCCTATCTCGGCGGCGCACCGGTAAAGTTCGCGGAGTTCTCGTTCGACCTCGGCAACCGGATCGAGATGCCGGACGATCCGGCCGCGGCCCACGGCTTCGACTACGCCCAGGTGGTGGCCCGCGCGGCGGCGGGGCGGATCGTGCCCAACCTGGTGCTGGTCTCCTCGCGCGACGCCTTCTCGGACTGGCTCGCCTCGGCCTCGCGCTCGCTCTGGCTCCGCTGGGGCTCGGCCGCGGGGAAGCGGG
>JACQOE010000097.1 GCA_016202695.1 Pseudomonadota bacterium | reverse complement strand
GCGCTATCCCTCGTTCGGCGAGTACTACAGCGCGGTGATCCGCGCGATCGATGGCCTGGTCAAGGACCGCCTGATGCTGTGCGAGGACGCCGACGACGCTCAGGCGCGGCTGCTCCAGGCAGGCCTGAGCGCGGGCGTCCCGCCGCCGCACGGCAACCTGCCGCCCCAGCAACAGCCGCCGCTCTGCCAGGCGGCGACGAGGTCCAGCCGATGAGGAATGGGAGATCATCCATGCCACTGAACCTGCCTGAACCGTTCCGCCGGTCGATGTCGGTCGCCATCGTGCTCGCCGTCGCGTTGCTGCTCTGGGTTCCGTCCGTGGACGCGCGCGTGACGCGGATCGTCATCGACAGCGCGGCGGCCATCTCCGGTCAGCCGTACGAGGCGTTGCGCGGACGCGCCTTCGGCGAGCTCGATCCCGACCATCCGCTGAACGCCATCATTACCGATCTCCAGCTGGCGCCGAGGAATGCCGACGGGAAGGTCGAGTACGTCGCCAGCTTCCTGATCCGAAAGCCGACGGACATGAGCACGGCCAGCGGCGTGCTATGGCACGACGTGCCGAACCGGGGCGGCAACGTCGCTCTCCCCGCCGACTCGTTCGCCGCCCGCGACGCGCAGCTGCTCAGCGGCTGGCAGGGTGACAACTCCGGCCTCAGTCCCGCCTCTCCGGCCACCATCGTGCCCGCGACGGCGAGCTGCCTGCCTCCCTACGTCGCGCCGTGCGCGGCGCCGACGTCCACCAACCACTGGGTGAAGGTGCCGGTCGCGAAGAACCCCGACGGCTCATCCATCACCGGGCGCGTCATGGGGCGCATCCTGAACGCGAGCGGCGTCAACTCGCAGCCGATGATCGTCCACTCGAACCCGGTGCCGTACAAGCCGGTGACCCTGGACACGAATGAGGCGACGCTCGTCACCCGCGGGCACGAGACGATCGAGGGCGTCGTCACCGGAGAAACGACCGTCCCGAGCACCGACTGGGCCTGGGCCAAGTGTGACGCCGCGAACCCGTTCCCCGGCACGCCCGACCCGACCCACGTCTGCGTCAGGGGAGGCTTCATCCCCAACCGGGTCTATCAGGTCGTCTTCACGACCCAGGATCCACCCGTGCTCGGCATGGGCTTCGCCGCGTTCCGCGATGTGGGCTCGTTCTTCAAGCACGAGCTCGAGGACGACTTCGGCACGCCCAACCCGCTAGCCGGCAGGATCTCCTGGATCATCGGCCGGGGCAGCTCGCAGTCGGGCAACTTCCTGCGGGCGTTCCTGCACCTGGGCTTCAACCAGGACGAGGCCGGGCGGCAGGTGCAGGACGGCAACTGGCCGATCATCGCCGGGCGGCGGGTCGCCCTGAACTTCCGCTTCGCCATGCCGGACGGCGTGCTCAAGCTCTACGAGCCCGGCAGCGAGGGGCCGCAGTGGTGGCACAAGTTTCCCGATCATGCCCGCGGCCTGCCGCCGGCCGGCATCCTCGATCGCTGCCACGCGAGCCACACCTGCCCCAAGATCATCGAGCACTTCGGCGCGGCCGAGATATGGGGTCTGAAGCTGGGGCCGGAATGGGTGGGGACGGATCCCCACACCGACATTCCGCTCCCGAAGAACGTCCGCCGGTACTACATCCCGAGCACCCCGCACGGCGGCGGCAGCGGCGGCTTCAGCGTCACCCTCCAGCCCCCGCCGAGCTGCCCGAGTACCGGCTACGGCGTGGGGACGTTCCCGGCCAATCCGGTCCCACACACGCAGACAGTAACTGCGATACGGTTCCACTTCCGCAACTGGGTCATGAACGGGATAGCTCCGCCGCCGAGCCTCTACCCGACCCTCCGCGGGGACAAGGGTGATCGCAACCTCGTCCCATCGACGAAGGAGGCGATGGGATTCCCGACCATCCCGGGCGTGCCGGCCTGGGCGCCCACCGGCCTGATCAACCCGGTCCTCGACTACGACTTCGGCCCCGAGTTCGACTACACCGACGCCTCCGGTGTTCAGACGGTGGTGCCGCCCATCGTCAAGCAGGTCATCCCGGCGCTCGTTCCGCGCGTGGATGCGGACGGCAACGAGCTGGGCGGCGTCCCGGTGGTGCTGCGCGACGCGCCGCTCGGCACGTACCTGGGCTGGAACATCACCGCGGCCGGGTTCCACAAGGACAAGATCTGCAATTATGCCGGCGGCATGATCCCCTTCGCGAAGACGCAGGCCGAGCGTATGGCGAACAACGACCCGCGCCTCTCGCTCGAGGAGCGGTACGGCGATCACGCCGGTTACGTCGCCGTGGTCGCGTCCGCGGCGGCGAAGGCGGTCGCCGAGGGCTTCCTGCTGCAGGCGGACGCGGACGCCCTGGTAGCGGCGGCCGCCGCGAGCAACGTGCTCAATCCGTAATAGGTGCGCCGGGGCGGCGTGTCACGCGACACGCCGCCTCCGCTCACAGAAACACGGCAGGATTTCGAATGCGCCCGGCCTCCGTCGTTACCGCCGTGCTCGCGGCCGTCCTGTTCGTCTCTCCCTCGGTGGAGGCGGCCAATCCGGGCCACGATCCGAACGCCTTCGGCATCGAAACGCTGTCAACCCAGCCGCACCTGGTCAGCGGCGGCGACGTGCTGCTGCGCATCAGCGTGCCGAAGCAGATCGCGCTGGGTGACGCGCGGGTGACCCTGAACGGGGCGGACATCACCTCGACCTTCAGGGTCATGAACAGCTTCCCGGACGTCACCACCGGCGTGGTCACGCTGCACGACGCCCGGCTTCTCGATGTCTTCTTCAACGAGACCGCGCCCGGGCAGTTCACGGTCGACCAGCAGAAGGCGATTTCCGGGCTCAGCCAGCACGCGGAGATCGTCTTCCTGAGCCGCAGCGCGGGGACGTCGGCGCTCCGGCTCGATCCGACGGCGGTCTTCAACCCCGTGGTCCCCGTGGAGCTTCGCTACCATCCCGACACCAATCCCGACGGCGCCCGCGCCACGATCTACGATCACACCGTCAACGTCTACGGCATGCTCGAGGACGGCTTCGCCCGGCGCCCGCTCGACAACGTCGGCGTGCAGTACGGCCTGAAGGCGCTGAACGACGGCGTAGTCGCGGTCGATCAGTTCCTCGACCTGAACGAATACATCGGGGGCGTCGACATCGACTTCAAGAACACCCCGCAGCGCACGGTCGCCATCCGGCCGCCATGCGCACAAGGTCGTTGCCAACAAGCCGGCTGACGTGGTGGACGCCTGCTGGGACCTGTTCGGCACCAAGATCGCCGAGACGCAGACGGCCTTCGGGCCGGGCGCCTGCAACGCCATCTACCCCTCGAGCCTGACGCCCAATCTCGTGGCGGGCGCGCCGATCCAGGGCCGGATCCTCAAGTGCGAGCTGAAAGCGCCTGATCCCGCCGACTACACCGTCGGCTTCACCCCCGAGCAGTGGAGCCGCCTGAATGCCATCTTCGCGGGCGGCGTGTGCGACTGGTCGAAGCCGGGCGTCAAGGAGACCGACGCGAAAACGTGGGCCTTCTTCGGACCGTCACCACAGAACCAGCTGTTCGATGTCACCGATTCGCACGGACAGCCGTGACCTTCGGGCGCACCGGCGCCGGCGATGCGTGATCGCCGGCGCCGGTGACGCCCGACGCTACCTCCCCGCAGGTCGGCGAAGGGCGAACTCCCGCCTTGGCCACGACGCGGTCGCGCGCGAGCGCCTCGCGGCAGGCGCGCTCCAGCTCCGCTTCGCTCTCCTACCCGGCCGCCGTGGCCGCCGTAGACGCGGCCGATCGCCGCAAAATCGATGGCGGGGCGTCCACGCCGAGGTTGCGGGGATTCCATCGCGGACGCGACCTGCTCGCCGCATTGGCCGCGGCCGTGAACGAGTTGCGCGGATGACGGCGATCACCCGGGCCGGATGCGCGGCGATGCCGCTACCTCACGCGTAGACGTCCTCGTCCACCTGGCTCGCGGCGGGGTAGGGCGCGGCCAGCGCGTACTGCACGCCGCCGTCGATCTCGGCCTTCACGTCGGCCTGGATCCGCTCGAAGACGCCCGCGTCGGCCAGCCCCTGCTTGGTGAGCCGTGAGGCCAGCGTCTCCAGCGGATCGCGCTTCGTCATCCACTCCTTCTCTTCCTCGCGCGTGCGGTACTCGCGGTTGACGTCGCCCACGTGGTGGCCGTAGTAGCGGTAGGTCTTGCACTCGAGGAAGGCCGGCCCCTCGCCCCGGCGCGCGCGCTCGACCAGCCGGCGCGTCGTCGCGTG
>JACQOE010000085.1 GCA_016202695.1 Pseudomonadota bacterium | reverse complement strand
TTGAGATCGGGGATTGCCTTGATGCCGCTCTCCTGGGTCACGACCATGTGGACGAGATTGTCGGCGAGGGCGAACAAGCCGCGCAGGTTGGTGATCTTCTCCTTGAAGGGCGGGCGTCCGGCGGCGGCGTCGGCGGCCGTGACCGCGAAGGTGATGCCGATGTCGCCGGTGCCCTTCGAGATATTGACCACGTTCGAGTTGCCGCCGCCGATCTCGGTGCTCGTCTTGATTCCGGCCTTATTCAGGATTTCGCCTATTCCGACGCTTGGGGGGTACCAAGACCCTCCGGCGCTGCCGGTGAGCGAACGAATCGTCTGCGGCTTGTCAGCCTGGCTCGCCGACGGGGCGAACAAGAGCGATGCCGCGATGACAGCTCCGCCAAAGGCGGTCAGCCCACATCTTTTCCACATCTGGGTTCCTCCTTAAGCCGCCCTTTTGTTGTTGATCGAGTCGCATGCGAACGATGCGCACAGATTGAGTTGTGATAGCACCCGGTCGGATCAAGGTCAAACCCTGCCGGGCGACCGGAAACGGGCTTTACGCGCGGCCTCGGCGGCGGGGGGGCGCGGGCTGAATCGTTGGTCCACGGTCCCGATCCGTCGCCACCGATTCCCATCCTACGCCCCTTCCGGAGTGCGCCTTTGCGGGGGCCAGGCAGAACCTTGCGTCGGCCCGCGGCTCGCGGGTCCTCCGACCCGGCGAAGACGGTCGCCGCCGGTGGCCTGACCCTGACGTTGCGCCCGAACGCCGATCCCGACCGAAGCTCAGGATGTCGCCAGGAGCGCGGTCAGGTCCCGGACATTGGACAGAGATCGAAGGTCGCTCGCAAGCGGGATGGAAGCCTCCGCCCGTTCGGCCGGCAACACCCGCCGCGCGGCCTCGCGATACTTCGTGACAAGCTGATCGCGCGTCCAGGGCTCGCCGCGCGGATAGGCGCGCGGCCGCAGCCGCATGTGGCGGTGCTCGGTCCCATCCTTCAGCCTGACGACCAGCTCTCCGGCAACGCTCTGCGACGGATCGGTTGTCTTCTTCAGATCCGGATGCAGGGACAGCTTCACCTTCGCGCACAGCGCGAGCCGACGTGGATCCGAGATGCGGTCGGCATCGTATTGCGACAGCCCCACCCGACCGTCGATCAGGCCGGCCGCGATCGCCCATGGCACACTGTAGAACGCCTGATTGCGGTCCTCCGGGACGCCGTAGCGCGCGATGTCGAGCGACACCGGGGTCGTGCGCCAGTCGACGGCGGCGATGTCGTCTGGATTCGGGTGATGGCGATTGGCGATCTCCACCGCGCATTCCGCGGCGCAGAAACTCGTGGTTCCCGACGGGATGAACTTGATTCCCGGCCCCGCGTCCGGCTCCAGGAACTCCCACGGCTCGCCCCAGCCGGCGCCGAACGCCTCCAGGTCGTACTCGCCGTCGGGCAAGGACGCGTGGGCCAATCCGTAGGTGCATTCGAGTATGTCTTGGCGGGCCGTGAATCCCTCACCGGCCAGGCACGCCGCCAACAGCCCGTCGGCCGCGGCCTGCCCCGAGTGCAGGCCCTTGGCCATCGTGCCATGATTCGCGCGCAGCGCCCCGGCGCACGACGCGGCGATGCCGAGCGCGGTGGCCGTCTGCTCGACGTCCAGCCGGAGCAGCTTCGCGCACGCCGCGGTCGCGCCGAGAACCCCGAGGGTTCCGGTCGTGTGCCGACCGCGCCAATAGAGCTTCGGCACGCCGAGGGCGATCTTACCCGTGGCCTCGTATCCGACCATGTAGGCTTCCAGGGCCTCCGTGCCGGTGCTGCCGAGCTCTTCGCCGAGCGCGAGAACCGCCGGCACCACGCAGCCGCTCGGATGGAGCATCCGCCACGAGTTGTCGTCATAGTCGAGGATCGCCGCCGCGGTGCCGTTCGCGAGGGCGGCCAGAAACGACGAGGTGCGTATCGGCGTTCCCAGAACGCTGGCGTCATCGCCCGCCGCCTTGCGTACCACCCCGTGCAGCATGCGCGTGCCCGGTTCGGCCGCTCCGGCGAGCATCACGCCCACGGTATCAAAGAACAAGTCACGGGCGATCCGGACCGCCTCCACGGGAGCGTCGTCGATGCGCGTCGTGACGATTTTCTCGGCGATAAACCGCGTGGGATGTTTCGCCATAGATCATGCTCCTCTCATCTCTCATCCGGCATCGCCAGGCGCACCGCCCATCGGAGGCCGTCGAAGGGTGATGCTGCGGCAGAGGCGGCGTTCGGGCAAGACATCCTCGAACGCCGACGAGCCCGGCCGCCGTCGAAGGCCCGACCTCGCGCCCTTCGGCCCCGCGACGGGCGCGGACGGCGCGACGAACCGCACGCAAGGCCGGGGTCGCCCGGCGCCGGGGACTGCGAACCGAGGTTGCGCCCCCGCTCACGCTCCCCTGCGCATCCGCTTGCGGCCGAGGATTTCGTTGATCGCGGTCATCGGCGCCTTGGCCCGGATCGCCTTCTCCTGCTCGATCTCGAGTCGGCCGATGTCCTCGGCCTCGGCCACCACCTCGGCCAGCCGGCTCAAGGGAATGACGACGATGCCGTCGGCGTCGCCGACCACGATGTCGCCCGGGTTCACTTGCGCCCCGGCGAAGCTGACCGGGACGTTGACGCCGACGACCTCCAGCGCGTGCGGCCGGATCGCCGGCCCGCGGCAGAACACTGGCATCTTGAGCTCGGCGATCTCGGCATAGTCGCGCACCCGACCGTCGGAGAGAACGCCGGCGAGGCCCTGGCCCTGGGCATGGTGGGCCGCGTTCTCGCCCAGCGAGTAGCACTCGGTCTCGTCGGTGGTGATGACCAGCACGTCGCCCGCCCTGAGCGTGCGGATGAAGCCGTAGATGTTCAGCGGGTGGGCGTCGGCCCCCCGCCGCGGGGCGTAGCGGAGCGTCGCCGCCGGGCCCACCACCCGGCCCTTCGGGCTTACCGGAAACACTCCGTCCGTCCAACCCGAGAGACCGAGCCGCTTCATGGCGTCGGTCACGAAGCCCGAGGGCATGCGCTTGAGCCGGCGGATCGCGGTGCCGACCGCGCCCGCCCCGGCCGAGGTTCCAGCTTTGGCCATCATGGTCCGATCCTCCCTAGCCGCCACCCCCTCCCCAGGGTCGCGGGGAGGGCCAGCGGGGATGTTAGTTCACATCGCCCGCCGCGCCCAGCCTCACGGCCAGCGGGGGGGGCGAGGCGGCGCCCCGATCGCCGGCGCTGGCATCTTGCATGGTTCTTGCAAAAGGTCTGGCAAAAGGTCTAGACGAGACGCTCGTTTGCGATTTGTTAACTAGGCTTGGGCGACGGTTCGGGATACCGCCAAAGGGAGATTGGTTGGATACCTGCCATGAGCACCGACGATCCGGTCGAGACCCTCGAGGCGATGATCGCGCAGTTCCGTCAGGTCGGCGCCGAGATCGAGGAGATGGCCAACCAGAGCCTCGACGGGGCGGCCGATCGGCTGCTCGAAGGGGCGCGGGTGATCTTCGCTTACGCGGACCGCATGGAGGCCCGACTCGGGGGCGAGCCCGGGACGAGATAAGAGATGTAGGAAACGATCGGCCGATCCCCGCGCGCCTGGAGTGACCGGGAGCGGGGGTCGCCGGGCGCGAGGTTGAGCGAGGTTCGGTCGGGGGCGGCAGAGCCCCCGCAGGGTGGATCGGGTGTGGGCCCGTGCTTGGCCGCGGCTCGCCGGTGTCGGAAGGGTGTCAGGGTCGTGAGGAATTCGGAGCGCGTCATCTTCGGCTTGCAGGAGTGTATGGTCCCTGCCCGGGGGCCGCGCCGGCCGGCGCGGTCGGGCTGGATCTGGCTGGCGCTGCTGATCGCGGCGGCGGCGCTTTTCGCCTATGGAGCGGGCGCGGGGATGGGCGAGCGTGAGATCGTTACACTGCGCGGCGAGCTGGAGTCGCTCGCTGCGCGCGTGCGGGGCCTGGAGCGCGAGAACTCCCGGCTCGCCGAGGCGCTGTCGGCGGCGCGGCTCGACGCGCAGATGGCGAGCGGCGAGCGGCAACTCTCGGGCGGACTGGATGTCGGCGTCACCGCCCCGTGAGCCCGCGGCCGCACCGCAGCCGGGAGGCGGGGCGGCCGGGGCGGGCGAAGGTCGGGTGATGGATCAGGGGAGCGGGACGCGGCTGGAACGGCTCCTCCGGGCGGCCGAGCGCGACCTCGGGGTGGCGGTCGCAGTTCCCGAGGGGCTCCAGTGCCCGATTGTCTGGATCAACGAGCGCCTGCTCAAGCGAACCGGTTACGAGCGCAACGAAGTGATGGGCCGCGACTGGCGCTTCCTCGAGGGCAAGGAAACCGCGCCCGAGGCCTCCGGCCTAGTCGCCGAGGTGATGCGCGAGGGCAAGGCCCTGAGCGTCGATCTCCTCTGCTATCGCAAGGACGGCACCACCTTCTGGAACCGGATCAGGGTCCGCTCGATCTACGACCGCGAGTGGGTGCTGCGCTACTTCCTGAGTTCCCACCAGGCGCTCGACGAGTCGCGGGTGCGCCGCAATCCGGTGATCAGCGACGAGCGCGAGCCGCTGCACGAGAAGTGGGGGCGGCTGGTCTGGCGATAGGCCCGACCGTCGCCGGCCGCTTTCCCCGATCCTGGTGGATCGACTCTGACGGATGATCCCCGCCGGTCGCGTCATGGCTCCCCACGTCACCCCGGGCAAGCCGCGCGCGGCGCGGCGCGACCCGGGGTCCAGGCCGACGCTGGCCTCCTGGACCCCGGCTCTCGCTTCGCTCGGCCGGGGTGACGATGACCGAGGCGGCGGGACTCATCTGTTTGCTTTGAACTACTAGTTTCGCAGGTTGCGGGGCGGATTGCCGTTCAGCGCCTCAAGCACCAGTTCGGCCGCGGTTTCGGCTGTCCGCTCCATGGTCTCGACGGTGTAGGCGGCCATGTGCGGGGTGGCGACGAAGTGGGGGCAGGAGAGGAGCGGGTGGTCGCGCGGCGGCGGCTCGGACTCGAAGACGTCGAGCGCCGCGCCCCACAGCCGCCCGCCGGAGAGCGCCGCGAACAGCGCCGTCTCGTCGACGATGCCGCCGCGGGCGGTGTTGATCAGCATGGCCGAGGGCTTCATGAGCGAGAGCGCGCGGCCGTCGATGAGGTGCCGGGTGCGTTCGCTCAGCGGCGTGTGGATGGAGAGGAGGTCGACCTCGGGGAGGAGGTCGTCGAGCCGCTCGACGCGCGTGACCGGAACGTCGATCTCGGCCCAGGCCGAAGGCGGCAGGCTCGGGCTGTAGGCGAGGACGCGCATCTCGAAGGCGCGCTGGAACTTGCGCGCCGCCGCCCGGCCGATGTGGCCCATGCCGACGATGCCCACGGCCTTGCCGAGCAGGTCCTGACCCAGGAAGTCCTTGGGCGCGACCCGCTCGCCCGCCCGCAGGCGCTGATCCGCCTCGGCGATCCGGCGGCAGAGGCCGAGCGCGAGGCCGAGGGTCATCTGCGCACAGGCCTCGGCGTTGACGCCGGCGGTGTTCACTACGTCGATGCCGCGCGCCCGCGCCGCCTTGAGGTCGATGCGGTCGAGGCCGATGCCGTGCTTGGCGATGATCCGCACCGCCCGGGCGCGCGCCAGATCGGGCGCGGAGATGCGCGAGGTGTCGACGATCACGCCGTCGGCCTCCTCCGGCCAACGCCCGACCCGCGGATCGTTCCACAGCACGGCCGCGGCGCCCTCCTTCAGACGCGCCACCCCCTTGGCGGCGATGGGATCGAGGACGAAGACCGTGAAACGCCCGCTCATTCCGCAGTTTCTCCCAGTTCCATGCCGCCTGTCAGGGCCGCCTCGCGCCGGCGGCACGATCATGATCGATTCCGGACCGGCTCGCAAACCGGACCGGCGCCCGACGCACCCCCTTCGCGCTTGTCAGCGCCGGGTGGCCCGGCTTAGTCTTCCCCCACGGGAGTTCCGGCCGCGCTCCGGGTCTCCATCACTCATAAGATCATCCAATGGATCGGCGCCCGGCGGCGGCCGGGAGGGGGCAGAGGGCGATGACCCTATGCGCATTCCGGGCTTCGGCCGTTCGGCCGCAAGCCGCACGCGAGCCGGGATTTGGCGCGGGGAGGGGAGGCGTCTACCCGACTGAACGTCCCCATCACGACAAGGAGGAAGTGGAGATGTCCACGCTTCGAGTCCTGTTCTCCGCGGCGGCGCTGATCGCCACGCTCATCGTCGGCGCCGCCGACGCCTCGGCCTGGGAGCCGAAGCAGCCGATCAGCATCGTCGTCGGCTTCTCGCCGGGCGGCGGCACCGATATCATCGCCCGCCACATCGCCAGCACCGCCCAACCGACGATCCCGGTTCCCATCGTGGTGCTCAACAAGGCCGGCGCCTCGGGCGCGATCGCGGCGGAGACGGTCAAGAACGCCAAGCCCGACGGTTACACCATGTTCGTCGCCGGGGGGAGCGAGAGCGTCTCGATCGGCAACCACCGCAAGCTCCCCTACGACGTCCGCAAGGACTTCACCGGCATCCTCCAGATTACCCGCCAGCGGGTCTTCCTGACCGTGAAGGCGGACGCCAGGTGGAAGACGCTGGCCGACATGGTGGCCGAGGCCAAGGCCAACCCGGGCAAGCTCTCCTTCGCCTCGGCCGGCGCGGGCAGCAGCTACCACTCGATCATGCTGGTGCTGCAGAAGCTGGCCGCCGTCGAGATGAAGCATCTGCCCTATCAGGGCGGCGCCCCCGCGGTGGCCGCGCTTCTCGGCGGGCATGTCGACGTCTCGCCGCACAACCCCGAGGAGACGCAGGCGATGTACGATGCCGGGCGCGTGCGCTACCTCGCGGTCGCCTCGGACACGCGCTCGCCGATCCTCCCCGACGTCCCCACCTTGCGCGAGGCCGGCTACGACATCTATATCGAGAACATCAAGGGCCTGGCGGGCCCGGCTGGCATGCCCCAGGACGTCGTTGCCTATCTGCACGACAAGTTCAAGGCGGCGATGGAGAGCGACACCTTCAAGCGGCTCGCCGCCCAGGCCAACCTCGAGCTTCAGTACCGCGGCGGCAAGGACTACATGGACGCCATGGTGGCCATGTTCAACCAGATCGGCAAGGTGGTCTCGCCGCAATAGGCGGGGCGGGGGCCGGTTTTTCGGAGGCGGGCGCGGGATGCGGACGATGACCACCGACCGGGCGTTCGGGGTTGCGGTGATGCTGCTCGCGCTCGCCTTCATCCTGTTCGCGGTCCCCTCGATCGACGACGACTGGAAGAAAGCCGTGGGGGCGAGGTACTTCACGGTCGGCCCCCGCTACTATCCCTACCTCGCGGGAATCCTTTGCTTCGTCTTCGGGGCACTGATCGTGCTCAAGCCCCAGGCGTGGCTGCCCGACTTCACCCCGCCGACCAGCCCCGCCGGGCGCCGCGCCGGGCTGGTGCTGGCGATCAGCGCGGCCTACGTTGCCCTGGTCCCCCTGCTCGGCTTCGAGGCCGCGAGCTTCTTCATGCTCGCCGCCTTCCTCTACGCCTTCGGGGTGCGCCGCTGGGCGATGCTCATCTCGGTGTCGGTGCTCGCGCCTGTCGCCGTGTCGCTGATCTTTCTCAAGATTTTCGCGCTCAAGCTGCCCTCGGGCTTGCTCCCCCTTCCTTTCTGACCGTGGTGGCGCATGGCCCTCGTCCTTCAGACCCTGCTCAACATCGCCGAACCGCTGAACCTGCTCGCGCTGATGATCGGCGTGATCGGGGGCATGATCGTGGGCGCCATCCCGGGCATGACGGTGACGATGGCGGTGGCGCTCTCCGTCCCCTTCACGATCAGCATGGGGCCGACGCCGTCGCTGCTGCTTCTGCTCGGCATTTACTGCGCGGGCACCTACGGCGGCAGCATCTCGGCCATCCTCTTGAACGCGCCGGGCACGCCGGCGAACGCGGCGACCGTGTTCGACGGCTACGAGCTGGCCAAGCAGGGCAAGGCCTACAAGGCGCTCCTCATGGCGATCATCGCCTCGGTCTACGGAGGCCTATTCAGCGCCCTGGTGCTGATCGTCGTCGCCTCGGGCCTGGCGGAAGTGGCGCTCCGCTTCGGTCCGGCCGAGATCGCGATGCTGGTCGTCTTCTCGCTCACCGTGGTCGGCGTGCTCTCGGGCGAGTCGATGGCGAAGGGCCTGCTCGCCGCGGCGATCGGCATGGGCATGGCGACGGTCGGCACCGATCCCATGGTGGGAACACCGCGCTTCACCTTCGGCATCTTCGATCTCTACGACGGCTTCGCCTACATCCCGCTCCTGATCGGGCTCTTCGCCCTCAACGAGATGTTCGTGCAGGCCGAGGGCGCGTTCCGGACCGGGGGCGCGATATTGCCGCTCAAGGGCGCCGACCCCGAGGGCAACCGGGTGACGGGCGAGGACTTGCGCCGCTCGCTCGTGCCCATGATCCGCTCCGGCTTCCTCGGCGTCTTTATCGGCATCCTGCCCGGGCTCGGCTCCGCCATCGCCACTTTCCTCGGCTACGCCGAGACCAAGCGCGCCTCGAAGGAGCCAGAACGCTTCGGCAAGGGCGCGATCGAGGGGGTGGCGGCCTCGGAGGCGGCCAACAACGCCGTCACCGGCGGGGCGCTGGTGCCCCTCCTCGCCCTCTCCATCCCGGGCGACGGGGTAACCGCGATCATGCTCGGGGCTTTCCTCATCCAGGGGGTGACCCCGGGGCCGCTGATCTTCATTCGCAACCCCGAGATCGTCGACACGGTCTACCTCGGCGTGATCGCCGCCAACGTCATGATGGGGGTGGTCGCGCTCTTCGCGCTCAAGCCAATGACCGCCGTCCTCAAGGTGCCGAAGGTGGTGCTCTATCCGGTCGTGCTGATGATCTGCGTCGCCGGCAGCTACGCCATCCGCAACAACCTGTTCGACGTGTTCGTGATGCTGGGCGCGGGCGTGCTCGGCTACGGACTGCGGCTGTTCAGCGTCCCGGTGCCGCCGCTGCTGATCGCTTTCATCCTCACCCGGCCGCTGGAGGAGTCCATGCGCCAGGCGCTGGTGAGCTCCGAGGGCGACCCGCTGGTGTTCCTCTCCAGCCCGATCTCGACCGCCTTCGCGCTGCTCGCGGTGGCGGCTGTGCTCTACACCGGCTGGCGCGCACGCCGCGGCCGGCCGCTGCCGACCGAATGAGCGACGGCACCTCGGAAGCGACCCGGACGAAGGCGCGCGCGGCCTCTTTCAGTGCGACAGGACCTGGGAGAGGAAGAGCTTGGTGCGCTCGCTTCTGGGGGCGGCGAAGAAGTCGTGTGTGGGGGCCTCCTCGACGATCTCGGCGGCATCCATGAACACCATCTTGTGGGCCACGGTCTTGGCGAAGCCCATCTCGTGGGTGACCACCATCATGGTCATGCCCTCCTCGGCCAGTTCGACCATGACGTCGAGGACCTCCTTGATCATCTCCGGGTCGAGGGCCGAGGTCGGCTCGTCGAAGAGCATGATCTTGGGCCGCATGCACAGCGCCCGGGCGATGGCCACTCGCTGCTGCTGGCCGCCCGAGAGCTGCCCCGGGTACTTGTAGGCCTGCTCGGGGATGCGCACCCGCTCGAGATAGACCATCGCCAGATCCTCGGCCTCCTTCTTCGGCATCCGCCGAACCCAGATCGGCGCCAGCGTCAGGTTGTCGATCACCCGCAGGTGCGGGAACAGGTTGAAGGACTGGAACACCATCCCCACCTCGCTCCGCACCGCCTCGATGTTCTTGAGGTTGTCGGTCAGCTCGATGCCGTCGACCAGGATCCGCCCCCGCTGGTGGCTCTCCAGCCGGTTGATGCAGCGGATCATGGTCGACTTGCCCGACCCCGACGGCCCGCACACCACCACCCGCTCGCCCCGCCTCACCGTCAGGTTGATGTCCTTGAGCACGTGGAAGTCGCCGAACCACTTGTTGACCTCGACCAGCTCGATCATCGTCTCGTGCCCCGGCCCCGCCGCCCGCGCCGCCGCCTCGCCCATCGTCCCGCCGCCTCCCGTTCCGTTCCGCACTCAGTAGCGCCGCCCCTCGGCCAGCCACCGTTCCAGTTGCTGGCTGTACTTCGACAGCGCGAACGCGCCGACGAAATAGACCGCGGCCACGAACAGATAGCCCTCGGTGTAGTAGCGGATCCATAGCGGATCGGCCACCGCCGCGCCGGTCGCGTTGAGGAGGTCGAAGAGCCCAACGATGATGACCAACGTCGAGTTCTTGAAGGCCGAGATGATGTGGTTCATCAGCCCCGGGATCACGATCCTGAGGGCCTGCGGCAGGATGATCTTCCGCGTCGTCCGCCAGTAGGAGAGGCCGAGCGAGGCCGCCGCCTCGTACTGGCCCCTGGGAATCGCCTGCAGCCCGCCCCGGATCACTTCGGCGAAGTAGCAGCCGTAGAAGATGCCCATGCCGATCAGCACCCGGACCATCTTGTCGACGTTCCAGCCGGGGGGGAGGAAGAGGGGGAAGACCACCGCCGCGCAGAACAGGATGGTCACCAGCGGCACGGCGCGGATGAACTCGATGAACAGCACCGAGAGCAGTCGGATCACCGGCATCTCGGAGCGTCGTCCGAGCGCGAGCACCACGCCGAGTGGCAGGCCCAGCGTCACCGTCGCGGTGAACACCACCATGGTCAGCGGCACGCCACCCCACTGGCCGGTGTCGATCACAGTCAGCCCGAAGATGCCGCCGAGCATCAGGACGACGATCGCCGCCAGGCTCGCCGCCCACAGCGGGACGAGGACCTGCCAGCTCCAGCAGCGCCGCCAGCAGGTGAGCGCGACCGCGACCACGTAGAGGATCACCGCCAGGAATGGCCGCCAGTGCTCGGCGTAGGGGTAGAGGCCAAAGAACATCACCCGGTGCTTCTCAACGATCACCGCCCAGCAGGCCCCCGTGGCGGCGCGGCAGACCTCTGGGTCGGGGGGGTACCAGACGCTGCCGACGAACGCCCACATCAGGATCGGCGGCACCACCAGCGCCAGCGCCGCCACGGTGAGGAGGGTGAGGAGCGTGTTGGCAAGGCTACTGAAGAGGTTGTCGCGCATCCAACGCAGCGCGCCCACCCGCTCGACCGGCGGCGGCAGCGCCGCCCTCGCGCGGGCGCGGCGCTCGGCGAGTGCGGCTGCGGGCGAGGGAGCGGCGGGCATGGTCATCCCCTCAGCGCGACGCGGCTGTTGTACCAGTTCATGAACAGCGAGATGCTCAGGCTGATGGTCAGGTAGACGGTCATCATGATGACGATGCCCTCGACCGCCTGGCCGGTCTGGTTGATCGCGGTGTTAGCCACGCTCACCAGGTCGGGATAGCCGATCCACACCGCGAGCGAGCTGTCCTTGACCAGATTGAGGTACTGGCTGGTGAGCGGTGGCACGATCACGCGCAGCGCCTGGGGGATGACGATCAGCCGGAGGATGAGCCCCTCGCGCAGGCCCAGAGATCGCGCCGCCTCGCGCTGGCCGATGGCGACCGCCTGGATGCCGGCGCGGACGATCTCGCCGATGAAGGCCGAGATGTAGGCGACGAGGCTGGTGAGAAGGGCGACGAACTCGGGACTGTGGGTGGCGCCGCCGCGAAAGTTGAAGCCGCGGAGCGCCGGCAGGTCGACCGCGCTGGGGGCGCCGCCCAAGAGCCACGCGCCCACGGGCAGGCCGAGGACGAGGGCAAGGCTCGGCCAGAGCACGGGCGTGGACGCGCCGGTCGCTTCGCGCCGGCGCCTGGACCAGTAGCCGAGCGCGAGGCTCGCCCCGACGCCGACGAGGAGGGCGGCCAGCATCCACCCGTGCACCGGGGTCCAGACCGGGATCGCGTGCACGAGCCCACGGTTGCTCAGGAACACGCCCTCGAAGGGATGGAGCGCCTGCCGCGGCGGCGGGAGCTGGCGCATCACCGTGTACCAGAAGACGATCTGCAACAGGAGCGGGGTGTTGCGGAAAACCTCGACATAGACCGCGCTGAGGCGCGCGATCAGCCAGTTGCGCGAGACCCGCGCGACGCCGACCACGATGCCGAGCAGGGTGGCAAAGGCGATGCCGAGCACGGAGACGTAGAGGGTGTTGAGGAAGCCGACGAAGAGCGTGTGCGCGTAGGTGTTGCGGGCGCTGTGCTGGATCCAGGTCTCTCCCACATCGTAGCCGGCCTCGTGGCGGAGGAAGCCGAAGCCCGAGGCGATCCCCTGGCGCACCAGGTTCTCGGCGGCGTTGCTCACCAGCAGATAGACGAGGGCGGCGACGACGACCGCGGTCGCCACCTGCACGGCGAGCGAGCGGACGACGAGACTGCCGAGGGCTGCGGCGAGGGCTTGGCGCGGAGGTCCGTCATGCGCCATGCCGGGCTCCTTGTGGTGGGACGCAAGCGGTTCGGGCAACGGCCAGGAACCCGCCGCAGCCGCGCGGCCCGATGCGCTCTGAACGCGCGGCGCGACAGGCTCCGAGCCCGTGCCCGCCGGGACCAAGTGTCCCGGCGGGAGCTTCGCCCCAGGACCTTACTGGAACGGCGGGGAGTACAGCAGGCCGCCGTCGCGCCACAGCTTGTTGAGGCCGCGGTCGAGCTTGAGCGGCGAGTTCTTGCCGACGGTGTTCTCCCAGATCTCCTCGTAGTTCCCGACCTTCTTGACGATCTGGTAGACGAAGTCCTTGCGCACGCCGAGCTTCTCGCCGAGGTCGCCGCTCACCCCGAGGAGGCGCTGGACCTCGGGATCCTGGGTCTTCAGCATCTCGTCCGCGTTCTTCGAGTTCACCCCCTTCTCCTCGGTCTCGAAGGTGGCGTAGACGACCCAGCGGACGATGTCCGCCCACTGGTTGTCGCCGTGGCGAACGGCCATGGCCAGCGGCTCCTTGACCAGCACGTCCGGCAGGATGATGTGGTCCTCGGGCTTCGGCGCCTGGTAGGCGCGCACGGTGGCCAGCCCGGGCAGGAAGTTGGCCATCACGTCGCAGCGCTTGGCGAGGTAGGCGTCGTTAAGCTCCTTGAGGTTCTCGATCACCACCGGCTTGTACTTGATCTTCTTCTGCTGCCAGAAGTCGGCGACGTTGCGCTCGATCGTCGATCCCGGCGGCACGCAGACCGAGGCTCCGTCGAGCTGCTTGCCCTCGGTGACCCCGAGCTCCTTGTGCACCATGATCGCGGTGTGGGCGTACATGTTGATGGGGGCGAAGTCGAATCCCACCGCGGTATCGCGCGTGAGCGTGTGGGTGGTGACGCGCGACAACACGTCGATCTCGCCCGACTGGAGCGCCGGGAAGCGCTGCACCGGGGTGAGCGGGATGTACTTGACCTTGTCGGGATCGCCGAAGACCGCGGCCGATATCGCCCGGCAGAAATCGACGTCGAAGCCGCGCCAGACGCCCCTGCTGTCGGGGGCGGAGATACCCGGCCTAGTGCCGTCGGAACCACAGATCAACTGGCCGCGAGCCTTCGCGGCCGCGAGCGTCGGCCCGTCGGCCGCCTCGGCCGAGGGGGTGAGGAACAGCGCGGCGGTCAGTGCTGCCGCCATCGGAACCCAGGTTCTCATCGCAAAACCTCCGCAACGGACGTTGTGATTGGGCGCGCGGGCGCGCGCGTTCTCTGGCGTCGGGCGAACCGGCCTCTCCGCCCGCTGCGGCTGCAGCTGCAACGGCACGGTCACGGGCCGTTACCCTCCCTCGGCCGTCCGTCACAATGGTGCCCATTCTCGTCTGGCAAGACAATGGTGATTCGCGCGCGGCCGCGCGCGGTTGGGCTTGGTGGGCGCCGCGCCCCGGGGCTACGATGGCGGCGGGGACATCCCGGCTTGAGCCGGCCGCTCGTCGGCGCGAGCCTCGGCCGATCCGCGGTGACGCGGTCGCGAAACGACGCAGTTCGAGGGGAGGAAACGAGATGAAGGACGACACCTATTTCATGGGGCTCGCGATCGAGGAGGCCCGCAAGGGGATGGCGGCCGGCAACATGCCGGTCGGGTCGGTGATCGTGAAGGACGGAACGGTGGTCGGGCGCGGCCACAACACCGTCATCTCCGGGCACGATGTCACCGCCCACGCCGAGACCGAGGCGCTCCGCGACGCGTGCCGCAAGCTCAACACGGAGGACCTCACCGGCGCGACCTGCTACACCGGGGTCGAGCCGTGCCCGATGTGCCTGTGGGCGATCGTGCTGTCCGGGGTCTCGCGGCTGGTGATCGCCGCCCGCCATGTCGATCTCGGCGCCACCCACGGCAGCTATGCGGTCGAGAGGCTGCTTGAGATGACCGGGCGCAAGCTGGAGGTGGTCTCGGGCGTGCGCCGCGACGAAAGCCTCAAGCTTCGCCGCGGCTGGAGCCGCTGAGCCGGCCGCGCCGGCGCCCTGTCAGGGCGTAGCCGCCGGGGGCCGCGGCCCCGGGGCAAGGGGCTCGCCCGGCTCGGACGGGGCAGGCCCGACGGCGGCGTCCGGCGGCGGGCCCGCCGTTGCCGGTGCCTCCCGGTCCTTGAGCCGGGCCTCGCGGATGGTCACGTAGGTGGCGCTGGCGAAGATGATCAGCCCGCCGACGAGGGTCCAGCCGTCGGGCAGCTCGCCGAAGATCGCGAAGCCGAGCGCGTAGGACCAGACCAGCTTGGTGAAGTCGAGCGGCATCAGCACCGTGGTTTCGGCGTACCGCAGCGCCTGGGTGAAGGCGAGCTGGCCCAGGGTCCCGAGCACGCCCACCGCGGCCACCAGGAGCAGCTCCTCGAGGCTCGGCGCCCGCCAGACGAAAAGGCTGGGGACGAGCGAGATCGGGATCATCGACAGACTCAGGTAGGTGGTGATGGTCAGCGCCGACTCGGTGCGGGCCATCATCTTGATGGTGATCAGCGCCACCGACCAGGTGACCGACGAGACAACGATGAGAACCATCCCCGGATGCACCGCCGAGAGGCCCGGACGGAGGATGACGACCGTGCCGATCATCCCGGCGAGGAGGGCGGTGATGCGGCGGACGCGGATCACCTCGCCGAGGACGACAACGGCCATCACCGTGGCGAAGAGGGGAGCGGTGAAACTGAGCGCCGCCACCTCCACCAGCGGGGTGAGCGCGACGCCCCAGAAGAACGCCACCTGCGAGGCGGCGTTGAAGGCGATCCGCAGAAGGTGCAGCCCGGGCCGGGTGGTCTTGAGATGGGAGAGCCCGAGGCGCATGAAGAACGGGATCAGGGTCAGGACGCTGAAGACGCTGCGCAGGAAGATCGCCTCGAGGGGGTGGAGCTCGCGCGTGACGTAGCGCATGCAGGCGTGCATCAGCGAGAAGATGGCCGCCGCCACCAGCATCAGAAGGATGCCGCGCAGGTTCTCCGACGCCTTCGCGCGGAGGGCGTTCACCAATGAAGTGGCGGCTCTCACGGGAACACTGTAGCAGGGTACGGATCGGCGGCTAGCCTAGCATCCCCCGGCGCGCTATGGAACTACAGGCGCCCCGGCGCCCGGTCCCAACCGCGTGAAGGTTTGCCATGAAGGTCGAGCCCGACAGCGTTCACTTCCGCATCCTTGATCGGCTGTGCACCATGCCGCGCCCGGTCAAGGGCGTCTCCGGGCCGATGCTGGAGAAGGAGTTCCAGGCGCCGCAGGCACTCGCCGAGCTGGCGCGAGCGGGACTGGTGCGCGAGCGCAACTGGGACAAGGGGCCGCCGGGCGGGGTGTGGGTGCCGACCGCGGCCGGCGAGGCCCTCTACGCCCGCCTCGCCGGGACCGTCGAACCGGACCGGCCGGCCAAGAGGGCCCGCCGCTGAGGCCGGGGACCGATCGGACCGGCGGCGAGGCGGCGGGTGAACGGTCGAGCCGACGTCAGGGGGTAATCGGCGCCTCGCGGGCGGGGCGCGGCCACGCCGACACCGAGCCGGCCGCGGGCGCGGCGAGAAGGCCGGCGACGGCGGCGGCGGGGATCGGCCGGCTGAACAGGTAGCCTTGGGCCGACATGCCGACCAGGATGTATAGCCGACGGCCACCCCCATCGGCACGCTCTACTCCAGCCGGGCCAGGTGCGGGATCGGCGGGGGTTCGGGGGCGAAACTGCAACTCGACGACTCTTTGGGCATCACGGCAGGCCGGAAAGCGCGACGGTGTCACCCGCGCGACAGGGAATCCCCCCTCCAATTCCTCAGCCCCTCGCCGGGCCGGGCCGAAGCCGAACCGGCCCTGCAACCCGGCACCCTTGTCGTTCTTATGGTCGACACAATGCACCCATCCTACTACCCCGGGTTGGGTGAGGACAGGATAATTTTATAAAAGTTTTGTGTGACTGCTATGGAGACGCCTTGGTCGGGAACGACCAAGACCGCCCGGTCCGGCGGCGCCGCCTCGCGCCCGTCGCACGGGATCGACAACCACTGGTGCGCGGCTGCGGGTTACGCCAGCAGGGGCTGGGGGCGTCGCGGTCGGGCCGGCCCCGGCGGCGCCCGACCTGCTGACAGCGGCCGGGGCGCTTCCCATATAGGGGGGAACGCCGACGGCCGGCCTCCAGCTTGCGGACCCATTCCCGTTGCTCTCTCCCGACCTGATTGCGGAGCTCACCGCGCTCGTCTCGGTCGTTCTGATCGACATCGTGCTCGCCGGCGACAACGCCGTGGTCGTCGGCATGGCCGCCGCCGGCCTCGCCCCCGAGGAACGCGGCAAGGCGATTCTCTTCGGCATCATCGCGGCGGCGGTGCTCCGCATCCTGTTCTCGGTGTTCACGGTCCAGCTCCTTGAGATCATCGGCCTCACCCTCGCCGGCGGGCTCCTCCTTCTCTGGGTGTCGTGGAAGCTCTGGCGCGAGCACCGGCCGCCGGCGCCGGCGATCGGCGACGGCCCCCCCGAGGCCGATGCGCCAGCGCCAGAGAAGACCTTCCGCCAGGCGTTCGGCCAGATCGTCTTCGCCGACGTCTCGATGTCGCTCGACAACGTCCTCGCGGTTGCCGGCACGGCCCGCGATCACGTCTGGGTGCTGGTGGTGGGGCTCTCGCTCTCGGTGGCCCTGATGGGCGTGGCGGCGCGGCTGGTGGCCGGGCTCCTCGACCGCTACCGCTGGATCGCCTACGCCGGGCTCGCCCTTGTCGCCTTCGTCGCGCTGCGCATGATCTACGAGGGCACGATGGAGGTCTACGCCTTCGCCGAGGGATTCTGAGGCCCCCGCGGGAAGGCTCGGATAAGGACCGGGCGACGGCCCTCGGGGTAGGGGGCGGCCCTTTGTCCGGGCCCGTCCTTCCGACCCGGGCGGCCGCGTCGGGCCTTGACGACCGCGAGTCGGCGGCGCGAAAACGGGGCACCGTCGGGGTGGTTCGGGGTCGCTGGCGATCCCCTTGGCGCGAAAGGACTGCCCGTTCGATGTGGCGGCGTATCCTGCTCCATGCCCTCGATTCCGCCGGCGCCGCGCCGGGGGCGCGGTGGTTCCGCGCCGTCCAGGGGACGGTGGCGTTCTTCGGCGTCGGCGTGGTTCTTGCGGGCTCCATCCGCCGCTTTGCCGCCGAGCACGAGTTGGCGCTGACCGTCTCGGTCGATGTCGTCCTGCTGTTGTTTGTTGCCGAGTATGTGGTGCGGCTCGCGATCGCCCCCCGCGGGCATTGGGGTGAGTCCGAGGGGGCGTGGGCGGCGCGACTGCGGTGGGCGGTCTCGCCGCCGGGCTTGATCGACCTCCTCGCCGTGCTGCCGATGGGCGTCGCGATGGCCGCGGCGGCCGATCCCCGGTACGTCCGGCTTTTTGGGGTCCTGTGGCTGGTCAAGCTGGCCCGCCACTTTCCTGGTTTGGCGATCCTCGGCCGGGTGATCCGAAACGCGAGCGAGCCGCTGCTCAGCGTCTTTGTCGGCTTCGTGATCGTTCTCATCGTCGCCGCAAGCTTGGCCCACGTCCTCGAAGGGGAGGCACAGCCGAACACCTTCGGCAACATCCCAAGCGCGCTGTGGTGGACAATCGTGACTCTGACCACCGTCGGCTACGGCGACGTCGTGCCCGTAACTCCGCTCGGCCGCGTCCTAGGCGGTGTGGTCATGGTCTGTGGCATCGCCGTGTTCGCCATGTGGGCCGGCATCCTGGCGACCGCGTTCGCCGAAGAGACCCGGCGCCTCCACTTCCTGCGGACCTGGGACCTCGTGGCCAAGGTACCCTATTTCCGCCAGCTCGGCGCTGGTCTCATTGCCGACGTCGCGCGCCTGCTTAAGACCGACGTGGTTCCCTCGGGGGCGACGGTGATGCGGCGCGGCGAGCCGGGCGACTGCATGTACTTTATCGTCTCCGGCGAGATCGAGGTGCGCCTCGGGCCAAGGCCGCTGCCCCTGGGGCCGGGCGACTTCTTCGGCGAGATCGCCCTCGTCACCGGCGGCCCGCGAACCGCCACCGCCGTGGCCACGACCGAGACCACGCTCTTGGCCCTTGACATCGCCGACTTCCGCGCCCTGGCGGCGCGGCAGCCGGAGCTGGCGAAGGTGATCGCCGACGAAGCCGCCGTCCGCCTGGGCCAGCTCCGGTCGCAGGCGCCGGAGCCGCTGCCCGGCGCGGCCAGCGCGACGAAGGATCAAAGGCTCAGCCACTGACCCCGGAGCCTCCCGGTGGGGAGGGGAAACGCCCCGTTCCTTGCCGCGTTGATGCCGTGCCGCGGTTCGGGCCATGGCCGCGGCCGCGATTCCATGCTTTTCTTTTTTTTACGATCGGAGCAGCATCGGCCCTGGAGAGGCTTCGGGGGAAGACGGGGATGAGAGCGGTACTACTGGCGCTGGCTCTGGCCGCGTGCGCGCCAATCGCGGCGCCGTCGTCGGAGCAGGTCCGCTGGCGCAATATCCAGGACCACTGCGAGGACGTGGCGGCGATTGCCGGCGATCAGGCGATTACCGCCTGGATGCAGGCCAACCCGATGGCGGTGAGCGCCACCAACACCGCCGCCCTGAGCCGGGCCAAGGGCCGCGGGTACCGGGTGGCGTATCGCGAGTGCCTGATGAAGCTCGGCTACGATCCGTTCGCGCCGTCGCGTGGCGATGGCGCCGAGTGGGTGACGCCCGGCTACGCGCGGGCGTTGCCCTGACCGCCGGGACCGCGCACAACCTGACCGTCGTCTGTGGATTGAACGAGATCGACCGTCGGTTCAGCGGCGGCACCTTTGTATAACACGGTCGTCGTTATCGACCGGCCAGCCGACGGGTGAGCGAGGGTCGCCGGCGGGCGGCGCCGAGCACGGGCCTGGGCGGCGCTTGGCGGACGACCTGACGAGGGGGGCGAACGGTGCCGGAATCCATCCAGGGCGCGCTCGGGCTGATTGCGTTCTCGGCGCTGGCCTGGGCCTTCGGTCGGATGCCCGGCCGCGCCGGGCTGAGGATCGCGGTCGCGGGCATCACGGTGCAGCTCGTCATCGCGCTGGTGCTCCTCAAGCTGCCGCCGCTACGGGCGCTCTTTGCCGCGCTCAACGGCGCGGTATCCGCGCTCCAGGCCGCGACCGAGGCGGGAACGTCGTTCGTGTTCGCCTACCTCGGCGGCGGGCCGCTGCCGTTCGAGGAGCGATCGCCTGGGGCGAGCTTCATCCTCGCCTTCCGCGCCCTGCCGCTGATTCTGGTGGTGAGCGCGCTCACCGCGCTCCTCACCTACTGGCGGATCCTTCCGCTGGTGGTGCGCGGCTTCGCCCTTCTCTTCGAGCGCACCCTCGGCGTCGGCGGCGCGGTCGCGCTGGCGGCCGCGGCCAACATCTTCGTCGGCATGGTCGAGGCGCCGCTCTTCATCCGGCCCTATCTCGTGCGCCTGAGCCGAAGCGAGCTCTTCGTCGTCATGTCTTGCGGCATGGCGACTATCGCCGGCACGGTGCTGGTGCTCTATGCGGTCATCCTCGGGCCGACCATCCCCGACGCGGTCGGGCACCTCCTGGTCGCGTCGATCATCAGCGCCCCGGCGGCGATCATGGTGGCGAAGCTGATGGTTCCCGGGACCGGCGCGGCGACGGCGGGCGCGTTCGTGCCCGAGGCCGACGCCGCGAGCGCGATGGATGCCATCACCAAGGGCACCGAGCGGGGCCTGAGGCTGCTGCTCGGCGTGATCGCGATGCTGGTGGTTCTGGTGGCGCTCGTGCACCTCGCCAACGTGATTCTCGGCCTCCTGCCCCCGCTCTGGGGGGCGCCGATCACCCTGCAGCGCGCGCTGGGGTGGGTCATGGCGCCGGTCTGCTGGCTGATGGGCGTGCCGTGGGCCGAAGCGGCGACGGCCGGGGCCCTGATGGGCACGAAGACGATCCTCAACGAGTTCATCGCCTACCTCGATCTCGCCCGCCTGCCGCCGGAAAGCCTCGGCCCGCGGAGCCGGCTGATCATGGTCTACGCGATGTGCGGGTTCGCCAACTTCGGGTCGCTGGGAATCATGATCGGCGGTCTGACGGCGATGGTGCCGGAGCGGCGCGACGAGGTCGTGGACCTCGGCCTCAGGAGCATCGTGAGCGGCACCCTCGCGACCTGCATGACCGGCGCGGTGATCGGCCTGCTTTGACCCCGCGCCCGCCGGGCCCTCCATGGCACCGGCTTGGTTTCCACGGGTTATGCGCAAAACCCTCGGGCCGGGGGGGCACCGGATTTCCGCCGCGGCGCCTCCGGCCGCGCCCTGCCACTCCGGTCGAGGCCGGGCGGAACCAATTCATTTGCAACTATTTTCAGCCCAAATATCCGTGCCGGCACGATACTTGCTCAAACTTCAAGTCATAACGAACAAACTCGGCGAGGTTATGAGGAGGATGCTGGGCTGAGAGAGTCGCCAGCCCGGGCGCGGCCGGTCGTCGCTCGGCCATGCCGGATGGCGGGGAGAGTCGCATGATGGCGCAGGACATCGGTCCGGAGGAATTCCGTCGCATCCTCGACGCCCACCGCCTCTATCTGAACAAGCGGCCCGAGGGCGCTAGGGCGGACCTTCGGGGTGTCCGGCTTGCCGGCCTCCGTCTCACCGGCGTGGACCTCCGCGACGCCGACCTCTCCGACGCGGACCTGAGCCGCTGCCAGATCGCCCGCACCGATCTCAGCTTCGCCCACCTCTTGGGCGCGAACCTCGAGGGCGCCGACCTGACCGGGGTGCGCTTGTTCCGGGCGGACTTCAGGGGCGCCCGCCTCCATGCGGCCAAGCTCGCGGACGCGTACCTGCGCGGTGCCAATCTTCGCCCCCGCGTGACGACCGACGACTCGCAAAAAGTCCGCACGATCGTCGCCACCGAGGTGGACCTGACGGAAGCCAACCTGGACCGCGCCAATCTCGTCGAGGCGCTCCTGATTCGGGCCAACCTGCATCGGGCCTCGCTGGTCGGCACCAACCTGGTCGGCGCCGATCTGACGGGGGCCGACCTCTCCGACGCGATCCTCCGGCGGGCCAGGCTGACGGGCGTGAACTTCAGCGGCGCCTCGCTGCACGGCTCCGACCTTCGCGGCGCCGACCTGCGGCGGGCGGTGCTGGAAGGGACGGACCTCAAGGAGGCCAACACCCAGGACGCCATCTGGTTCCAGGGGGCGTCGCTCCCCAAGGACATCGACCAGGCGATCCGGGAGCACGCGCGCTGGATCGTCACCGGCGGCCGGGAGGGAATGCGGGCGGACCTTTCCCACGCCGACCTGGCCGGGCTGGACCTCTCCGGCGCCGATCTCAGCGGCGCCAGTCTCGCCGGCGCGAACCTCGCCGGCGCGAAGCTGCGCCGTGCCCTGCTGCTGCTGGCCAACCTGTCGGGGGCGAACCTGAAGGGGGCCGACCTGGCCGGTGCGGAGCTTCGCGGTGCGTCTCTTCGGAGTGCCGATCTCGGCTCCGCCCGCCTGCTCGCGGCCAACCTGGCCCGGATCAAGATCTGGCGCGCCGACGGGAAACGGGCCGAGCGGTTATGGCCCACCGACCTCGCCGGGGCCAACCTCGCGAGGGCCGACCTCAGCCGCGCCAACCTCCAGGGGGCGAATCTCACCGGCGCCGTGCTGACCGATGCGGTCTTGACCGGGACCAACTTCACCGACTGCAACCTGGCCGGCGCGCGCATCAGCGAGGGGGCCGTGCAAGCGAAGGGGAGGCCCTGACGTGCCTCCCCATCCGCGGCGGAGACCGGCCGCGTGGAGTATCATCCGCAGTCGGGCCGGAAGTCACACCTCCGATCGTCGCCGGATCAAGATCTGGTCGCGGCGCGGCGGCGCCGACCTGGGTCACGTCCCCGGCGGCCGGGACCATGAGGGTACGAGGAACGGCCCCGACAAGGGCGCGCGATGGTTCGGCACCAAGGTGAAAACGGGCAAGAGCGGATGGCGGGCTACACGGCCTTGGGCCGGCGGCTCGCAAGGCGGATCGCCTGGCTCGGCCTCTGCCTTGCGCTCGCCGGCTGCGAGTGGCTGATCGTCCGGGGAAGCGGCAACGAGCACGGCATCCAGAATCTCGAAATCGGGCTGCCGTTCTGAGGGGTAGGCGCAGTCGTCTACAGGGCGTCCGGGGCGTTCCGTTTGTGTTCTGATAAGCTCGGCTCGCTTCGCGGACCGGGCCGAACCGGCGGACCGGGTGGCCTATGCCCTCCGGTTCCGGCCGCTGACCAAGCCGCGGTGGCGGGGCGAGGCGGAGGCCCGCATTGCCGCCGGCCCGATCGCCGGGAATCCGAACTTTCCGGCGTTCCCCGCAACGAGCGGCTGCGCCTGCGCCCCGGCCCGATACCCGCGCCCGCACCGGAACAGCAGCACGGCGGTCGAGCGGAGTCTTGCGAGCAGAGGGCTTCGCCGTCGCAGCCGAAGCCGCGCCGATTGGACCAGCGCCCGGACGTCGTCGTCGGCGACGCCGTCGCTCCGCATGAGGAGCTGCATGATGGGATCGGACATCATCTCGTTCACGGACGGCTCGATCCCAGCGGATTCCCACCGATCTTCCATGTGTCGTCCCCCCGGTGCGACGCGCGGTTATGGATAAAGGGGGAAGCAAGATATGCGCCAACCGGCCCCTGCGCCGGATCGGACCACACGCAAGCCGGTGGCGCAAAGCGACAAGGGGCGGACCGATCTGGCCCGCCCCCTTGTCTTTGTTGGCTCCCCGGGCCGGACTCGAACCAGCGACCCAGCGGTTAACAGCCGCTTGCTCTACCAACTGAGCTACCGGGGATCAAAGTCGGACTCGTCGCACGGGCACGCCCGCCCCGGTCGGCGACGGCCGATCCCTCGTACGCCCCGCCATATAGCATCGCCGTCGCCCCCTGCCAAGCGCGGATGGCCCGGAATCGGCCCTCAGTCGTGGCGATAGGGGGCGGGATCGGTGACGTAGCCCGCGTCGAGGTCGCGGGCGAGGTCGGCCGGCGCCCGCTCGCCCGGGTCGCCGTGGCCGCCGCCGCCCGGCGTGCCCATGAGCACGGTATCGCCCGGTTTGAGCACGTACTGGCGCTTGGGGTCCACCGGCTCGCCGTTGATCCGCACCACGCCCGGCGCGCCGTGGCCGCCGCCGGCGACGCCGGGGGCGGGGAAGCGGGTGCGCTCGGCCAGGAACGAGACCGCGATCGGCGTCTGTGAGCGGTTCTCGAACAGCACCTGCTGGCCGAGCCCGCCGCGGGCCCGGCCGGGCCCGCCGGAGTCGGGGCGGAGCCCCCGGAAGCGCACCCGGAAGGGCGAGATCTGCTCGGTCACCTCGATCGGGGTCGAGGAGATGTTGCCCGGCCAGCCGACGCAGCCGAGCCCGTCCTGGCGGTGATTTGCCCCCATGCCGCCGTTGAAGAAGAACATGTTGGCGTAGGGCTTGCCCTCGCGGCTCACCCCCGACTGGTTCATGCCCCAGTGGGGCGAGCCGGGGGTGGCCATCACCCGCTCGGGCAGGATCGGTCCCAGCGCCTGCAGCACCAGGGCGCCGAGATAGTGGCCGACCAGCATCCGCGAGCCGCCGGCGGCCGGGAACACCGGATTGACGATGCAGCCCGCGGGGGCGCGGAGCGTGATCGGGCGGTAGGCGCCCTCGTTGTTCGGCAGGTTCGGGCTCAGCAGGCATTTCACCCCGTAGACGGTCTGGGCGAAGGTGAAGCACATGGCGCAGTTGATCGCCCGGTCGACCTGCGCGCTGGTGCCGGCATAGTCGATGTCGATCGCGTCGCCCTTGACCGTCAGCGCCATCTCGATATGGACCGGCTCGTCCAGGAGCCCGTCGGTATCGAGGGCGCTCTGGTAGACGCCGTCGGGGAGGGCGCGGATCGCGGCCCGCATCGCCCGCTCGCAGCGACCCTGAATCTCGTCGGCCAGCTCGCGGAGCGTGGCCAGCTCGTAATCCGACATCAGCGACAGCGCCCGCGCCTCCATGGTGTCGAGGGCGACGATCTGCGCCCAGAGATCGCCCACCACCTGGTCGGGGACGCGCACGTTCTTGCGCAGCAGCCTGACCAGGGTCTCGTCCGGCTGGCCCTCGCGCATCAGCTTCATGATCGGGATCTGGAAGCCCTCCTCGAACACCTCGCGCGGCTCGGGCGAGCGGATCTTGCCGCCGATGTCGGGGAGGTGCGCGGTCGAGGCGGCGAAGCCGATCACCCGGCCTTGACGAAAGATCGGTTTGGCCACCGTCAGGTCGGGGAGGTGCCCGGTGCCCTGGTAGATGTCGTTGGTGATGAGCACGTCGCCGGGGCGCAGGGTCTCGGGCGGGACCTCGCGCACGAAGTGCTTCACGGTGCCGGGGAGCGTGCCGATGAAGGAGGGGATGCTCTGGGTCGCCTGCACCAGCGACTGGCCGCGCTCGTCGGTGATGATGCAGGAGAAGTCGTAGGACTCGCGGACCAGGGTCGAGAACGAGGTCCGCACCAGCGCCGCC
>JACQOE010000017.1 GCA_016202695.1 Pseudomonadota bacterium | reverse complement strand
GGGCGGGGGCGGGCGGGGCGGAATGCCGGTAGGGTCGAGCCGGGCCAGCTCGGCGGGGAAGCGCAGGCCCTGGAAGCGGGTCGAGGGATGGAGGTAGGCGTCGAAGGCGTAGCCGCCCGCCCGGCAGGCGATCACCACCCAGTAGGTCGCCCGCGAGGGAAGCCTGAGGCCCACCTCCGGGGCGCCGAAGCCCCCCGCCGCCAGCGCCTCCTTCAGGATCGCAAGGTCGAGGTCGCTCACCGCGACGAGCGCGCTCGTCCCCCGCCACAGCTCGAGCGGGTCGTCGAGCTTGAGCCCCCGGGCGAGATCGGCCGGGGTCAGCACCCGCACCTCAAGGGCGTTTCCGTCCCGCCAGGGAGAGGCGACGACCTCGTAGGTGCGCACCTGCTGGGTGTAATCGGCGTTGTAGACGAAGCGGTAGCGTTCGCGCGCCCCCGGGCGGCAGGCGGCGCGGACGTCGTCGCCGTTCAGGTAGCTGAACCAGGTGAGGCGCCGGATGATCGGGTTGTCGCTTTCGCCCCGGTAGGCGCAGGCGGCGAGGAAAAGGGCCGAGAGGGCGGCGAGGCCCGCCCGCGCGGTCGCGCGCCGGGCGCTTCGCCCTCCCGGCCCCGGACCCCGATTTGGACAGTGCATGGCCGTACTTGCCGCTCCATGAAATTGTTCACGGGCGTTGCTTGAGTCTTTGGCGTCCGGTTCGTGCTCCACTGGAGAGAGAAAATAAAAACATGGACAAGGCTCGCGGTTGTTCTTAGACTTCCCCGGCTCGCGCCACGGGGGGAAAGGATGGATCGGGCACCTGCCGCGTCGTTCCTGGCCGCGCTCGCGGCCATCGCCTGCACGCTTCGCCTTCTCGCCCTCGCCGCGCTCCTGGCGCTCGGCCTCGGGCTCCCCCCGGCGGCGGCCAACTACGCCGCCGTCGTGATCGATGCCGAGACCGGACAAGTCTACCACGCCGCCAATGCCGATGCCCGCAACCCGCCGGCGTCGCTGGCCAAGATGATGACCTTATACCTGGTCTTCGAGGCCCTGGAATCGGGCCGCCTGGCGCCGGATCAGCGCCTTGCCGTGTCGTCGCGCGCGGCGGCGCAGGCGCCCTCGCGGCTGGGCCTCAAGCCGGGCGAGGCGATCACGGTCGAACAGGCGATCCTCGCCCTCATCACCAAGTCGGCGAACGATGCCGCCTCGGTGGTGGCCGAGGCCCTGGGCAAGAGCGAGAGCCGGTTCGCCCAGCGGATGACCGAGCGCGCCCGGGCGCTGGGACTCAAGGACACCACCTTCCGCAACGCCTCGGGCCTGCCCAACCGCGCCCAGGTCACGACCGCCCGCGACATGGCGACGCTGGCCCGGGCGCTGATCCGCGATTTCCCGCAGCGCTATCGCTACTTCGCGACCAAGAGCTTCCGCTTCCGCGGGCGCTCCTACGACAACCACAACGGGCTCCTCGGCGCCTACGACGGGGTCGACGGGATCAAGACCGGTTACATCCGCGCCTCGGGCTTCAACCTGGTGGCCTCGGCCGAGCGCGACGGGCGCCGCCTGATCGGCGTGGTGATGGGCGGGCGCACCCCCGACGCCCGCGACCGCCAGATGACCCTGCTCCTCGATCGCTCGTTCGAGCAGACGGCGACGGTGGGAGTGGCGAAACGGACGGACCTGCGCCGCACCGCCGACACCCGGAGCGCCGCGCCCGCCGAACAGCCTCAGCCGCAGCGCCAGTCCCCGCGCCCGACCTCGCCCCAGGCCGCGGCCGAGGAGCCGGCGGCGAACGCCGCCTGGGGAATCCAGGTCGGCGCCTTCAGCGCCGAGGCGGCGGCGCGGCGCGCGGTCGCCCGCGCCCGGCGCGAGGCCCCCAAGCTGCTCCGCCACGCCGTTGAGCGGATCGACGCCCAGGGGGCGGAGGCGGAGACGCTCTATCGGGCGCGGCTCCTCGGGGTCAGCGAGCGGGCCGCGAAGCGCGCCTGCACCGTGCTCAAGCGCAAGGGCCGGCCCTGCGTCCCGCTCGCGCCGGCGGATCGCCTCGCGACCGCGGCGCCTTGAGCCGAGCCGCTTCGCCGGCGCCGCCACGCCGCGAACGACCAGGGAGCCGCCGACGCCGGGCGCGGGCTCAGGAACATCAGCGCCTTCCACGACTCCCGGCCGGTGATCAACACGGTCGCCTGCACGATCCGGTACTCGCCCCCCTCGTAGCGCAGGATCCGGCGGATCGCATGCGCGCTCAGCCCCGCAACCACGAGGCCCTCGACGCGCCCCCCCCCGCCGCCGGGACCAGCGTCGGATAGTCGCGCCGGGCCACGGCCACCCGCCGATAGCCGTCGAGCACGCCGGGCTTGAGGCCGGCCCTCGCCGGCCGCTCGCCGGCGACCCGGGCGAGCACGTCCGCATCGGCAAGCGTTCCGTAGAAGAAGAAGGGACGGCGGGCCGCCCGGGCGACGCTGAGCCGGCCGGCGGCCGGGACGAACGAGGCGCGCGGGCCCGCGACCATGGCCGGAGGGCTCAGAACCGGGGGGGCGCGATCCCGCTCGCCGCGAGCTGGCGGGTCAGCTCGGCCTTGAGCCGGTCGAGCCCGCCGGCGCTCAGCGCCTCGCAGCGGGCGACCAACACCGCCTGGGTGTTGGAGGCGCGCAGGAGCCACCAGCCGTCGTCGGCGCGCACGCGCACCCCGTCGATGTCGTTGACCTCAGCCCCCTCGGCCTTGAGCCGCGCCTTGACCTCGTCGATCACGGCGAACTTCCGCGCCTCGGCGACCTCGAAGCGAAGCTCCGGCGTGTTGTGCACCTGGGGAAGCGAGTCCCGCATCTCGGCCAGGCTCGCCGGCGAGCGGGCGAGGATGCCGAGGAGCCGGACGGCGGCGTAGAGGGCATCGTCGTAGCCGAAATAGCGGTCGGCGAAGAAGATGTGGCCGCTCATCTCGCCGGCGAGGAGCGCGCCGGTCTCGGCCATCCGCTTCTTGATCAGCGAGTGGCCGGTCCGCCACATCTCCGGCTTGCCGCCCGCCCGGGCGATCTCGTCGAAGAGCACCTGGCTCGCCTTGACGTCGGCGATGATGCGGGCGCCGGGGCGCGCGCTCAGCAGATCGCGGCTCAGCAGCACCATGAGCTGATCGCCCCACAGCACGCGGCCCCGCCCATCGACCGCGCCGATCCGGTCGCCGTCGCCGTCGAGGGCGATGCCGACGTCGGCGCCTTCGGCCTTCACCCGGGCGATCAGCTGGGCCAGGTTCTCGACCACGGTCGGGTCGGGATGGTGGGCGGGAAAGGTGCCGTCGACCGCCTCGTTGAGGAGCAGGTGGCGGCCCGGAAGCCGGCGGGCGAGCGCCGCCATCGCCGGCCCGGCCGAGCCGTTGCCCGCGTCCCACACCGCGGTGAGCCGTCGCCCCGCGCCCCCGTCGTAGGCCCCGGCCAGGGTCTCGACGTAAGGGTCGAACACGGTCCGCTCGGCGACGCTCCCCATGCCCTCGGCGAAGTCGCCCTTGTCGGCGATCTCGCCCAGTTCGAGGATGTCCCGGCCGTAGAAGGCCCGGGTTCCGAGCATCAGCTTGAAACCGTTGTACTCGGGCGGGTTGTGCGAGGCGGTGACCATGACGCCGCCCCCGGCCGCGAGGGTGCGGGTGGCGAAGTAGAGCATCGGCGTGGCCCCGAGCCCGATCCGCCAGACCTCGAGCCCCGAGGCGGTAAGGCCCTCGACCAGGGCGGCCTCAAGCTCGGGCGAGCTCAACCGCCCGTCCCGCCCGACGCACACCGTCTTGGCCCCCTCGCCGCGCGCGCGCGTGGCAAAGGCGCGCCCCAGCGCCCGGGCGTCGGCGGGCGTGAGCGTCCTGCCGACCACGCCGCGGATGTCGTACTCGCGAAGGATCGAGGGATCGAGCCGGCGGCCCCTAGTCATCGGCAACGTCCATCCGAACCGGCGGGGGGACGGGAGCGCCCGCCCCGGGGAGCGTGCTCGCGCGCCCGATCGAGACGTAGCGGAATCCCTCCTCCCGCATCTGCGCGGGATCGTACACGTTGCGCAGGTCGACCACCACCCTGCCCCTGAGCCGCGCCTTGATCCGCCCCGGGTCGAGGGCGCGGAACTCGTTCCATTCGGTGAGCAGGACGAGGGCGTCCGCCCCCTCGATCGCCTCGTAGGCGTCGGCGCAGAAGGCGACCCCGGAAAGGACCTTCGCCGCCTCGGGCATCCCCTCGGGGTCGAAGGCCCGGACGCGGGCGCCGGCGGCCTGGAGGGCGGGGACGATCACCAGGCTCGGGCTCTCGCGCATGTCGTCGGTGTTGGGCTTGAAGGTGAGTCCGAGCATGGCGATCGTCTTGCCGGCGACCGAGCCGTCGCAGGCGGCGATGATCTTCTCCGCCATCCGGCGCTTGCGCTCGTCGTTGACCGCGACCACGCTCTCGACGATGCGCAGCGGCACCCCGGCGCTCTCGCCGATCCGAACCAGGGCCAGCGTGTCCTTGGGAAAGCACGATCCGCCGAAGCCCGGGCCCGGATGCAGGAACTTGCGCCCGATGCGCCCGTCGAGGCCGATGCCGATGGCGAGGTGGTGGACGTCGGCCCCCACCCGCTCGCACAGGTCGGCGATCTCGTTGATGAAGGTGATCTTGGTGGCGAGGAAGGCGTTGGCCGCGTACTTGATCAGCTCGGCGGTCTCGATCGAGGTGGCGACGATCGGAGTCTCGATCAGATAGAGCGGCCGATAGAGGGCCCGCATCACCGCCATGGCGCGCTCGGAGCCGGTGCCGATCACCACCCGGTCGGGGCGCATGAAGTCGTTGATTGCCGAGCCCTCGCGCAGGAACTCCGGGTTGGAGACGACGTCGAAGTCGGCGTTGGGGCGGGCCTCGCGGATGAGCCGCTCGATCTCGCGGCCCGTCCCCACCGGCACCGTCGACTTGGTGACCACGACCGTGTAGCGGCGAAGCGCGGCCGCGATCTCGCGCGCCGCGGCATAGACGTAGGAAAGGTCGGCGAACCCGTCGCCGCGGCGCGACGGCGTGCCGACCGCGATCAGGACCGCATCGGCGGCCGCGACCGCCGGGGCGAGCTCGGTGGTGAAGGTGAGCCGCCCGGCGGCGACGTTGTCGGCCACCAGCTTGTCGAGCCCCGGCTCGAAGATGGGGATGCGCCCGGCGCGCAGCTCGGCGATCTTTCCGGCGTCGGAGTCGACGCAGGCGACCTCCACCCCGAACTCCGAGAAGCAGGCGCCGGAGACGAGCCCGACATAGCCCGTCCCCACCATCGCGATTCGCATTCCGCCCCCCTTGCCCCGTGATTCCCGGCGCCGTCAGCGGTAGCGCTTGAGGAAGGCGCGCACCGGCTCGCGCATCGCCTCGCATTCGAGGGCGTAGGCGATGTTCGCCTCGAGGTAGCCGGCCTTGTCGCCGCAGTCGAAGCGCCGGCCCGAGAAACGGAAGCCGTGGAAGGGCTGGCGCCCGATCAGCTTGGCCATGGCGTCGGTGAGCTGGATCTCGCCCCCCGCCCCCGGCTCCTGGCGCGCCAGATGCTCGAAGACCTGGGGCTGGAGGATGTAGCGGCCGATCAGCGCCAGCCGGGAGGGCGCCTCCTCCGGCCGCGGCTTCTCGACCAGCCCCCGGACCGGGATCAGGGCTCCGGCGCGCGGGTCGCCGTCGAGGATGCCGTAGCGGTCGGTGTGCTCGCCCGGAACCTCGGCCACCGCCACCATGTTGCCGCCCACCTCTGAGTAGGCGCGGACCATCTGCACCAGGCAGAGGACGTCGTCGAGGATCATGTCGTCGGGCAGGATCACGGCGAACGGCTCGTCGCCCACGAGGTGGCGCGCGCACAGCACCGCGTGCCCCAGCCCGAGCGCCATCTGCTGGCGGGTGAAGGCCGCCTGGCCGGGCTTGAGAAGGGTCGAGTGCGCGAGGTCGAGTTGATGGTGCTTCTGGCGCTCCTCGAGGCCGCGCTCGAGCTCGAAGGCGTGGTCGAAATGGTCCTCGAGCGCCGACTTGTACCGGCCGGTGACGAAGACGAAGTTCTCGACCCCCGCCGCCTTGGCCTCCTCCACCGCGTACTGGATGAGCGGCTTGTCGACGACCGGCAGCATCTCCTTCGGAATCGCCTTGGTCGCAGGCAGGAAGCGCGTGCCCATTCCGCCCACGGGGAAGACGGCGGTCTTGATCTCGCGTCGCAAGTCCCCACCCTTTCTCGCCTGCCGCCGGGGCGAAGCGCCGCCGGCCGTCTCCGGGCGGCGCTGTTGTGCCACAGCGGGAGGGGCCCAGGCAAGGCGCCGGGCCGGCCCCGCGCCCCCGGCCCCTCAGCGCGCCTTGAGCAGGACGTCCTTCGCCTGATTGACCCGGGCGGCGAGATAGTTCGAGCCGCCCTGGTCGGGGTGCAGCCGGATCATGAGCTCGCGGTGCGCCCGCTTGATGTCCTCCTCGCTCGCCCCGGGCTTGAGCCCAAGCACCTCGTACGCCTCCTCGCGGCTCATCGGCGCGCCGAAGGAGGAACGGCCGGCTCCGTGCGGGCCGGCGCCGGCCCCCGCCGCGGCCTCGGCGCGCCAGTCCTCGCCGTGCACCCGCTGGGCGTAGGTTTCGAGGAGGGAGACGGACTGGGGATCGGAGGCGCGGCACTCGGCGATCAGCTCGGCCAACTCGGCGACGGTGAGGCCGCCAAGCTCGCGTCCGGCGAAGCGCCCCGCGGTCACCACCCCCCGGATGTTGCCGGTATCGTGATCGAGCGCCATGCGCAGGTGCGGGGTCTCGACCTCGGAAACCTGCCCGGCCGAGGCCCGGCCGCCGCTGGCGCGGGCGCGAACGGCGCGAACCAGACTCGCCCAGCGCATCAGCGCCGGGATCAGCACGGGTATGGTCACCAAGGCGTAGAACAGGCGCCCCGTGGCCGTGAGATAGGCCACGAGCGCCACCCCGAGAACGATCAGGATCCAGCGCACCCCGCGCGCCAGGGTCGCCGGATCGGCGGAGGTGAACCAGCGCGAGAGCAGCAGGACCCCGACGAGCAGCCCGAGGCCGAGCAGGAGGTACGGAACCACGGCCCCCTCCTAGTGGATCAAAGCAAACAGATGAATCCCGCCGCCCCGGTCATCGTCACCCCGGCCGAGCGAAGCGAGAGCCGGGGTCCAGGGGGCCAGCGTCGGCCTGGACCCCGGGTCGCGCGCCCCCGGGCACTTCGTCCCGGGGGTCGCCGCTTGCCCGGGGTGAGGAGTGAACGCGGTCGTCTCCTGGAAGGCCGTCATACGGGGTATCCTTCCATGACAGTGGGTACTATCCGCCCCGTACCTGATGGGTGAGCTGGAGCGCGGCGCCGCCGCGCCGGCGTCCGAAGTCCTCGAGCGCCTTGCGCCCTCCGGCGGCGTAGACGGCGACCGCCGAGAGGAGGTCGCGCAGCACCTGCGCGCTCGAGGAATCGAAGCGGCAGTAGGCGCCGTTGGTAAGTCGGGCGATCTGCTGGAAGGCGCGCCCGGCCGCGGGATCGTGCCCCTCGTGGAACATGAACGCCGGCACCCCGAGCATGCCGAGCTGGCCGGCGAGCTGGGCGAGGCCGTCGACCTCCTCCTCGGTCGCGTCGCCGACGAAGACCAGCGCGTTCACGCGCGCCTTCCGGGTCTCGGCGATGGCGTGCCTGAGCACCTTGGCGATCTGGGTGTGGCCGCCGAGGCAGGAAACCGCGGTCATGCGGCGGAGAAGCTCGCGCGACTCGTTGATCCAGGGGAAGACGCGGAACTCGCCGAAGCCGCGATAGAAGGCGAGCTGGATGTCGAGCCCGCCGACCGCCGCCGCCTCCTGGAACATCTCGGCCTGCAGGTGGCAGGCGCGATCCCAGGTCGGCTCGCGGCTGGCGGTGGCGTCGAGGGCGAAGATCAGCCGCCCCCGTCCGTCGGCGGCCTTCACCGCCGGCATGCGCGCGATCTGATCGAGGAAGGCGTCGACCTCGCCCTTCGACGATCGTGCCGGGACCTTGTCGCCGCCGCCTGCCATGCCCTGCGGACCCGCCTGTAAGGCTGAAATTATGACATAAGAAGCGGGCCCATGCCCGTCCAGTCCCGCGCGCCCGCCCCCTGGGCCGGGCCGGCGGCCCGTCGCCGACCGCCCCGTGGCGGGCGGGTCAGCGGACCTCGATCCGGCCCTCGGGATGGAAGGCGTGGAAGGTGAAGGCGAAGGTCACGTCGTGGACCACGTCCTCGAGCCCGCCCGAAGGCGTGCGCCGCTGGACGGTGACGTTGCCCACGTCGCGGCCCTCGGCGATGAGGCGCGAATCGAGCGCCGAGCTCTGCCCCGGTTCCCAACGGATCACCAGGTCGCCGACCTCGATCGTGCCCTTCTCCCGGACCAGGTCGAGGCTCCAGGCCCGCCCCTCGGCCGCCACCACCCGGGCCAGCGGGGCGATGCCCTCGGGCGCGCGGCCGCGATAGAGGAAGGGCCAGTCGGCGCGGTCGTAGCCGGCGTAAGGGTTCGTCCCGTAGGCCCGGATGCCCGGGTTGGACGGCACCTGCACCTTGCCGTTCGGGAAGCGCCGGGCGAAGCGGGCGAACGACTCCATCCGCGAGGGCAGCATGTCGAGCCGCGCCCCGGTCAGCTCGCCGACGATCGCCTCGCCGGTGTACTGCTGCCACCAGCTCTCGGTCTGGCGGTCGTACATGACGAGGTCGGAGTTGCGCAGCTTGCCGGTGGTGCCGAAGTCGAGCACCCGGCCGTCGAGGCGGCGGTCGAAGACGATGCCGGAGTTGCAGAGCGGGCAGTAGGTGACGCTCACCGGCACGCCCCCGACCACGTCGTTGACGATCTCGTGCCAGATCAGGACCGCGAGCGGATAGCCGCGGGCGTCGCCGTTGACCGCGACGCCGATGACGGGGTCGCTCGGCCCGAGGCCCTTGGCCTCGGAGACGGGAACGAAGGCGGGACCGTCGATCGCCGGGATGCCGTCCTTGGGCGGCCCGCCGGACAGGATCTCGGCGAGGTCCACCAACCGCTTCGAGAAGTCGGTGCGCGGCCACTCCCGCGCCCAGGAGGGCGGCGCCTCGGCCGCCGGCACGGCGGCGAACGCCGCCAGCCCGACGACGAGGGCGAGGCCCGGGATCCACGCCCGGAGCGGTCGATCGGCGGGGGAACGCGCGCGCATGGCTGCCTCCTCGTCTCCGTGCGCCGGTTCCCGATTCTCGGCCGGGGCCGCGGGCGGGCCAAATAACATCCGATCAACTCCCGGTGACCGGAGCCCGGGGGGCCCTTGCCCGCCCGCGGGCGCCGGGAGCGGTCGGCCGACGGGGCGGTTGTGCTATGCTGGAATAATGGTTGCCGACAGACCGATGCGGCGACAAACGTCCATGTCCTTGCCCGCGCGGGCCCTGCTCGCGGCCCTGGCGCTCGCCGCGGCCGTGGCCGCGGCCCCCGCCGCCGCCCAGCAGGCCCCGGCCGCCCCGGCGACGCGGACCCCGACTCCCCCCGCGCCGGCGGCACCAGCCGCGCAGCGGCTGAGTCCCACCTCACCGCCCACCCATCTCGTCGACACCGCCCGGGCCGGCCCCGCGCCCGCCGCTTCCGCCTCGGCCGAGACCAAAATCGAGGAGGAGGTGAAGAAGGCGACGACGCAGCTCTTCGGTCCCGATCCTCCCCAGGACTTCGCCCAGGCGATGCGCGACTTCATCGCCCGGCTTCGCGGTATCGCCCAGCAGGCGAAGCCGGGGTTCCCGGTCATGGTCATGTCCGACCTCGGGATCTTCGCCCGCCGGGTGGAAAACAACGCCGAGCCGGTCGCCGACAGCAAGTACATCCTGCCCCGCCCGGCGCCCGAGAAGCGGCGCAGCGTGGAGATCGACGCCAGCTTCGTCGACAAGGCCGACGGGCTGGTGATCCGCGGCCTTCACTACGGGTTCGACCGCTTCGGCGAGGCCACCCCGGCGGAGGAGCGGAGCGACCTCCTGCGCATCGTCGACCGGGCGAAGGAGCAGGGCCGCCCGGTCCTCGTGATCGAACAGACCGCGAGCCCCCAGGCGGTCGACGACGCGCTCAAGAAGGACGCCGCTCTCGGCCTCGTGCCGTTCGTCAAGAGCTACCCGGGCGCCGCCTTCGACCGTCTGCCGCCCTATCCGCAGCGGCCCTTCCGCGAGAACGCGAAGAGCGTGCTCGGCTTCAAGGACACCGAGAACTTCCTCGCCCTCTTCGACATCGGGCGCTTCGCCAGCGGGGTGCAGCTGGTCGAGACGCTGGGCGCGACCAACTTCGACCTCCTGATCCTGGGCACGAGGCACGGGTCGGGGTACCTGACCAGGGAGGAGGTCGAGGCGCTCAAGCTCAAGAAGCTCGGGGCCCTCAGGCCCGTGTTCGGGTACCTGCCGATCGCGGTCGCGCGGGAGGGCGCGTTCTACTGGCGCAAGGAGTGGGCCGAGCGCCCGCCGGAGTGGATCCAGGAGCCGGACGCCGACACCCCCGGCGGCCACCGGGTGCGCTACTGGCGCGCCGACTGGCAGCAGATCGTGTTCACCACCACGCGCTCGTTCCTGAAGGCGATCCTCGACGTCGGCTTCAACGGCGTTCTGCTCGATCCGGGGCGGGTCCCGGCCGAGTACGAGCGCCAGCGCGCCGCGGTCTCGAAGACCGCGCGCGAGGCGGCGCTCGCCGCGATCGAGGCGGCCGAGCGCGCGGCGGCGGAGGCGGCAAGGCGCGCGGCGGCCGAGCAGGCGGCCAAGGCCGCGGCCGAGCCGGCGGCGAAGAAGCCGTAGGTCGCCTCAGAGCCGGGCAAGGCGCTCGGTGAGCAGCGCGTAGAAGCCGTCGGCGTCGACGCGGTCGACGACCAGGGCGTTGGGCGCCCGTCCCGTCGTCCCCCACCAGTCGGCCACCGTCTGGCCCAGCGCCGGGCCCTCGTCGGTCACGACCGCGACGTGCACCCGCCTGCCGGCGAAGAGCCCGGGCGCGAGGAGATAGGCGATCACGCAGGGATCGTGCAGCGGGCCGCCCGGGGCGCCGTAGCGCTCGAGGTCGCGGCGGTCGTAGAAGGCGAGGAGCCCCGCCGCTGCCTCGGCCACCGGCGTCCCGATCGCCCGGATGGCCGCGAGCCGCTCGGGCGTGGTGATGACCTTGTGGGTGACGTCGAGTCCGTGCATGACGATGGGCACGCCCGACTCGAAGACGACGCGGGCGGCGTGCGGATCGACGTAGACGTTGAACTCGGCGACCGGGGTGACGTTGCCGCCGCGCACCGCGCCTCCCATCATCACGATCTCGCGCACCCGCCCGGCGATGTCGGGGGCCTTGATCAGCGCCAGGGCGACGTTGGTCAGCGGCCCCATCGTGGCGAGCGTCACCGGCTCGGGGTGGGCGCGCAACGCCTCGACGATGAAGTCGACGGCGTGGCCCTCGGCGAGCGGCGCCCTGGGCGGCGGCAGGTCGGCGCCGTCGAGCCCGGTCGGCCCGTGCACCTTCTCGGCGGTGCGGAGCGGCCTGAGGATGGGCCGCGGGCAGCCGGCATAGACCGGCACCTCGGGCCGGCCGGCGAGGTCGCGGATCTTGCGCGCGTTCTCACTTGTGAGGGCGAGCGGCACGTTGCCCGCGACCGTGGTGACGGCCAGCACCTCGAGCTCGGCGGGCGAAGCGAGCGCCACCAGGATCGCCACCGCGTCGTCCTGGCCGGGGTCGGTGTCGATGATGATGGGGCGGGCGGGCATCCACGGGTGCCGCCTTGGGCGCCGGCCAGACCGTCAGCCGAGCGGCTGGCCCGGACGCGAGTGGCCGATGGTGCGGCTCATCAGGATCACCGGCAGGATGCCGGTGGCGACGATCGCGAGCGCGGCCAGCGCGCACGCCTCGAGCCGCTCGTCGCCGGCGTACTGATAGACGTAGGTCGCCATCGTCTCGAAGTTGAAGGGCCTGAGGATGAGCGTCATCGGCAGCTCCTTCATCGCGTCGACGAAGACCAGCACGCCGGCGGTGAGAAGGCTGCCCTTGAGCAGCGGCACGTGCACCCGCCGGAGCGTGCTCGCGGGCCCGTGCCCGAGGATGCGGGCGGCGCTGTCCATGTTCATGGTCACCTTGCCGAGGCTCGCCTCGACGGTGGCGAAGGAGAGGGCGAGGAAGCGGGCCACGTAGGCGAAGACGAGGGCCACCACGGTCCCGCTCAACAGGAGCCCGGTAGAGACGCCGAAGGTCTCGCGCATGAAGGCGTCGAGCGCGTTGTCGAAGCGCGCGAACGGGATCATCACCCCGAGCGCGAGCACCGCCCCGGGTAGGGCGTAGCCCGAGCCGGCGAAGCGGGCGAGCGCCTTGAGGAGCGGGCTCCGGTTCATCCTCAGGCCATAGGCCAGGAACACGCCGACGCCGACGGTCAGCGCGGCGGCCGCGATCGAGAGCGCGAGGCTGTTGGCCGCGGTCTCGAGGAAGCGTCCGGCGAACGGTCCGACCGCGGCCAGGGTGGCCAGCCTCGCCAGCGTCGCGGCCGGCACCGCGAAGCCGAGCAGGATGGGGGCAAGGCAGGCGAAGAAGGCGAGCCATCCCCGCGGGCCGGCGAGGACGGTGCCGGGGAGCGGGCGGTACTTGCCGGTGGTGTGGTGGTAGCGCTGGCCCATGCGGGCGACGCGTTCCAGACCGATCACCACCAGCACGAAGCCGAGCAGCACGAGGGCGAGTTGGGCCGCCCCGGCGGCGCTGTTCATGCCCAGCCAGACCCGGAAGATGCCGGCGGTGAAGGTGGGGACGGCGAAGTAGTCGACGGTGCCGAAGTCGTTGAGGGTCTCCATCAGCACCAGCATCAGGCCGACCGCGATCCCGGGCCGGGCGAGCGGCAGCGCCACCGCGAAGAAGCTCCGCCAGGGGCCGCGCCCGAGCGTGCGGCTGACCTCGAGCAGGCACAGGCACTGCTCGAGGAAGGCGGCGCGGGCGAGCAGGTACACGTAGGGGTACAGCACCAGCGTCATCACCGCGATCGCGCCGCCGAGCGAGCGGATCTCGGGGAACCAGTAGTCGCGCGCGCCCTGCCAGCCGAAGAGGGCGCGGAGCGCCCCCTGCACCGGGCCGGCGTACTCGAGCAGGCCGGTGTAGACGTAGGCGACGATGTAGGCCGGCATCGCCAGCGGCAGGAGGAGCGCCCATTCGAAGACGCGCCGCCCGGGAAACCGGGTCATGGTGACCAGCCAGGCGGTCCCCACCCCGATCGCCAGGGTGCCCGCCGCCACCCCGAGCGCGAGCCCGAGCGTGTTGGCGACGTAGCCGGGGAGCACGGTCGCCGAAAGATGCGCCCAGATGTCGTCGGTCGGGCTGAGCGCGAGCCCGATCACCGAGACGACGGGGATCGCGACCAGAAGCGCGAGCGCGAGGGTGCCGGCGCTCCAGCGGTCCAGCCGGAACTGGATGCGGGGCGCGCGCGGCAGGGCCGTCGCGGGAAGGACGCGGACGCGGGACGCCTCGGTCAACTCACTCCCTCCGTTTCATCCGGGCCGTTTCACCCGGGGAGGATGCGGACGCGGCCGGGGGCGGATTCCCCGCGGCCGCGTCCTCTCGCTCAGGACGAGACCCGCCGTGGAAAAGACGGCGGGGCCGGCGCCCTCACGGCAGGGCGGCCCGGTCGAACAACCGGATCGCCTCCCCGTTCAGGCGGCCGATCTTCTCCAGGCTCACCGTGTCGGGCTTGAAGCGGCCCCACGAGGCCACCAGCGGATCCCACTTCACGCCCTCGAGCACGGGGTACTCGAAGTTCTTGGCGGCGTAGAGCTCCTGCGCCTCCTCGCCGGAGAGGAACTCGATCAGCCTGACCGCGCTCGCCAGGTTCTTGGCGCCGCGGGTGACGCCGACGCCGCTGATGTTGACGTGGGTCCCGCGATCGCCCTGATTGGGGAAGAAGATGGCGATCGCCTCGGCCCAGGAGCGCTGGGCGGGATCGTTGACCATCGCCCCCATGTAGTAGCTGTTGCCGAGAGCGACGTCGCAGACCCCCTCCTTGATCGCCTTGGCCTGCTCGCGGTCGCCGCCCTGGGGCTTGCGGGCAAGATTGGCGGCAAGCCCCTTCGCCCACTCCAGGGCCTTGGCCTCGCCATGGGCGGCGATCATCGACGCCATGAGCGAGACGTTGTAGGGGTGCTTGGAGGAGCGCATGCAGAGCCGCCCCTTCCACTTGGGATCGGCGAGCGCCTCGTAGGTCGAGAGCTCCTTGGGGTCGATCCGGTCCTTGGCGTAGTAGAGGACCCGGGCCCTGAGCGTGAGCCCGTACCACAGCCCTTCGGGATGGCGGAACTGGGGCGGAACGTTGCGATCGAGCACGGCCGACCTCACCGGCCGAAGGAGGCCGGCCTCGGCGAGGTCGTGCAGGCGGCCGATGTCGACCGTGAGGACCGCGTCGGCCGGGCTGTTCGGCCCTTCCGCCTTGAGCCGCTCGAGCACGCCCGCCTGGGCGTAGACGATGTTGACCTTGATCCCCGTCTCCCTGGTGAACGCCTCCAGCATCGGCTTGATCAGGAATTCCTGGCGGTAGGAGTAGAGGTTCACCTCCTGCGCGCTCGTCGCCGTGGCGGATGCCAGCGCCGCGGCGGCGATCAGGCCGACCGTCAGGATGCGTCGCATCATCTCGGGGCTCCTCGCTTTTCTTGGTTCCAACGACAATAATAATTAGAACAACTCTCGTGTTTGACCTGGATCAAACACGCGGCGGCGGAGTCATTACTTCAACTCGCCCGCCCATTCAAGGACTAAATTAGTGCTGATTGAAGATAGGAATTAGAATAATTCTGAAATAGACCAACCCCACGAAAAGCATTGAGGAAATCCCGCTTGCGGCCAGCGTCGGCGCGATTTTCCGACGGCAGCGCCCGCCCATCCCCCCTGCCCGTCCGCGTCCGCCGGAGCGCAGCCTTGCGTGGTGTTCTTGCCCGGTCGCGCCCTCCCCCGCCCGCCGCTTGGCGGCGGGCTGCCCTCTCCCGCCCGCGGGAGAGGGCCTGCCCCGGGCTGGACCCAGGGGAAGGATGAGGGAGCCGGCGGCGGATAAGGCCGCCGCGAAGGCGCGCCGGGAGAATCGGTCCCCCTCGCCGGTCCGGCCCCTCGTTCGCGTCTCCTCTCGATTCTGCCCTGTCTCTCCCGCCCGGTCTCGCTCCTGTCCTTGGCGGTCTCGCCTGCATCAATTCGGTTCGGCTCGGGTTGGTCTGGCCCTTGGCCCCGCGGGTGCGGGGGAGGGAAGGGCGGAGGCCGGCCTCCGGTACTCGCGCGAGTTGGTACACGGTCCTGGGCGGCCTCGCGCCGGCGCCGCATCCAGCCGGGGATGGGACGGCCTTTCGCAGGCGCCTGGCTCCGCCCGGGCGTATCG
>JACQOE010000083.1 GCA_016202695.1 Pseudomonadota bacterium | reverse complement strand
GCTCAGCCCCTTCCGATGAAGGGCATCTTGGTCGCCATTACGGTCATGAACTGGACGTTGGCGTCGAGCGGCAGGCCGGCCATGTAGACCACCGCCCGGGCGACGTGCGCCACGTCCATCCGCGGCTCGACCAGGGCCGCGCGATTGCGCGTGAGCGGGGGCCGCAAGCCCGTCGTCGCGTTGCCGGACGAGATCGGACCACCGGCGCGGTGCGCGAGGACGGGATTAGATGAGGCCGCTTACGAGTCCCGCGCCGATCACGCTTACCATGACCCCGACAACGATCTGCACGAAGCGAAGGGTAACCTTCCTAAGAAGCCGGGCCCCCAGGTAGGCGCCGGCGAACGCGGCGGCGGTCGCGACCACGACGAGGCCCGAGAGGTCCGGCCGCATCGCGAGCAGGTTCGCCGTGTAGAACGACAGGCCGTAGACCGTCAGCCGGACCGTATCGACGATCACCGTCGCGACGACGCTGGTACCCACGAACGCGTCCCTGTCGAGCCCGGACTTAATGAGGAAGGCCGACCGGAACGCACCCTGGTTCCCCGAAAGGCCGCCGAAGAAACCCGACAGCAGTCCGCCCACCGCGAGGAAACGGGGTGGGATCGCAAGGGCGTTGAACTTCGGGTTCAGCTCCAGCGCCGCGAAGCCGACGATGAGGGCGCCAATGACGGCCTTGAGCGGGGTGACTTCGAGCAGCCAGCCACCGAGGCGATAGGTGGTGAGCGAGGGCAGTTCGCTGAAGACAGCCAGCAGGCTCGCCCCGGCAACGGCCGCAAGGGCGGCGGGAAGGCCGAAACGAAGGACCACGCCCCAGTCCGCGTGCCGCCGCATCAGGGCGAACTTGAACAGGTTGTTGGCTAGGTGCACGACGGCGGTCGCCGCAATCGCCAGCGGGACGGGGAAGAACAAGGCAAAGGCGGGCATCAACACCGTGCCCAGGCCGAAGCCAGAGAACAGCGTGACCCCCGAGACGACGAATGCAGTGATACCGATGACGAGGTAGTCCATGCCCCGCGCTTCCCGTTGAATCGAAATCGCGCTTGTGCTAATAATATCGTATTTCGATATCGAATGTCGATTATATTTCGTCAGGAACAAGGGAGGGGGCGGTTCCGAACATGAACGATCAGGCAAGCAAGAGTGAGCAACGCCATGTGGCTCGCCCGGCCATCGGGGAGATCTTTCTCGTCGCCCTGAGGCTCGGGCTGACCTCCTTCGGCGGGCCGATCGCCCATCTCGGTTATTTCCGCGACGAGTACGTGCAACGGCGGAGGTGGCTGGACGATCGCACCTATGCCGACCTCGTCGCCCTGTGCCAATTCACCCCCGGCGCAGCGAGCAGCAAGGTCGGCATCGGCATTGGCCTGTCGATGGGTGGGCTGCCGGGCGCGCTCGCCTCCTGGCTTGCCTTCACGCTGCCGTCCGCCCTGGCGCTTGTCCTCTTCGCCTACGGCGTCGCCGCCTACAGCGAGCTCCTCGACTCCGGGTTCCTCCACGGCCTCAAGGTGGTGGCGGTAGCGGTGGTCGCCCTCGCCGTCTGGGGCATGGCCCGCAACCTCTGTCCGGATGCGCCGCGCGCCACCCTGGCGGTCGGCGCGGCCCTGGTCTTCACCGCTTGGCCGACCTCCCTCGGGCAAATCGGCGCGATCCTCGGAGGCGGCCTGATCGGGTTGCTCCTCCTCAAGGACTCGCGCGACGGCGATCACGTCCCCATGCCTGCCGGCCTGAGCCGGACGATGGGCGCCGTCGCGCTCTGCCTCTTCTTCCTGCTCCTCGTCGGCCTGCCGGCGGTTGCGGCGGTCTTTCCCCATCAGGGGCTGGCGCTGTTCGACAGCTTCTATCGTTCCGGCTCCCTGGTATTCGGCGGCGGCCACGTGGTCCTGCCGCTCCTACAGTCGGAGGTGGTCCCGTCCGGATGGGTGACGAACGATACGTTCCTCGCCGGCTACGGTGCGGCCCAGGCCGTGCCGGGGCCGCTGTTCACCTTCGCGGGCTATCTCGGCGCGGTGATGAACCCCCAGCCGAACGGCTGGCTCGGGGCCGTGATCGGCCTGGTGGCGATCTTCCTGCCGTCGTTCCTGCTCACCGTCGGGGCGCTGCCGTTCTGGGAGGACCTGCGGCGGATGCGGACGATCCGCTCCGCCCTCGTCGGGGTCAATGCCGCCGTCGTCGGCCTGCTCCTGGCGGCGCTCTACGATCCGGTCTGGACCAGCGCCATCAAGTCGCCGGCGGATTTCGGGCTGGCCATCAGCGCCTTTGCGCTGCTCGCCCTGTGGAAGGTTCAACCCTGGCTGGTCGTCCTGCTGACGGCGGCGGGGGGCTGGGCGCTGGAAGCGGTCCCGACCATGCTATCGTGACCGCCGACCGCACCCCCTCTGCCCCCGGCGGCTGATCCATCGATGGACGACAAGGACCTTTATGCGGGCCTGATCCGCCTTCACATCCTGTATCACGCGGGCCAGGAGCCCATCTTCGGCCTCGGGATCATCGCGGAATTGCGCCGGCACGGATACGAGCTGAGCCCGGGGACGTTGTACCCCATGCTTCACGGGCTCGAGCGCAAGGGGTACCTGCGCTCGACGCGAGAGCGAACCGGCAAGCGGGCCCGTCGCGTGTACGAGATCACCCCGGAAGGGGCGGCGGCCCTCCGCGACGCCAAGGAAAAGGTCAGGGAGCTTTTCGGCGAACTGTTCGAGGACTTGCATCCGGAGAATCCGCCCCGTGTCGCCGGCTGACGTCGAACTCTAGGCCCGCGTCGGCCCTGCGTCTTTATCCGGCCTCGGGCGCGCCGGCGCCTCGGTTCAGCCCCTTCCGATGAAGGGCATCTTGGTCGCCATTACGGTCATGAACTGGACGTTGGCGTCGAGCGGCAGGCCGGCCATGTAGACCACCGCCCGGGCGACGTGCGCCACGTCCATCCGCGGCTCGACCATGGTCGTGCCGTTGGCCTGGGGCACGCCCTTGAGCATGCGGTCGGTCATCGGCGTGGTGGCGTTGCCGATGTCGATCTGGCCGCAGGCGATGTCGTACTTGCGCCCGTCGAGCGAGATGGTCTTGGTGAGCCCGGTGATGCCGTGCTTGGTGGTGGTGTAGGCGACCGCGCCCGGCCGCGGGGCGTGGGCCGAGATCGAGCCGTTGTTGATGATCCGCCCGCCCATCGGCGTCTGGCTCTTCATGATCCGGATCGCCTCCTGGCTGCACAGGAACGCGCCGGTGAGGTTGGTGGCCACCACCGCCTGCCACTTCTCGAAGGGGAGGTCCTCCATCGGCATGGCCGGGGCGCCGATGCCGGCGTTGTTGAAGAGGAGGTCGAGCCGGCCGAACGCCTCCTTGGCCCTGGCGAAAAGGGCCTTGACCGAGGCCGGATCGCCGACGTCGGTGGGCACCGCGAGCGTCCGCGCCCCCGCCGGGGCCTGCCCCGCGGTCTCCTCAAGCGCCTCCCGGCGGCGCCCGGCGAGGACCACCGCGTATCCCTCCCCCATGAGGGCCAGGGAGACGGCCCTCCCGATCCCCGATCCCGCGCCCGTGACCAGGGCGACCTTGCCCGTCGCGCTCATCGCCTGACGCCTCCTTCTTCGCCGCCCGGCCCCGCCGCCGGGGCCCTGCACCCAGGACCGAGAGGTTAGCCGAACGCGGCCGCGCGATCACGCGCCGCCCAAAGCCGGCCCCTCCGCGGCTCAGACGTAGACGCGCGGAACCGCCCGCGACAGCCCCCGGGTGATGTCGGACTCCTGCAAGCCGGGGTTGCGGCGCAGGACCTCGGCGACGGTGATCGTCTCCTTCCCTTGCGGGCCGACGATGACGACCTCGTCGCCGACCGCGGCGTCGGCGATGTCGGTGAGGTCGATCTTGGTGTGCTCGGAGGAGAGCGCCCCCAGAATCTTGGCCCGCCTTCCGCGCACCAGCACCTCGCCGCAATGGAGCGTGCGGAGCCCGTCACTCCGCCCGAGCGGGAAGACGCCCACCCGCATCCCCTCGCGGACGGGGAAGGGGGCGTGCTCGTTCTGCCCTCCCGGCCGGCGGAGCGCCCGGACCTGGACCAGCCGGCTCTTGATGGCGCGAAAGGCGGGGCGCACGCCGAGGTCGAGCTTGCGCGCGCCGCCCGGATCGAGGCCATAGACGACGCTGCCGGGATCGATGGCGCCGAGGTTCATCCTGTTGGTGACGACCAGCACCTTCGAGCTCGCCGCCATCCGGATCGGGATCTTCACGCGGGCGTTGTCGAGCGCGTGCAGCACCTCCTCGAAGCGGGCGAACTCCCAGTCCAGGTGAGGCTCCGCGGCCTCGTTCCCGGGCACATGCATGTGGGTGTAGACCCCGGCCACCTCGACCTGGGGCGAGGTGCGGAGCCGGGCGATGGTGTCAAGCGCCTCGTCGGGCTCGACCCCCAGCCGTTCGGCGCCGGTGTTGACCTCGACGAACACCCGGATCGGCGTCCGGGCGTGCGCCAGCACGCACTCCATCGAGGTGGTGTCGTGGACGGTGAGGATGAGATCGAAGCGGATCGCCGCCTCGACCGTCTCCGGGACCATCTGATTGCCGGCGTAGAGCAGGATCGGGACGCCCACGCCGCTTTTCCGCACGATCACCGCGTCGGCGACGTCGACCACGGAGAGCCCATGGGCGCCGGCGGCGGAGATCGCCCTGGCCGCCGGCACCAGCCCGAACCCGTAGGCGTTGGCCTTCAGGGCGACGAAGATCTTGACCGCGGGGCCGACCTGGCGACGCAGCGCGCCCAGGTTGTGCGCGAACGCGCCCGAGTCGACCTCCATCCAGTTGGGCCGGGCATTCGGAATCCCCTCGGCGGCGCCCTCCCACCATGTCATCGAACGTCCTCCTCGGTCCGTGTTTCGATTGCCGTGCGGCGACCGGGCGGCCCTGCGCAACCGGCGGGGCGCCGGCCCCGGCTCACTTCGCCTTCGCCTCCTCGCCGGTGGACCAGGCGAAGAACACGCGCTGGACGACGGCGACCAGTTGAAAGAGCGCGATCCCCATGATCGACAGCAGGATCAGCGCCCCGAAGGCGATCGGAGTCTGGAAGAAGGCGGTGGTGGCGATGATGAGGTGGCCGAGGCCGCGGTCGGAGGCGACGAACTCGCCGGCGACCGTGCCGGTGACCGAGAGCACAATCGCCGCCTTCAGCCCGCTGAAGATGAAGGGAGTCGAGAAGGGAATGCGGATGCGGAAGACCTCCTGCAGGCGCGAGGCCTTGTAGGAGCGGCCGAGCTCGATCAGCTCGGGCGGGGTCGAGAGCAGCCCGGCGACGGTCGCCATCAGGAGCGGGAAGAACGCGACCAGGAAGGCGACGATCACCCGCGGCATCTGGTTCGCCCCCAGTGCCACCACCAGGATCGGCGCCAGGGCCACCTTGGGGATCGACTGGGTGAGCACGATCAGCGGATAGACCGCGCTGGCGACGACCTGCGACGAGGTGAGAAGGACCGCGAGCGGGATGCTGATGACGACCGAGACGCCGAAGCCGATGGCGACCGTATGGAGGGTGGCCAGCGTGTGACCGGCGATGTCGCCGACGATGGCGGTGCTCTGCAGCCAGATGACGCTCGGCGCCGGCACCAGATAGGCGGGCACGCCGGCGCCCCGCACGATCGTCTCCCAGAGGGCGAGGAGGACGATGAACATCGCCGCCGGCAGGATCACCTCCTGCCCCGAATAGAAGACGCGCCTCAGCCGCGACGGAGGCGGCAGGACCAGCGGGTCGGGCGCGGCGCCGGAGGGCGGAGGGGAGGCGGTCTCAGGCTCGCTCATGGCCGCGCCGTCGACTCATGCCTGCACCGCTCCCGCGCCCCGCCTCCGGCCCCGGCGATCGTCCGCCCCGCCCGCCGGAGTCACTTGGCCGGCAGGAAGCTCGTGTCGGCGATCGGCCGGTAGTCGAACGCCGGGTCGAGCTTGAGGGCGACCGAGATCGCGTCCCAGGTGAACTTGAGGCGCTCGGGGTCGACACGCCCCACCCCGGTCTTCTTGGAGTGGTCGTTGAAGACGTGGGCGAGGGCATTGCGTAGGCTGCCGCGGCAGTCGTCGACCGCGACCTCGGGATGGCGCTTGACGTGCAGGTCGCAGGCTTCCTGCGGGTTGTCGCGGGCCCATTCGAAGGCCTTGAGCGTGGCCTTGAGGAAGCGGCGGGTGAGGTCGGGCTTTTCCGCCAGCATCTTCTCGGTGGTGAGCACGGCGGTGGCGTAGATGGTGTAGCCGACGTCGGAGAAGCGCAGCACCTTGATCTCCTCGCCGATCTTCTGCGCCGCCTTGTTGTAGTAGTACTCGTGGATGGCGAAGGTGGGGACGCCGTCGATCTTCTTCGACAGGAGCAGGCTCATCAGCGCGCCGGCCTCGGCGTTGACCCATTTGACCTTGCTGGCATCGGTGCCGGTCATCTGCGCGACCCGCGGGAAGTGGGCGGCCGTGGCGCTGCCCGGGGCGCCGCCGATGGTGTGGCCCTCGAGGTCCTTGAAGGTTTTGATGCCCGAGCTCTTGAGGACGAAGATCGAACTCGGCGAATCGGTGTAGATCATCATGATCGCCTTGATCGGGGCGTTGGTGCGCGCCCGGGCCGAGATCGCCACGCCGATGTCGGCGATGCCGAAATCGACCGAACCGGTCGAGACCTTGGTCACCGTGTCGCCCGAGCCGTAGCCGCGGGTGATGTTGACGTCGATGCCCTGTTCCTTCCAGAAGCCCTTGTCCCAGCCGCCGTAGTACATGGCGTGCTCGCCGGAGGGGACCCAGTCCATCAGGAAGTGCACCTTGTCCGCGGCCGCGGCCGGCGCGGCCAAGGTCAGGGCGAGCGCGAGCGCGATCGCGCCGCCCGCCGCGGGAGACGAACGCCTCCCTCTGGGTTCGATCAATGTGGTCATGGCAGTCCTCCCGTTCACGTTGCTATCTCCCAGGATTCGTTCCGCAACACCCGTCGCCGGCCGCGCCCCGATCAGAAGCGGTCGTCGAAGGGACCGACGAAGCGATGGATGCCGATGTCCTCCTTCCAGGCGGCGCGATGGGCCTCGATGAGATGCGGGCACAGCCGCGCATTGGCCAGTTTCAGGCGCTCGTAGTCGCGCCGGAAGGTCTCCGAGACCTCGGCCACGGCCCGGCGGAGGTCCTCCTCGTTCACGGTTTCAAGCCGGCGGTCCTTGATGACCACGCGCCCGTCGACGATCACCGTCTCCACCGACCGGCCGCACTCGCTGTAGACGAGCTGGCGGGCGGCGCTGTTCAGCGGCATCAGCGCCGGATCGTTGAGGTCGAGGAGGGCGAGGTCGGCCTTCATCCCGGGCTTGAGGGCGCCGATCTCGTTCTCCAGCAGCGCCGAGCGCGCGCCGCCCAGGGTCGCCACCCGCATCGCCTCGGCGGCGTTGAGGTCGTTCGGCATCGGGTTCGTCACCGCCGGCAGGAGGCAGTACATCTTCATCGCCTGGAACAGGTTCTGGGTGTCGCCGGCGCTGCAGTTGTCGCAGCCGTGGGCGAGGCGGACCCCGGCCTTGCGCAGCTCCAGGATCGGCGCCATGCCGCTCTTGAGCTTGAGGTTGCTCAAGGGGTTGTGGACCAGGCCCGAGCCGGTCTCGCCGAGGAGCTCGATCTCGTCGCGGCTGAGCCAGACTCCGTGCACCAGGTTGACGCGCGGGCCGAGGAGGCCGGCCTCGCCCATGAAGCGGACCAGCGAGCCGCCGTGCCGGCCGTAGGCGAGGCGCCCCTGCACGGCCTGGGCCTTGGTCTCGTTGACGTGGGTGTAGACCGGCAGGTTGAGGCGCGCCGAGAGGTCGGCGACCGCGGCCAGCATGTCGCGCGAGCAGCGCTGCGGCCCCGACGGCCCGAGCGCCCAGTGGAGCCGCGGCCGGGACCTGCCGACGCGCTGGATCTGGGCCTCGACGAAGTCGACTTGGCTTCGCCAGTCGTTGGCCTGGCCGCCGACCGCGGCCAGCACGTCGGCCGGCAGCATCTCGCGCCAGAACGGGGTCGCGTCGGCGGGGGCGAGGTCCTGGATCGCCGAGGAGAAGACGACCCGGATGCCGATGTCGGCATAGGCCTTCAGCACCACGTCGAGGTAGGTCTCGTCGAGCGGCTGGCGGTTGTTCATGTCCTGCAGCGTGGTGATGCCGTTGCGCAGGCACTCGTAGGCGCCAAGCAGCGTGCGGGTACGCACCTCCTCGGCGCTCCGGGTCGCCTGGTCGGGCATCTTGCTGTAGAGCATCCAGGCCTCGAGGGGCAGCTCCTCGATCAGGCCCTTGGCCAGCACGTCGTGGGAATGGTAGTGGGCGTTGACGAAACCGGGGATGACGAGCTTGTTGCGGGCGTCGATCACCGCCTCGCCCGCTTTCGGCGCAAGGTTCGGAGCGACCGCAACGATGCAATCCCGGTCGATGCGGATGTCGGCGACCGGCGGCTGATGGACGTCGCCGTCGTGGTCGTAAACCCGACCGCCACGGATCAGCATACGTGTCCTCCCTTGGGCCGATGGTTCCGCCAGTTGGTGAACGTTGTCAATGTCGATCTCCGGCTCGGGCGGGCGGCGCGACTCCCGGTCCCGGGATCGGGCCGAGCGGCCGGGCGCTGGCCGAAGGGGCGGAAAGGCTGGTACAAACCCGGCCGGGAAGCCGGGCGGGCCGCGCCCGCGGCCCCGGCCGGGGGACGGCGCCGCCCGCGGGCGGCGGGCGCGGTTGAGGGAATGGCTCTGGACCCATGAGGGCTCGCGGCACGGCCACGTTCGCCTCCTCGGGCGCGACGCGCGGCATCCTGTGGATGCTGCTGACCATGTTCTTCTTCGTCACCACCAACGCGATCGCCAAGGACCTTGGCCAGCGCTATCCGGTGCTGGAGATGACGTGGGTGCGGGTGGTGATCCAGGCGCTCCTGCTCATGCTCATCCTCCGCGGCCGCTACTTCCGCGCCCTGGCGACGCCGCGGATGGGCTTGCAGCTCGTGCGCTCGTCGCTGACCATCGGCGCCACCATCTCCATGTTCGCCGCCGTCCAGTTCCTGCCGCTGGCCGACTCGAGCGCGCTTCTCTACACTTCGCCGCTGATGATCGTCGCCCTCTCCGCGCCCCTGCTCGGCGAGCGGGTGGGGGCGCGGCGCTGGGCGGGGGTGGTGGTCGGCTTCCTTGGCGCCCTGATCGTCATCCGCCCCGGGCTCGGTGTCGCCGACGCCGCCGCGCTGCTGCCGCTCGCCGCCGCCGCCTGCCAGGCTTTCTTCGAGATGAGCACGCGCGCCCTCAGTCGGACCGACGCCACGGTCACTACCGTCGCCTACACGCCGATAGCCGGCACGGTCGGGCTTGCTGTCGCCGCGCCCCTCTTCTGGGTCACGCCCGACCTCGAGGGCGGGCTGGTGATGGCGCTGCTCGGAATCATGACCACGATCTCGCAGTTCACCCTGATCAAAGCCTACCAGGCCGCCTCGGCGGCGACGGTGGCCCCGTTTACCTATACCGGGGTGGTCTTCGCTGCTGTGCTCGGGTACCTCGCCTTCGACCACTTTCCGGACCAATGGACGATCCTCGGCGCGGTGATCATCACCGCCAGCGGCCTCTACCTCCTGCGTCGGGGGCGGCACGAGCTGCCGCCGGGCCGCGATCAGGAAGGCGGGATGTCCACTCCGCGGGGCGCGGCCGCGGAGGCGCCGGCGCGGCCGGCGGCGAGCACCAGCCCGGTCGCCAGCGCCGGCAGGCCGAGGAGGAAGAATCCGAGGCGATAGCTGCCGCTGGCCGCGAGCAGGCCGCCGAAGGCGAGCGGCAGCGCCATCTGCCCGGCGCCGGTGAAGCCGAGGATGCCGCCGGTCATCGCCCCCACCTTGCCGGCGGGCGCGAGGCGTGCCACCTCGGACAGGAGGACGCCGTGCCAGCTGATCGCGGTGGCGCTGAACAGCACCGCCACCGCCAGGATCGCCGCCAGCGGCCAGGCGGCCCCGTAGAGGCCGGTGAGCGCCGCCGCCGCGGTCATCACCAGCCCGAGCCCGGCGAGCACCAGCCGCGGGGCGAGGAAGCGGATCGAGATCCAGCCCCAGAAGATGCGGGCCGGGACCGACACCGCCACCGCGGTCGAGAACACGAGCCCGGCGGAGGTGAGCGAGAAGCCGATCGCCTTGGTCAGGAACAGCACCGAATAGGAGGAATAGACCGCCTGCAGCCCGGAGTAGCTGAATCCGGCGACCGCCAGCACCCGCAGGGCGGGATCGCCGAGGACGGCGCGGAGCGTGGTGCCGAAGTCCGAGAGCGACAGCGGCTGGGCGGGATCGCGGTCGCGGTCGAAGGCGGCGCGGAGCGGCTGCAGGAGCAGGGCGAGGGCGAGCGCCGCCCCGACGGTGGCCCCGAGCGCCGTCCGCCAGCCGAAGTGGACGACGAGCAGCGGCCCGAGCAGCCCGACCAGCATGAAGGCGGCCGGCACCGCCGTCTGCTTGATCGAGAAGACCAGCGGCGCGTAGGCCGGCGGCGCGTAGCGCGACAGGAGGTGCGAGCTGGCCGGCGTCGAGACCGTGCTGCCGATGCCGATGGTGAGGGCGCCGAGCGCGATCACCGGGAGCATGCCCGAGATGCCGGCGCCGAGCCCGGCGGCCACCAGGACGAGGGCGAACTGGCTCATGCGCAGCGGCCCGTAGCGGAGGATGAAGCCGCCGCAACCCATGGCGCTGGTCATGCCCGCCGCCGCCACCAGCGCCGTGTAGAGGCCGACCAGCGAGGCGCCCACCCCGAGGTCGTCGATGATCGCCGGCGAGATGATCGGCACCACCACCCGCCCGATCGTCGCGATCGTCTGCTGGATGAACATGGTGGCGAGGGCGAGGAGGAGGAGTCGCACCGGGAGTGACCGTCTAGCGCCTGCGGGCCGGCGGCACCGGGCCGCGCGTCCCCTCTTATGCTCCGCGCGCGGCCGGTTGGGAATGGCCGTTCGCGCCTCCTGCGCCGGGTCGGGTTCGTCCCGCCGCCTGGCTACCGGGGCCGCCGACCTTCTGGCCCTGGGTTCGGTTTCATGCTTAACTGACCGCGCACCGCGACATGCGGCAGGACGATTCCATTGGGGGGCACAATGCCTATCGGTACCGTGAAGTGGTTCAATACCAAGAAGGGTTACGGCTTCATTCAGCCGGAGGATGGATCGAAGGACGTGTTCGTCCACATCTCGGC
>JACQOE010000009.1 GCA_016202695.1 Pseudomonadota bacterium | reverse complement strand
GGGCCGGCCAAGACGGCGGTGGTGGCGAGCGCCTTCTTCGGCATGCTCTCGGGCAGCGCCGCGGCCAACGTGGTGACTACTGGCTCGTTCACCATCCCGGCGATGAAGAAGGTGGGCTATCGGCCGGAGTTCGCGGCGGGAGTGGAGGCGGTGGCCTCGACCGGCGGGCAGCTGACTCCACCGATCATGGGCGCGGCCGCCTTCCTGATGATCGAGTTCGCCGGCGTCTCCTACGCCGAGATCATCACCTTTGCCATCATCCCGGCGTTCCTCTACTTCTTCGCCGTCTTCGCCATGGTCGACCTCGAGGCGCGGCGGCTCAGGCTCCGGCCGGCCGGCGACGAGGTCCTGCCGCCGGTGCTGCCGACGCTGCTGAAGCGGGGTTATCTGCTGCTGCCGGTGGTCGCCCTCCTCTACTTCCTCTATCAGGGCTACACGCCCTCGGCCGGCGGGTTCTGGTCGATCGTCACCCTCGCCGCGCTCGTCGGCACCCTGGACCGCGAAAATCGCCGGCGCATCCTGCGCGTTTTCGGCGAGGCCATGACCGAGGCGCCGCGCATGATGGCCCCGGTTACGGTCGCCTGCGCGATCGGCGGCATTCTTGCCGGGATCATCGTCATGACCGGCCTAGGGGCGCGCATCAGCGGGATCATCCTCGATATTTCCGGGGGCTTTGCCTTCGTCGCCCTCTTCCTCACCATGGTGGCGGCGATCATCCTGGGCATGGGGATGCCGACCTCCGGCGCGTACATCATCCTCGCCACGCTCCTCGGCCCGGGGCTTGCCAAGCTCGGCGTGCCCCTGGTCGCGGCGCACATGTTCATCATCTTCTGTGCGGCGATGTCGGGGATCACCCCGCCGGTGGCGATCTCGTCCTTCGCCGCGGCGGCGATCGCCGGCACCGATCCCTGGCGCACCTCGTGGGTCGCCATCCGGCTCGGGCTCTCGGTCTATATCATCCCCTACATGTTCGTGTACGGCCCGGCGCTGCTCGGCTTCGGCTCGCCGATCGAGATCGCCTCGAGCCTCGTCACCGCGACCATCGGCGTCGTCGCCCTGTCGATTGCCGCCATCGGCTGGTTCAGGGCGCGCCTCCTCATCCACGAGCGCTTGATCGCCTTCGGCGCGGCGCTGTGCATGATCTACCCGGGCCCGTTGACCGACGGGGCCGGGATTCTGCTCCTTGGCGCCTTCGCCGGGCTCCTCCACCTGCGTTTGCGCGGTCGCAGGGCGACGGCCGCCCCGCTCGCCGAAGGCAAGGACTCCTAGTCCTGGGCTACGGCCGTTCCGGCCCCTGCCTCCAGACCGCCTCGAAGACGCGCAGCCAGTTCCCGCCCAGGAATTTGGCGATGTCGGCATCGCCGAAGCCAAGCCGCTGCAAGGCCCGGGTGAGGTTGGGAATCTCAGCGAGCGAGGCCATGCCTTGCGGATACTTGTAGGTCATGCGCCTCACCGGCACCCCGTGCAGCGTCCGGCTCCGATCGTTGACCTTGAGCGTGATGTCGGGGTCCCAGTTCTCCATCAGGTCGGGGCCGATGGCGACGCAGTCGATGCCGCCGACCTCGACGATGTGGACGATGTGGCGCATGAGGTCGTCGAAGGACGGCTCCGGGGACTCGCCGACCAGCGAGTTGAGGGCGTGAAATCCGATCACCCCGCCCCCCTTGGCGATGCCGCGGATCATCTCGTCGGTAAGATTGCGGGGATGGCCGCAGATCGCGCGGGCATTGGAGTGCGAGGCGACGATCGGCTGGCTGCTCGCCTCGAGGGTGTCGAGGGTGCCGCGGTCGGACATGTGCGAGACGTCGACCACGATTCCGAGCCGGTTGCATTCGCGCACCACCTCGACGCCGAAGTGCGTGAGGCCGCCGCCGCCGCGCTCGCGCACGCCGTCGGCGACGGGGTTGCGCATGTCGTGGGTGAGGCCGAGGCAGCGAAGCCCCAGGCGGTGGAAGTTGCGCAGGTACGAGATCTCGTTCTCGAGCGGCATGGCCCCCTCGAGGCAGAGGACGAAGGCGACCTTGCCCTCGCGCTTGGCGCGGCGGATGTCGGCGACGGTGGTGGCGAGAATGAAGGAGTCGCTCTCCTCGATCTCGCGGAAGGTGTGGTCGAGCGCCCGCATGAATCGCTGCAACGGGGTGGTGTGAAGCCGCGTCGCCGGAAGGTAGCCGTAGCGCGCGTCGCCGCCGACGTGGTCGCAGATCACGGTCGCCCCGCCGGCCCGCAGCGTGGGCAGGTGGCGCCTCTCCATGACCTTGGTCTCTCCGCTCTCGCGCCGCCAATCGACGTCCGAGGCGACGATATCGGTATGGCCGACAACGACGATCGCATCGCGGTGCACCGCGGGCAGTTCTGGCGGCATGGAAGGGTCCTCTTTTCTTCTCGAACGGCAGGGGGCGGCAGGGATCGATCCGCGCACCCGGGAGCCCGATCCGGCGCCGGCGGCGGGGCGCCGCGGCTCCTGGCCGGTACTTTAAAGGCTCCGGCGCACTTGGCAATGCCCCCACGCGCGGCCCAAATATGCGCCGTCCTCTATACGCGGCCCGACGTCCCGCTTTTCCGCCCCCCGCCTCGGCGCCGAAGCCCGCCCAGGAAGGGGCTCCCGGGATGGTCGCGGGCGTGCTAGCCTTGGTCCGTCGCCGACCGGACCATCGCCAGGCACTCATGCCATTCGGTCCCCTTTCGCAAAGGCAGGTTCTGATCCGCGAGGTCGCGCCGCGCGACGGCCTCCAGATCGAGACGCGCTGGATTCCGACCGAGCGGAAGATCGAGCTGATCGACCGCTTGTCCGCGACCGGGGTCTACGGCATCCAGTACACCTCGTTCGTACCCCCCAAATGGGTGCCGCAGTTCCAGGACGCGGACAAGGTGGCGGCCGGGATAGCCCGCGACCCGGCGGTGAAATACATCGCCCTCGTCCCCAACCGGCGCGGGTTCGAGCGCGCGCTTGCGGCCGGGGTCGACGAGGTCACGCTGCCGTCGGCGGCGACCGAGACCTTCGCCGAGCGCAACCTGAACCGCTCGATCGCGGGCTGCATCGAGACGGTGAGGGAGGTGGTGCGTGCGGCGCCGCCCGGCGTCGTCGTCAGCGCCTCGGTCTCGATGTGCTTCGGCTGCCCCTACGAGGGGCTGGTGCCGGTCGATCGGGTGGTGGAGATCTGCGCCCGCATCGCCGATGCCGGGGCACCGGTCGTCACCCTCGGAGACACCACCGGCATGGGCAATCCGTCCCTGGTCCGCGACGTCTTCCGCCGGGTGCGCGCGCGTTGCCCCGGAACGAGATTGGCGGCACACTTCCACAACACGCGCGGCTCCGGCCTGGCCAACGCGCTGGCGGCCCTGGAGGAGGGCGTCGACATCTTCGACGGCTCGGTTGGCGGGCTCGGCGGCTGCCCGTATGCCCCCGGCGCTACCGGCAACATCGCCACCGAGGACCTGGTGAACATGTTCCATGGCATGGGCGTCGGGACCGGGGTCGATCTGGAGGCGCTGGTCGGCTGCGCGCGCCTGGCCGAGGATATCGTCGGCGCGCCGCTTCCCGGTCAGGTCATGCGCGCCGGGCCGTGGCCGCCCGCGGCGAGGCCTCCGCGGCCGGCGGCGATCGGGGTTTGAGGGCGAAGACGTCATGCACGGACGCGAGGCGGCGTCGCTCGACTGCTTCTTCCGGCCGCGCTCGATCGCGGTCGTCGGCGCCTCGCGCACCCCGGGGCGCGCCGGCTACGTGCTGGTCGAGAACCTGAAGTCGGGGTTCGGGGGCGAGGTGTACCCGATCAACGCCCAGGCGGACGAGATCGCCGGGCTGATGGCGTACAGGTCGGTTGGCGACGTTCCGGGCGAACTGGACCTCGCCGTGCTCCTGGTTCCCGCCGGCTCGGTTCCCGAGGCCGTCCGGGACTGCGCCGAGAAGCGCGTCAAGGGCGTGATCGTCGAGGCCTCCGACTTCGCCGAGGTCGGCGCCGAGGGGAGGGAACGCCAGGACGAGATCGTGCGCATCGCGCGCGATTCGGGCATGCGGCTGTGGGGCCCCAACTGCATGGGGGTGATCGACACCCGCTCGCGGGTCGTCACCACCTATGCACCCCTTCGCGACGTGCGCCCCGGAAATGTTTCGCTGGTTACCCAGAGCGGCAGCATGGCCGGCGCCATCCTTCTCCAGGTCCACGAGAACCGCACGTTTTCGTTCAACAAGATATGCAGCATCGGCAACAAGGCCGACGTCGACGAAACCGACCTCCTCGACTATCTGGGCGACGACCCGCACACCAAGGTCGTCGCCATGTACCTCGAGTCGATCGGCGACGGGCGGCGGTTCTACGAGCTGGCGACGCGGGTTTCGCCCCGCAAGCCGATCGTCGTACTGAAGTCGGGCCGCACGGCGATGGGCGTCTCGGCCAGCATGACGCACACCGCCAGCCTGACCGGCGACGACCGCGTGGCCCAGGCCGTGTTTGCCGAGGCGGGAATCGTGCGGGCCGACGACGTCGGCGACTTCCTCCTCCTCCTCAAGGCGTTCGACGGGCTGCACGCGCGGACCGCTGGGCGGCGGGTGGCGATCGTCTCCACCACCGGCGCCGGGGGGGTGATGGCGTCCGACCAGCTCGGCCTGCACGGCCTCTCGATGGCGAGCCTTTCGCCGCCGACCATGGAGCGGATCTACCAGGAGTTCCCGCGTTGGCTGAAGCCGGATCAGCCGCTCGACATTTCCCCGACGATGATGAAGATCGGGCCCAATCGGGCGTTGCAGCACGCGGTTTCGGCCGTGCTCGACGACGCGAACGTCGACGCGCTGCTCCTCCTCACCTACGGGATGCCGTCGACGGCGGCGTTCGATCCCGGGGCCCTGGCCGGGATCGTGGCGCGTTCCAACAAGGCCGCGGTCGCGTGGCTGTACGGCCTGAGGCAGTATCTCGATCCCTGGGCCAGGGCGCTGGAGGAGGGAGGCGTGCCGGTGATGCCGGACCTGCGATCGGCGGCCGGCGCGCTCTCGGCCCTTGCCGGGTGGAGCGAGCGAAAGGCGCGGCCGGTTGCGCCGACGCGGGGCGCGGCGCCGAAGGCGCGCCCGGTGTCGGCGGCCCGTGGGCGGCCGCCGCTCGGCGGCAGCTCTCCATCGCTCGCCCAGGCGTTCGCGCTGTTGTCCGAATACGGGATCGCGGTAGCGCACGGCGAGACGGCGGCCGGCGCCGAGGAGGCGGTGCGGGCGGCAGCCCGCATCGGCTACCCGGTCGCGCTCAAGGCCGCCGATCCACGGCTCACCCATCGGTCCGACGTCGGCGCGGTCAAGCTGAACCTTGCCGATGCCGAGGCGGTGCGGGCCGCCGTCGGCGCCGTCGAGCGGGCGATTCCGGGCCAGCTCTCCCGCGCGGTGCACGTGCAGGAGATGATCGGACCGGGGCTCGAGGTCATCGTCGGCGGCTGGCGCGATCCTCAGTTCGGCCCCGTCGTCGTTTGCGGTCTGGGGGGCATCTGGGTCGAGCTTCTCAAGGATGTGGCCATGCGGGTCACTCCGGCGAGCGAGGCGACGATCCGGGCGATGATCCGCGAGCTCCGCGCCTTCCCGCTGCTCGACGGCTTCAGGGGCCAGCCGGCATACGATCAGGAGGCGCTGGTGCGTACGGTCTCGGCGGTCGGGTGGATCATGAATGATCATCCCGAGATCCGGTCGCTCGACGTGAACCCGGTCATCCTGCTTCCCGAAGGGAAGGGCGGGGTCGCGGTCGATGTGGCGGTCCACCTCGTCGGCGCGTCGGCGGCGACGTGAGCGAGAGCCGCGCGAGGGGAGAGTTGGCTTGGAAACGGAGGGGGACACGATGAGTGCGACGAGGGTTTCACGTGCATGGACGAGCCGGGCGATCCGCTTCTTGCCCGTGCTGGCCCTGTGGCTGGCGGCGACGCCGGCGCCGGCGATGGAGTATTCGGCGCCTCCGGGCATCGTCATCAGCGCGATCTCGATGGAGTTGAAGGACCCGGGCCCCGTCTGCGTCCTCAAGATCACGCTCCGCAACGGAACGGACAAGGATCAGGCGCTGGAGGTCGTGGTCGAGACCGACGAGGGTTACGCGGTTACGACCTACACGGGCGGGCCGCGAAAGACGCCGCTCAAGGCCAACGCCAGCGAGACGATCGAGCTTCCGACGGTGCTGCGGCGTCTGCCGAAGGACCTGACGGTCGCGGTCGCACCGCTCGCCAACTAGGTGTCTGTTGACCAAGGGCCTGATTTTGGTGACAGGGGAGGACCAGGAAATGCGTATGCTCAGACCGCGCAGGACAGGCTTCGCCCTCGCTGCGTTTCTTGCCGTCGTTACGATCCTCGGAACGGCGCCGGCGGGCGCCCAGCAGCGGCTTTCGGCCGGCGGCGCCCACATGCAGGGCGCCTTCTTCATCTGGGTCGCGGCGGCGACGAGCGTGATCAACAAGTACGTTCCCGGGGTTCGCGCCCGGACGCTCACCACGCTCGGCTCGACCGAGAACGTGGCCCTCATGGAGAAGGGCAAGATGGAGCTCGGCGCGGTGGGATCGGTACCGCTCTACGAGGCCTATAACGGCCTCGGCAGCTCGAAGCAGCCCGTCAAGTCGTTGCGCTCGCTGTTCGTGATGTACCCGGATTTCTGGCAGATCGCGGTGCGCAAGGACTCGACCGCGAACGGCCTCGCCGATCTCAAGGGCCGGAAGATCTCGCTCCAGGTCAAGGGTAGCGGCGGCTACGCCATAACCATCGCCAACCTCAAGGCGGCGGGCCTCAAGGAAGAGGACATGAACGCCCAGTACCTGTCCGCCGACGCCAGCATACAAGCGATCAAGGACGGCCAGATCGAAGGCTTCTCGATGCACGGCGGGGCTCCACTCGCCGGTTTCCTGGACCTGGCGCAGTCGCGCGTCGGGCTCAAGCTGATCTCGCTGAGCGACGATGATGTCGCGCGCATCACCCGTGCGATCCCCTACTACTCGAAGCAGATCATCTCCAAGGACATCTATCCCGGCCTGCCGGCGGACGTCGTCACCGTCGGCGGCGTGAGCGTCTTCGTCGCCCATGAGAAGCTCGCCGAGGAGACCGCGTACCTGATCGTCAAGGCGCTCTCCGAGCACACCGCCGAACTAGTCCTCGCCTACGCGCCCTCGGCCTACTCGACGGCCCAGAACACGGTCCGCGAGACGGCGAAGTACGCGCCGTTGCACCCCGGGGCGGTCCGCTACTTCAAGGAGAAGGGGCTGATGTGACGGGGCGGTGGAACCCCGACACGGGCGCCGGCCGGATACCGGTTCCGGCCGGCACCACCGGTTGGACTCGGCGCGCAGGACTCGAGGCGGACGATGACAGCCTACAAGGACATTCTTTGGGATGAGCTCGACGACGGCATCGTCAGGATCACCCTGAACCGGCCGGAAATCCGCAACGCCGTCGGCCTGCAGATGGCCGGCGAGATCATCGACGCCGCCCGGGAGGTGAACCGGCGCCCGGAGCTGCGTGCGGTCGTCCTCACCGGCGCCGGCGACAGGGCGTTCTGCGCCGGGGCCAATCTCAAGGAGCGCAAGAGCCTTCCTCCCGATCAGGCGTGGGAGCTGGTGCGGCGGCTCAAGGTCATGGCGGGCGCGATCGAGGACATCGAGGTTCCTGTCGTCGCCGCGATCAACGGGTTCGCCCTCGCCGGGGGAACGCATTACGCCATCTGCTGCGACCTGCGCGTGGCCGCCGAGCACGCGACCTTCGGGGTGACGGAGGTGAAGCTCGGCATCATCCCCGGCGGTCCGGCGGTCAAGCTGAGCCGGCTGATGGGGCGGGGGAGGGCGAACGAGATCGTCCTCACCGGGCGGTGGTTCTCGGCCCAGGAGGCGAAGGAGATGGGGCTCGTCGACCACGTCGTCCCCGGGCCCCGGGTTCTGGACAAGGCGATGGAGATCGCCCGCGAGATCGCCGCCAACGCGCCGCTCGCGGTCAAGGCGGCGAAGAAGCTCATCCGGCTGAGCTACGAGACGAACCTGGCGGTCGCCAACGAGTACCAGGAGACGGTCCGCCAGACCCTCGAGACCACCGAGGACTGCCGCGAGGGGCTGGCGGCGTTCGCCGAGAAACGGCCTCCGCGCTTCAAGGGCCGCTGAGGGGCGCTGGGCGCTCGCGCCCCGCGATGGTCGGCGGCATGGAAGACGACCGCGCAGCAAGCGCCGCCGACGGCGGCGACCGGAAGGCGGACGGGCCGGCCGCCGCCGACGAGGGCTCGCCCCGCCTGTCGCTCGGAGGGTGGTGGGGGCGGGCGGCGACGGCGGTCGCGGTGGCGATGAGCCTCTTTCATCTCTATACCGGCGGGACCATCCCGTTTCCGCCGATGGTCCAGCGCGCCATTCATCTCGCCCTGGCCCTGGCGCTCGTCTTCCTTCTCTATCCCGCCCGGCGGGCCTGGGGGAAGCGCCGGCCGTCCTGGCCGAGCCTCGCGCTGGGCGCGCTCGGCGTCGGCGCGTGCCTCTACATCCTCGCCGAGTGGCAGGAGCTGACGCTCCGCACCGTGGATCAGACCCGGGCCGACCTGACGTTCGGGGTCATCGCCACGCTCGTGGTCCTCGAGGCGGCGCGGCGGACGCTCGGGCCGGCGCTGAGCGTCGTCGCCGTTGCCTTCATCGGCTACGCGTTCTTCGGCGACCTGCTGCCCGATCCGCTGGGCCACGCGGGCATGGACCTCGAGCGGTTCCTCTCGGTCATCTACGGGTCCGACCAGGGCATCTTCGGCATCGCCATCGGCGTCAGCGCCACCTACGTCTTCCTGTTCGTCCTGTTTGCTGAGCTTCTGCTCGTGCTCGGCGGCGGGCAGTTCTTCATCGACATCGCGCAGGCGCTGCTCGGCGGCGTGCGCGGCGGACCGGCCAAGGTCGCGGTGGTGTCAAGCGCGCTGATGGGCACCATCTCGGGCAGCGCCGTCGCCAACGTCGTCGGCACCGGCTCGATCACCATCCCCTTGATGAAGGCCACCGGTTATGCGCCGAGGTTTGCCGGCGCGGTGGAGGCGGTTGCCTCGACCGGCGGCCAGATCATGCCGCCGGTCATGTCGGCGGCGGCGTTCGTCATGGCCGAGATCCTGAGCACGTCCTACGGCACCATCGTCGTCGCCGCGGCGCTTCCGGCGCTTCTCTACTATCTCGCGATCTTCGTCGCCGTCGATCTCGAGGCGGCGAAGCGCGGGCTCAAGGGAGTGGCGCGGGAGAACCTGCCGTCGGCCCGCGCGGCGCTCCGCGGCCGGGGTCACGTGCTGATTCCGCTCGCGGTGCTGGTTTGGCTGCTGGTGGCGCGGGAATACTCGGCGACGCTGTCCGTGTTCTGGTCGATCGTGACCATGATCGCGGTCGACGCCCTGCATCAGCTCTGGCTGACGCGACGGATCGACGGGCGCCGCTACCTGCGGGCACTGGCGCGCGCGCCGGTGAGCGCGGTTCCGGTGGTGGCGGCCTGCGCCGGCGCCGGGATCATCACCGGGGTCATCTCCGGCTCCGGCCTCGGGCTCAGCCTGTCCGGACTCCTGATCGAGCTGTCCGGGGAATCCACGGCCGTCCTGCTCGTCGTGACGATGGTCGCCTCGCTGATCCTCGGCATGGGTCTTTCGACCGTGCCGTGCTACATCGTGCTGGCGGTGCTGGCGGCGCCCGCGCTTGTCGCGAGGGGGGTCGAACCGATGGCCGCGCACCTGTTCGTGCTCTATTTCGGCGTCATCTCGGTGATCACCCCTCCGGTCGCGCTGGCCGCTTACGCCGCCGCCGGCATCGCCCGCGAGGACCCGTTCAAGGTTGGGTTCACCGCCTTCCGGCTCGGCATTGTCGCGTTCCTCATCCCCTATTATTTCGTCTACAACCCGACCCTGCTGTGGCGGGGACCGCTGCCGGAGATCCTGGGCGCCAGCCTCACCGCGATCGTCGGCGTGGTGACGCTGGTCATGGGGTTGCAGGGCTACACCTTTGCGCGATGCGGCCTGGTCGGGCGCGGCCTCCTGATCGGGGCCGCGTTCCTGCTCATCCATCCGGGCCTGGTGACGGACCTGGCCGGCGGCGCCCTGGTGCTCGTCGCCTTGGGCGGGCAGTGGTTGGCGGCGCGCGCGGCGACGCGCGTCGCGCCGCGGTGAGCGGGGCTCGTGGCGGGAGGCGCCAAAACACCCTATCATCGCCTCGGGTGCGGTCGGTTGCGGCGAAGGAGGAGGGCGCGTGAAGACCGGGCTCTACCGCCTCACGATCGCCGAGGCCGGGCGGCTGTTGGCGGCGAAGGAGCTGTCCCCGGTCGATCTGGTCGAAGCGTCCCTGGCGCGGATTGAGGCCGTCGACGCCAAGCTCCACAGCTTCATCACGGTCACGGCCGAGGCGGCGCGGAGCGCGGCCAGGGCGGCGGAGGCCGAGATCGCGCGCGGTGGCCGGCGCGGGCCCCTGCACGGCATCCCCCTCGGCCTCAAGGACGTCTTCGCCACCGCCGGGGTGCGCACCACCGCCCACTCTCGGCTGCTGATCGACAACGTTCCGGACGCGGATGCCGATGCGGTGGCCCGGCTCAGGCGCGCCGGCGCCATCCTTCTCGGGAAGCACGCCACCCACGAGTTCACCTACGGCGGCGTCGCCTTCGACCTTCCCTGGCCGCCGGCGCGCAACCCCTGGAACCTGGAGCACGACCCCGGCGGATCGTCGAGCGGATCGGGGGCCGCGGTGGCGGCCGGGCTCGTTGCCGGCGCGCTCGGCACCGATACCGGCGGCTCAGTCCGCAATCCGGCGGCCCACTGCGGCGTCGTCGGCCTCAAGCCGACCTTCGGCCGGGTCAGCCGGCGGGGCGTGATCCTCAACTCCTACAGCCTCGACCAGTGCGGGCCGCTCGCCCGCACGGTGGAGGACTGCGCGCTCCTGCTGCAGGCGATCGCCGGCTACGACCCCGACGATCCGGCCTCGGCCGACCGGCCCGTGCCCGACTACCGCGCCCTCCTCGCCGGCGACGTGCGCGGCCTCCGGGTCGGGCTTGTCCGCCACTTCTTCGAGGCCGACCTGCCGGCGAGCGCCGAGGTCCGGCGGGCGATGGAGGAGGCGGTGGGCGTGATCGCCGGCCTCGGCGCCGAGCTCCACGAGGTGACGCTCCCCCCGCTTCCGGAGTTCGCCGCCTGCAAGGTCGCGATCCAGCTCCCCGAGATCTACGCCGTGCACGAGGAATGGTTGGCGACGAGGCGGGAAGCCTATGGCCGGAGCTTCCTTTCCCGCATCCTCCCCGGAGCCGGCGCGCGGGCGGTCGATTACGTCCGCGCCCGCCAGCGGCGCGACGAGCTCGTCCGCCGGACCGAGACGGCGATGGCCGAAGTCGACCTGCTGGTCACGCCCGCCCTGGTCGCGCCGGCGGCGAGGCTGGAGGCGGCGGCGGGCATCACCAACCTCAACCGGGTCGAGATCACGGTCCCCTTCAGCCTGACCGGCCAGCCGGCGATCGCGGTGCCGATGGGCTTCAGCGCCGGCGGCCTGCCGCTCTCCATGCAGATCGCGGGGCGGGCGTTCGACGAGGCGGCCGTGCTCCGCCTCGCCCACGCCTACGAGCGGGCGACCCCCTGGCACCGGATGCGCCCGCCGCCTGCCGACTCGCCGGAGGGGGCGGCGGCGGGATGACCGCCCGGCGCCCCGCAGCCGGTCCGGTGTCGGCGGCCGGCCTCCCGGCGCGCGAGGCCCTGGCGCGCACCCTCGCGCGGCACGCGCTCGGCCTTGGCGCCGAGGGGCTTCCGGCCGCGGTGTGGGCCAAGGCGGAGCTCTGCGTCCTCGATGCGCTCGCGGCGATGCTCGCCGCCCGCGATCTTTCCTGGAGCCGGCAGGCGGTCGCCTGGGTCGAGCGGCTGGGGGCGCGGCCCGAGGCCACGGTCGCCGGGACCGCGGTACGCACCGCCGCCGCCGAGGCCGCGTTCGCCAACGCGGTGATGGCCCACGGCCTCCTCCGGGAGGACATGCACACCGGCGCCAAGAGCCACATCGGCGCGGTTGTGGTTCCGGCCGCCCTCGCCGCCGCCGAGGCCGGGGAGCGGAGCGGCGCCGAGTTCGTCGCCGCGGTGGTCGCCGGGTACGACGTCGTCGGCCGCGTCGGCCGGGCGGTGGTGAGCGGGCCGTTCGCGCGGGTCTTCCGCCCGACCGGCGTGCTGGCGCCCTTGGGCGCGGCCGCGGCCGCGGCCCGGCTCATGGGCCTGGACGAGGACGGCGCGACGCGGGCGCTGGGGCTGGCCGGAAACCTCGGGAGCGGCCTCAACGAGTGGACCTACGCCGAGGGGACGGAGGTGTACTTCCACGCCGGATTCGCCGCCCGCAGCGGGGTGGCCGCGGCGGCGCTGGCCGGGCTCGGGGTGCGGGCATCGGAGACGATCGTCGAGGGACGGGGCGGGATCCTGGCGGCATTCGGCGGCGCCGAGCGTGCGGCGACGATCGCCGAGGGCCTCGGCCGGCGCTTCGAGATCCTCGCCGCCTACTTCAAGCCGGTGCCCGCCTGTAGCTTCGCCCAGACCGCCTGCCAGGCCGTCCTCGCCCTGGTGGAAGAGCATCGGCCGCGGGCCGCCGAGGTCGAGGCGGTGAGGGTGCGCACCTTCCGCAACGCGATTGACAATCCCGGCTGCGACAACCCCGGGCCGTTCGCCGATGTCACCGCGGCGCGGATGAGCATCCAGTTCTGCGTCGCCGCCGTGCTCGCCCGCGGCGCCCTCGGCGAGGACACCTTCGGCCGGCTCGACGACCCCCAGATCCTGCGCCTCGCCCGGGCGACCGAGCTCGTCGAGGATGCAGCGATGACCGCCGCCTTCCCGCCGCGCGAGGGGGCGGAGGTCGAGGTCCGGCTCAAGGGCGGGCGCAGCCTTAGCCACCGGCTCGCGGAGATGCGGCCGGTCGACGAGGAGGCGCTCCGGCGCCGCTTCCGCGAGGCGGCGGCGCGGGCGTTCGGCCCCGGCCGGGGGGAGACGATCGAGGCCGCGGTCGGGGCGCTGCGGACGACGGCGAGCGTGGCCGGGCTCGCCCGCCTTCTCGCCCCCTGAGGGCCAGCGGCCGCGCGTCGGCGGACCGGAGCGACCGCGGCCGTCGGCGATGACCCGCCGCCGGTCGCGCCGGGACGGGCGGACCGCGCCGCGCGGGGGGTCATTCGAACATCTTGTCGGGGAGCCAGAGGGCGACTTCCGGCACATAGATCAGCAGCACGAGGACCAGCAGCATCGCGCCGGCAAAGGGCAGGGTGCCGATGAACACGTCGTAGATGCTGCCGCTCGAGGTGCGGATGCTCTGCACGACGTACAGGTTGAGGCCGACCGGCGGCGTGATCATCGCGAGTTCGGCGAGGATGGTGAAGAAGATGCCGAACCAGACCGGATCGAAGCCGAGGTGGACGACCAGCGGCACGACGATGCCGATGGTGGTGACCATCATCGACACGACCTCGAGGAAGCAGCCCAGGATCAGGTAGAAGACGAGAAGCATCCATATGGTCTGATACGCCGACAGACCGAGCCCCGCCACCCAGTTGGCGATCGACTGCGGGATTCCCAGGAAACCGAGGATGAAGTTCAGGCTGAAGGCGGCAACGATGACCAGCAGCACCATCGCCGTCGTGCGCAGGGTCGAGAGGAACGCCTCGTGCAGCATCGAGACCGTGAGTCGGCGGTGGCCGGCGGCGATCAGCAGCGCGCCCACCACGCCGAGCGCCGCGGCCTCGGTCGGCGTCGCCAGCCCGAAATAGATGCTGCCCATGATGACGATGAAGATGAAGAACACAGGCGCGAGGTCGAGCGTGCCGCGCAGGCGCTCAAGCAGCGGCTTGGCGGGCTGGCGCCGATCCTCCGGGTCGGGCAGCCAGATCGAGGTGATGGCGATGATGACGACCATCGTCGCGGTGAGAACGATTCCGGGGATGATGCCGGCGACGAACAGGCGCCCCACCGATGCGCCCGTCAGCGCGCCGTAGATGATCATGCTGATGCTCGGCGGGATCAGGATGCCGAGCGTGCCGCCGGCAGCGAGCGAGCCGAGCACCAGGCGCTCGTTGTAGCCGCGCTCCTGGAGCGCCGGCATGCCCACGGTGCCGATCGTCGCTGCCGTCGCGACGCTCGATCCCGTCGTCGCCGCGAAGAGGGCGCAGGCGACGACATTGGTGTGCAGCAGGCCGCCGGGCAGCCAGCGGAGCCACTCGGCGAGTACGCCGTACATGCGGTCGGCGATGCCGCTGCGCAGTAGGATCTCGCCCAGCAGGATGAACAGCGGCACCGCGACCAGTAGAAACTCGTTCATCGTCGTCCAGGCAAGGTTCCCGATCATCGACGGGAGGACCTGCGCCTGTACGGCGTCGCCGATCCAGCCGACGAGGAAGAGCACCGTTCCGACATGGAGGCCCGCGAACATCAGCGCCAGCAGGCCGACGACGTAGAGGGTGATGGTCACGGCGAGGACCCCTGCTGGCGATGGCGCAGGGCCTCGATCTCCTGCGCCACCTCTTCCTCCGCTCCCGGTACACCGAACTCCCGCGCCGATGCGCCCCAGTCGCGGGCTGGGAGCGCGAGCAGCGCGCGCGCCACCAGCACCAGCGCCGAGACGGCGAACAGGCCCATCGCCGCCGCCCATATCCCTTGGGGGGCGACCAGCGGCGTCTCCAGCGGGCTGACCGCGATCGCGCCGAACTCGTGCGACTGCCAAGCCACGGCGATGCTCCGCCGGAGCAGGTTCCAAACGTAGAAGTTGAGCGCGAGCAGCGCCATCACGTCGGCGACGGCGCGCAGCGGCAGCGGCAGCGCGCGGAGCAGCACGTCGATGCGGATGTGCGTCCGCTCGAACAGGGCATAGGAAAAGCCGATCGTTCCGCAGATGGCGAGCAGATAGCCGCCGTACTCGTCGACGCCCTGCAGGGAGAGACGCAGGAGGCGGCGCGAGACGACCTCGACCGCGATCGCAAGCGACAGCAGCAGCAGCGCCCAGCCGGCGGCGAGCGCCAATCGGGTGCTGAACGTGCGGAGCGCGCGGTACGGGCGCTCGAGCGGACGACTGGCCATCGCGGTTGGCTGGGCGGCGAGCCGGCCGCGGGTCGCCTCGACCGGCGAGGTGACCCGCGACCCGCCGACGGCTCTCCCGGCTTGGCCGTCCTACTGGACGTTCACCGCCTTGCCGACGGTCTCTCTCCAGCGGGCGCCGCAGCCGGGGAAGTCGCGCTCGCAGCTCTCGATCCAGGTTGGCAGCGCCACCTCCTTGAACGTCTTGAGGAAGAACGCCTGGTCCTCCGCCCCGGGGAAGCGGATGCTCATCTTGCCGACCTTGCCGCTCTTGCACGGCCCGTTCCCGGTGTTGCAGTTGACGCCGTCCTGGTGGGTTTCGGCACCCATCGCCCACATCCCCTTCTCGAGCTTGCCCATCTGCTCGCCGAGGATCTTACGCTGGTTCTCGGTGAGACCGTTCCAGAAGTCGAGGCGAGCGACGTGCCCAACCAGCGCGTAGCCGCCGATCGGCAGGACGTAGAGCTGCTTGGAAACCTCGTACCAGCCGTACTGGTTGCCATACTGGGCGCCGGTCGCGGCGCACTCGACGAGGCCGCGCTGCATCCCCTGGTACACCTCGGGACCGGACAGCGTGACGGCGGTGGCGCCCCAGCTCTTGACCATCGCCGAGATGACCGCGCCGTTGACGCGGACCTTCCGGCCCTTGAGGTCGGAGAGCTTCTCGATGGGCTCCTTGCAGAACAGGATCTGCGGCGGGAACGGCCACTGGGCGAGCAGCTTGCCGTTGAACTTCTCGCGCAGGCGCTGCTCCAGCACCGGGCGGTAGGCGTCGGCGACCTTCCGCACCGTCTCGAAGTCGGAGGCGAGCCCGGGCAGGTCGTGGCCGACGAGCGCCGGATCGTCGCCGCCGACATAGGCGAACTGGAAGGCGACGATGTCGAAGGCGCCGCTCTGCAGGGTGCGCAGGCTTTCGAAGCCCTTGAGCCCGACCTCGTTGATCGTCCGGTAGGTCGCCGTGAACTCGTCGTTCGTTGCCTTCGACAGGTCCTTCCAGAACGGGATCTCGAGGTCGTCGATCTGGGGCTGGTTGCTGAACCAGGTCAGCGCCCTCACGGTCTTTGCCGCCGAGGCGGCCGTCGCCCCTCCAAGAAGCAGCGCCGACGCGAGCGCCGCCGCGGTCATCTGGCGTGCGAGCTTCATTTGCCGTCTCCCTGTGTTATTGCCGCCGCGCCCGAGGCTGGGCCGAGGGCCGGCCCCTCGTGCGCCTGTGGCGGCGGTCCGTGAAGGCTAGCGCAAGCCCGCCGCCGGTGTCGATAGTATCGATGGTAAATGAAAATGAACGGCGCAGGCGGCGCCGGACACGACCGTCTGCGGACTCGGCCGGTCCACTCAACCGCGCCCGGCCCGCAGCCACTCGGCATAGGCGGCGATCCCCTTGTCGAGCCCGAAGCGGGGGACGTAGCCGAGGTCGCCCCGCGCCGCCGAGATGTCGACCTCGCCCAGGGTATACTGCTCGCCGTGGGGATCGTCGCCGAAGCTCACCTCGACTCCCGGCACGATCCGCGCCACCCTTTCGGCCACCTCGGCGAGGCTGAGCGAGGTCCCGCCGGTGATGTTGTAGACCCGGCGCTTGAGGGGCGGGGCGTCGAGCGCGGCATGCAGGGCGTCGAGCGCGTCCTCGACGTAGAGGTACTGGCGGCGCGAGCGGGGGCCGTGAGGAATGCGGGTCGGCCGGCCGGCGAGCGCGCCCTCGATCATCATGCGGATGAAGCACTCGGTGGCGCGGCGGGGGCCGAAGACGTGGAAGATGCGGAGCGCGACCCCGTCGACGCCGCGCTCGGCGGCGTAGGCATTGAGGATCGCCTCGCCGGCGACCTTGGTCGCGCCGTAGACGGAGGTCGGGCGAAGGGCCACGTCCTCGCTGAGCGGGCTCGGCGCGCCGGCGCCGTAGGTCGCACTCGACGAGGGGAATACGACCCGCGTCACGTCCGCGGCGCGGGCGGCCTCGAACACGTTCATGGTGCCGCGGATGTTGGTCTCCAGGATCCGGAACGGATCGTCGCGCGCGACCATGTAGCCGGAGATTCCGCCGCAGTGGACGATGCGCCCGACGCGATGCCGGGCGAGGGTGGCGTAGAGGCGGTGCGCGTCGTTGATGTCGGCCTGGACGAACGGCCAGGGAACCCCGCCCGCGGGCGGCGCGGTCGCGTCCATGCCGACCAGAGGGCGCCCGGCGCGCGCCAGCCGCTCGGCCAGACCGCGCCCTAGGAGCCCGTTCGCGCCCGTGATCAGAACCGTATCGCCGGCCATCGCCGCGCCCTCGCCCCAACGTCGCCTGCGGGCGATTGTAGGGCGGGCGCCGCGGCCGGCGCCAGACGGCCCTCGCGCCTTGCAACGACCGGACCGGGGGGATAGGCTGCGATGAAAGAGGGTGGCGGAAGGGAGATGCCGTCGCCCGGGAAGGTTCCGTCGCGTCCGTGGCCCCGCCTTTATGCGTCGCCATGGAGGGTCCGGTCGGCCCGCGGCGGACGATTGCAGGCGCGGTAGCCTGACCAAATCCGGGAGGTGCAGGAGGTGAATAAGATGTTTTTCTCGAACAGGCATGTGGCGACGGCGGTCGGCGTGCTCGTCCTCGGGTTCGCCTCCGCGGCCGGGGCGCAGGAGGTAGTGCTGAGGGCCAGCGGCTCGTTCACCGCCGGGCATACCAGCTCGATCGGCATGGAGGTGCTCAGGGCCGAGGTGTTGCGGCGCACCAACGGGGCGGTGCGCATCGATCTCTTCCCCGGCAACCAGCTCGGCGGGGCCTTCGAGCAGGTGGACCAGGTACGCACCGGGCAGGTGCACATGGCCTGGGCGGGCCCGAGCTTCTACGACCGGCTGGTGCCGGAGCTGAATGCGGCGACGCTTCCCTTCGCCGCCGCCAGCGGCGAGCAGGCGTTCTGCATCATCGACTCCCCGCTCGGCGAGTTTCTCGACCAGAAGATGGCGGAGAAGGGCGTGCTCGTTCTCGGCTGGGGGTCCAACGGCCAGCGGCACGTGACCAACAACGTCCGCCCGATCAGGTCGGTGGACGACCTCAAGGGACTCAAGGTCCGCACCCCTTCGGGCGAAGTCTACACGTTGACCTTCCGGGCGGTCGGCGCGAACCCGACCCCGATCGACATCAAGGAGCTCTACCAGGCGCTCCAGCAGCGCGTGGTAGACGCGCAGGAGAACCCCTACGACAACATGCTGGTGCGCAAGTTCCACGAGGTGCAGAAGTACGTCTCCAACACCGGCCATTTGTATGACTGGGCCTTTTACGTGATCCACAAGGCGACGTTCGACAAGCTCAAGCCGCAGCATCAGGAGGCGCTGCGCGAGGCTTCGTTCATCGCCACCGCCGGGCAGCGGGCGCTGGCCGAGAAGAAGAACGCTGAGGCGTTGGCGGGGCTGATCAAGGGCGGCATGCAGTACGACGCGCTGCCGGCTTCCGAGCTGGCCAAGTTCCGCGAGGCGACCCGTCCGGTCTACGACAAGATGCGCGAACGGATCGGAGACAAGGTGATGGACCTCGCGCTCAAGGCCATCGACGAGTGCTCGAAGAAGTATCCCTGACCCGGGTGCGGAGTGGGCGGGGGCGGGGCAGGGGCGAGCGCATCGTCGCGCGCTTCCACCCCGGCTCCTGCGGGGGCCGAACGAAGGGGCGGGGGTGTTTGATCCTTTGCGTGGGCCGCGGCGCGGTGACGGAGCCGCCACCCGTGCCCGGGGGTGATCGGCGGACATGACGCAGCCGATAGCGGAAGCCGAGGCCGGGGCGCTGGCGGCGGCGCTCCTCGCCCGCTACGACGCGGTGCTCGGACGCATCGACCGCGCCGTGTCGTTGATCCTCATCGTGACCATGGCGGTGCTCACCGCCGTGCTCTGCGTGCAGGTGTTCTTCCGCTACGTGCTCAACGCCTCGCTCGACTGGGGCTGGGACGTTCCCCGCCTCTGCTTCATCTGGGTGGTGCTGCTGGCGATCCCGCTTGGGCTCAAGCGCAACGCCCATGTCGGCATCGACCTCCTGATCGAGCACGTGCCGGGATGGAGCCAGCGCGCCCTGCACCGGTTCAACGCCGCGCTGATGGCCGCGCTGATGACCGTGGTCGCCTACTACGGGGTGGAGCTCGCCGTGGCCACCTGGGACCAGATGATGCCCGGCCTCGACCTTTCCGTGGGCTATTTCTACGTCGCCCTCATCATCAGTGCGGTGCACAGCGTGCTGCATCTCGTCCGCCTCCTCTGGACCGGCGCGCCGCCCCGGGTCGAGTTCGACGTCGAATGATCACCGCCATCGTCGTCGCCTTCTTCGCGCTCGGCATCATCGGCATGCCGCTCGCCTTCGCGCTCGGGATCGCCTCGCTGCTTGCGCTCCTGATCGGCGGCCTGCCGATCACCCAGATTCCGGGCAAGATGGTGCATTCGATCGACTCGTTCCCGCTGATGGCGATCCCGCTGTTCATGCTCGCCGGGCAGCTGATGCTGCGCGGCGGCATCATGGAGCGGCTGATCGACTTCGCCAACTCGGTGGTTGGACGGGTGCGCGGCGGGCTTGCGCACGTGACCGTGGTGGCGGCGATGGGCCTCTCCTCGGTCTCGGGCACGGCGGTGGCCGACGCCACCGCCCTCGGCGGCACCCTTGGGCCGGCATTGATCAAGTCCTACAGCAAGGGCTTCGGGGCGAGCGTGGTCGCCTCGTCCTCCAATCTCGGGCCGATCATCCCGCCGAGCGCGGGCATGATCGTCTATGCGATCATGGCCGAGGACGTGTCCATCGGCGGGCTGTTCGTCGCCGGAATCCTGCCCGGAATCGTGCTCGGCCTGGCGATGATGGGGCTCTGCACCTACATCGCCCGCCGGCGAGGCTACCCGCTGACCGGCGAGCCGCTGTCGCTCCGCGGCATGTGGCGCCAGACGCGGCGCTCGTTCATCGTCTTCATGATGCCGGTGGTGGTGATCGGCGGCATCATTGCCGGCGTGTTCACCGCCACCGAGGGGGCGGCGATCGCCGTCGTCTATGCGCTCGTCATCGGCTTCTTCGTCACCCGCAGGCTGAAGCTGTCGGACCTCGCTCCGGCGCTCCTCAACGCCGCGGTCATCACCGGCATCGTCGGCGCGCTCATCGCCTTCGCCTCGTCGGTGACCTATTTGTTCACCGTCGAGCTGCTCGCCCAGACCCTCGCCGACTTCCTCAAGTCGGTGACGACCGACCCCTACCAGTTCACCCTGCTGGTGATGCTGATCCTGGTCGTGGTCGGCATGTTCATGGAGGCGAACGCCTCGTACGTGATGCTGGTTCCGCTGATCGCGCCAATCGCCGCCGCCTACGGTATCGACCCGATCTGGTTCGGCTTCCTGTTCGTCATGAACGTGACGCTCGGCGGGATCACGCCGCCGGTCGGGATTCTGCTGTTCGTCGTCTCCGGCATCTGGCGCATCTCGATGACCGAGCTGGTCGCCAACATCTGGCCCTTCATCCTGGTGCAGTACGCGGCGCTGTTCGTGTGCTTCCTGTTCCCGGCGCTGGTGACGCTGCTGCCGCGCGCGCTGGGCTACTAGGGAGTGGCGGTCGGTGCCGTTCCTCGATCAGTTCGACTTCTCCGGCCGGCGCGTGTGCGTCACCGGTGCCGCCGGGGGCATCGGCTCGGCGATGGCGCGCGCCTTCCACGGGCTGGGAGCGACGGTGCTGCTCGCCGACCGCGACCGCGACGGGGTCGCCGCCCTCGCCGTCGAGCTTGGCGGGCGGGCGGAGTGGCACGCCTACGATCAGAGCGACATCGCCTCGATCGAGGGACTGGCGCGGGCGGCAGGCGAGGCCGACGTGCTCCTCAACAACGCCGGCATCCTGGTCTACGAGCCGCTGCTCAAGCTCACCTGGGAGGATCTCCGCCGGGTGGTCGACACCAACCTCGTCGGCGTAATCGCGCTGACCCGGCTGGTGGGCGAGGGGATGGTGCGGCGCCGGCGGGGCACGGTCATCCACACCGGCTCGCAGCTCGCCTTCTCGGGGGCGGAGTTCCGCGCCGTCTATGCCGCGGCCAAGGCCGGCGTGTCGCAGTTCACCAAGACCGCCGCCCTCGAGTGGGGCCGCCACGGAGTGAGGGTCAACTGCATCGCCCCCGGGCGCACGCTCACCAACATGAACCGTCGCCTGCTCTCCGACCCCGCCGACCACGCCAAGGGGCTGGAGCGCATCCCCCTCGGGCGCTACGGCCGGCCCGAGGACATCGCCAATGCCGCCGTCTTCCTCGCCTCCGAGGCCGCCTCCTACATCACCGGCCACACCCTGATCGTCGACGGCGGCTGGATTCTCCCCTAGGCGCGGGGTTCGAGGCCGAGAATGGCCCGCGCCTCGGCAGCGCTCGCCGGCTCGGCGCCAAGGAGACGAATCAGGCGCACCGCCTTCTCGACCATGGCGGCGTTGCCCGGGGCGAGCACGCCCTCGTTGAGGTAGAGCGAGTCCTCGAGCCCGACCCGCACCTGCCCGCCGAGGAGCACCCCTTGCGCCACCATCGGATAGAGCGCGAGCGACTCGCCGAAGGTCGACCACACCGCGCCCGCGGGCAGAAGGTCGCGGAGAAAGATCATCGCCTGGGGCGTGGCGGGGGCAAGCCAATCCATTCCCAGGCAGACCTGGAAGAAGGGCGGCGTCGGGATCAGGCCGTCGGCGACGAGCGCCCGGCCGGTCAGCGCGTGGCCCGCCTCGAACACCTCAAGCTCGGGCTTGACGCCCGCTTGAGGAAGGCCCGGGCCATGGCCCGGAGCTGGCCCGGAGTGTTGATGAAGACGGTCCGCTCGCTCTTGTTCATGCTGCCGACGTCGAGGCTGCAAAGCTCGGGCTTGAGTTCGAGCACGTGGACGATGCGCCGCGCCGGCTCGCTCAGCGTCGTTCCGTCTCCGGGCCGGCGCGGATCGGACTCGCCGGGGGCGAAGTTGCCGCCGACGCCGGTGGTCAGGTTGAGGAGCACGTCGACGCCGCTCATCCGCACCTGCGTCACCGCCTCGCGATAGAGCGCCGGGTCCATGCTCGCCTTGCCGGTCGCCGGATCGCGCACGTGGATGTGAGCGACGGCCGCCCCGGCCTTGGCCGACTCGACGCACTCCCGGGCAATGTCCTTGGGCGTCACCAGCACCGCCGGGTTGCGGCCCACGGTGTCGCCCCCGCCGGTCACCGCCGCGGTGACGATGACTTTCCGTCCCATCCGAGCGTCCCTCCTCTCCCTGGCGGCGGCGCCGGCCGCAGCGGCCCCCCGACCCGTTGACAGGCGCGGGCGCCCTCCCTATGGTGCCGGCCTCGCGAAACGAGCCAAGACGAACACCGGGGCGCCCCCATGAAGGTCCGCAACTCGCTGAAATCGGCCAAGACGCGCCACAAGGCCTGCAAGCTGGTCCGCCGCCACGGCCGCGTCTACGTCATCAACAAGGAAAAGCCGCGGATGAAGGTCCGCCAGGGCTGACTCCGCCCTGCACCCCGGCCGGGGACGCATCGGCTCGCCCTTTCTCGTCATACCCGCGCCAGCGGGTGGGAGTGTCTCATTTCGCCCTCATGCCTCGACGGGCTCATGCCTCGATTAGCTCGGCATGAGGGCCTTGAAGATCCGCCTCTGCCTGAGCCTGCCCCCGGGCTCTTGACTCGGGGGCCTGTCGAAGGGCGAGGCACTTCAAATCGGGTCACTGCCTATGGGCGGGGCCGGTGGACAGCGGCCGATCCCATGGTCTAGGCTCTCGGCAAGGCTCCGCCGGATGGGGAGGCGCGGAAGACCTCGGCTCGCGGTGCGAGTTCAGCCGGCGCGGGACCGGAACAGGAGAGCACACAGTTTGGGAGTGACGAAGATGAGCGATATCCCCCGCAACAGGCGCCGACTCCCATCTCGCCGGCTGGTGCTGGCGGGCGCCGCCCTGGTCGCGGGCGTGGCGGTCCTTCCCGGCTTCGGGGCGGCCCAGGAGAAGTTTCCGTCGAAGACGATCGAGGTGATCTCGCACGCCGCCCCGGGGGGCGGAACCGACATCACCGCGCGGATGATGATGATCCGCACCCGCGCCGAGCTTGGCGTCGACATCGTGGTCACCTACCAGCGCGGCGGCGGCGCCCGCAAGGCGCACGAGTACTTCGCCGCCCAGCCGGCGGACGGCTACACCGTCATGGCCCTCACCCAGACCCACCTCTACGAGATCGCCCAGGGCAAGTCGCCGATCAAGATCGACGACATCGTCGGCGTGGCGCGGGCGATGGACGATCCGACCTTCGTCGTCGTCGGCAAGGACAGCCCTTACAAGACCTGGGAGGACCTGGTCGCCGCCTCGAAGCAGAAGGAGCTGACCTGGGGTGTCGCCCAGATCGGCTCGACCGAGCACATCGGGCTCGCCCAGGTGGCCAAGATCGCCGGCATGAAGTACAAGGTCGTGCCGTTCGGTTCGGGCGGGAAGATGGTGAACGCGCTGATGTCGGGCGCGATCGACGGGACGCTGCCCAACGTGAGCGAGGCCAAGAGCCAGATCGAGGACGGCACCTTCCGCGCGCTCCTCGCCCTCAACCCGAAGCGGCTCAAGGACTTCCCCAACGTGCCCACGAGCTTCGAGAAGGGCATCAAGGTCAAGGTCACCACCACCCGGGGATACGGGGTGAAGAAGGGCACGCCGCCGGATCGGATCAAGGTGCTCGAGCAGGCCATGCTCAAGGCGATGAAGCACGAGGTGTTCGTCAACTACCTCAAGGGCTCCGGGCTCGATCCCGCGGACAGCATCGCCGGCGCGGCCGAGTGGGACGGTCAGCTCAAGGAGGAGTACGCGGCGGCCTACGCGACGATGAAGGATCTCGGGCTGGCCAAGTAAGGAGCGGGCCCGGATTCGGATTCGTCGCCCGCGATGGCAACCGCGAACCCTGACCGGAAGGGGGGCGGCGCCCGCAGACCGGCGCCCTCCCTGATCCACCGGACCGACCTGACGCTGGCGGTCGTCGTGCTGGCGATCTGCGCCGGCCTCGCCTACCAGACGACGAGGTTCGAGGAGGTTCCCGCGCTCCTGCAGCAGGGCGTGCCGCCGACGTGGTTCCCGCGCCTCGTGCTGATCCTGATCGGGGCCCTCGCCCTGATGCTGCCTTTCGAGCACATCGCCCATCGCCGCCAGGGCCGAGACATCGACGAGGACCGCAGCCGGAGGATCGAGCCGATCACCTTCGCGACCGCCGGGCTGCTGGTCGCCGTCGTCGCGATCATGCCGTGGGCGGGCACACTCGCGTCCATGGCTCTGGCGGCGGTGCTGCTGCCGCTCCTGTGGGGCGAGCGACGCTACGGCGCCGTCGCGGCCTTCGCGGTCGCCTTTCCGTTGGCGGTGACGTTGCTCTTCGTCGGCGGCCTGAAGGTGAACTTCGTTCCCGGCGTGGTCGGCCACCTCTTCAGATAGGGCCGTTTCATGGACCCGGTGCTGACCGGACTGGCGCTGATCGCCGATCCCTTCAACTTCCTCCTCATCCTCATCGGCGTCGTCATCGGCGTTCTGGTGGGGGCGCTGCCCGGGTTGAGCTCGCCGATGGCGGTCGCGCTGCTGATGCCGTTCACCATCGGCCTCGACCCGATCCCCGCCATCGCCATGATGGCGGCCCTCTACTGCGCCGGCACCTACGGCGGGTCGATCACGGCAATCCTGATCAACACCCCCGGCGCCCCGCCCGCGGTGGCGACGGCGCTGGACGGCTATCCGATGGCCGCGCGCGGCGAGGCCGGACGGGCGCTGGGCATGGCGGCGGCGGCGAGCGTCTTCGGCGGCATCTTCAGCCTGCTCGTCTTCATCGTCGCCACCCCGCTCCTGGCGAAGATCGCCCTCAGTTTCCGCCCCCAGGAGTATTTCGCCCTCGCCCTCTTCGGGCTCTCGATGCTGGCCTCGATCAGCGGCCGGTCGTCGCTCCGCAACCTGATCTCGGGGGGCTTCGGAGTCCTCGCCGCCACGGTCGGGATTCACCTCGTCACCGGGGCCGAGCGGTTCACCTTCGGGATTCCCTATCTCGTGGAGGGGATCGGGTTCGTGCCCGTTCTCATCGGGCTGTTCGCGATCGGCGAGCTTCTCGCCCAGGCCCAGACACTCGACGTCGAGCGGGTGCCGGTGAGGGCGGTGGCGGTGCGGCTGCCGAGCCGGGCGGACTTCCTGAAGGTGCGCGGAACGATGGTGCGCTCGGCGATCATCGGCACCTTCATCGGCATCCTCCCGGCCGAGGGGACGACGGTGGCCGCGATCATGGGCTACAACGAGGCCAAGCGCTGGTCGAAGCACAAGGACGAGTTCGGCAAGGGGGCGATCGAGGGGATCGCGGGGCCCGAGGCGGCGAATAACGCCGGCACCGGCGGCGCCATGGTGCCGACCCTCGCCCTCGGCATCCCGGGCAGCGGCACCACCGCCATCATCCTCGCCGCCTTGATGATGCACGGGTTCCGGCCGGGCCCGCACCTGATCCGCGAGAACCCCCAGTTCGTCTACGCCATCTTCTTCGCCATGCTCGCCGCGAACGTCATGTTCGCCGTGCTCGGGCTGGCCGGGGCGAAGCTGTTCGCGCGGGTGACGTTCGTCCCGCGCGCCTTCCTGTGGCCGGCGGTCTTCGCCTTCTCGATGGTGGGCGCGTATTCGTTCAATCAGTCGCTGTTCGACGTCTGGATCATGCTGATCGCCGGGCTCGTTGGCTTCGTCGCCAAGCGGCACGGCTTCGGCCCGGCCCCGTTCGTGATGGGGTTGATCCTCGGCGGCATGGTCGAGGAGACCTGGTCGCAGGCGATGCTGATCTTCGACAACGACTGGACCCGCTTCTTCGAGAGCCCGATCTGCCTCTTGTTCTACGCCTTCACTTTGGCCGGCCTGTTCGGTCCGCTGCTGGCGCGGGGGGCGGGGCGGCTGGTCGACCGGCTGCGCCCGAGCGGCGACGTCCTCGGCGAGTGAGGCCATGACCGAGACCGGAACGGAGCCGCTTGCCGGCCGCGCCGCGGTGGTCACCGGGGCGGCGCGCAACATCGGGCGCGCGATCGCGCTGGCGCTCGCCGGGGCCGGGGCCGCTGTCCTGATCAACGCGCGGCGCGACGCCGGGGCCGCGCGGGCGGTCGCGGGCGAGATCGAGGCCAAGGGCGGGCGGGCACTCATCCACATCGCCGACGTGACCGACGAGGGCGCGGTCGCGGCCATGGCCGAGGCGGCGGTCGGCGCCTTCGGGCGGATCGACATCCTGGTCAACAACGCCGGGCTGCGCCGCCAGAAGCCCTTCGACGAGATGACGTTCGCCGAGTGGCGCGAGGTTCTGGCCGTCAACCTCGACGGGCCCTTCCTTTGCGCCCGCGCCTGCGTCCCCCACATCCGCAAGGCTGGGGGCGGCACGATCGTCAACATCGGCGGCCTGAGCGGCCACGTCGGCGCGTCGCGCCGCGCCCACGTGGTGAGCGCCAAGGCGGGGATCGTCGGCCTCACCAAGGCGCTCGCGGTCGAGCTCGCCCCCGACGGGATCACCGCCAACTGTGTCGTCCCCGGCACGATCGAGACCGCGCGCGGCGAGACCGCGGGGGTGGCCCCGCCGCGGCCCGGCGGCGCCGAGCCGCTGGTCGGGCGCAGGGGCCGGCCGGAGGAGGTCGCGGCGATGGTGCGGTATCTCTGCCTTCCCGAGGCCCGCTACATCACCGGCCAGACGCTGCACGTCAACGGCGGCACCTATCTACCTTAGAGTCAGGAGGTCGCCGGCGAGATCGCTGATCGGGGACGTCTCGCGACTTGCCCGACCGAGTGAACCCGGGATCGAGAAACGACAGGAAATCCGCCGATGGCCAAGACCGCCCGAAAGCCGAGACGCATACCCGCCGCCAAGGCTTCCGCGCCGATGCGAGCCCTCGCCGCCTATGTCGGCGGCGCGCTCAAGCGCCGCCTGCCGGCCGAGGTGGCCGAGAAGGGCAAGCACCACTTCCTCGACACCCTGGCGGCGATGGTCTCGGGCTCGCGGCTTGGGCCCGGTTTGATCGCCGTCGAGTACATGCGCGGCCAGGGAGGCAGGGCCGAGGCGCTGGTCGTCGGCACGCCGCTCGTGACCAGCGCGGTCAACGCCGCCTTCGCCAACGGCATGTCCGCCCACGCCGACGAGACCGACGATTCGCACGCGCCCTCCTTCACCCATCCCGGCTGCGGCGTGGTCCCGGCAGCGCTGGCCATGGCCGAGCGCGAGGGCAGCACCGGCGACGCGCTCCTCAAGGCGGTCGTGCTCGGCTACGACGTGAACTGTCGGGCGACCCAGGCGCTGGGCGTCGAGGCCCTCTACGGCGCCCACTACAGCACGCACTCGATCGGTCCCCTGTTCGGCGCCGCCGCCGCGGCCGGTGCGCTCGCCGGGCTCGGCGAGCGGCAGGTGCGCCACCTCCTCTCCTACGCCGCGCAGCAGGCTTCCGGCCTCGCCTCGTGGCAGCGCGACGAGGAGCACGTCGAGAAGGCGTTCGCCTTTGGCGGCATGCCGGCCCGCAACGGGATGGCGGCGGCGACGATGGTCGCGCATGGTTTCACCGGCGTCGACGACGTGTTCGCCGGCGATCACAACCTGTTCGCCTGCCTCGCCCGGGGCGGCGGGCGGCCGGCCGAGTTCGCCCGCGGGCTCGGGCGGGACTACGAGATCATGCGCGCCAACATCAAGAAGTGGTCGGTGGGCTCGCCGATCCAGGCGGCGCTCGATTCCCTACAGGCGCTGATGCGCGAGCACCGCTTCGCCGCCCGCGACGTGGAAGCGATCGAGGTCCGGGTCGGGGCCAAGGAGGCGCTGGTCGTCAACGACCGGACGATGCCCGACATCTGCATGCAGCACCTGGTGGCCCTCATGCTGCTCGACGGCGCGGTGACGTTCGCCTCCTCGCACGACTATGGGCGGATGCGCGCCCGATCGGTCCTGGCCGAGCGGCGGAAGGTGCGCCTGATCCCCGATCCGGCGCTCGCCAACGCGCGGCCGCGCCGGCAGGCGATCGTGACGGTCCGTCTTAAGGACGGGCGGAGCGTCCGCCATCGCACCCGCGCCGTCCGCGGCACCGCCGACAACCCCATGACCCGGGCGGAGGTGGCCGAGAAGTGCCTCGACCTGATGGCTCCGGTCCTCGGCCGCGGGCGGGCGAAGCGGCTGATCGAGGCGGTGTGGGCGATCGAGCGGCTCGCGAGCGTGCGCGCGCTTCGCCCGCTCCTTCGGGCGTGACGCCCGTGGCCGCCCGCTCGCGCTCCGAGGCGTTCGCGGAGTGGGCGGCGGCGCTCGCGCCCGCGGACATTCCCCCGCGGGTGCGGGAGACCGCCGCCAACGCGCTCCTCGATATCGCCGGCCTCTGCATCGCCGCGCGCGGGTCCGATTACGTGCGGGCGCTGGTCGGCGGATGGGACGGCGAGGGCGGGTGCACGGCGCTCGGCCACGCCCGCGGCTTCGATGCCGCGGGCGCGGCCATGGTCAACGGCACCGCCGCCCACGGCGAGGACTACGACGACACCTTCGAGGGCTCGCCCGTGCATGCGAGCACGGTGGTGATCCCGGCGGTGCTGGCCGCCTGCGAGCGCCACGGGCGCTCGGGCGCCGACGCGCTCAAGGGCATCGCGGTCGGCGCCGAGCTGATGTGCCGGCTCACCCTCGTCGCCCCGACCGCCATCCACCGCGCGGGCTTTCACCCGACCGCGGTGATCGGAGCGATGGGCGCCGCGGCCGGCGTTTCCGCCGCCCTCGGCCTCGGTGCGCGGCAGATGGTGGATGCGCTGGGCGTCGCCGGCTCCTTCGCCTCCGGCATCATCGAGTACCTGGCCGAGGGCTCCTGGACCAAGCGACTGCACGCCGGCTGGGCGGCGCAAAGCGGGCTGCGCGCGGCGCTGATGGGCGGGCAGGGGATCCTCGGCCCCCGCACCGTGTTCGAGGGGGCCCACGGCTTCTTCTTCGCCTTTGCCGAGCGGGGGCTCGCGCCCGCGTTCGAGCGCATCGACGAGGGCCTGGGCCGCGCCTGGCAGATGGAGCGGATCGCCTTCAAGCCCTTCGCCTGCGGGACCATGACGCAACCCTTCATCGACTGCGCCGTCCGGCTCGCCGGCATGGGGGTGGGGGCGGAGGAGATCGTGTCGATCCGCTGCAAGGTGGGCGAGGGGACCGTCCACCGGCTGTGGGAGCCGCTCGCCGAGAAGCACCGTCCGAGCACCCCGTATTCGGCCAAGTTCAGCGTCCCCTACTGCATCGCCGTCGGGTTCCTCGACCGGGCCGCGGGACTGGAGCAGTTCGCCGAGGCGCGCGTCCGCGATCCGGCGGCGCTCGCCCTCGCCGGCAAGGTCTCCTACGAGGTCGACCCGGAGAACGACTACCCGCGCAACTACTCCGGCCATCTTGCGGCGACGCTGCGCGACGGGCGGACCGTCGAGGTCCGGCAACCCCACCTTCGCGGCGGCGTGCGCGAGCCCCTGCCGCGGGCGGAGATCGCTGCCAAGTTCCGCGCCAATTGCCGATTCGGGGGCTGGGGGGGCGAGCACACGGTGAAGCTCGAAGCCTACCTCGGCGCGCTGTTCGGGGCCCAGGACCTGACCGGCCTGGCGGGATTTCGGGGCTGAGGCCCTCAGCCCTCGCTCTCCTTCAGCCGGCTCGGCCTGAGCTCGCCCGCGGCCTCCAGGATCGGGTAGGCGACCGAGGTGAGGTGGGCGTTGATGCGCCGGAGGTCGCGCAGGATGTCCATGTGCAGCGAGGTCGTCTCGAGCGTCTCCGGCATCCCCCGGCGCAGGCGCTCGAGGTGGCTCTCGGTGGCCGCGTTCTCCATCTCGCGGAGATGCGTCTTCTCGGCGAGCAACTTGCGGGCCGAGGACAGGTCGCCGGTGATGAACACGCCGAGGGCGAGCCCGAGGTTGGTGAGCACCCGCTGATAGATGCCGCGGATCTCGGCGAACCCCTCCTCCGAGAAGGTGAGCTTGTTCCGCACCTTCTTGGCGGCGATGTCGATGAGGCTCTTGTCGATGATGTCGCCGACGTGCTCGAGGTTGGTGGTGAAGGCGAGGATGTCGGCCGAGCGGGTGCTTTCCTCATCGCTGAGCGGCCCCCGGGTCAGGGCGGTGAGGTAGAGCTTGATCGCCTCGTGCAGGCGGTCGACCACGTCGTCGAGCTTGGCGATCTCGCCGACCAGCCTGCGGTCGTTGCCGTCGAGCACCTCGAGCGTGCCGCGCAGCATGCGCTCGACCGTATCGCCCATCCTGAGCGTCTCGCGCGCGGCCGAGGCGAGCGCGACCGCCGGGCTCTCCATCGCCGACTCGTCCAGGTACTTGGGCTTCGACTCGTCCTCGGCCGCGGCCGCGGCGTCGGGTATCAGGCGCTGGACGAGCCTGGCCGCGGGGCCGAGGAGGAACAGGAAGACGGCGGCGAGCGCCAGGTTGAAACCGGTGTGGAAGTTGGCGATCTGGCGCGCCGGATCGGCCTCGATCAAGGCCAGGTAAGGCGAGACATCGGCGACCAGGGGCAGAAGGGCCGCGCCGGCGAGCACCTTGAAGGCCATGTTGCCGAGGCCGACCCGCCGCGCGTGCGGCCCGAGCGCCATCGTGGCGAGGAACGGCGGCAGCGTTCCGCCGAGATTCGCCCCCAGCACGAGCACGAAACCGAGATCGAGCGAGACGAGGCCGCTCGCCGTCATCGACAGCACGAGCAGCACCACCGCGAGGCTCGAATGCACGAGGGCGGTGATCAGTGCCGCTACCGCGACCGCGAGCACCGGCTCGCCGGCCAGCGCGCCGAGGAGCTCCGCCAGCACCTGCGAAGCGCGCAGGGGCTCCGAGTTGCCGACGATCAGTTGCAGCGCGAGCAGCATCAGCCCGAGGCCGACCGCGACCCGCCCGAGGTCGCGCAGGTGCGTGCGCTCGCTCCTCATGAAGGCGACCACGCCGACCACGAGGAGGAGCGGCGACAGCCAGTGCACGTTGAACGACAGCACCTGCGCCACCAGCGTGGTGCCGACGTCCGCCCCCAGCATGATGGCCAGCGCCCCGGCGGTCTCGATCAGGCGCCGGCCGGCGAAGGAGGCGGTCATCAGCGCGGTCGCGGTCGAGCTCTGGAGGATCGCGGTGACGAGGACGCCGGCGCCGAAGGCGATGACGCGGTTCGCGGTGGCGAGGGAGAGGAGGCGGCGAAGCTCGGCCCCGTAGGCGCGGGTGAGCCCGGTCCGCACCATCCTCAGCCCCCAGACCAGGAGGGCCACGGCCCCGAGCAGGTTGAGCGCCGTAATCGTTCCGTTGATTGCACCCTCCCTGCGCGGGACTGGGCTCGCGCATCCGTCCGGCCCACCACATCTAGCGGGCACGGAGCAGGAACTGTAACAAAACCGTCACACCCGCGGAAGGGCGCTCGCGGCCTGGTGGTGACTCATTTTGAAGCGGCTCGCCCTTCGACGAGCTTCTGTAATCGGGGGCAAGGGTAAAGTGCGTCGTTCGGGGCTCCGCGCTTCTGTTCGCGGTCGGCGCTGGGCCGCCGCAGGATGGCGT
>JACQOE010000082.1 GCA_016202695.1 Pseudomonadota bacterium | reverse complement strand
GGCGAGGCCCGGTCGAACCGGTGAGCGGAGGGGTCGCGGCGACGGACCGGCCCCTCATGGGAGGGGCGCTGCCAGCGCCTTCCCCCACTCGGTTCCAATTCACCGCATTGGTACACTACCTCGGTGCAAATGTCAAGGGGAAAGTGAACCGGAAGGCACGAGTAGCAGGAGGATTGAAAGCAAGAAGTGCCGACGGGCTTGATATGTACGCCGAGTTGGCGTACATGCGGTCCGCCTATCGATTTCGAAGCGAGGGATCGGCGATGCCGCGAGCGACGGAAGCCAGGCGGGACCGGATGCACGTGCGCCTGGATGCGGCCACCAAGCGCAAGCTGGAGCGGGCCGCCGCCTATGAGCAGAAGAGCGTGACCGACTTCGTGCTCGCGAACGCGCTCGCCGCCGCCGAGCGGGTGATCGAGGGGCGCGAGAAGATCCCGCTCTCGGACGCCGACTGGCAGGTTTTCTACGACGCCCTCGTTGCCCCGCCCGAGGCGCTGAGGAAGGCCGTCCGCCGGTATCGCAAGCGCACCGGCGCATGACGCCCGCTCTCCGGATCGAGCCGCTCGGCCCGACTCATGCGCCAACCTCCAACGCCAGAATCTCTTTCAGCACATAAGCCTTAAAGTCCTCGGTCGAAGCAAAGCAGCGGAATCCGCCGCGGCTGGCGAGCGCAAGCGTTTCCGCGCTCTCGTTGAGCAGAACCGTGACTGGCTGGCTCAGCTCCTCCTGAATGCCATTCGGCCAGACCAGATCAAAAATCGCTTGCTGCTCGCCGGTCGTCGGGTCGGCGAAGTCAAAGGCGAGCACACCACGCGGAAGCCCGTGGCTCTCGATCCAGTCGTTAAGGGCGGTAAGTTGCTCTTCCTCAGCCTCGCTTGCAATACCGCCGGGAACGCCCGTGGCAGAAGGCGGCGCGAGGGGTGCGCTTTCCTCGAGCCAGCGCGTCTCCCCATGCAAGAGCTCCGCCAGAAGGCGGTTCGTCACCACTGCCAAGAGCGCCTTCCGGGCTTCCAAGAAGTCCCGATAGTTCTCGGCCTTCCATAGCCTCGGGTCCATAGGTATCCATTGCGAGGCGAGCGCGCCCGGATGCTTCGCCTCAACCTCCGGAAAATACTCTTCCGGGAGCTTCTCGCCGATGCATAGATTCGTTTCCTTGGTCAGGAAGCAAAAGTTAGCGAGTGCGTTCACCTCGGGCCGCTTGAACTTCAGCTTGTAGAGCTGCGCCTTTGGGAAAATGTGATGTACCTCAAGGCGACTCATCTTGCCCAGCAGGCCGGCCTTCAGCGGCAGGCCCGTGCACCAGTCCTTCGCCTCGCCCATGCGTGTCAGCAGGTACAGCACGGGGTAGAAGCGTGCCCCGAGGCTCCATCCTGCGAAGTGTCCGGGCTCCGTGCGCAGCCCGCCGTGCCAGAGGCGCAACTGATCCAGAAGTCGATCCAGCGCATCGCCATCGTCTTCGAGGGCGGCAAGGTCCTGGTCGATGTATGTCTCGGTCGAGCCGGAGAAGCGCCCCCACATGCCTGCCTGCACGAACCAAAACAGCAGCTTGTCGCGGTTCCTGGCGTCGAGCGTGCCATCCCTTTGATCGAGGTAGCGCACCATCACCGGGATGCCAAAGCGGCCGAAGAGCACCCGGTCATGATCCAGACCCAGGCGGCCGGCGATCAGGTTGAGGCAGGTGTCGATGCGCTTTATCGCCCGCTTCAAGCCGTCCTGTATCTCCTCGGCACTCTTCCCGTGCAGGAAGCTGAACTTCGCCTCGCCGGTGAGCACCGTGTTTACCGAGCGCAGCAGCCAGTCGAGATTGAACGAGTAGCCACTCTTCTCCCAGCGCTTGAGCTGTTGCTTCATGGTATCGCGCGCTTCGGGCCAGTCAGCGCAAATCTTTGCCAGCGCCAAGTCGCCCTTGGAGAGTTTGGTGCCGCCGCTGTTGACGCGGTTGAAGATATCCACCACCACGTCGAGCGACTTTTCCGCCCCGGTGACTTCTTCAACGTGCAAATCGACGTCTACGATGCCGAGCACTTGGCTGAGTCGTCCGATGTAGTCGCCAACCTTGGGTGCGAGGGCAGGGTTCTGGTTCAAGCGCGCGACGAACTCGCCGAGCCCAGTGGTACCATTCTTCATCAGCTCAGTGAGGTCGATCCACAGCGGATCGCCCTGCATCTTGAGCGGCTGGTAGAAGGCGAAGGTTTGGCTCTCCAGATGAAACCGTAGGCCGCTGAACGTCTGCGCGTTGCCGTCGAAGAATTTCGGCGGCTTGCCACGAACAATGCCATAGAGCGTGGTCATGCGCTGCTGGCCGTCGAGCAAGAGCTTCACCACCCCCGCAGCGAGCGGCCCGTCGCCGCGATGCGTCGCCGTCCTGGATTCGGTGGCCCACACTAAAAGGCCCCCCACCGGATGCCGTCGGTAGAGCGAATCGAACAGCCCGCGCACTTGGTCCCGATTCCATACATACCCGCGCTGGAACTCCGGCAATGCTACATGCCCGCTATCGATATGATCGAGGATTGTGGAAATCTTCATGCGCGGGCCTCCACGGTGGAGGGGGATTCCGGAAGGCGAGAGCTTAGGTCGCTCGCTAGCAACAGAGACTAATGGGTCGGACTCAAACAAAAAAGCCCCGCCCGAAGGCGGGGGCTTTTGGTGCGGGAGAGCCACGTCAGGCTTGAGATCGGTCGGATCGGGCCGATCTGCCCGGGTCATATCCGATCCGGCCGATCCATTCGGGCCTCGCTCTTCGACGGGCTCAGAGTGAGGCCCTCATGTTGGAGACCTTTGCGCGAACCCCTCCTCGTCATTCCGGGGGCCGCGAAGCGGCAACCCGGAATCCAGGAAGCCTTTGTTTTTCTGGATTCCGGCTCTCCGCTACGCTCCGGCCGGAATGACGATCAAAGAGCTGGCTCGATTCGCGCAAAGGTCTCCATGTCGAGCCTGTCGAAACATGGGGCCGAACCAAACCGCTTCGGTCTCACGTCGGCGGCATCGCGGTTGACTCCCATCCGCAAGGCTCGCGCCCGCCCCGCCTCACACCGAGTAGTACATCTGGAACTCGATCGGGTGGGGGGTGTGCTCGAAGGCGTACACCTCCTCCCATTTGAGGTTGATGTAGCCGGCGATCTGGTCCTTGGAGAAGACGTCGCCCTTGAGCAGGAACTCGTGGTCGGCCTCCAGCGTCTGCAACGCCTCGCGCAAGGAGGCGCAGACGGTGGGGATGCCGCGCGCCTCCTCGGGCGGCAGGTCGTAGAGGTCCTTGTCCATGGGGTCGCCGGGGTGGATGCGGTTCTGGATGCCGTCGATCCCGGCCATCAGCATGGCGGCGAAGCTGAGGTAGGGGTTGGAGGCGGGGTCGGGGAAACGCACCTCGACCCTTTTGGCCTTGGGCGAGGTGGCGAAGGGGATGCGGCAGGCGGCGGAGCGGTTGCGCGCCGAGTAGGCCAGCAGCACCGGGGCCTCGAAGCCCGGGATCAGCCGCTTGTAGCTGTTGGTGGTGGGGTTGGTGAAGGCGTTGATCGCCTTGGCGTGCCTGATGATGCCGCCGATATAGTAGAGCGCGTTCTCGGACAGGTCGGCGTAGCCGTTGCCGGCGAACAGCGGCTTGCCCCCCTTCCAGATCGACTGGTGGGTGTGCATGCCCGAGCCGTTGTCGCCCATCACCGGCTTGGGCATGAAGGTGGCGGTCTTGCCGTAGCCGTCGGCGACGTTGTGGATCACGTACTTGTAGATCTGCATCAGGTCGGCGGCGCGCACCAGGGGCGTGAATTTGAAGCCGAGCTCGTGCTGGCTGGGGGCGACCTCGTGGTGGTGCTTCTCGACCGGCACCCCCATCTGGTGCATGACCGTGATCATCTCCGAACGGAGGTCCTGGCACGAGTCCACCGGCGGCACCGGGAAGTAGCCGCCCTTGACCGGCGGCCGGTGGCCGGGGTTGCCCTCCTCGAGGAGCTTGCCGCTGGTGTACGGCCCCTCCTCGGACTCGAAGGCGTAGAAGGTGTGGTTCATGCCCACCTGGAAGCGGACGTCGTCGAAGACGAAGAACTCGGCCTCGGGGCCGAAGTGGGCGGTGTCGCCGATGCCGGTGGACCTGAGGTAGGCCTCGGACTTCTTGGCCGTGGTCCGGGGGTCGCGGTTGTAGGGCTGGCCGGTGCTCGGCTCGAGGATGTCGCAGACCAGGATCAGGGTCGGCTGGGCGGCGAAGGGGTCCATCACCGCGCTCGCGCCGTCGGGCAAGAGGATCATGTCCGACTCGTTGATCGCCTTCCAGCCGGCGATGGAGGAGCCGTCGAACATCACCCCGTCGGTGAAGGTGTCCTCGTCGATGGTGCTGGCGTGCTGGGTGGTGTGGTGCCACTTGCCGCGCGGATCGGTGAACCGGAAATCGACGAAGACGGCTTCGTGCTCCTTGATCATGCCGAGGGCTTTCTTGGCGTCTGACATCGGTGTTGCTCCCGCTCTCCTGATGGGCTGTGCGATGGGGCGTGGGGGGACCGCCGGGCCCGGCGCCCGGCGATCCGGGGCTCAGATGGCGTCGGGGCCGCGCTCGCCGGTGCGGATGCGCACCGCCTCCTCGACCGGGTAGACGAAGATCTTGCCGTCGCCGATCCGGCCGGTGTGGGCGGCGCGCTGGATGGCCTCGATGGCGCGCTCGGCGAGGTCGTCGTTGACCACCAGCTCGATCTTCACCTTGGGCAGGAAGTCGACCACGTACTCGGCGCCGCGATAGAGCTCGGTGTGGCCCTTCTGGCGGCCGAAGCCCTTGGCCTCGGTCACGGTCAGGCCCTGGAGGCCGATCTCGTGCAGGGCCTCCTTCACCTCGTCGAGCTTGAAGGGCTTGATGATCGCCTCGATCTTCTTCATGGCGCCGGGCGTCCGCTGGTTTCGCGCCGCCGACAGGGACGGCGAGGCCCCCTGAGCAGGTTCCGTGCCAACCGCTAAAATCCATGTCCGCCAATGGGTTGTCCGATTCTCGCCCGGGCCGGGACGGACCCTTCTGCCCAATCCTTGGGCACCCTGCCCAAGGAACGGGCGCAGGCGCCGGCTGCGCGTCCCCGGCGCCCGTGATAGAAAGCGGGCCGAGGGCGGGGCGTTCGGCCCGGAGGGGGCGGTGAAGGCGTTCAACTCGGTCCTGCGCGGATACGGCACCACGGTGTTCGAGGTGTTCTCGCTGCTGGCCCGCGAGCACGACGCCATCAACCTCGGCCAGGGCTTCCCCGACGAGGACGGGCCCGCCGACCTGATCGAGGCGGCCGCCGCCGCGCTCGGCACCCATCCCAACCAGTACCCGCCGATGATGGGCCTCTCCGAGCTTCGCCAGGCGGTGGCCGGGCACGACCGGCGCTTCTACGGCATCGACGCCGACTGGCAACGCCAGGTGCTGGTCACCTGCGGCGCCACCGAGGCGCTGGCGAGCGCCCTTTTCGCGCTCATCGAGCCGGGCGACGAGGTGGTGCTGTTCGAGCCCCTCTACGACTCCTACATCCCGATCGTGCGGCGCGCGGGCGGGATTCCCCGCCTGGTGCGGCTCGCGCCCCCGGACTGGCGGCTCGACGCGGGCGCGCTCGCCGCCGCCTTCTCGGCCCGCACCAAGCTCGTGCTCCTGAACACGCCGATGAACCCGGCCGCCAAGGTGTTCACGCGGGCCGAGCTGGAGGCGATCGCCGCGCTCCTCGCCGCCCACGACGCCTATGCGGTCTGCGACGAGGTCTACGAGCACCTGGTGTTCGGGCCCCACGCGCATGTGCCGCTGATGACCCTGCCCGGCATGGCGAAGCGGTGCGTGCGCATCGCCTCGGCCGGCAAGAGCTTCTCGATGACCGGCTGGAAGGTGGGCTACGTCACCGCCGCGCCCGAGCTCCTGGCCCCCATCGCCAAGGCGCACCAGTTCCTCACCTTCACCATCGCCCCCAATCTACAGCGGGCGGTGGCGCTGGGCCTGACCAAGGAGCGGGCCTATTTCGACGGCCTCGCCAAAACCCAGGCGGGCAAGCGCGACCGGCTCGCGCGCGGGCTTCGCGCCATCGGCTTCGAGGTCCTGGAGACCCAGGGCACCTACTTCCTCACCGCCGGCTTCAAGGGCCTCGGCTTCAACGGCGACGACGTGTCCTTCTGCCGGCACCTGACCGAGACCGCCAAGGTGACCGCGCTCCCGGTGAGCGCCTTCTACGAGGGCGGTGGGGTGGACGGCTACGTCCGCTTCTGCTTCTGCAAGCGCGACGCGGTGCTGGACGAGGCGGTGGCGCGGCTTGAGCACCACTTCGGCGGCGCGGGCGGGGGATAGCGTTTCATGTTGTCCCGTCACCCGTCGACCGGCTCATGCCTCGACCGGCTCGGCATGAGGGCCTTGGAAATCCGCCTCACCCCGAGCCTGCCCCCGGGCTCTTGACCCGGGGGCCTGTCGAAGGGTGAGGCGCTTCAAGGTGAGTCCCTGCCGCCCCGGGGCGCGCCTTGACGGGGGCGGGGTTGGGCGCTAGGTAAGGGGCCGCGCGCCTTGCGGCGGGAGTAGCTCAGCTGGTTAGAGCACCTGGTTGTGGTCCAGGGGGTCGTGGGTTCGAATCCCATCTCTCGCCCCAGTTTTCTTTCAAAGCCTTGGTTAAGACCAGCCGCATCCAGAGGTAACGCATTTTCGACTCGGAGTGACTAGCCGGAGTCCAAGGATAAAGCCCCGCCACTTACCGTGCGCCTGCGGGGAGGCGGCGATCGACATCCGGCGGGCGCGCCCGCAGATTGGACTTTCTTGGTTTTGGTTAATATCGCCGGTATCCTCCGGCCCAATGGCGCGCGGTATGGGCATGTCCTCGGCGAAATCGCTTCGACGACACCAGATGCCTGAGTTCGTGACGCGACGTGGGCAGGGCGCCCGTTTACGCCGCTGTCCGATACCTGCCGCGACGATTACCTTTCGCTGAATTGCACGACCGACACATCAACGCGGCGTTCTCCAGCCTGCTGCGTCCGCCCTTGCTATGCGGGTCGATATGATCGATCGTGAAGTCTGCCCATGACAGACTCCGGTCGCACGAACGACACTTCCTTTGCGACGCAGTGTTCCAAAGAATGCGACGTTGCTCGGGTGTAAACCCTCGCTGCGCGTCCTTTGTGGCGAACAGGGTTCCGACGAGGCTCCGGAGGATCGCCTCCCGTTTTCGGCGCTGATTCACATCGTCGCTCATCTGCGACACAGTCAACAAGTAATCTCGCGCGATTTCTTGATGTGGCTTAATGCCCATAGCCCTTCGTTGGTTCTCGCGAACTTCGTCCACCATTGCCCCGAACAAACTCAAGAGGTCCCACGCCAACTTGATGCGCCGCCTGTCGCTCAGGATCGATCCTTCGCCTTCGAATTTCGATATCAGGACGACCAATGAGTAGAAGTCGGTCAACCGCCGGAAGCGCGTGTGCTTGATGCGGGGGAACATCCGCTTGACACGATTGAGAGCCGCGACAGTCTTACGCGAAGCGCTTCGCGTCTGCGCATCGGTGAAGCCCTTTGCCGACATCACCCGATCGAGTGCTGCTTTGCGATTGATAACGTCGCCTTGATGCATGGACAACATCAACTCGCACATGAATTCAACGTGTTTCATGCGAGTAATTTGTCCGGCTCCCAGCACGCCGTTCGAACGCAAGTAGTTTTCATAGCGCCGTGCGAGTCGGTCCGCCTCCTTTAAAAAGCGACTTTGGTAGTACTGCGCGTGGCGCCGCTCTTGCGCTGTGAGAGCCTTCCCGGTCGAATTGATCCGGACAAACACATCGATGATGTCGCCCATGTCGCCGTCTACTTCGATTACCGGAATGCGGTACCCGGTGATGAGATGCTGAAGCCGACGACGCTTAAGGTGCTTCCAATCGATCCACAGAGTACCGTCTTCGGTGGGAAGCTGTGTTTTGAGACCGAACCTGCCGCGCATTTCGCCGATGAACATCAAGATCGATTCAATTCTCTGCTTGCCGTCGATAACGTCGTAGAAGATGTGGCCGGAATCCTCGCGGCGGTAGAAGAATACTGCCGGGAGCGGGTAATTCCGGAGGATGCTGTCAATTAGCTTGGCACGATCACGCTCCGACCACACGGATTGACGCTGAAACCCCGGTTCTAAATTCAGGAGGCCGTCTTCGTACAGGTTCACGATGTCGGTGACCGTCTTGGTCTCCGGTCGATGCGTCAGGGATAGACGGTATGCTGGCATGCGGGTGCATCGTGCTCGTACGGTCCAGGTTGGTCAAGGACTTCGTCGTCAACTTGATGGCCGGGAAAACCATCACCTCCTCGTCCGTCGAACCAATTGGAAAGACAAATAGTCCGGCGCATCTTGCAAATCTTTCGGTTGACGACGAGTTCGCCTCTTGCGAACATGTTGCATGCGGCTTACTTTCTCGCCCGCAGCCGTGAAGGACCTCCGCTCGATGCCGGAGGGCATCCGGCGGCGGATGCTGGAACGGCTCAAGGCCCTGGCCGCCGATCCCTTCGGACGACAGCCGAGCGTGGAGCGGCTCCAGGGAGCGAAAGACACGTTTCGCTTGCGCGTGGGCGACTGGCGCGCCGTGTATGTCGTCAACCGCGAGGGCGAGTCGGTCGAGATCGACCGCATCCGCCATCGGAGAGAGGTATACCGATGACCCATGTGACCCGGCACGTCGCCTTCTATCGCTCGCGCACAAAGGCCCGCGCGCCCGAGCGCCGGCTGGCCGAGATCGCCGAGGGCCTCGATCCGGTTTCCGAGGCGGGCGCGGCGGATCTCGTGGTCATGCGGCGCGACGCCTATGATGCCCTGGTGCGCGCGGCCGAGGACGCCTCCGACCTCGCCGCCTCGCGCGCGGTGCGGGCCCGCTATCGGCCGGAGGACTATCTCCCGGCCGCGCTCGTCGAGCGGGCGCTCGCGGGCGACTCCCCGGTCCGCCTTTGGCGCGAGCACCGGGGGCTGTCGGCGCGCGCACTCGCGCGCAAGGCCGGCCTGTCGCCCGCCTACCTCTCCGAGATCGAGACCGGGCGGAAGGCCCCTGGGGCGCGGGCGCTCAAGGCCCTTGCCGCGGCGCTCGGCGTCGGGCTCGACGACCTGGTCGCGCCCTGACCGGCGGCCGGCGCACGGCCGCGTCCCCCGCGGTTTGACAGGCCCGGATGCGGGTGCTAGGGGTGCCGGCGCGCACGGGAGGGCTTCTGGCCTCCCGTCGGCGTCGCCCCCGAGTTCACCGACCGAGAAGCCGAAGAGGACGGACATGGCCAAGGCCAGACGGCCGGCGCCCGGCGCCGGCGACAACGCCCCGCCGCCCGACTGGGCGGCGCTTCGCCGCGAGTTCCCGGCGCTCGAGCGCTGGACCTATTTCGAGCTCGCCAACAAGGCGCCGCTGCCCCGCTGCGTCGACGCCGCGATCGCCGACTACCTCCGCGACACCCGCGAGGAGGCGGGGATCAACGCCCACTCCCAGGCCAAGGTGGCCGAGGCGCGCGAGGCCGTGGCCCGGCTGGTGGACGCGCCGGCCTCCTGCATCGCCTTCCTCAAGAACACCTCCGAGGGCATCAACACGGTGGCCCGCGGGCTCCGCCTCCAGCCGGGCGACAACGTGCTGATCCCCGAGGACGAGTACTGGTCGAGCGTGTTCGGCTTCCGCCTCCTCGAGGCCGACGGGGTCGAGGTCCGCTGGGTGCGCCCCGTCGACGGGGTCCACTTCCCGGTGGAGGCGTTCATCGCCCGCATGGACGCCAAGACCCGCGCCGTCGCCGCCTCGTGGGTGAGCTACGTCTCGGGCGCCCGGATCGACGTGCCGGCGCTCACGCGCGCCTGCCGCGAGCGCGGCATCGTCTCGGTGATCGACGCCATCCAGGCGGTGGGCGTGCTCGACCTCTCCTTCGCCGGCTCGGGTGCGGACGTGATCGCCGGCGGCTCGCACAAGGGGCTCCTCTCCATGCCCGGGGTCGGCATCCTCTACCTGCGCCCCGAGGTGCAGGCCCGCATCCGTCCGAGCCACGGCGGCCAGCACGGGTTCGTCGCCGGGCAGGGGAAGGAGGCTCCCTTGCGGCCGTGGGAGGACGCGCGCCGCTACGAGGGCGGCAACTTCAACTACCTCGGCCTGTGGGCGCTCGCCCGCACCGCCGGGTTCCTGCGCGGGATCGGGCTTCGCCATGTCGAGGCGCGGGTGCGGGCGCTGGCCGAGCGCCTGGTCGAGCGGGCCGAGGCGCGGGGATTGCGCGTCATTACCCCCAGGGCGTGGGAGGAGCGGGCCGGGATCACCACCATCGCGGTCGCGGGCGACCCCGACCAGGTGGTGAAGCGCCTGCGCGAGAAGCGCATCCTCGCCAACGTGCGCGGCGCCGGCGCGATCCGCGTCTCGCCCCACTTCTTCAACACCGAGGAGGAGGTGGACCGCCTCGTCGCCGCGCTCTGACCCGGAGGCGGGCGCGGGTAGGCCGCCGCTCAGGCCCGCTCCGGCGCGCCCTCGCCGAGCAGGCCGTCGAGGTCGAGCGCGCGCGTGACCATGTTCAGGCGGCCGTCGGCGGTGCGGGGCCACATCTCCCGCGGGCGGTCGCGATAGAGCTCCAGGCCGTTGCCGTCGGGGTCGCGCAGGTAGAGCGCCTCGCTCACCCCGTGGTCGCTGGCGCCCTCCAGGGGCACGTTGGCGGCGATGAGGCGGCGGAGCGCATCCGCCAGCGCGGCGCGGGTGGGGTAGAGGATGGCGACGTGGTAGAGCCCGGTGGTGCCGGGGGGCGCCGGCCCGCCGCCGCGGCTCTCCCAGGTGTTGAGCCCGATGTGGTGATGATAGCCGCCGGCCGAGACGAAGGCCGCGTCCCGCCCGTAGCGCTGGGTGAGCTCGAAGCCGAGCACCCCGCAGTAGAAGGCGAGGGCGCGCTCCAGGTCCGCCACCTTGAGGTGGACGTGCCCGATCGTCGCTCCCGGGTCGATCGGGCGATTCGCGTCGGCCATGGACTCCTCCTCGGCCATCATGAGGCCGCGGCCGCGCGGCGCGCCGCCGCCATCTCGGCGAGCGCCTTGGCGGCGCGCGCCACCGGCGCGCTCCAGTCGCGCGGCTCCTTCTGGCGGAGAAGCCGCAGCGTCGGGTACCACGGGCTGTCCTCGCGCCGGAGCATCCAGCGCCAGTCGCCGACCGCCGGCACCAGCACCAGGGCCGGCTGGGCGAGCGCGCCGGCGAGGTGGGCGACGGCGGTATCGACGCACACCACCACGTCGAGCTGGGCGATCGCGTCGGCGGTGTCGGCGAAGTCGGCGAGGTGCGGATCGAGGTCGCGGACCAGATCGTCGAGCCCGGCGGCGGCGAGCTCGGCCGCGCGCGGGCCCTTTTGCAGGCTGAAGAACACGGTGCCCGGCACCTCGATCAGGGGCAGGAGGTCGGCCAGCGTCGCCGAGCGGTTGCGGTCGTTCCGGTGGGTGGGCTTCCCGGCCCAGACGATCCCCACCTTGAGCGCCCCGGGCGGGCCGGGCAGCACCAGTTTCCGCGGCCCCGGGGGGGCGAGGTAGGGCACCTCGGCCGGGATGCCGGCGGGCGCGGTGCCGAGGAGCCGCGGCAGGCTCATCAGCGCCGCGTGCGCGTCGGCCTCGGGCGGCGGCTCCTCGGTCGAGACCACCCGCGCGACCCCCTCGATCGCGCCGAACAGGCGCACCAGCGGGGGCTGGCACATCAGCGCCACCCGCATCCCGCGCCGGGCGAGGAGGGGCGCGTAGCGGGCGAACTGGATCGAGTCGCCGAAACCCTGCTCGGGATAGAGAAGGAGCGTGGTCCCCGGCCGCGCCGCGCCGTCCCACTCGGCGCCGGGGAGCGCCGGCCGGCTCACGCCGGGAAGCCGCCAGCGCCACTCGTAGCCCTCGAATCCCTCCTTGAGCCGCCCGGCCATCAGGAGCGTGAAGGCCCGGTCCCAGTGCGCGCTCACGTGCCCGGGCTCGCGCGCGATCACCTTGTCGAAGCAGGCGACGGCCTCGTCCAGGTGGCCGAGATCGCGGAGCGCGAGGCCGAGGTTGAAGGCGTTGTTCGCCGACTCGGGGTCGAGCGCGAAGGCTTGGCGGAGGCAGTCGAACGCCTCCTCCAGCCGGCCGAGGTCGCGAAGCGCGTTGCCGAGGTTGCAGAGCGCGGGCGCGCTCTCGGGCCGGAGCGCGAGCGCCCGGCGATGGAGCGCGATCGCCGCCTGGTGCCGCCCTAGCGAGCGCAGGAGCGAGCCGTAGTTGGTGAGCGCGTCGGGGAAATCGGGTTGCGTGGAAAGGGCGCGGAGATAGGCCCGCCGCGCCTCCTCGAGCCGGCCGCGGCGGTGGAAGGAGACCGCCTCGCCGAAGGCGTGTGCGGCCTCGTCCGGGGCTTCCGACCCTTGCTTTCCGTCGCCCTCGCTCACTCGAGTCTCCCGCTCCCGCGCCGCCGCGGCCGCCAGCAAACCAGCCCCGCCGGCCCGGCGCAAGCCCCGGGCCGAGTGAAGGGGGCAAGCCCCGCGCGCGGGCGCATCCGCGGAATCCGGTTTTCGCCGGCGCCGGAGGTACGCTAGAAGGAAGGAAAGGCAAATAACCCGCGCGCGGGAGGGAGAGATGGCGGAACAACGCACGTTCACGGTCGGGATCGGCGGCCTCGGGGCCATCGGGCTCCGGGTGGCGAAGGCGCTCGATGCGGGGATACCGGGCCTCAGGCTGGTCGCGGTCTCGGCCCGCGACCGCGACAAGGCGGCCCGCAACATGGCCGGCTTCCGCACCCCGGTTCCGGTGGTCGGGCTTTCCGAGCTCGCCGGGCTGGCCGAGGTGGTGGTCGAGTGCGCCCCGGCCAAGGCGTTCGAGGAGGTGGCCTACGCGGCGGTGCGGGCCGGGCGCATCTTTATGCCCTTGAGCGTGGGCCAGCTCCTGCCGCGGATGGACCTCGTTGCCGAGGCCGAGCGGAGCGGGGCGCGGATCATCGTCCCCACCGGCGCGCTCCTCGGGCTCGACGCCGTGCGCGCCGCCGCCGAGGGCACCGTTCGCTCGGTCACCATCGTCACCCGCAAGCCGCCCAAGGGGTTGAAGGGGGCGCCGCACCTGGTCGAGAACCGGATCGAGATCGACAAACTCAAAGAGCCGCTCAAGGTGTTCGAGGGTACCGCCCGCGCCGCCGCCAAGGGCTTCCCGGCAAACGTCAACGTCGCCGCGGCGCTGAGCCTGGCCGGCATCGGCCCCGACCGCACCCAGGTCCAGGTATGGGCCGACCCCACCGTCGACCGCAACACCCACACCATCAAGGTCGATTCCGACACCACCCGCTTCACCATGACCATCGAGGGCGTGCCGACCGAGGAGAACCCGGCCACCGGCAAGCTCACGCCCCTGAGCGTGATCGCCGCGCTCCGTGCGCTCGCGAGCCCGCTCAAGGTCGGGACCTGAGCGCGGGCGAGTCCGGGCGCATCGATTCGCTCGGAAGGGGCGGGGCCGTGCTCGTTTCGTCATGCCCGCGAAAGCGGGCATCCAGGACGGCGCGGCCGGTGATTCCTTTGGACCCCCGCTTGCGCGGGTGTGACGGACCCGGAGCGGACCGGGCCGTGCCCCTGTGGTCGCTTGCGTTGCTGGCCTAGTGCAGGCCCCGGACGCGGACGATGACGAACGGGGCGTAGGCGAACAGCATGTTGACGAGCGCGAAGGCGGTGACCCAGCGGTAGCCGCCGGCGTAGTCGTGCATCAGCCCGCCGGCGAAGGAGCCGATGGCGGTGCCGATCCCCTGGCTGACGCAGATGGCGCCGAAGATGCGCCCGAGATTGGGCCCGCGGAAGAGCCGGGCGGCGTAGGCCGAGACCATGGGGAAGCGCGAGCCCATGCTCGGCCCGAACAGGACGACGAAGGTCCAGAGGAGGGCCTCGCCGGGGGCCGCGATCAGCGCCATCAGGGTGAGGAACCCGCCGACCGAGCCGAGGTAGCTCAGGGTGGCGGCGGGGAAGATGCCGATCCGGTCGGAGAGCCAGCCGTAGCCCAGGAGCCCGACCATGGCGCAGGTGCCGAGCACGCCGAACACGCTCGCCGCCTTGAGGGCCGGGACGCCGGTCGAGACCAGGAGCGGCACCATCTGCGGCACCACCGAGAAGTTGCCGACCGAGGTGAAGAAGAACATCGCGAACAGGCACCAGAAGGAGACGTTGCCGAGCGCGCGCCGGAGCGTCCAGGCCGGGGAGTCGGACGCGCCCGAGGCGGGCGGGGCGGCCGCGGCCTCGTCGCGCGCGGGGGCGGAAGCGGGCGCGCGCCCGCGCTCGAGCGTCGCCCGCTTCGCGAAGCTCACCGGTACGAGGAGGCAGGCGACCAGGAGCGCGAGGCCGGCGTAGGCCCAGCGCCAGCCCGCGCCGGCGATCAGGAGCTGGGCCAAGGGGACGATGAGGAAGATGCCGAGGCCGTTGGAGGCCTGCACCACCCCCATCGCCGAGCTCAGCCGGTGCGGGAACCAGCGGCTCACCACCACCGCGTGGGGCAGGGGCGAGAGGGCGATGTAGGCGAAGCCGACCAGCACCCCGAGGCAGAGCGCGAACTGCCAGAGCGCGCTCGCCGAGGCGGCGCCGGTCAGCCCCGCCGCCATCAGGACGATGCCGAGGAGGTAGAGCCGCTTCGGCCCCCAGCGATCGAGGATCCAGCCGACCATGGGCGCGGCCGCCGCGGCGGTGAGCGCGTAGACCGCGTAGACGCTGTTGAGCGCGGTCCGGCTCCAGCCGAACTCCTCGCCGAGCGGGATGAGGAAGGTGGTGAAGCTCTCGACCGTGCCCCGCGCCACCAGGGCGAGGGCGAAGCAGAGCGCCAGCACCAGCGCCGCGGTCGTCACTCCCGCCCGGTCGGCGGGCGAGGGGGTGGGGGAAACGGCCATCGCGGATCGGCAGCGCGGTGCGGTTGGCGGGCCGGCGGACCCTAGGCCAGATGCCGGTCGTCGTGCAAGCCGGGGGACCGCAGACTTACTGACAAATCAACGTTCGCCTGCTGTTAACAGGAGAACGGAACGAAGCTCCGGCAGCCGCGTTCGCATAGTCTCGATGTCTTGCAACACACGCGAGGCATTTTGAACTGCGGCGGCATCCGACCATCCTTCGGGAAGCAGGACAACAACTGGGCGGGAGAGCACCTCTCGATCCCTCGCGACAAAATTTTGGTAACGGTTCATCAACTGCTTTCGGTCTTCGGAAAGCAATAGGTCGAGGCGGGCTTCCCGGAGCCTTCTGTCGATGACATCATTGCCTGTCAAAGCTTGTGAACCTGCTCGAATCGTCAATCTGTTCTCATAATTTTTTAAATATTTAAGATCGCTGTCGGCGTCTTTTTCCAAACGCGTTAAGTGATACAACGTTAAAGAAGATTTCCATGCTTCAGGTATTGATTCAAGTCTACGATCTATTAATTCATAAGCGCCTCTAAAGTCTCTTTTTTTCTTAGCGTCCGAAAGGAGATTTTCGTACTTCGTCTTTTCCGCAACCCACACGCGAAAGTCTGGAAGTTGTCGCGCCATGTTTGCATTCGCGACTAAGGCGGAAAGTTGCCTCTCGACCTCGGCAATGAAACCATCAACGACGATACGCGTGACCTGATCAAGATACGCGCGTCGCTCCTCCTTGATCGTCGCAAAGTCGCGCTGAGCGGATGCTAATTTTTCATGAATGTCGTTGAGGCGTTTTTCCAATTCAGCGCGTGCCTTTGCAGCATTGCTGGCTTCTGTTCGGAGATATTCGAGGCGATCCCGCGTTTTTGCCACCTGTTCCTCGAGAAGACGCCTCTCCCGCCTCAGATCGACTACCTCCTCCTTCGCATCCGACACGTCGGTCCGCAACTGGCGTATTAGCGCCTCGGGGATGTCGGTAAAAAATGCCCCCCACACTGCCAAACTCGCAATGGTCAATGCTGCAGTAGCTGACACACCTTGAAAAATCAGATCGAGTCTTATCTTCATGATCGTCGATTAGCACGGTCGAGAGCGGTCTACTCTCCGAATCAGTGCCCACGATTTGTACTAGGTTTTCAAAAGGGACGCTACGAACACACGCCGATATGGGATTTCGTGCCACCCCTGGCGCAGGTTCTACATGCGCCGCTCATGCGGTGCCTGCCTAGCCGTGGCCCATCCCGCCGGGATTCGCGCTACTCCGCCGGGGCGGCGGGGAAGGTCGCGGCCGGCTTCCAGGCGCGGGCCGCGCGCTCGGCGTCGAATCCGTCCACGTTCGCCTGGAGGTTGATCCAGAACTGGGCCGACGTGCCCAGCACCTTCGCCAGCCGCGCCGCGACCGGCGCCTCCAGGCGCACCTTGCCGTTGACGATGTCGCTCATGTGCTTGCGCGAGCAGCCCACCGCCTCGGCCAGGCGCGCGACGAGGATGCGCCGCGGCTTGAGATAGTCCTCGCTGAGGATGGTGCCGGGCAGGGTAGGCCGGCGCTTGAGCTTGAACATGGTCCGGTCCCCGGTTCGCTAGTGGATCGAACCAAACAGATGAGTCCCACCGTCTCGGTCATCGTCACCCCGGGCAAGCGGCGAAGCCGCGCGACCCGGGGTCCATCTCTCCGGTGGCGCGATAGACCCCGGCTCTCGCTTCGCTCGGCCAGGGTGACGGTCAAGGGGATGCCGGCCGGCTTACACAAGCGATGATCCAGCGCCTGATCCGGGGCGCGCCTCGCCTTGACAGCCCCCCGCGCGGGCGGCGGCAAAGAGGGGCCGGGCGGAGGGGATGCAAGGGGGGGGCTTCCTGTCGTGCTTCTGCTCGTTGTCCGGTATAGTGACCTCGGGCCGGGGAACCGGGGTGAACTGTAAAATACAATCAAATAAACAACTTATAGAGTACAGTTAGGAAGAAACATTAACAGCGGCCGGGGGGCCGGATGCTGCAGGCGGCGATCTACGATTTCGTCATCCTGTTCGTGGTCATCGACCCGGTGGGCACGGCCGGGCTGTTCGCCTCGATGACCCTCGACAACACCGCGGCCGAGCGCCGGAGCATGGCCGTGCGCGGCAGCCTGATCGCGACCGCGGTGCTGGTGGTGGTGGCCTTCGCCGGCAAGGAGGTGCTGGCCGCGCTCGGCATCTCGCTTCCGGCCTTCCGCATCGCCGGCGGGATCCTTCTGTTCCTGCTCGCCGCCGACATGGTGTTCGCGCGCCAGACCGGGCTCCGCTCGGTGACCGCGGCCGAGGACGCCGAGGCGATCCGCAAGCCCGACATCTCGGTCTTCCCGCTGGCGATCCCGTTGCTCGCCGGTCCGGGGGCGATCACCACCACCGTGCTCCTGATGGGCCAGGCCGAGGGCGACGCGGTGGCCCAGGCGGCGGTGGTGCTCGTGCTCCTGGTGGTGATGGCGGCGAGCCTGGTGGCTCTCCTCGCCGCGGCGCGGCTCTCCCACCTCCTCGGCGAGACCGGCTCGAACGTGGTCAGCCGGCTGTTCGGCATCGTGCTCGCCGCGCTCGCCGTCCAGTTCGTCATCGACGGCGTGCAGAAAAGCTTCGGGCTGGGCTAGCGTTCCGGTGCCACCGCGTGAGGCCGATGTTTCGCTCGATCGTCACCCCGGCCGAGCGAAGCGAGAGCCGGGGTCCAGCTTGTTCCCTGGGTTGGACCCCGGGTCGCGCCGCGCCGCAAGCGCGGCTTGCCCGGGGTGACGAGACGCGGAGCCGTGACGCGGATGGCAGGTCTCGTCCGCAGGAGAGGCGGCGGCACTATCCCCCGCCCTTGGCCAGTTCCCGCTCCACCAGGCGCGCCCAGTAGGAGGCGCCGACGGCGAGGATGTCGTCGTTGAAGTCGTAGCGCGGGTTGTGGACGTTGACCGCATCCGCGCCCTTGCCGGCGCCGAGCCAGAGGTAGCAGCCCGGGCGTCTTTGCAGCAGGAAAGCGAAGTCCTCGGCCGCCATGCTCGGCTTCTCCTGCCAGGCGACGTTGGCGGTGCCGACCACGTCCCCGGCCGCCGCCGCCGCGGCCCGCGCCTCGGCCTCCGGGTTCACCGTCGCCGGGTAGTTGCGGAAGTAGGCGAACTCGGCGCGGGCGCCGAAGGCGAGGGCGACGTTGGCGGTGATCTCCTCCAGCCGGCGCTCGATCCGGTCCTGCACCTCGGGCCGGAAGTGGCGGGTGGTGCCGCGCATGACGACCGAATCCGGGATCACGTTCCAGGTGCTGCCGCCCTGGATCAGGGTCACCGACACCACCGCCGCGTCGCACGGGTCCAGGGTGCGGCTGACGATCGTCTGATAGGCGTTGACGAGCTGGGAAGCCACCACCACCGGATCGACCGCGAGGTGCGGCATGGCCCCGTGCGCGCCCTTGCCGTGGACGCGCACCTCGAAGGTGTCGAAGGCGGCCATGACCGGCCCCGCCCGCACCCCGAAGGTGCCGGCCGGCAGGCTCGGCCAGTTGTGCAGGCCGTAGACCGCCTCGACCGGGAACCTGTCGAACAGGCCCTCCTCGATCATCACCCAGGCGCCGCCCTCGTTCTCCTCGGCGGGCTGGAAGAGGAAGTGGACGGTGCCGTCGAAGGCCCGCGTCTCGGCGAGGTAGCGGGCCGCGCCCAGCAGCATGGCGGTGTGTCCGTCGTGGCCGCAGGCGTGCATCTTGCCGGGGACGGTGGAGCGGTAGGGAAGGCCGGTCTCCTCGGCGATCGGAAGCGCGTCGATGTCGGCGCGGAGCGCGATCGCGCGGCCCCGGCCCGAGCCCGCCTTCAGCGTGCCGACGACGCCGGTCCTGGCGAGGCCGCGATGCACCTCGATGCCGAACTCGCCCAGCCTCGCCGCCACGAAGTCGGCCGTGCGGTGCTCCTCGAAGGCGGTCTCGGGATGGGCGTGCAGGTGCCGCCGCCAGGCGGTCATGTCGTCGTGGAACTCGGCGATGCGGTTGATGACGGCCATCGGGGTCGCTCCGTCAGCGGAGGAAGTCGAAGTCCACGCCCTCGTCGGCCTGGAGCACGTGCTCCATGTAGAGCCGGTCGTAACCCCGCGCCGGGCCGGGCGCGGCCGGTTTCAGGCTTGCGCGCCGGCGCTCGATCTCGCGCTCCTCGACCAGGAGGTCGAGGCGCCGCTCCTTGACGCTCAAGCGGATGCGGTCGCCGGTTTGCACCAGGGCGAGCGGGCCGCCGACCGCGGCCTCGGGGGTGACGTGCAGGACGATGGTGCCATAGGCGGTGCCGCTCATCCGCGCGTCGGAGATGCGGACCATGTCCTTGACCCCGGCCTTGGCGAGCTTCCCCGGGATCGGCAGGTAGCCGGCCTCGGGCATGCCGGAGCCGCTCTTCGGGCCGGCGTTCTGCAGGACCAGGATGTCGTCGGGGCGCACCTCCAGGTCGGGCCGGTCGACCCGCGCCGCCATGTCGGCGAGCGAGGTGAAGACGAAGGCCCGGCCCTCGCCCTCGAACAATCTCGGATCGGCGGCCGAGCGCTTGAGGATCGCACCCCGCGGCGCGAGGCTGCCGAAGAGGGCGACGATGCCGCCCTCGGGCTGGAAGGGCTGGGCGAAGGCGCGGACCACCGCGCGGTCGACGAAGGCCGGCTCGTCGGCGAGCCGTTGCTCCAGCGTCCGGCCGGTCACGTCCACGCAGTCGAGGTGGAGGAGGGGCTTGAGCTCGCGCAGCACCGCCCCCAGGCCGCCGGCGGCGAAGAAATCCTCCATGTAGTGCTCGCCCGTGGGCTTGAGGTTGACCAGCACGGGGGTGGAATCGCTCAGCGCGTTGAGGCGCTTCAGGTCGACCTTGAGCCCCAGCCGGCCGGCGATGGCGGCGAGGTGGATGACGGCGTTGGTCGAACCGCCGATCGCCATCAGCACCCTAAGCGTGTTCTCGACCGACCTGGCGGTGATGATCCGCTCGGGGGTGAGGCGGGTGCGCGCCAGCTCCATGGCCAGCGCCCCGGTGGCCTCGGCGGCGCGCAGCCGGTCGGCGTGCACGGCCGGGATCGTCGCCGTGCCGGGGAGCGTCATCCCCAGCGCCTCGGCGACGCAGGCCATGGTGCTGGCCGTGCCCATCACCCCGCACGAGCCGGCGGTGGTGGCGAGCTTGCCCTCGACCGCGTCGATCTTGGCGCGGTCGATCCGGCCGGCGCGGAAGTTCGCCCAGAAGCGCCGGCAGTCGGTGCAGGCGGTCAGCCGCTCGCCCTCGTACTTGCCGCTCATCATCGGCCCGCCGATCAGCTCCACCGCCGGGACACGGGCCGAGGCCGCGGCCATGATCTGGGCCGGCACGGACTTGTCGCAGCCGCCCATCATCACCACCGCGTCCATCGGCTGGGCGCGGATCATCTCCTCGGTCTCCATCGCCATCAGGTTGCGGTAGTACATGGTGCAGGGGGCGATGAAGGGCTCGCAGAGCGAGATGGTGGGGAAGTCGATGGGCAGCCCGCCGGCGGCGAGCACGCCGCGCTTCACCGCCTCGGCGAGCTCGGGGAAGTGGCGGTGGCAGTTGTTGAAGCCCGACGAGGTGTTGACGATGCCGACCACCGGCTTCTTAAGCATCCCGGTCGAATAGCCCATCGACTTGGCGAAGCCGCGGCGCATGTAGAGGGCGAAGTCCTGGTCGCCGTACGACGTTGCGCCGCGCGCGAGGCCGTGCCTCGGTTCCTCGGTCATGGTCCTGCCTCCGGTCCTCCCTCGCGGATCGTGCGCCATCGCCCGGCGCCTTGTCCATGCCCGCCGGCCGCGGGTAGTGTCTCAGTTTGCCCTCATGGTTCGACGGCCCGATTAGGCCATCTCACCATGAGGGCCTTGAAAACCTGCCCCGGCCTCCGAGCCGGGGTTCGCCTCGCCCTGAGATGGCCTAATCGGGCCTGTCGAAGGGCGAGGCGATTCAATGTGAGTCGTACCCGGTCCGGGCGCGGGGGAGACGCCGGGCGGGGATTGCGCGAGAATGGCGCCGCGACCGACGAGCGGGAGCGTGGCGATGGACCTTGGGTTCGGGGAGCGGCACGGAGAGGCCGGCCTTGCCGGCCTCATCGCCCGCTCGCGGGCCCATGTCGCGCCGATCCACTGGGGGGACCGCGCGGCCGGGGCCGACGGCATCCGCCACAACGGGACCTGCTTCGCGCTCAAGCTCGGCGGGCGCGCCTTCGGCGTCACCGCCAACCACGTGGTCCAGCGGTTCCTGGAGGAGCGGGCGGGGCGGGGGCCCGGGATCGCGCTCCGGATCGCCGGCCGGCCGTTCGAGCTCCGGCTCATCGACTGCGAGCGCGGGCTCGACCTCGCCACCTTCGAGCTCGACGAGGCGGAGATGGCGGCGGCCGGGATGCGGGCCTGCGAGGTGCCGCACGGCCAGTGGCCGCCGCCCCCGCCCGCGGCCGGGGAGCCGCTGATCGTCGCCGGGTTTCCGGCGGCGCGGCGGGGCGCGCGGGCCGGGGCGCCGGCGTTCGAGGGGATGGCCGACCTGCTCCGCGTCACGTCGGTCGGGCGCGATTTCGTCGAGATCCAGGTCCGCGAGGGGGAGATGCGCGGCGCCGACGGGCGCCCGCTCGCCCCCGGCGAGGTGGACCTGGGCGGCCTCAGCGGCGCCCCCGCCTGGGCGCTCGGGCCCGGGTCCGACCCTCCTTCGCCCGCCCCGCGCCTCGCCGGCATGCTCTATCGCGGCTCGCGCCGACTCCAGGAGGACGCGAGGGGGGCGTTCGCGCTGCTGTTCCTCCGCCGGCTCGACTCTTTACGCCTCGACGGGCGCATCGCCCGGCCCTTGGTGATCGACTGATGCCGATTCCGTTTGATCGATTCGCGACAGTACCCGTGTGCTCTTTCGTCATCGCCGGGCTTGCCCCGGCGATCCATGGATGCGCGGATCAAGTCCGCGCATGACGAAATAGGAAGGGATCAAGCGGAATTGGTATGCCGCGCCGGTCAGCCGCCCGGGCGGTAGCGCCGCCACAGCACCCGGCCCGAGAGCCGGGCCATGGCGGCGCGCGGGAGCAGCCGGGCGGCGAAGGCGGCGAGGCGGTTCCGCGCCCCCACCACGAGCACCGGCTTCTTCCCCAGCGCGGCCAGCGCCCGGGCCGCGACCTCCTCGGCCGTGTGCCCGCGCGGGCGCGCGCCCCCGCCCATGCCGGCGCGGCGCTGGAACTCGGTCCGGGTCGCGCCCGGGCAAAGCGCCAGCACGTCGATGGGCTCGTCCGCCAGTTCCACCGCCAGGGCCTCGGAGAAGTGGAGGTCGAACGCCTTGGTGGCGGCGTAGGTGGCGAAGAAGGGCGCCGGCGCGAAGGCGACCGTGCTCGCCACCACGATCAGCCCGGCCCGGGTTCCGCCGCCCCGCGCGCGGGCGATCATGCCGGGAAGAAGGGCGCGGGTGAGGGCGGCGACGGCGGTGACGTTGACCTCGACCATCTCGCGCTCGACGCGCGGATCGGACTCGAGGTAGGGGCCGAAGCGGCCGAAGCCGGCGTTGTTGACCAGGAGGTCGATCGCGCGGGCCTCGGCCCGGGTGATGACGGCGGCGCGGCCGGCATCGGTGGCGAGGTCGGCGGCGAGCGCCTCCACCTCGTGCCCGGCGGCGTCGAGCCCGGCCGCCAGCGCCGCGAGCCGGTCGCGGTCGCGCCCGGTGACGAGGAGCCGGGTGGTCGCGGGGAGCGCGCGGGCGAGCGCCGCCCCGATCCCGCTCGAGGCCCCGGTGACGAGGGCCGAGGCGAAGACGCGCGCGGCCATGTCCCCCTCTCGTTAACGGCAGGTCCCGTGCCGGGCTACTTTACGGGGCCGCCCGCCCGCCGGTCGAGCGGCGAGGGGAGGGCCGCCGTTTGACAACCGGCCCGCGCTCCCGCTATCAGCGGCGGGCACCGGCCGCGACCGGGCCGGGCGAGGGAGTTTGGGGGCGATGAGCGTCGGCGGAGCGACCATGACCCCGCGCGCGGCCCGGACCGCGATCCGGCTCGGCAACGTCGCCCACGCCTATTCCCACCTCTTCATGCCGCTCTTCTTCGTGGTGGCGCTGGTGCTCGAAACCGAGTTCCAGGTCGCTTACGAGCGGGTGGCGGCGCTGGGCGTGCCGATGATCGTGCTGTTCGGGGCCGGGGCGCTGCCCTCGGGCTGGCTCGGCGACCGCTGGAGCGGGCTCGGCATGATGGTGGTGTTCTACATCGGCATCGGGGCGGCGGCGATCCTCACCGCCGCGGCGCCGGACCTCCTGTGGCTCGGCATCGGGCTCTCGCTGATCGGCCTCTGCGCCTCGATCTACCATCCCGTCGGTATCGCCTGGCTGGTGCGCGTCGCCCCCAACCGCGGCCGGGCGCTCGGCGTCAACGGCGTCTTCGGCATGTTCGGGCCGGCGCTGGCGGTGTCGCTGGGGGCGGTCGTCACCCACCAGCTCGGCTGGCGGTGGGCGTTCCTCATCCCCGGGCTGGTCGCGATCGGGATCGGGCTCTACTTCTGGGCCCTCATCGCCCGCGGCGCGCTCGTCGACACCCACGAGGACGTGGCGCCCGTTCCGCCCCCGGGCCGGGCCGAGGCGGTGCGCGCCTTCGTCTTCCTGTTCGTCTGCATCGTCTGCAACGGCATCGCCTTCCAGGCGGTGCAGGCGGCCACGCCCAAGCTCTTCGCCGAGCGCCTCGCCGGCCTCGGCATCGACGTGGTCGGGGTAGGGGCCCTCTACACGGTCTTCTTCCTGATCGCGGGGTCGTGGCAGGTGGTGACGGGGCGGCTCGCCGACCGCTACCCGCAGAAGGCGGTCTACCTGATCTCGTTCCTCGCCCAGCCGCCGCTCTACCTGCTGGCGGCGGTGCTGGAGAGCGTGCCGCTGGCCGTGGTCGCGGTGCTGATGCTGGCCGCCAACGTCGGCGCCCAGCCGGTCGAGAACAGCATGCTCGCCCGCCTCACCCCGCAGCGCTGGCGGAGCATGATCTTCGGCATCAAGTTCGTGACCACGCTCACCACCGGCGCGCTGGGGGTCGCCCTCGTCCCCTTCCTCTACGGGCTCACCGGCGGGTTCTACTGGCTGTTCATGGGCCTCGCCGGGCTGGTCCTGGTCGCCCTCCTCGCCGCCCTCATGCTGCCGGGGCGGCGAGGAGGGGCGGTCGGGCAGGGAGCCGCCGCCCGCCCCGCCGAGTGACTGCGCGGTAAAATATTACCGCTATCCTAACCTCCCGTCGCGCTTGGCGTTTTCCGGTTGACAGCCGCGCGCCTCTGGCCTAGAAAGCGCCCCTTCGCGACCGGATCCAGGAATCGCCGCGCCCGCCATGAAGACCTATTCGGCCAAGCCCTCCGAGATCGACAACCGGTGGTACGTGATCGACGCCGACGGGCTGGTGCTCGGCCGGCTGGCGAGCGAGATCGCCAAGCGCATCCGCGGCAAGCACAAGCCCACCTACACCCCGCACATGGACTGCGGCGACAACATCATCGTCGTCAACGCCGAGAAGGTGCACCTGACCGGCGACAAGCGCGCCCAGCGCAAGTTCTACTGGCACACCGGCTGGCCGGGCGGGATCAAGGAACGCACCGTCGGCAAGATCCTGGAAGGGGCGCATCCCGAGCGGGTGGTGATCAAGGCGGTCGAGCGGATGATCACCCACGGGCCGCTGATGCGCCGGCAGATGCGCCGGCTGCATGTCTACGCCGGGGCCGAGCATCCGCACGCGGCGCAGAAGCCGCAGGTGCTGGATTTCGGGGCGATGAACCCCAAGAACCGGAAGAGGGCGTAACGCGGCATGGCCGAGGAAACCAAGACACTGACCGACCTTGCCCAGCTCGGCGGCCCCGGGGGCGCGCCGGCCGAGGCGCCGCTGCCCGAGCCCAGGATCGACGCGCTCGGTCGCGCCTACGCCACCGGCAAGCGCAAGAACGCGGTCGCCCGGGTGTGGCTCAAGCTCGGGGCGGGCAAGATCACCGTCAACGGGCGCGAGATCGCGACCTATTTCGCGCGGCCGACGCTGCGCATGGTGATCAACCAGCCCCTCCAGGCCGCCAATCGCGCCGGCCAGTTCGACGTCATGTGCACGGTGACGGGCGGCGGGCTCTCGGGCCAGGCGGGGGCGGTGCGCCACGGCATCAGCCGGGCCTTGAGCCTGTTCGAGCCGGCGCTCCGCCCGACGCTCAAGAAGGGCGGCTTCCTCACCCGCGACGCCCGCGTCGTCGAGCGCAAGAAGTACGGCAAGCGCAAGGCCCGACGCAGCTTCCAGTTTTCCAAGCGGTAACCCCTCCGGGACCCTCGTTTCGCCCGAGCACCAGGTTCAAGGGCGTCCTCCCGCCGGGGGACGCCCTTTTTCCTTGGCGCGCGGCGCGCCACTTGCGGTAAGAGGCAACCATGGCCAAGAGGTCGAATCGCATCCGGATCGCCATCCTCGGCGCCAGCGGCTACACCGGCGGCGAGCTGGTGCGCCTGCTCGCGTTGCATCCCAACGCCGAGGTCCGGGCGCTGACCGCCGAGCGCCACGCCGGCCGGCCCTTCGCCGCCGTCTTCCCGCACCTCGCCGGGGTGCGACTTCCCGACCTGGTCCGGATCGAGGAGGTCGACTTCGGCGCCCTCGACCTCGTCTTCTGCTGCCTTCCCCACGGCACCACCCAGGAGGTCGTCGCCGGGCTTCCCGCGGCCCTCCGGGTGATCGACCTCTCGGCCGACTTCCGTCTCGCCGACGTCGAGACCTACGCCGCCTGGTACGGCCACGCCCACCGGGCGCCGGCGCTCCAGGCCGGGGCGGTCTACGGCCTGACCGAGATCGAGCGGGCGCGGATCGCGCCGGCGCGGCTGGTGGCCAACCCGGGCTGCTATCCCACCACCGCCCAACTGCCGCTGGTGCCGCTGATCGAGGCCGGGCAGATCCTGGCCGAGGACATCGTCATCGACGCCAAGTCGGGGATGACCGGGGCGGGGCGCGCGGCCAAGGAGGAGATGCTGTTCTCGGAGGTGAGCGAGGGCATCCACGCCTACGGCGTGGCCAGGCATCGCCATGCCCCGGAGATCGAGCAGGGCCTGTCGCGCGCGGCCCGGCGCCCGGTGGTGGTCAACTTCACCCCCCACCTGATGCCGATGAGCCGCGGCATCCTCGCCAGCATCTACGTCCGCCTCGCCCCCGGGGCGAGCGCGCAGTCGCTGCGCGAGGCCCTTCGCACCCGCTACGGCGACGAGCCCTTCGTCAGGATCGTGCCCGAGGGCGCCTCGCCGGCGACCCGCCACGTGCGCGGGTCCAACTTCTGCCTGATCGGGGTCTTCGCCGACCGGCTCCCCGGCCGCGCCATCCTGCTGTCGGCGATCGACAACCTGGTCAAGGGCGCCTCCGGCCAGGCGGTGCAGAACATGAACGCCATGTTCGCGCTGCCCGAGACCACGGCGCTCGAGCAGCAGCCCCTGTTCCCCTGACGCGCGGCGCGAGTGAGGCGGAAGGAACTCTAAGGCGAACCATCTCCAATTTAGCCGATCTCGCGGATGGTAAATGTTTCGGATGATTGTCGCTACGCCGACGTGCATCCGCGACCGAGCCCGAGGACGCTCTGACAGATCATCCGACCCCGTATCACCAGCCTGGGGGTCAGGCCAGGTCCATGAGGTAAACTACTCCAGGAAAAGGGTGGTCCCATCATGGCCCAAATGGACGACACCGACGATGTCGGCTCCAGACTCATCACGATGTTCCGGGAGACGTTCAATGAGCAGGTGCAGAAGACACTTGCTCGGCGCATCCATGCCAAGGTGCGCGATGCGAGGAGTGACCCGGACCGGGCAGCTCGCCGTGAGCTATGTGCGGAAGTTGGTGACGGAGTGAAGGGGTAAGGCGGCGTATCGTGGGGGTGTTCGAGCCTCCACTTCTCCACCGAAGGAGCGATACGCCGTGACCGAGGGTAACGTTTTCAAGCTCTCCCAACCAGGGACGTT
>JACQOE010000081.1 GCA_016202695.1 Pseudomonadota bacterium | reverse complement strand
GCGGCGCCCCGACGCATGACGGAGTCGCAAAAGCCAAGGGTAGCGCTCGGGGGCCGGCTCGCGCGAACCGAAGGTCAGACCTCATCCTACCAAAGCCTCGCTTCGGTAGGAGTCATCAGCCCCGATTGGCGGTTAAGCGGGTGGACTCCATCACCCTCGCGGGCGACCGCCGCCCGCTGGTACCCTCGATCCACCTAAGCGCGCGCTGGAATCGCTGTCAAGTTCGCCCGCTCAGCCGGGCGGCCGGGGAGGGGCCTACTTCTTAAGGGCGTGCTCGAGCAGCTTGTCGGCGATGCCCTCGGCCTTGGCCGCCTCAATGGGGCCGCTGGCGTGCTCCTTGATCTGGCCGCCGATCCACGCCTTGGCGCTTTCGACCGCCTCGGGCTTGTCGCGCAGGAGCGTGATCACGATGCCCTCGAGGGCGAGGATGTGCGCCGCCAGGTCCTCCATCGCCGTGCGGTACTCCTTGGCCCGCGACTCCATCGCCTCGGCGAGGGTGCGGATGTCCCTGGCCAGTCCGGTGAGCAGATCCTGGATGGTATGCAAGGTCTCGGACATGCGAACGCTCCCGCCGATCCTCAAAGGGTGCAGGATAGCGATGCCGTCCCGCCCTGTCATGTCCAGACTGCGGCATCGCCCCCCGGCACTGGCGGGTGCGACCGCGCCTCCCCACATGAAAGTCGCGCGGGGCCGAGGCCCCGCGCACCCCGACCAGCGAAGCGGTCGCCCGCCATGACCCTCTCGAGCCTGATCTCCGTCCTCCTCGGCGTCGCCCTCGCCGCCGTCCTCGGCGTGCTCGCCTTCGGCCTTCTCACGCTGATGCGGGCCGGGCGGGGAAATGCCCGCCGCTCGAACCGCCTGATGCGCTGGCGGGTGGCCCTGCAGGCCCTCGCCGTGGTCCTGTTCCTGCTCCTCCTCCTGGCAAGCTGAGGCTTGACCGGTTCGCCCGTTGGCGGTTGGCTCTGCCTATGGGGGACGGACCGACCACCGCGCGGGCCGACGAACCGCTTGGACCCGTGTTCCGGGAGGTGGACGCGACAATCGAGCGGCTCGCCCGAAAGCGGTTCGCTGCCGATCCCGTCGTCGGCGAGCGGTACAGCCGGATCACCTCCATCGTAAGCTCCGCCTACAAGCGGCATGGGGCGATCATCGAACACCCCCTCCTGGCCGCCCTCACGAGTGCGCCGCACCTCCAGGTGTGGTCCGATCGGCGTTTCCGGGTTTCGCCCGAAGCCGATATGCTGGCAGGGAACGACGCCAGCGCCTTCGGCAACTTGCTCCGCTACGGCGCCGACAACTTCACGCGGACGATCCAGGTCGACGTGCTCGTTCACAACCAAAGCACGGACCTCCTCGGCGCCTATGAGAGCAAGCGCGGGTTCGGCTACCATGATTCGGGCAAGAAGCGATCGATGCTCCGCGACCTGAGGTGCCTGCAAATGCTCCCGCGCTCGTATGGGGAAACGCAGGGCCTGCACGTGAGAACAGCGGAGGCGCACATTATCTTCTACTATGGGCAATGCTCCGTCGGCCGCCCGTGGGCGCTGACACGAGCCGATTTGGATGAACACTTCGGGGCGTCCATTGCGGCTCCGATCGAGCGGGGAAACGCCTACTTCAGAGAGAGGCTCGATGATCTCCTCGCCGCGACCTAGGCACTACCGGGTCATCTACGCGGACCCGCCCTGGACCTTCGCCACCTACTCTTCCAAGGGCAAGGGGCGGAGCCCGGAGGCGTACTACGACTGCATGAGCCTGGAGGAGATCAAGGCCTTGCCGGTCGCCGAGTGGGCGGCGGACGACTGCCTTCTCCTCCTCTGGACCACGGACCCCCTGCTGGAGAAGGCGTTCGACGTCGTCCGCGCCTGGGGCTTCACCTACAAGACGATCGGCTTCTATTGGGCGAAGCTCCACAAGGGCAACGGCACACTCGTATTCACCGAGAACAGCTTCTTCACCGGCCTCGGCTTCTGGACGCGCGCCAATCCGGAGCCGTGCCTGCTGGCAACGCGCGGGCACCCGAAGCGGAGGTCCGCCAAGGTGCGCAAGCTGGTGGTCTCGCCCCGCCGCGAGCACAGCCGCAAACCGGACGAGGTCTACGACCGGATCGAGGCGCTCTGCGAAGGGCCCTATCTGGAAATGTTCGCCCGCTCCTCGCGGCCGGGATGGGACTCGTGGGGAGCCGAGGCCGGCGTGCTCGATTCGGGAGCGGCGCCGGCGCGGCGCTGGCGGTCCAACGGCCACCCGCACGCCGCGGAAGGAGCTTGCGAGAGCCGATCGGAAACGGACCCGCCAACCCCGGCCCGGCAAGATTGACAGGCCGGGGACGCGCACCTATGTTGCGCCTGCGAACGGGGCGCCCTCGCGCCCCGACCCATTGCCCCACGGCTTGAGGCGGCTTCTCGCCCGCGGGCCCGGCGCCTTGATCCCGCGCCCGGTTCGCCCGAGCGTTTTGGAAGAACCGGCAGGCGGCTCATGAAGATTCTCGTCCCCGTCAAGCGCGTCGTCGACTTCAACGTCAAGGTCCGGGTCAAGGCCGACCACACCGGAGTCGAGACCGCCAACGTCAAGATGTCGATGAACCCCTTCGACGAGATCGCGGTCGAGGAGGCGGTGCGCCTGAAGGAGCAGGGCGCGGCCTCGGAGATCGTGGCGGTCTCGATCGGAGTCGCCCAGTGCCAGGAGACGATCCGCACCGCCCTGGCCATGGGCGCCGACCGCGGCATCCTGATCGAGACCCGGGTCGAGACGCAGCCGCTCGCCGTCGCCAAGCTGCTCAAGGCCCTGGTCGAGCGCGAGTCGCCCGGGCTCGTCATCCTCGGCAAGCAGGCGATCGACGACGACTGCAACCAGACCGGCCAGATGCTGGCCGCGCTCCTGGGCTGGGCGCAGGGCACCTTCATCTCCAAGGCCAAGATCGGCGACGGCAAGGCCGAGGTGGTGCGCGAGGTGGACGGCGGCCTCGAGAGCCTGGTGCTGAAGATGCCGGCGGTGCTGACCGCCGACCTTCGCCTCAACGAGCCCCGCTACGCCTCGCTCCCCAACATCATGAAGGCGAAGAAGAAGCCGATCGAGACGCTCACGCCCGAGGCGCTGGGGGTCGACGTCACGCCGCGCATCGCCACGCTCAAGGTCGAGGAACCGCCCAAGCGCAAGGCGGGCGGCAAGGTGGCGGGCGTCGCCGAACTCGTCGACAAGCTCAAGAACGAAGCGAAGGTGATCTGATGAGCGTCCTGGTCATCGCCGAGCACGACAACGCCGCCCTCAGGGGCCCGACCCTGAACACGGTCACCGCCGCGAAGGCGATCGGCGGCGAGGTCGCGGTGCTGGTCGCGGGCTCGGGCTGCCGGGCGGTGGCCGAGGCAGCGGCCAGGGTGGCGGGCGTGGGCAAGGTGCTGCTCGCCGACGCGCCGCCCTATGCCAACGGCCTCGCCGAGCCCCTCGCCCTCCTCATCGCCGCCCGCGCGCCCGCCTTCAGCCATGTGCTCGCCCCCGCCACCACCTTCGGCAAGAACGTGCTGCCGCGCGCCGCCGCGCTCCTCGACCTGGCCCAGGTCTCGGACATCAGCGCCGTGGTCTCGCCCGACACCTTCGTGCGGCCGATCTACGCCGGCAACGCCCTCGCCACCGTGCGGAGCAACGACCCGATCAAGCTGATCACGGTGCGGACCTCGGCCTTCGACCCGGCCCCGGCCGAGGGCGGCGCCGGCGCGATCGAGGAGGTGCCGGCGGCCGCCGACCCGGCGCTAGCGACCTTTTCCGGCCAGAACCTGAGCAAGAGCGAGCGGCCCGAGCTCACCAGCGCCCGGATCGTGATCTCCGGCGGGCGGGGGATGCAGAGCGGCGACAACTTCAAGCTCCTGGAGCCGATCGCCGACCGGCTCGGGGCCGCGATCGGCGCCAGCCGCGCCGCCGTCGACGCCGGCTTCGTGCCCAACGACTACCAGGTCGGCCAGACCGGCAAGATCGTCGCCCCCGACCTCTACATCGCGGTCGGCATCTCGGGCGCGATCCAGCATCTCGCCGGAATGAAGGACAGCAAGGTCATCGTCGCCATCAACAAGGACGAGGAGGCGCCGATCTTCCAGGTCGCCGATTACGGCCTGGTGATGGACCTCTTCGAGGCGCTCCCCCGGCTCAAGGAAGAGTTGGAGAAGGCGCGGTGAGCACGGGCGCCGACGCCGGCCCGGCGCGGCGGAGCGGGCGATGATCGAGCGGATCGGCGTCGTCGGCGCCGGGCAGATGGGAAGCGGCATCGCTCACGTCGCGGCGCTCGCCGGCCTCGCGGTCAGGCTCAGCGACGTGAGCGCGGCGGCGCTGGAGAAGGCGCTTGCCGCCATCGCCCGCAACCTCGGCCGGCAAGTCGAGAAGGGCAGGCTGAGCGAGGCCGACCGGGCCGCCGCCCTCGCCCGCATCGACACCTCCGATCGGCTCGAATCCCTGCGCGCCTGCGACCTCGTGATCGAGGCGGTCCCCGAGGACGAGACGATCAAGCGCGAAACCTACCGGCGCCTCTGCCCGCTCCTCGCCGAGGGCGCGATCCTCTGCTCGAACACCTCGTCGATCTCGATCACCCGCCTGGCGAGCCACACCGACCGGCCCGGACGCTTCATGGGCATGCACTTCATGAACCCGGTGCCGGTGATGCAGCTCGTCGAGCTCATCCGCGGCATCGCCACCGAGGAGGCGACCTTCCGGGCGGTGCACGAGCTGGCGGTCCGGCTGGGCAAAACGCCGGCCGTGTCGCAGGACCTTCCCGCCTTCATCGTCAACCGCGTCCTGGTGCCGATGATCAACGAGGCGATCTTCGCCCTCTACGAGGGCGTGGCCTCGGTGGAGGCGATCGACACGGCGATGACGCTGGGGACGAACCAGCCGATGGGGCCGCTGACGCTCGCCGACTTCATCGGCCTCGACACCTGCCTAGCGGTGATGCAGGTCCTCCACGACGGCTTCGCCGACTCGAAGTACCGGCCCTGCCCGCTCCTGGTGAAGTACGTCGAGGCCGGCTGGCTCGGGCGCAAGACCGGCCGCGGCTTCTACGACTACTCGCTCGACCCGCCGCGGCCGACCCGCTGAGCCCCGCCCGCGGCGCGCGGCCCGCCCGGCGGCTTGAACGGGCCGCCCGGTTCTGATGGAATCGGGCCGGTGGCGAAGCGGGCGGCGCGGGCGCGGCGGCGGAGGGCCAGGCCGCAGCGGGGTTCCGCGGGGGGCGTAAGCGAGCATGCGCAAGGTGAACCCCGGGCAGATGACGGTGCTGGTCGTCGACCAGAACCAGCCGGTGCACGTGCTCGTCCGCTCGGTGCTGCGGGATCTCGGCTTTCGCTCCGTGGTCAGCGCGCTGGACTGCAGCGAGGCGCTGGAGACTTTCCAGCGCCAGAAGATCGACCTCGTCATCACCCACTGCGGGCACGCCGCCTTCGACGGCATCGAGCTGGTCAAGAAGATCCGGGCCCCGGGCACGAGCTCCAATCCCTACGTGCCGATCCTGATGGTGTCGTCGCAGGCCAACAAGGGGCGGGTGATGGCCGCCCGCGACGCCGGGGTGCACGAGTTCATCGCCAAGCCGTTCACCGCCGGCGACCTCGCCCGCCACGTGACGGAGGTGCTCGATCGGCCGCGCCCCTTCGTGCGGGCCGCCACCTACTTCGGCCCCGACCGCCGCCGCCGATCGGTCACGTTCAAGGGCCCCGAGCGCCGCCAAGCCGCCGCCGAGGCGATCGCGGTGGACGCCGCCGGCCAACCCCTCGGCGCCGCGGGCGCACCGTCGGCGGCGCCGGCCGCGGCCCCGGCCGGACCGGCCGGCGCGGACGAAGCCGGCGGCAGCCCAGGAGCGAGGGGCGGACCGTCGTCCTCCTCCCAGGATTGAACCCCCCGCCGGGATGTGGTCCAATCGCCGCGCGGAGGTTGGGCGGCGGGGCGAAAACGGGCCCCCGGCACGGACCTCTGCCGCCGACCCGACCACAAACGCGAGCGCTCGGCGCTCCCCACCGGGCTCCTCATGGAAAAGATTCGCCTCGATCGGATCTCGGTTCTGGTTGTCGACGACAACGAGCACATCACGTGGCTCCTCCGCTCAATCCTTTACGAGCTCGGCTGCCGCATGGTGGTTGACTGCCACGAGGGCGGCGAGGCGTTCCGGAGGTTCATCAACGAGCAGTTCGACCTCGTCCTCACCAACTGGGAGATGCGCCCGGTCGACGGCATCACCCTGGTCAAGCGCATCCGCACCGACGAGGACAGCCCGAACCGCTTCGTTCCGGTGATCATGATCTCCGCCCATTCGAGCCGGGAACGGGTGCTGTTCGCACGCGACTCCGGGATCAACGAGTTCCTGACCAAGCCGTTTTCGGTCCGCACTCTCTTCCGGCGCATCCTCGAGGTGGTGGCGCGCCCGCGCCCCTACATCCGGACCAAGGACTATTTCGGGCCCGACCGGCGCCGCCATGACGACGCCAAGTACAGCGGGCCGGAGCGGCGCCAGGACCCGGGCACCCTCAGCCGCAGGGGCGAGCCGGCCGGGCCCGAAGGCGAGGCGGAGCCGGGCGCGGAAACCTGAGCCGCGCTCAGCTCCCGGCCGGCGCGCCGAGATAGTAGCGGATCAATGCGACCGCCTCGGGCGAGTCCCAGTCCGCCGCCCCCTCGAGGCGGCCGATCTCGCGCCCCTCGCGGTCGATCAGGAGGCTCGTCGGCAGGCCCCGCGCGCCGACGGCGCGGGCCAGCGCGCCACGCGGGTCGAGATGGATGGCGAGGTGCCTGACGCCGGTCCGCTCGTAGAACCGGCGGACCGCGTCGGCGCCGCCGAGATCCTCGCTCAGCGCCACCACCTCGAAGCGCTCGCCGGCGAGCGCCGCCTGCAGCCGGTCGAGGGAGGGCATCTCGCGCACGCAGGGGCCGCACCACGTCGCCCACAGGTTGAGGAGCACAACCTTGCCGCGGAACCGGCCGAGCCCCACCTCGGCCCCCGCCGCGTCGCGCATCCCGACCTCCGGCATCGCCCGCGGCGGCACGGCGACCTCGAAGTTCTGCACCGTGCCCGCGATCGGCGGCGAGGGCGGTGCCTCTTGTCGGCCGGAACGGATCGCGAATATGCTGGTGAGCGCCAGCACCGAGAGCGCGACCGCCGCCGCCAGCAGCGCCTTGCGGCCCGGTCGTGTCATGTTGCCGGCAGCCCCTCGCCGAACCGCACCCTGGATGCCATGAGCGCGAAACCCCGCAAGCCCCGACCGGACGCGCCAGCCGCGCCGGCCCCCGCCGGGGCCGGCACCGGCGCGGCGAACCCGCTCTGGGGCGGACGCTTCGCGGCCGCGCCGGCCGAGGTCATGCAGCGCATCAACGCCTCCATCGGTTTCGATCGCGCCCTCTACGCCCAGGACATCGCCGGCTCGAAGGCGCACGCCCGCATGCTCGCGCGCCAGGGCATCATCGGCCGCGCCGACGCCGAGGCCATTGTCGCCGGCCTCGACAGGATACAGCACGAGATCGAGGGCGGCACGTTCCAGTTCAAGACCGAGCTCGAGGACATCCACATGAACGTCGAGGCGCGGCTCGCCGAGCTGATCGGCGAGCCGGCCGGGCGGCTGCACACCGCCCGCTCGCGCAACGACCAGGTGGCGACCGATCTTCGGCTCTGGGTGCGCGAGGCGCTCGACGCGCTCGCCTCGGCGCTCAGGGACCTGCAGCACCGCCTCATCGACAAGGCCGCGCGCCACGCGGCGACGGTGATGCCGGGCTACACCCACCTCCAGCCCGCCCAGCCGGTCACCTTCGGCCATCACCTGCTGGCCTACGTCGAGATGTTCGGCCGCGACCGCGGCCGGCTCGAGGATGCCCGCCGACGGCTCAACGAGTGCCCGCTCGGCGCCGCCGCCCTCGCCGGGACCTCCTTTGCCATCGACCGCGACGAGACCGCCCGCGAGCTCGGCTTCGAGCGCCCCGCGGCCAACTCGATGGACGCGGTCGCCGACCGCGACTTCGTGCTCGAGTTCCTGGCCGCGGCGGCGATCGCCGCCGTCCACCTCTCGCGCCTGGGCGAGGAGATCGTGTTGTGGGCGAGCCCGGCCTACGGCTTCGTCCGCCTCTCCGACGCCTTCGCCACCGGCAGCTCGATCATGCCCCAGAAGCGCAACCCCGACGCCGCCGAGCTGGTCCGCGCCAAGGCGGGGCGGATCGTCGGCGCGCTGCAGGCGCTCCTCGTCGTCCTCAAGGGGCTGCCACTGGCCTACGCCAAGGACCTGCAGGAGGACAAGGAGCCGGCGTTCGACGCCGCCGCCTCGCTCGCGCTCGCGATCGCGGCGATGACCGGGATGGTCGCCGACATGGAGGCCGACGAGGCGGCGATGGCCGCCGCCGCCGAGCGCGGCTACATCACCGCCACCGACCTCGCCGACTGGCTGGTGCGGGTGCTCGGGCTTCCGTTCCGGCGCGCCCATCACGCGACCGGACGGTTGGTCAAACTCGCCGCCGAGAAGGGCTGCGGGCTGGAGAGCCTGGCCCTGGCCGAGATGCAGGCGGTCGAGCCCGGCATCACCGCCGAGGTCTACTCGGTGCTGGCGGTGGCGCGCTCGGTCGAGAGCCGGACGAGCTTCGGCGGCACCGCGCCGGCCAACGTCCGCGCCGCCGCGGCCAAGGCGCGGGAGCGATTCGCATGAGGAACCTGCGGGGGCGGCGCCTGGCGCGGGCGGTGGCCGTGGTGCTCTTCGCCGCGGCCCTGACCGCACTCGCGGCCTGCGGCAAGAAGGGCCCGCCCGAGCCGCCGCCGGGCGAGCCGATCACCTATCCCCGGACCTATCCCGCGCGATGAGCCCCGTTTGCTACCGCGGTGGCGAGCTCTGCGCCGAGGAGGTTCCGCTCGCCCGCGTCGCCGAGTCGGTCGAGACGCCGCTCTACTGCTACTCGAGCGCGGCGATGGCGGAGTCCTACCGGCGCCTCGCGGCGGCGCTCGGCGGGCTCCCCGCCACCCTCTGCTACGCCCTCAAGGCGAACTCGAACCTGGCCGTGATCCGCACCTTCGCGCGCCTCGGCGCGGGCGCCGACGTGGTCTCCGAGGGCGAGCTCAGGCGGGCGCTGGCCGCCGGCGTCGCGCCGGCGAAGATCGTCCTCTCCGGGGTCGGCAAGGGCGCGCGCGAGATGGCGCTCGCGCTGGAGGCCGGCATCCTCCAGGTCAACGTCGAGTCCGAGCCCGAGCTCGAAGCCCTGGCCGCGCTCGCCCGCGGCCGCGGGCGCAGGGCCCCGGTCGCGCTGCGCGTCAACCCCGACGTCGATCCCCAGACCCACGCCAAGATCACCACCGGGCGGCGGGAGAACAAGTTCGGGGTCGCGCTCGAGGCCGCCGAGGCGGTCCTCGTCCGGGCGGCGTCGCTTCCCGGGATCGAGGTCCAGGGCGTCGCCGTCCACATCGGCTCGCAGCTCGTCAGCCTCGACCCCTTCCGCCGGGCGTTCGCCCGGATCGCCGGTCTCGTCCGCCGGCTGCGCGCCGCCGGGCTTGCCATCCGCCGCCTCGACCTGGGCGGCGGGCTCGGCATCCGCTACCGCGACGAACAGCCGCCGACGCCCGAGGCCTACGCCGCCCTCGTCGCCGAGACGGTGGGCGGGCTCGGCTGCGAGCTGATCTTCGAGCCCGGCCGGCTGCTGGTCGGCAACGCCGGGGTCCTCCTCACCCGGGTGCTCTACGTCAAGCGGACCGCCTCGCACCGGTTCGTGATCGTCGATGCCGGCATGAACGACCTCATCCGCCCCGCGCTCTACGACGCCTGGCACGAGATCGTGCCGGTGCGCGAGCCCGCGCCCGGCGCCGGCCTCGCGCCCGCCGAGGTGGTCGGCCCGGTGTGCGAGACCGGCGACACCTTCGCCCGCGCCCGCGCCCTTCCCGAGGTCGCCGCCGGCGACCTCCTCGCCATCCGCTCGGCCGGGGCCTACGGGGCGGTGATGGCCTCCGCCTACAACAGCCGGCCACTGGTGCCCGAGGTCCTGGTCAGGGGCGCCGACTTCGCCGTGGTCCGCCCGCGCCCCGCCCTGGCGGCGATGCTGGCCGAGGACCGCCTTCCTCCCTGGCTCGTCGAATCGTAGACGGAACGGTCCTTGCTTGACGGCCGCCGGCCCGGCGGAGGACACTCGCGCGACGCTGGGGCTTGGCGTGGAGACCTGGATGGGCCCGCGGCATCTCGACCGCAAGATCGTCTTCGCCCGCGCCGCGCTCCTGTGGGAGCGGCTGTGGGTGGCGCTCTGGCCGCCGCTCGGAGTGGCGGGCGCCTTTGCCGCGCTCGCCCTCTTCGACCTTCTTCCCGCCCTCCCCGGGTGGCTGCACGTCGCCGTGCTGGCCGGCTTCGCCGCCGCCTTCGCGGCCGTCCTCTGGCGCGCGCGCGCCGTCCTTGCGCCGCCGAGCGAGGCCGCGGCCGAGCGGCGCCTCGAGCGCGTCAACGCGCTCGACCACCGCCCGCTCGCCACGCTCCGCGATCGTTTGGCCGCCGGGACGGGCGACGCCGGCACCGAGGCCCTTTGGCGGTTGCATCGCCGGCGCCTGCTCCGCCGCCTCGCCCGCCTGCGGGTGGGGCTGCCGAGCCCGGGGCTGCCGGCGCGCGATCCGCTGGCGGTGCGCGCGCTCCTCTTCGTCGTGCTCGTGGTCGCGGTGGCGGCGGCCGGGCGCGACGCGCCGAGCCGCATGCTGCGGGCCGTGACCCCGACCATCGGCGCCGGCAACGGGGCGGCGTCGGTCGCCCTCGACGCCTGGATCACGCCCCCCGCCTACACCCGCCTCGCGCCGGTGTTCCTCAAGCCGAGCGAGCCCACGCCCGTGGTCGTGCCCCGCGGCAGCACGCTCGTCGCCCACGTCACCGGCGGCGAGGGCCGGCCGGCGCTGCGCCTCGACGCGGCCGAGACCGCCTTCTCCGCGGCCGGCGGCGGAAGCCACCAGCTCTCGGCCGATCTCCGCCAGGGCGAGCGGATCGCCATCTTCCAGGACGGGCGCGAGCTCGGCGCCTGGCCGCTGTCGCTCACCGACGACGCGCCGCCGACGATCGCCTTCGCCGAACCGCCGCAGGCGACCGCGCGCAAGCACGTCAGCCTCGCCTTCGAGGCCAAGGACGACTACGGCCTCGCCCGCGTCAGGGCCGTGGTCCGGTTGACCGAGCGCCCGCAGGCGGAGGCCCTGGAGATCGAGCTTCCGCTCGCCGACGATCAGCCGACCGCCGCCCGCGCCACCAGCTACCACGACCTCACCCCCCATCCCTGGGCCGGGCTCGACGTCATCGTCCACCTCGAGGCGACCGACGCCGTGGGCCAGGAGGGGAGGAGCGACGAGGTCGCCTTCGTGCTGCCCGAGCGCGAGTTCAACCACCCGGTGGCCCGGGCCATCATCGCCGCGCGCAAGAAGCTCAGCCAGAACCCCGACGAGCGCGGCCCCGTAATCGGCGACCTCGACGACATCGCCTCGGCGCCGCAGCGCTTCCGCCACGACGTGGTGGTGTACCTGGCGCTGCGCACGGCCCGGGCGCGGCTCGTGCACGACCAGTCGCGCGAGGCGGTCACCGCCGTGCAGGAGATGCTGTGGCTGGCCGCGCTCCGGGTCGAGGACGGCGAGCTGTCGCTGGCCGAGCGCGACCTCAAGGCGGCGCGTGACGCCCTCAACCGCGCCTTCGAGCGCCGGGCCAACGACGCCGAGATCCAGCGCCTCATGGATCGCCTGCAGCGCGCCCTCGAGCGCTATCTCGAGGCGCTGGCGCAGGCGCTCGACCCGCGCGAGGCGGAGACGCTACCGCTCGATCCCAACATGCGGGTCGTCGAGTCGAGCGAGATCCAACGCATGCTCGACCGCATCCGCGAGCTGGCCCGCACCGGCCAGCTCGACGCCGCGCGCCAGCTCCTCCAGCGCCTCGAGAGGATGCTTGAGAACATGCGCGTCGGGCGCTTCCCGCAGGGCCAGCAGCAGCGCATGGGCCAGGCCCAGCGCATGATGCGCGGCCTCTCGGACATGATCCGGCGCCAGCAGGATCTCCTCGACCGCAGCTTCCGGCGCTCGCAGGGGACGCCGAGCAACGACCCGCGGACCGGCCGGCCGATGCCCTCGCCGCAGGCCGACGCGCTCGCCCAGCGGGCGCTGCGCCAGGCCCTCGGCGAGATGATGATGAACATGGCCGAGCTCTCCGGGGAGGTGCCCCAGGAGATGGGCCGGGCCGAACTCGCCATGCGCGACGCCGGCGACGCCATCGGCGCCGGCGAGCACGGGCGCGCCGCCGAGGCGCAACAGGAGGCACTCCGCCAACTCCAGGAGGGAAGCCAGGCGCTGCGCCAGCAGCTGGCCAACCAGTTCGGCTACGGCATGGTCGGCGGCACCCCGGAAGGCGAGATCGAGGAGGAAAGCCAAGCCGGCCGCGACCCGTTGGGCCGCGACCGCGAGGGCTTCCTCGGCGCCGCCGAGGGCTTCGACGTGCGGGTACCCGACGAGATGGAACTCAAGCGCGCGCGCGAGATCCTCGACGAGCTTCGCCGCCGCGCCGGCCAGCCCGACCGCCCGCGCCAGGAGCTCGACTACTACAACCGGCTGCTCGAACGCTTCTAGGGCCCGGGGGTCGGGATCGGGCCGCCGTCAGCGTTTGCCGCCGTTCTCTTCCTTCGGGGGATCGCCGCAGCGAGTGAGCGGCGGGTTGTTGTGGAAGGTCTTCTCGCCGTTCGGGCGCCCGCTTTCGACCGCCTGGATGCGGTTGTCCTTGTGCACGAGGTAGGTGATGTAGCCGCCGTCCTTGTACTGGACGGTGGCGATGCGGCCGGTCATGCTGGCGGCGCTGATCTCGCGTGGCTTGATCAGCTTCGAGGCCTCGCCGTCGACCAGGGTCACGATCCGGCTGCCGGCGATCATCACCTCGGGGTTCTTGCAGTCCGCCCCCCAGATGCCGGTGAGCTTGGTTAGCGCCTCCTTGGTCTCGGCCTGGCTCGCCTCCTTCTGCTCGGCGGTCATCGGCGCCGGCCGCGCCGCCTGGGGGTTCGGCGCCGCGGCCTTCGGCGGGGCCGGCGGAGGCGGGGCCGGGGCGGCGACCGGCACCGGCGGCGAGGCGGCGGCGGGCGCCGGGGCCGGCATTGCCGCCGGCGGAGGCGCCGCCGCCGGCGGGGCGGGGGCGGGCGGGGGCGCGGCGGCGCTCTCGGCCGGCTCGGCCGTCGGCGGATCGAGGGTGAAGGTGAGCTCGAGCCGGGTCGCGCGCGGGCTCGGATTGGGGAACTGGAGCCTGACCGACATCTCCTCGGCCGCCAGCATCGTCGGCCGACGGGGCGGGAAGACCATACTCTGCAGCACCTTCTGGTCGGTGTCGTAGAGGATCAGCTTGAGGTTGGGCACGTCGCGCTGGCCGCGCGAGACATTGACCACCGAGCCCCGCACCACCAGCACCTCGCCGCCGTCGCCGGCCACCCGCTCCGAGGCCACGTTGCGGACATCGAGCCCCGAGGCGATCGAGCCGACGGGAAGCGACAGCAGGGCGTAGAGCTTGGCCGCGGGCGGCCAGAACTCGACGATCTGCTTGCGCGCGAACATGCCGCTGCCGATCACCGCGATCACGATCACCGCGAACGCGACCCAGCCGAAGAAGCCGCCGCTCGACTGCGCGTCGACCGAGTGCGAGGTCGCCTGGAATACGGTCGGAACCGGCTCCGGCTCCTCCTCGATGATGGGCGCGACCGCTTCCGGCGCCGGCTCGCCCCCCGCCGCCGGTGCCGGCTTCTGCTCCAGGGCCTCCGCCCGGACCACCTCCGCCTCCGCCGTCGGGGCCTCGGCAAGCGCGCCCCGGAGGCGCTTCTGGATATCGGCGATCGCATCGCCCTCGTCGCCGGCGCCGAGGTCCGGCTCGAGCCCGGCGAGCGGCCGCTCGCGCTCCTCCGCCTCCTCGCCCCCGGCGTGCCAGGAGTGGCCGCAGTTGAAGCACCGGACCTCGCGCCCCTGGGGGCCGAGGGCGGCGGGATCGACGTTGTAGCGCGTCGCGCAGGCGGGGCAGTCCAGGATCATGCGGCGCTCAAGCCCTGCCGGGCGAAAATGGCGTGGTCCGGCATCCCCTTATAGGCCGGCCCCCGGGGCAAGACAAGGCGCGCCCCGGCGCCCCCGCGGGGCCGGCGGCGGCGGCGCCGGCGGCGGCCCGAGCGGGCTGGACAAGGCCCCGCCGGCCATGCCACGGTTCGACGCGGAGAGGGCCGCGGAAGGGTGGCGGAGACTGCGGGTGGTGCGATTCGAGAACGTCGGCATGCGCTACGGGCTCGGCTCGGAAGTGTTGCACGACGTGAGCTTCCACCTGGCCCCCGGCTCGTTCCACTTCCTGGTCGGCAACAGCGGCGCCGGCAAGTCGTCGCTGTTGCGCCTCATGTACCTCGGCCATCGCCCCTCGCGCGGGCTGATCTCGATTCTCGGCCAGGACGTAACGGCGTTGCCGCGCAGCAAGCTCCCCCCCTTGCGCCGCCGCATCGGCGTGGTGTTCCAGGACTTCCGGCTGCTCGATCACCTCTCGGTGCTCGACAATGTCGGGCTGCCGCTCCGGGTGATGGGCTATCCGCGCGACAAGATCCGCACCCATGCCGGAGAGCTCCTCAAGTGGGTGGGGCTGGGCGAGCGGATGCACGCCCCGCCCTCCACCCTCTCGGGCGGGGAGAAGCAGCGGGTGGCGATCGCCCGGGCGGTGATCACCAAGCCGAGCCTGCTTCTCGCCGACGAACCCACCGGCAACATCGACGACCGCATGGGCATGCGGCTGATGCGCCTCCTTCAGGAACTGAACAAGATGGCGGTGACCGTCGTCGTCGCCACCCACAACGAAGGCTTGGTGGCGCGCTTCGAGTACCCGCGGCTACGGGTCGCCGATGGCCGGCTCGGCCCCGATCCGGGCTGAGAGCCTGTTTGGGAACTGCTCATGAGCCGCGCTGGGTGCCGCAAATCGCCGCCCGCCAGGAGAGGCCCGAGGAGCGTATCGGGCGATACGGTCGAGGGTGTCGACGCCGCGGGCGGCGACTTGCGCCGGAGCCCCGGGGGACGCGGCGATCCTGGCCGATCGAGGGCGTCGCCGCTCGTCGCCGATCTCCCGGATCGGCGTCCTCGCGGCTCTTGCTCCTCGGCCAGGATCGGCCCGCGTCGCGGCCATGACCAGTTCCCAAACAGGCTCTGAGCCGGAGCGCCCGGCGCGATGTTCGCCCGCGACCCCGACGTGCCGCTCCGACGCGACACCACCAGCCGGTTCCTGCCCTGGCTGATCGGGCTCATGGTCTATCTCGCCGCCCTGCTCGTGGCCGGGGCGATCGCGCTCGACGGCGCCGCCGATCGCTGGGACCGGGCGATCACCGGAACCGTCACCGTGCAGGTTCCGGCGGCGTCCGAGGCGGCCGAGGCGGGGCGGCGCGTCGAGGCCCTGCTCGACCTTTTGCGCCAGACCCCCGGGGTGGCCGCGGCTACCGCGGTCCCGCCCGAGGGGCTGGCCAAGCTGCTCGAGCCGTGGCTCGGGCCCGGGGCCGCGTCCGCCGGCCTGCCGCTCCCCGGCCTGATCGACGTCCGGGTGGAGGAGCGGAGCCGCATCGACTTCGCCGCCCTCTCCGCCAAGCTCGCCGAGGCCGTGCCGGGAACCGCGGTCGATACCCACGAGCTGTGGGCGGGGCGGATCGTGGCGCTGGCCCGTTCGCTCCAGGCGCTGGCGGCCCTGATCGTCGGCCTGGTCGCGGGGGCGGCGGTCGCGGCCGTGGTCCTCAGCGCCCGCGCGGGGCTCTCGGTCCATCGGGAGGCGATCGAGCTCCTCCACCTGATCGGGGCGGAGGACTCCTACATCGCCGGCCAGTTCGGCCGCCAGGCCCTCGACCTCGCCCTCGTCGGCGGCTTCCTCGGCCTCTTCGGGGCGCTGGCGACGCTCCTCTTCCTGAGCTGGATGGCGCGCGGGATCGGCGGCTCGCTGCTGCCCGAGCTGACGCTCACGGCCTGGCAGTGGGCCGGGCTCCTCGCGCTTCCGCTCGTCGCCGGCGCCGTCGCCGCCGTCAGCGCCTGGCTGACGGTGGTGCGCACCCTGGGACGGATGACGTGAGCCTCCGGGACGCCGATCGCCGGCCCGCAGGCGCGGGCGCCGCCCCCCGGCGGGAGGCGCGGTGAGGCCGCGCCTCTTCGTCGGGGCGCCGCGCGGCAAGCCGGGCCGCCGACGCCTCGCGCTCGCGTTCGGCGCCGGCCTCGGCCTGCTCGCCTCGGCATGGGCGACGGGGCTCTTGCTGTTCGTCGACTCGATCCCCCGCGCCACGCCCGAGGCGGAGACCGAGGTCGACGCGATCGTGGTCCTCACCGGGGGCGCGGCGCGGCTCAAGGTCGGGCTCGCGCTGATGGCCGAGAAGCGGGCGAAGAAGGTGTTCGTCTCGGGCGTCTACAGGGGGGTGGACGTGGCCGAGCTCCTCCGCATCTCGCGGCAGTCGCCCGACGCGGTGGCCTGCTGCATCGCCATCGGCTACTCGGCCGAGAGCACCCGCGGCAACGCCGCCGAGACGGCGAAGTGGATGGCCGAGCAAGGCTTCGCCTCGCTCCGGCTGGTGACCGCCAACTACCACATGCCGCGGAGCCTGGTCGAGTTCCGCGCCGCCATGCCCGAGGTCCTGGTGATCGCCCACCCGGTGATCCCCGAGCACGTGATCCTCGACGGGTGGTGGCGCTGGCCGGGGACCGCCGCCCTGATCCTCGGCGAGTACAACAAGTACCTGTTCGCCGTGATCCACGCGGCGCTGAGCGAGCTCGGAGCCGCGATCGAGGGCCGATGAGGGAAACGCCCCGCCGGCCCGGGCCCCTCGCCCGCGCCCTCCTCTTCAACCTCGCCTTCTACGCGGCGACGGCGGTCCTGGGCGTGCTCTACCTCCCCTTCCTGGCGCTCCCCGGACGCTGGATGCACCATGGCACCCGCTTCTGGATCCGGCTGACCTTCGCCCTGCTCCGGGTCGTGGTCGGGCTCGACTGGCGCGTGCGCGGGGCCGAGAACCGGCCGGCGGGGCCGGCGGTCTACGCCTGCAAGCACCAGTCCGCCTGGGAGACCATGGTCTTCTACCTGCTCTTCGACGACCCGGCCTACGTGATGAAGCGCGAGCTGTTCCGCATCCCCTTCTACGGCTGGTACACCCGCAAGGCCCGCTCGATCGGGGTCGACCGCGGCGCCGGCGCGGCCGCGCTCCGCTCGCTCCTTCGCGGCGCCGAGGCGGCGCTCGCCGAGGGCCGCAGCATCGTCATCTTCCCCGAGGGCACCCGCACCCCACCCGGCGAGGGGCGCCCGCCGCAGCCGGGAGTGGCCGCGCTCTATCAGCGGCTGCCGGTGCCGCTGGTCCCGGTGGCGCTCAACTCGGGGCTGTTCTGGCCGCGGCGCCGGTTCGGCAAGTGGCCCGGCACCATCACGCTGGAGTTCCTGCCGGCGATCGAGCCGGGCCTCGAGCGCAAGGAGTTCGCCCGCCGCCTCGAAGACGCGCTCAACTCGGCGAGCCGGCGCCTCGAGCGCGAGGCGGGGTTTCGGCCCCCGGCCGGCGAAGACGCGCCAGCAGCCGGTGCAGGGTCGTCTCCCTGACGCCCATCGCGTCGAGATGGGCGACCGTGCTCTCGAGATAGGCGCGGTTGGTTCCGGCCACGCCCGCGCTGGCGCCGATGATCGCCGCGACCTCGTCCTCGGAGAGCTTGCCCGCATACTGGGGATGGCCGCGGTCGGCGACGTAGGTATAGGCCCGCACCGTCGCCGCGGCGAGGCGCACGGGAACGAGCCGGCGCTCGTAGACGGTGGTGATCTGCTCGCGCCGATCGACGTAGGCGAGCGTCTCGGCGGCCCGCCCGGCCGCCACCCGGAAGGCGATCCCGCGGCAGGCGCCGCCGCGGTCGAGGCCGAGCACCAGCCCCGGGCGCGCGGGCGTGCCGCGGTAGTGGAGCGAGTAGACGCAGAAGGCGCGGTGATAGCCGCGCAACAGCGCCGGCCTCGCCTCGACGAAGGCGAAGCCCGGCCGCCACATGAGCGAGCCGTAGGCAAAGATCCAGGTGTCCGCGGGAGCGGCGCTCACCCTTGTTCCCCTCCCTTGCGGGCCCGGCCCGCGACCTCTTTAATCACCCCAGCGACCGACGCCGGCCCCGGGAGGCGCCCGCATGTATCGAGCCCTGTTCCAGCTCTTCGTCGTACCCATCCTGCTCGTGGTGGTGCTGGTGGGCGGATACTCGATGTACTGGACGTACATCGCCAACGGCCTGCGCGACGGCGTCGAGGAGTGGGCGACGAGCCGGCGCAAGGAGGGATACCTCGTCAGCTTCGCCGAGCTCCGCAAGAGCGGCTATCCGCTGCGCGTGCGCGTCACCCTGGTCGACCCGCGCATGGGCCGCGCCGGCAAGGAGCTGACCTGGGCCTGGACCGGGCCGCGCACCGCGGTCGAGATGCGGCCCTGGTCGTTCAGCCGGATCGCCCTCCTGGCGTCGGGACGCCACGAGCTCTCCCTGATCCGGGAGTCCGAGCAGTGGACGTTCGCCGGCGAGGCGGCGCGGCTTCAGGCCGTCGTCACCCTCGACGGGACGGGCCGGCCCGACGGCGTGACGCTCGAGGCGGCGGCGCTGGAGATGCGCGAATCGCGGGCGGGGAGCCCGCTCGCCGCCAGGACCGCCTACCTCAAGCTCACGCGCTTCGCCGGCGGTGGCTCCTCGAAGCTCAGTCCCAGCCTCGAGGTCGAGGTCCGCGGCGAGGGCCTGGTGCTGCCCCAGCAGGCCTACGCGCCGCTCGGCCCGGCCATCAAGACCCTCGACGCCGAGGCCAAGTTGGTCGGGCGCCTCTCCGGCAAGGCACTCGCCGAGGGGCTCCAGCGCTGGGCGGAGGCCGGCGGCGTGCTCGAGGTCGGGCGGCTCAACGCCGACTGGGGGGGATTGAGCTGGGACTCCAACGGCACGCTCGCGCTCGACAAGAACCTGGAGCTGATGGGGGCGGTCACGGTGCAGGCCGAGGGCCTGTTCGAAACCCTCGAGGAGCTGGCCCAGGCGCGGGTGATTCAGCGGCGCATCTCCTCGGTGGCCCAGGTCGTGCTGGGGCCGCTGGCGCGGCGAGCCCCGAGCGGGCGCACCTCGCTCTCGCTCGCGATCTCGCTCCAGGAGGGCGGCCTCTTCGCCAACGGCATCCGCTTCGCCGACGTTCCCCACATCGCCTGGGAGGGGGTGCCGCCGGGCCTCGTGCCCTCAGGCCTGCTTGGCCTCGATGACGCCCCGGCGAATCGCCCGCGTGCGGGTGAATAGGGCCTCGAGCTTGTCGCCCTCGCCGCGGCGGATCCAGCGCTGGAGCTGCGACAGGTCCTCGAGGAACCGCTGCAACATCTCCAGCACCGCCTGGCGATTGTTGAGGAAGACGTCGCGCCACATCACCGGGTCGGAGGCGGCGATGCGGGTGAAGTCGCGGAAGCCGCCGGCGGCGAACTTGAACACCTCCGCCTTGAGGTCGTCGCCGAGATCGGTGGCGGTGCCGACGATGGTGTAGGAGATCAGGTGCGGCAGATGCGAGGTGATCGCCAGGATCATGTCGTGATGGGCGGGGTCCATCACCTCCACCTGGCTGCCGCAGCGGCGCCAGAACTCGGCCACTTTGTCGACGGGCCCCCGATCCGAACCGGGAAGCGGCGTCAGGATCGTCCAGCGCCCCTGGAACAGCTCGGCGAACCCGGCCTCGGGCCCCGAATGCTCGGTTCCGGCGATGGGATGGCCGGGGACGAAGGCGACGCCCTCGGGGAGATGGCGGGCGATGTCGCGGATCACCGACTGCTTCACCGAGCCGACGTCGGAGACGATGGTCCCCGGGGCGAGCGCCGGCCCGATCGCGCGCGCGACCTCGGCGCAAGCCCCGACCGGGGTGCAGATGAACACCATGTCGGCGTCCTTGACCGCGGCGACGACGTCGGTCGTCGCCGCGTCGGCGATGCCGAGGCGAAGCACCGTCGCGCAGGTCTTGTCGGTGCGCGCGGCGGCGACGATGCGTCCGGCGATCGAGGGGTCGCGGCGCATCGCCCGCGCCATCGACGACCCGATCAGCCCGATTCCGATCAGGCTGACGCAACGAAAGAGGGGTTTCCTGGGCATGTCTCTGTGTCGGTGAGGGTGTCAGCGCCGGACGTACTCGGCGAGGGCGTCGGCCACGGCCCGCATCTCCGCCTCGGTGCCGATGGTGATCCTGAGCGAGCCGGGCAGCCCGTAGGCGCCGACCCGCCGGACGACGATGCCGCGCGACCTGAGGAACGCGTCGGCGTCGGCGGCGTCGGCAAAGTCGACCAGCAGGAAGTTGCACACGCTCGGGTGCACGGTGAGGCCGAGCTCGCGAATCCGCGCCGCCGTCCATTCCCGCCAGGTCTCGTTGTGCGCCCGCGCCCGCTCGACGTGGGCGACGTCGGCGAGCGCGGCGACGCCGGCCGCCTGGGCCGCGGCGTTGACGTTGAACGGGCTGCGCACCCGGTTGAGCACGTCGGCGACGGCCGGCGGGCAATAGGCCCACCCCAGGCGGAGCGCGCTCAGCCCGTAGATCTTCGAGAAGGTGCGGGTCATCACCACGTTGTCGGCTACGTCGACCAGGCCCTCGCCGGCCGAGTAGTCGTTGCGGGTGACGTACTCGGCGTAGGCCGAGTCGACCACCAGCAGCACGTCCGCCGGCAGCCCCGCGCGCAGCCGCTCGAGATCGGCGACGGGCAGGTAGCTTCCGGTCGGATTGTTGGGGTTGGCGAGGAAGACGATCCGCGTCTGCGGCCCGACCCGCTCGAGCAGCGCGTCGACGTCGGCGGTCAGGGCATGCTCGCGCGCGGCCACCGGCACCGCCCCCGCCGAGCGCGCGTAGATGGGGTACATCAGGAAGCCGTGGGCGCTGTAAACGACCTCGTCGCCCGGCCCCGCGTAGGCGTGGCAGAGGAGCCCGATCAGCTCGTCGGAGCCCGAGCCGCAGACGATGCGCTGGGGATCGAGCCCGTGGCGGGCACCGATCGCCCGGCGCAGCGCCTCGGCCCCGCCGTCGGGGTAGCGGTGCAGATCGCCGGCCAGCGCCCGGAAGGCCTCCATCGCCTTGGGGCTCGCCCCCAGCGCCCCCTCGTTGGAGGAGAGCTTGATCGCGCGCGCGGCCCCTTCGACCCTGGACTCGCCGCCGACATAGGGCCTGATCGCGAGGATGCCGGGCCGCGGCGTCGGCGCGCTCACTTGCGCTTCCTTTCCGCCCGCCTCTCGTCGGGCTGCGGGGGCTCGTCGCGGAGGTCGGCGTCGGCCAGCGGCACCGCGTAGCCGCCGAGCACAAAGATTTCGGCCACGGACTGGCCGGCGTCGGCGCGGAATCGCTCGAGCCGCCGGTCGCTCGGCTCGATGAAGCCGGCGAGCTCGACCAGGAAGAGGGCGGTCCGGGCCTTCGCGTCGGGGAGCCGGGCGGTGATCGCGGTGGGGTCGAGCCCCGCCGCCTTGAAGGCGGCGCGCATGCGGGTGCGGCTCATCTCGTCGCCGGCCGCGAAGGCGATGTAGGTGCGATCGTCGCCGGTTGTCTCGAGAACGGCGCCGGCCACCGCCAGCGCCTCGAGCTTGTTGCCGAAGTCGTCGCGTTTGCCGGAGAACGGCAGCCGGGCGACGATGCGCGGCGTGGTGGCGTCGGCCGACATCAGGGACGGCCACCAGGGGTCCTCGTCGCCCTCGCGGGGGAGCGCGAGCACCCCCACCGTGACCGCACCGTCGCTCACCGCCCGCAGCACCTGGCCGTGGGAACGGTAGACGCGGGCCTCGGAGTAGGAGCCGTACTGGTCACGGGCGAGGTCGAGGTAGCCGGCCGCCGCCTCGGGCATGTGCACCCCGATCCGGAACGGTCCCTGCAGGCGGTTGAAGGCGCTGAAGATCTCGCGCCATATGCGCATCAGGACCGGGCGCGGGAAGGGCCCGCTGTGGCGCTTGAGCAGCCGGCGCAGGACCTGCGCCTCGCGGGCCGGGCGCAGCGCCAACCCCTCGCCCTTGGAGTGGCTGAGCCGGGTGACCAGCCGAGTCCTCCGCATGAGGAGGTCATGCATCGCATCGTCGATCTCGTCGATCTCGCGGCGCAGCGTCTCGAGGGCGGTCTCGGCCATCACGGTGCTAATGAGGAAGAGTGCCGGCAAAAGCAGCGATAGTGATAGTCCCGGACGCCGACAAAATCAAAGAAAACATTGACACCACATGGACTTGCTCCCTAGAGCATATCCCGACCAAGTGGGGCTGGCTGCCGCTTCGACTTGGTCGGGATATGCCCTCGGCTATTCCGCCGTTGGCGGGGACGTGCGACAAACGGGTATGGAAGCGGGATACGCGGCCCTCGATCCGGAGCGCTACGGCCTGTCCGGCGAGCACAGCCCGACCGGATACAAGGTCGTGCTCGGCCGCGAGCGGCCGCTCAGGCTCGACTGCGGCGTCGAGCTCGGCCCCTACACGGTCGCCTATCAGACCTACGGCCGGCTGAACGCCGATCGCTCCAACGCCATCCTCATCTGCCACGCCCTCACCGGCGACCAGTTCGTCGCCGATCCCCATCCGATCACCGGCAAGCCGGGCTGGTGGGACATCATGGTCGGCCCGGGCAAGCCGCTCGACAGCGACCGCTACTTCCTGATCTGCGCCAACGTGCTCGGCGGCTGCATGGGCACCTCCGGCCCCAAGGAGATCAACCCCAAGACCGGCGAGCCGTGGGGCCTGAGCTTCCCGGTGATCACGGTCGGCGACATGGTCCGCGCCCAGGCCGAGCTCCTCGACCACCTCGGCATCGGCGACCTCTTCTGCGTGATCGGCGGCTCGATGGGCGGGATGCAGGTGCTCGCCTGGGCCGCCTACTACCCGCGGCGGGTGTTCTCGGCGATCCCGATCGCGGCGGCCGGCAACCACTCGGCCCAGAACATCGCCCTGCACGAGGTCGGCCGGCAGGCGATCATGGCCGATCCCGACTGGTGCGCCGGCGACTACCTGCGCCAGGGCCGCAAGCCGCGCCGCGGCCTGGCGGTGGCGCGCATGGCGGCGCACATCACCTACCTCTCCGAGGCGGCATTGCAGCGCAAGTTCGGCCGCCGGCTCCAGGGCCGCGCCGCCGTGACCTACGGCTTCGACGCCGACTTCGAGGTCGAGAGCTATCTCCGCCACCAGGGCAGCACCTTCGTCGAGCGCTTCGACCCCAATTCTTACCTCTACATCACCCGGGCGATGGACTACTTCGACCTCGCCGAGGAGTTCGGCGGCACGCTGGTCAAGGCGTTCGACCACACCCCGGTCCGCTTCTTCGTCGTCTCCTTCACCAGCGACTGGCTGTTCCCCACCCCCGAGAGCCGGGTGGTCGTGCACGCCCTCAACGCCGTCGCCGCCAACGTCAGCTTCCTCGAGATCGAGACCGACAAGGGTCACGACGCGTTCCTGCTCGAGGAGCCTGAGCTGCACCGCGTGATGCGCGGCTTCCTGAGCGGCGCCGGCGAGCACCGCGGCCTCAAGGGCCCCTGACCCCCGCCGATGGACGCCGCCTCGCCCCCGGCCGATCCCTCCCTCCCGGCGGACGCGCATCGCCCCCTCCGGATCCGCGTCGACCTGCAGGCGATCGCCGACATGGTGACGCCGGGAAGCCGGGTCCTCGACGTCGGCTGCGGCGAAGGCACGCTGCTCGACTACCTCGTCCATTTCAAGCAGGTGGACGGACGCGGCATCGAGCTCAGCCAGGCCGCCGTGACCGAGGCGGTGGGCCACGGCCTGTCCGTCATCCAGGGCGACGCCGAGGCCGACCTCAAAATCTATCCCGACGACGCCTTCGACTTCGTGATCCTGAGCCAGACTCTCCAGGCCACCCGCGACTCGCGCGCCACGCTCCGCCAATTGCTGCGGATCGGCCGGCGGGTGATCGTCTCGTTCACCAACTACGGGCACTGGCGGCTGCGATGTTTCCTGCTCTGGCGCGGGCGCGTGCCGGTGACCAACGGCGCCGCCCACCGCTGGTACGACACCCCGAACATCCATGTCTGCACGATCCACGACTTCATCGATCTCTGCCGCGAGCTCGGCGTGCGCATCGAGCGCAGGCTGCTGGTCAACCCCGCCGGCCGGGTGCGGCGATTCCGCTCGGTGGCGTTCGCCAACCTCTGCGGCGAGCAGGGCGTGTTCCTGTTGAGCCGGCCCTAGCGGTCGTTTCCAGGAAGGCCGTTCAGCCGCCGGGCCCCGCCCGCGGCTCGGGCATGTGCAGGCGCCGGGGCAAGGGCGCGTAGATGCGCCGCCGCGCCCGCACCCGCTCCTCGGCCCGGGCGCCGGCGTAGATCTGCTTGCGGGCCTCGATCAGGATCACGCCCCCGAGGGTCGTGAACCAGCGCCCGCCGATGTTCTCCCAGGCGCCGGCGGCGCGGAGCATCATCGGCCAAGGGAGCGGCGGCATGTAGAGGGCGGTCGCGCTCCGCTCGGGGGTGAACAGGGTGTCGCGCAGCATGCGCGTCACCTGTGCCGGCGAGTAGGGGCGGCCGAAGCCGAAGGGGGTGTGCTCGAACCGCGCCCAGAGGCCGCGCCGGTTGGGAACCACGAGCAGGAGCCGGCCGCTGTCGGCGAGCACGCGCCAGGCCTCGCGCATGAGCGAGCGGACGTCCTCGCCGCACTCGAGCGCGTGCACCATCAGCACCCGGTCGATCGAGAGGTCGGGGAGCGGCAGCTCGTCCTCGACCACGAGCGCGGTCAGGCACGGCTCGTCGGGCGGCCAGTGCAGGACCCCGAGGCTGGCGGGCATGAAGGCGAGCACGCGCTCCGCCTCGTCGCGGAACGCCCGCAGATAGGGCGTCGCGTAGCCCAGCCCCAGCACCCGCTCGCCGGCGACGTTCGGCCAGAGGAGACGGAGCTGGCGCCGGATCATGCGCCGGGCGACCTGGCCGAGGCTGGAGGCGTAGAAGTCCCTGAGGTCGACGACGTGCGGCCACATGGCCGCGGAGTGTAGCATAGGGTGGCGCGCGAGCCGCGACGGCGCAGCCGCTTCAACTCGGTCGGGACATGCTCTAGGCTCGCCCGGGGCGGCCAAGCGGACCGCCACCGACGGAGGCGAGATGGCGGAACTCGAGATCGAGATCGTCCCCGTGCTCAGGGACAACTACGCCTATCTCGTGCGCGAGCCGGCCTCAGGCGCGGTAGCGGCGATCGACCCCGGGGCGGCCGCGCCGGTGCGCGCGGCGCTTGAGCGGCGCGGCTGGCGCCCGAGCCACGTCCTCGTCACCCACCATCACCACGACCACACCGCCGGCTGCGCCGAGATCAAGGCGGCCTACGGCTGCCCGCTCGTCGGCCCGAGGGCCGAGGCGGTGCGGATCGCCGGCCTCGACGAGGGTCTCGGCGACGGCGATACCTTCGCGCTCGGCCGGGCGGCGGCCGAGGTGATCGCCACCCCCGGCCATACCTTGGGCCACGTCGCCTTCTGGTTTGCCGGGGCGAAGGCGCTCTTCTGCGGCGACACGCTCTTCGTCATGGGCTGCGGCCGGCTCTCCGAGGGCGGGCCGGAGGCGATGTGGGCCTCGCTCAAGAGGCTCCGCGCCCTCGCCGAGGAGGGGCGCGTCTACTGCGGCCACGAGTACACCGAGACCAACGCCCGCTTCGCGCTTCGGCTCGAGCCCGGCAACTCCGCCTTGCGGACGCGCGCGGCCGAGGTCGAGCGCCTGCGCGCGGCCGGCCGGCCGACGGTGCCCTCGACCATCGCCGAGGAGCGGCGGACCAACCCCTTCCTGCGCTGCGACGAGGACGCGTTCAGGGCCGCCGTCGGCCTCGCCGGCAAGGACGCGGTGGCCGTGTTCGCCGAGGTCCGGCGCCGCAAGGACGCCTTCTGACACCGGGGTTCAAGGGGCCGGACGACGAGGCCCGATCAAGGAGAGGACCGATGAAGCTCTTTTACTCGCCGATGTCGCCCTACGTGCGCAAGGTGATGGCGGTGGCCATCGAGGCCGGGGTCGAGGACCGGATCGAGAAGCTCGCGACCAGCCCCTACGAGCTTCCCCCCGACCTGGTGAAGGCCAACCCGTTGAGCAAGATCCCGGCGCTGATCACCGACGACGGCGAGGCGCTGTTCGATTCGCCGGTGATCTGCGAGTACCTCGATTCGCTCGCCAAGGGGCCGCGGCTCTACCCGCCGGCCGGGCCGGCGCGCTGGCGGGCGCTCACGCTGCACAGCCTCGGCCAGGGGCTCCTCGATGCCGCCGTGCTCCGCCGCCAGGAGGGCCAGCGGGGGAAGGACAAGGACCGCGACGCCCACATGGCCAAGCTGGCCGGGCAGATGACGCGCTCGCTCGATGCGCTCGAGGCCCGGACGAAGGCGCTCGAGGGGCCGGCGACGATCGGCAGCCTCACCGTCGGCTGCGCGCTCGGCTACCTCGACTTCCGCTACGCCGCCGAAGACTGGCGCAAGGGCCGGCCCAGGCTCGCCGCCTGGTACGACGCCTTCGCCAGGCGCCCCTCGCTGGTGCGCACCGCGCCGAAGGAAGCGGCCTAGATCGGTATCCGATGAGGCCGAATCAACCTCCCCCTCACCCAGCTCCGGCTATGGCTCGGCCTTCGGCCTCGCCAAGCCTGCACAACCCTCTTCCCCCGGCGGGGGGAGAGGGCAGGGTGAGGGGGGCATCGTTGCGCCAACCGGATCGGATTTCGCTCTAACGGCCGGCGCCGGGGGCGGGGCGGGAGCGGCGGGAGAGCATCTCGCGCCCGGCGAGCGCCGCGCCGACGACGACGAGGACCGCCGCCGCCCCCACCGCCCAGCTCAGGGGCTCGCCGACCACGACGACGAGGAGCAGCGTCGAGAGGAGCGGCGCCGCATAGGCGGCGGCGCCCAGCGCGCGGATGTCGCCGTGCTTGACCCCGTGGTCCCAGGCGAAGAAGGCGGCGCCAACCGGGCCGAGGCCCAGCGCGAGGATGGCGACCCATCCCACGGGGCGTTCCGGCCAGGCGGTCGCCTCGAGGCCGAGGTGGCAGAGGAGGGCGACGAGGGCGGTGGCGAGGCAGAAGGCGCCGACCGCGTCGGTCGGCACGTGGGCGAAGCGCCGCGAAAGCACCGAGTAGCCGGCCCAGACGAAGGCCGAGGCGAGCGCGGCAGCGTATCCGGGCGCGAACTCGGCCTTGAAGGCGACCCGCCCGCCGTCGCTCACCACGAGGGCCGCGCCGGCGAGCCCGAGCGCCGCCCCGGCGACGTGCCACCAGCGCAGCCGCTCGCCGGGGAGCGCGGCCGAGAGGAGCACGATCAGGAGCGGCCACAGGTAGTTGACCAGGTTGGCCTCGACCGGCGGCGCCGAGCGGAGCGCGACGAAGTAGAGGAAATGGAAGCCGAACAGGCCCCCGACCCCGAGCCCCCACAGCGGCGGCGGCAGGCGGAACCGGGCGACGACCGGCTCGCCGCGGGCGAGCCATTTGCCGAGCGCGAGCAGGAAGGCGACGGCGAAAGCCATGGCGACGAGCTGGAAGGGGGGAACGGGGCGGGCGAGGGTGGTGAGGAGGGCGAGCGCCGACCACATCAGCACCGCCGTTCCCCCGATCAGGGTGGCGCGGCGCGCTCGCTCCAAGACATCCCTCCCCGCCCCCGCCACGGGGACCGCGCGAACGCCCGCCCCGCCGCGCTCAGTACATGTGCTGGCCGCCGTTGATCGAGAGCGTCGAGCCGGTGATGAAGTCGGCGTCGTCGGCGATGAGGAACAGCACCCCCCGGGCGATGTCGGTGGCGTGGCCCAGCCGCCCGACCGGGATGCGGGCGATGATCTTCTCCAGCACGTCCTTGGGCACCGCGCGCACCATCTCGGTATCGACGTAGCCGGGGGCGATCGCGTTCACCGTCACCCCCTTGGCCGCGCCCTCCTGCGCCAGCGCCTTGGTGAAGCCGTGGATGCCCGACTTCGCGGCGGCGTAGTTCACCTGCCCGTACTGGCCCATCTGGCCGTTGATCGAGCCGATGTTGACGATCCGCCCGAAGCCCCGCTGGCGCATCGGCTCGATCACGCAGCGGCACATGTTGAAGCAGGAGCCGAGGTTGGTGTCGATCACCGCCTGCCACTGCTCGGGGGCCATCTTGTGGAGCGTGGCGTCGCGGGTGATGCCGGCGTTGTTGACCAGGATCTCGACCGGGCCGAGGTCGGCGACCAGCCTCTCGACGCCGGCCTTGCAGGCGTCGAACCTGGCCACGTCCCACTTGTAGACCGGGATGCCGCTTTCCCTGGCGAACGTTTCCGCCGCCTCGTCGTTGGCGTGGAAGTTCGCCGCCACCCGGTAGCCGGCCCCCTTGAGCGCGAGGCAGATCTCGCGGCCAATGCCGCGGGTGCCCCCCGTCACCAGGGCGACGCGGCCCTCCCTGCGGGCGGCAGAATCCGTGCTCGTCATGGCGCCCTCTCCCTTCGTTCCCAGATGTTATCCGCGCTCCCCCTCCGCCGCGCCGTCCCTCAGTCGCGCGCCACGCACATGGCGATCCCCATGCCGCCGCCGATGCAGAGCGTGGCCAGGCCCTTCTTCGCCCGGCGGCGCCGCATCTCGTAGAGAAGCGTGGTCAGGATGCGCGCGCCGGAGGCCCCGATCGGGTGTCCGAGCGCGATCGCGCCGCCGTTGACGTTGACCTTCTCCGTATCCCAGCGCATGTCCTTGTTGACCGCGCAGGCCTGGGCGGCGAAGGCCTCGTTGGCCTCGATCAGGTCGAGCTGATCGACGGTCCAGCCGGCCTTGGCGAGGGCGGCCCGGCTCGCCGGAATCGGGCCGGTGCCCATGATCGCCGGATCGACCCCGGCGGTCGCCCAGGCGACGATGCGGGCCATCGGCTCGATCCCCCGGCGCCTGGCCTCCTCCGCGCTCATCACCACGGTCGCGGCGGCGCCGTCGTTGATCCCCGAGGCGTTGCCGGCGGTGACCGTGCCGTCCTTGGCGAAGGCCGGCTTGAGGGTCGCCAGCACCTCGACCGTGGTCCCCGGGCGGGGGTGCTCGTCCGCCACCACCACCACCTCGCCCTTGCGCTGCTTCACCGTCACGGCGACGATCTCGTCCTTGAAGCGGCCGGCCTTCTGGGCGGCCTCGGCCCGCTGCTGCGAGCGGGCGGCGAAGGCGTCCTGCGCCTCGCGGGTGATTTGCCAGCGCTGGGCCACGTTCTCCGCCGTGTTGCCCATGTGGTAGCCGTTGAAGTGGTCCCAGAGGCCGTCCTTGATCATGGTGTCGATCATCTCGAACTGGCCGAGCTTGACGCCGTTGCGCAGGTGCGCGCAGTGGGGAGCCTGGCTCATGCTCTCCTGGCCGCCGGCGACCACGATCCGGGAATCGCCCAGCCGGATGGCCTGCGAGGCGAGGGCGACCGCGCGCAGCCCCGAGCCGCAGAGCTGGTTGACGCCGTAGGCGGTGCGCTCGTAGGGAACGCCCGCGGCCACCGCCGCCTGGCGGGCTGGGTTCTGGCCCTGCCCGGCGGCGAGAATCTGGCCCAGGATGACCTCGTCCACCTCGCCCGCCTCGACCGCGGCGCGCTTGAGCGCCTCGCGGATGGCGAGCGCCCCAAGCTGGGCGGCGCTGAGCGAGCCGAGCGTGCCGTTGAGCGTGCCGACCGGCGTGCGGACGGCGCTGGCGATCACGATCTCCGTCATGGGCTCCCCTCCTTGTCGATCTGGCCGCCCGGGTCTGCGAGCGCGAGCGCGCGCGGGCGGGAAACGAGCTGTTCCTTGGGCATGTAAAGCGCGCCGCGCTCAGGCGCAAGGGGCGCTCTTGGCGGCGCGGGATTGGGCGAGGAGCCAGTCCGCGAGCGGCCGCCACAGGCCGGCCCGCGCCCGCCGGCCGACCACCATGCCGATGTGGCCGGCGGCGACGCGGAGCGTCGTCGCCCCGGGCAGGGCCGCGGCGAGCGCCTCAGCCGAGGGCGGCGGCACGATGCGGTCGCCCTCCGGCAGGGCGACGAGGGCGGGGGCGCGGACCTCCTCGGGCCGCACCGCCCGCCCGGCGATCCGCCAGGCGCCGCGGGCGGGCGTGTTCTCGCCGTACCAGCCGATCAGGGTCTCGCGGGCGACCGGCCCGACGAGCGCGACGCCGTCGTTCAGCCAGTCCTCGAGGGCGACGAAGGCGCGGGCGCGGGCGCTTCCCGGATCGAGCCCGGCGAAGGCGTGGAACTTGCGCGCCACCGCCTTGGGATCGAGCGCGGCGAAGAGCGCCTGCAGCGCGTCCACCGGAAGCTCACCGAAAAGCTCGATCGCCGGCTCGAGCGCGCGGGCGATCGCGACCACGCTCGCGGGCGGGATGGCGAGGCCGGCGTGGAAGTCCCAGGGCGTGGCGAGGAGGGCGAGGGCGGCGACGCCGTTGCGCCGCCGAGCGGCGAGCGCGAGGGCGAGGTTGCCGCCCATGCAGTAGCCGACGACCGGGAGCGGGCCCCCCGCCAGGGCCAGCGCCCGGTCGAGGGCGCGCGAAAGCCGACCGGCGACGTAGTCGCCGAGGGTGAAGGCACGCTCGCCGGCGCCGGGCGCGCCCCAGTCGACGAGCAGCGGGCGCACGCCCCGCCCGGCGAGGAAGCGCAGCAGGCTGGCGCCGGGCGCGAGGTCGAGCACATAGGCGCGGTTCACCAGCGAGGGCACGATCAGCGCCGGAGCGCGGGCCGCGGGCGCGACGGCGCCGTAGTCGAGGAGCCGGGTCGAGCCCTCGGACCACAGCACCGGCGGCTCGGCGAGCGCGCGCCGGTAGGGATGGCGGCGATAGGCGAGCACGCCCTCGACGAAGGCGGCGAAGCCCCGCCGGGCCTCGGCCTCGAGGGCGCGGGCGAAGGCGTCAGGATCGGTGGCGGCGAGGTCGCGGGCGAGGGCCTCCGCCGCCGGCCGGAGCTCCGGCCTCCAGGGCAGCGATCCGGCCCTCGAGAGTGTCCAGGCGGCGGGCGAGCTCAGCCAGGCCCACATCCCGGTCGAGAGGTGCAGCGCCAGCGGCCGCGGCCCCAGCCGCCGACCGGCCGCGGGGGGCACGTGGGCCGGATGTGGGCGCGGGGGCATCGGCGGGTCGCCTCGGGGCTCCGGCCAGGGGGGGCCCGCCGAGGCGGGCGAAGGTACGGGCCCAGGCCTCGGCGGTCGCCGGATCGCGGGCCAGCGCCAGGAGCTGGTCTTGCCACAGCTCGAGATAGCGCCGCGCCAGCGTCTCGAGGTCCGGCGGTGCCGACATGGCCGGACTATATCCCAGCGCGCGCTGCGCTGGCCAGCGCCGCACCGGCGGGCCAGCGGAGGGGCCTCGTTTCGCTGTTGCAGCAGCGGCGCCGCGGGTCTGCTATAGTGGGTCGAACGCCACGGCGACGGGATGGGAGCCGGCCCGGCCATGAACGGAAAGCCCGCCAGCGGCAAGCCGCCGATCACGATCAAGAAGTACGCCAACCGGCGGCTCTACAACACCGCCACCAGCTCCTACATCACGCTCGATCATCTCGCGCAGATGGTGCGCGACGGACAGGACTTCATCGTCTACGACGCCAAGACCGGCGAGGACCTGACCCGCGCGGTCCTCACCCAGATCATCTTCGAGGAGGAGGGCAAGGGGCAGAACCTTCTGCCGATCGGCTTCCTGCGCAGCCTGATCAGCTTCTACGGCGACAGCCTGGGAACCCTGGTCCCGCGCTACCTCGACTTCTCGATGCAGATGTTCCTGCGCAACCAGGAGCAGATGCGCAAGTACCTCGCCGGCGCCTTCGGCGGCTTCTTCCCCTTTTCCTCGTTCGACGAGATGACCCGCCAGAACATGGCCATCTTCGAGCGGGCGATGACCAACATGTTCACCCCCTTCAAGGAGGCGACCGGCGAGGCCGAGCCCGGCGAGCCGGCGCGCGAGAAGGAAGAGGACGCCAAGGCAGGGAGCCTCGAGTCGCTCCGCGAGCAGATCGTCCGCATGCAGCGCCAGTTGGACGAGCTGGCCAGGCGCGGGACCGCGGCAGGCGAGAAGGCCGCGCCGGCGCCCAAGGCGGCCAAAGACTCGTCTTGACGAGCGTACGCGATCACGAGGAGGAGGACGGAGATGAAGGGAGACCCCAAGGTCGTCAGGCACCTCAACGCGGTGCTGAAGAACGAGCTGACGGTGATCTATCAGTTCTTCGTGCACTCGCGGATGCTGAAGAACTGGGGGCTCGAGAAGTTCGCCGAGCACGAGTACCAGGAGTCGATCGAGGAGATGAAGCACGCCGACCTGCTGATCGACCGCATCCTGTTCCTCGAGGGCACCCCCGTGGTCCAGGAGCTGCACCGCATCCAGGTCGGCAAGGACGTGCCGGGGTTGCTCAAGTCCGACCTCGACTGCGAGCATCGCGCGCGGACCGACCTGCAGGGCGCGATCAAGACCTGCGAACAGGTGCAGGACTACGTCACCCGCGACCTGTTCCAGACGATCATGGCCGACGAGGAGCACCACGTCGACTGGATCGAGACCCAGATCGAGCGCATCCGGGCGGTGGGGCTCGAGAATTACCTCCAGTCGTGGATGGACATGGGGAAGTGAGCCGGCGGCGCCCGCCGCTCAGGCGAGGCCCCGCGCCTTCAGCCACTCGTCGTAGGTGCCGAGCTCGGGGTTGGCGGCGCGCTCCCGGTAGTAGGGGATGAGGGGGGCATAGAGCCGGTAGAGCCGGCGAAGCTCGGCAACCGGCTCGGCGTGCTCGTCGACCCGCAGATCGACCAGCGGAAAGGATCTGGTCTCGACCACCAGGATGGCGGCCGAGCGCTGCCCGTCGGGCTGTCCGCCGGCGTCGCGCCCGGCCTCGATCGCGGCCAGCAGGCGCTCGGCGAGGTCGTCCCCGGGGCGCGCGGCGAAGGCGCGCTCCATGGCCGCGATAACGCCTTCGCCGACGAGGCGGTTGCCCATCGCCACGCAGCCCGGGCCCAGCCGGTGGCCCTTCCAGTCGCGCGCCCCCGCCCCGGTGCGGGCAACGGCGCGGCCGTCGGCGTCGACGATGCCGATCTGGCGGCGCTCGATCGCCGGGTCCGAGGAGGCGAGCTCGGCCAACACCTTGGGGGCCGAGTAGCCGGTGTCGAGGAGGCGAAGCGCGAGCGGCCCGAGCCGCGGGTCGGTCATCGCCTGGGTGGCGACCGCGCCGACGCCGGCCTTGGCGTAAGGGCAGCGCGAGCCCACCGCCATCTCGCCGGTGGCCATGGCGACGCCGAGCGCGCCGCTCCGCGGGCAGCGCGCCAGCAGGGTAAAGGTGTTGAACTCGACGTCCGATCCCGTCCGCATGCGCCCCTCCCGACCGCCGCCGGCGCCTTGCCGGCCCCGAGCCGCGAGTGTGCCCCACCCGCGGGCCGGGACGGAAACGATTCCGTCTGCGCGGCGGGCCCGCCGACCCGTTCGGCACCGCAATGTTTTCCCTGAGTTCTCATTGACTTACATCATGGTGGTACGGGGTCGGCCCCACCCATAATGCGGCGGAAGCCGCCGATGTCGCCGGGCAGGACCCACGGGCGGAGCGGCGAGTGATCGCAGAAGGGGTCTCGGATGAACGCTCCCTACGATGTCGCCCGCGCCCTGCCGCTGCCCCACGCCGCCCGCGCGATCCTGGGCGACGCGCCCCGCCCGCGCGGCCCCGCCATCCCCGACTACCTGCGCGAGACCTACGCCTGGGCGTACCTCGATCCCCGCAACGTCCGCCTCCTCGATCACGACCTGGTGGTGGCGACGATCCTGTGGGGCAACCACCGGCGGCTCCAGCGCCTTGCCTTCGAGGAGTTCCGGCCGGGCGAGCGCGTCCTGCAGGCGGCCGCGGTCTACGGTGACTTCTCCCGCCGCCTCGCCCTCCACCTCGGCCCCGAAGGGCTCCTCGAAGTGATCGACGTCGCCCCGATCCAGGCGGCGACGGCGCGCCGGAAGCTCCGCGGCCTTCCCCAGGCCCGGGTGCGCCGGGCCGACGCCCGACGGCCGGGCGACGGCGTCTACGACGGGGTGTGCTGCTACTTCCTCCTCCACGAGATTCCCGACCCCTGCAAGCGCGAGGTGGTGAACGCGCTCCTCGCCCGGGTCCGCCCCGGGGGCGTGGCGGTGTTCGTCGACTATCACCGGCCGGTCGCTCTCCATCCGCTCAAGGCCGTGACCGGCCTCGTCTTCGACACCCTGGAGCCGTTCGCGAAGAGCCTCTGGGAGCTCGAGATCGCCGACCTCGTCGAGCGGCCGGGAGGCTTCGCCTGGCGCAAGCGGACGATCTTCGGCGGGCTGTTCCAGAAGGTCTCGGCGCGGCGGGCCCCCTTCGGCGTATAGGCCGCCGAAGGGGCGCGGCTAGAGGCTTGCCGGCGAGACGTTCCAGCGCTCGATCCGGAAGCGACCGCCCTCGCCGGCGACCAGTCCCAGGTGGCCGGTCTTGAGCTGGTAGGACGCGGGCGCCCCGGCCGGCGGCGGGGCGGCGTCGAGGAGGCGGGGAAAGAACCGCAGCACCCCGTTGCTCCCGACCACGAGCACGCGCGACGGGCCGGCGGCGCCGCCGAGCCGCTCGGCGATGAAGCCGCGGACGCGCGCCGACACCTCCTCGCGGGTGCTCCGCCAGCCGGCACCCTCGGGCCAGGCATCGGACCCGACCCAGGCGGCGAGCATGTCGCCCCCGCCCGGCCGGGCCGCCACCTCCTCGGCGGTCAGCCCCTCCCAGGCCCCGTAGTCGATCTCGTCGAGGCGGTCGTCGACGATCGGATCGGGGGCCCCGGCGAGCGCCCCGGCGACGATCTCGGCGAAGCCGCGGGTGCGCCGGAGCGAGGCGCAGTAGACGGCGTCGGGCACGAAGCCGGCCCGGGCGAGGCCCGCCGCCGCCTCACGCGCCTGCTCCTCCCCCCGCGCGACCAGCGGCAGGTCGGTCCTCCGCCCCACCCACACGACCCGGTCGCCGGGCGCGAAGGTGTTGCCGTGGCGGGCGAAGACGAGTCTCATCTCAGCGCCCCGGCACCAGCTCGCCCTCGCGGTCGATGATCGCCTCGATCACCGGCACGTCCTCGGGCGCGTCGACCGAGCCGTGGCTGCGGCCGCGATAGTCGACGACCACGACCTTGATCGGGATGCCGTTCTCCAGCGCCCGGAGCTGCTCGAGCTGCTCTGCCACCTCGAGCGGCGTCGGCGCGAGGCCGGCCAGCTCCTCGAGCGCGTCGCGGCGATAGCCGTAGATGCCGATGTGCCGATAGACCGGCAGCGGCGCCCCGGCGGCGCGGATGCGCAGGTACGGGATCACCGCCTTGGAGAAGTAGAGGGCGAAGCCGCGCCTGTCGAAGGTGACGAGGGTGCCGCTGGTCGGGCTCTTCGCCTTGAGGTCGAGAAGCGCCTCGTACTGCTCGGGCCCGCAGTGGACCGCGGCGGTGACCAGCCGGAGCGAGGGCTCGGCGCGGAGCGCGTCGACCAGGGCCCGGATCACCCAGGGGGGGGTGAGCACCGCGTCGCCCTGGAGGTTGACCACGGCGTCGGGCCGGGGCTCGATCCGGGCGACGGCCTCGCGCACCCGGTCGGTGCCGGTGGCGCAGTCCGCCCGGGTCATCACCGCGGCCGCGCCGAAGCTTCGGGCGTGGGCCGCGATCCGCTCGTCGTCGGTGGCGACGTAGACCTCGTCCACCCCGCCGACCGCCTTGGCGATCGCCCACACGCGATTGAGGAGGCTGCGGCCGCGGATCGTCATCAGCGGCTTGCCGGGATAGCGGCGCGAGCCGTAGCGCGCCGGGATGACGACCGCGATCCTCACCGTTCGGGCCCCACCTCTGGCACTAGATCGTCCAGGTATGCGACATAGGCCTCGGGGCCGGGATAGACCCGGGCCCAGTCGGTCTCGTCGCGAACCTCGCCGGCGCGCTTGGCACTCTCGAAGTTGTAGGCGCGCAAGAGCCACAGCCCCTCATAGGCCCAGAGCCGGCGCTCGTCGATCGCCCGCCCGCCGCCCCTGCGATAGCCCTCGCGGAAGGCGGCGAACAGGTTTGGTTCGTGGACCAGGCGCCCCTCCGGGCCGACGGCGGTCCAGTACTTCATTTTGATCAGGTCGAGCTCGGCGGCGTCGATCACCCAGTTGTCCCAGTCGATGATGCGGCGCCTGCCCTCCGGGCCAACGATGATGTTCGCCCCCGAGTAGTCGTTGTGGACGAAGGTGGCGGAGGGGCCCGCCATCGACTCGGGCGCGATCGACTCGAGCCTAGCGACCACCGCCGCGGGAAGGGCGGCGCGGGCCTTGGCCAGCTCGGGCGCGAGCGCGCCCCGGAACCGCTCCGCCCAGGCGAGCGGCTCTCGGCCGGCGGCGAAGATGTCCCGATAGAAGGCGGCGAAGCCGATGCGGTGGAGCCGGGCGAGGTCCTCGCCGGCGCCGGCATAGTGGGCAGGGTCGGGCCTCAGCCACAGCACCTCGCCCTCGACCCACTCGAAGACGAAGAAGGGATAGGGGAAGCGCGTCATCGACCAGTCGTAGTGGAGGATGCTCCGCACCCCGGCGTGCCCGACATGCGCGCCGGTCGGCGAGACCAGCATCGCCTCGACGATCCGCCGCGCGGTCCGGTCGTTGGCGCCCTCGCCGGCGTGCTGAAGGAGGAGGATGGCGAAGACCTCCTTGATGATGTCCTTCTCGTACTTGAAGCGGTCGCGGTTGAGCGCGACCCGCGCCCCCAGGGGCCGGCCGGCGTAGGAGAACCGGTAGATGCGGTTGATGTTGCCGGCGATGCTGCCCTGGAAGCGAAGCTCGCCGGGGCCGAGCGAGCCGCGGAGGATGCCGGAAACGACGGCCAGGAAGCGGTCGAGGTCGAAGGCGGGCGCCGCCTCCGCGGGGGCGGCGGCGCGAGCCGGGTCGATCTCGGCGGGGGCGGTCAAGTCCTTGGCTTCGGTCACGTCCGGGCCCGCGGCCATCCGGGGGTGTGGGCACACGCCGAGACCCTAGCGCCCTACGCCCGCCAACAGAAGGGGCTTGCCGCGGCGGCGCGAAAAGCGGCGAGGGCTTGGCAGGATATGGCCCCCAGCCTAAGTTAGCGCCCGGATCGGCCCCGGCGGCGTCCCTCGGCAGCCCGAGGGACGAGAGCGCGACCGGCGGCTCGGTGCGGAAGGAGACTCGGTGCGACTGGCGGCAAAGACGGCGGTTGTGACCGGCGGAAGCCGCGGCATCGGCCGCGAGATCGCGCTCGCCTTCGCCCGCGAGGGGGCGAGCGTGCTGGTCGGGTACCGCGATCGCGCCGACAAGGCGGCGGAGGTGGTGGGCGAGATCCGCGCCGCCGGGGGCCGCGCCGAGGCGGCGGCGATGGACGTGCGCGAGCGGGCGGCGTGCCGCGCCGCCTTCGCCCGCGCGGCCGAGGCGTTCGGCGGCATCGACATCCTGGTCAACAACGCCGGCATCAACCACCGCTGCACCTTCGAGGAGACCACCGAAGAGGACTGGGACCGCATCATGGCGGTCAACCTCAAGGGGCCGTTCCTCTGCTGCCAGGAGGTCTTTCCCCACCTGATCCGCCGCGGCGGCGGGCGGATCGTCAACATCAGCTCGGTCGCCGGCCAGTACCACGGGCCGAAGACCGTGCACTACGCGGTCTCCAAGGCCGGGCTCATCAGCCTGACCGCGGCGGTCGCCCGCTACGGCGCCCCCCACAACATCCTGGTCAACGCCGTCGCCCCCGGCATCATGCTCACCGAGCAGACCGCCGACGAGCTCGCCGGCCCGGCCGGGGCGCGAATCGTGGAGATGACGCTGCTGAAGCGCGCCGGCCGCCTCGCCGACGTGGCCGCGGCCTGCGTCTTCCTGTGCTCGGAGGAGCAGGGCTACGTCACCGGCCAGGTGATCAGCGTCGCCGGCGGGGCGGTGCTGCCGTGACCGTGCGGGAGCTCAAGGCCCGGCTCAAGGCCAGGCGGCCGGTGTTCGGCACCTGGTCGCACATCCCCAGCCTGCAGACGGTCGAGGTCATCGGCGCCGCCGGGCTCGACTTCATCGTCTTCGACATGGAGCACGGGCCGCACTCCTTCACCGAGATGCCGGCGCTCTACTGCGCAGCCGAGCGAAGCGGCCTAGTGCCGATCACGCGCGTGCCCTCAGCCGGGAACAGCAACATCCTCCGCACCCTCGATTCGGGCGCCAGGGGCGTGATCGTCCCCCACGTCGACAGCCTGGAGTCGGCGCGGCTCAGCTTGGCGGCGATGCGCTACGGCGACTCCTCCGAGAACCGCGGCGTCGCCACGCTCACCCGCGCCTCGATGTTCGACTATCGCAACGAGAAGGCCCACCTCGCCGGCCAGAACGAGCTGGTGCTCTCGGTGCTCCTGATCGAGGACAAGGGCGGCCTCGCGGCGCTCGACGACATCTGCCGGCTTCCCGGCCTCGACGTCGTCTTCCTTGGCATCTACGACCTCTCGCAGAGCCTGGGCATGAGGGGCGGCTTCGACCATCCACGGTTCCGCGAGGCGTTCGAGGGCGCGGTCGCGCGGGTGCTCGGGCACGGGGTGGCGGTCGGCTGCTACGCCGCCGACGCCGCCGGCGCGCGGGCGCTGGTGGAGCGCGGGATCACCTTCGTCACGGTAAGCGTCGACGGGGCCGTGCTCCGCCGCGCCTACCAGGGGATCGTCGCCGAGCTGGCCACTGAGGGGCGCGCGCCGTGAGCCCGCCCAGGGTCTCGGTGATCATCCGCACCCGCAACGAGGAGGCGTGGATCGGCGAGTGCCTGGCGATGGTCTTCCGCCAGGACCATCCCGACTTCGAGGTGATCCTGGTCGACAACCGGAGCACCGACCACACGCTGGAGGTGGCCCGCCGCCATCCGGTGCGCGACGTGGTGAGCGTCGAGCGCTACCGCCCGGGACAGGCGCTGAACGCCGGCATCCGCCGCGCCTCGGGGGCGCTGATCGCCTGCCTCTCGGCGCACTGCATCCCGCGCGACGAGGGCTGGCTGCGGGCGCTCGCCGCCGGTTTCGACGACGCGGGCGTGGCCGGGGTCTACGGCCGCCAGCTTCCGCTCGCCTTCAGCACCGCCCTCGACAAGCGCGACCTCCTCACCGTCTTCGGCCTCGACCGCCGGGTGCAGGTCAAGGACTACTTCTTCCACAACGCCAACAGCATGATCCGCCGCTCGGTGTGGGAGCGAATCCCGTTCGACGAGGAGGTCACCAACATCGAGGACCGGCACTGGGGCAAGGCGGTGATCGAGGCCGGCTACCGGCTGGTCTACGAGCCGCGAGCCGCGGTGTACCACCATCACGGCATCAACCAGAACGGCGATTCGGCGCGCGCCGCCGGGGTGAGCGACAACCTCGAAACCCTGGAGCGCGAGGTCATCAACGACCTCCCCGAGGTTATGCGCCCCGAGAACTGCAACGTCGCCGCGGTCGCCCCCGTGCTGGGCGAGCCGCGCCAGCTGATGGGCGGCGACCTCCTCACCCATCTCCTGCAACAGGTCGGGGGCGCGCGTTACGTGCGCTCGGTCTACGCCTTCTCGGAGAGCGAGGCGGTGCGCGAGCGGGCCGAGCGGGCGGGGGCGCGGGCGATCCGCCGGCCGCCCGAGCTGATGGCCCGCGAGCGCACGCTGGGCGAGGTGCTGGCCTATTGCCTGGGCGAGATCGAGCGCGGCGGCGACTTCCCGCAGATCATCCTCTACGCCAACTACCTCTGCCCGTTCCGGCCGGCGCGGCTGTTCGACGAGCTGATCACCGAGCTTCAGTACAAGGGTCTGGACTCGGTCTTCCCGGCCTATGTCGACTACAACGACCACTGGGTGAACTCGGGCGCCGGCACCTTCGAGCGGGTGAGCGAGAGCCTGCGCCCCGCCCCCGACCGGCCGCGACTGTTCCGCTCGCTCTACGGGCTCGGCTGCGCCAGCCGCGCCTCGGTGATCCGGCGCACGAGCCTGATCGGCGGCAAGGTCGGCATCATCCCGCTCGGCGAGCACATCTACACGCTTCGCTGCACCGACGAGCGCCCGGAGCCGCTGCCCCCCTCCGCCGAGGAGCCGTCGCTGATCGGCTGGACGGCGCAGATGTTCCTGCGCGAGTTCCGACCCTAGGGATCGCCCATGTACCGTGTCCGCGCCGACGACCTCCGCTCGTTCCTAGCCGCGCTGCTCGCCGGCTGCGGTGCCTCGGACGAGGAGGCGGACGAGGTGGCGGACCACCTGGTCGAGGCCAACCTGACCGGCCACGACTCGCACGGGGCGCTGCGCGCCCCCGGCTACATCGAGAAGATCGACGCCGGCGAGATGATCCCCCGCGCCGCCGTCACCATCGAACGCGAGACCCCCACCACGGCGGTGGTCGACGGCCACTGGGGCTTCGGCCAGCCGGCCTCGCGCGTCGCCATGCGGCTCTGCATCGAGAAGGCGAAGGCCCACGCCATCGCCTGCGTCGCGGTGCGGAACGCCAACCACATGGGCCGGGTCGGCTACTACACCGGCATGGCGAGCCGCGAGGGCATGGTCGGGCTCGGCTGCGTGAACCTGCACGGGGCGAGCCCGTGCGTGGCGCCCTTCGGCGGCCTCGACCGGCGCCTTCCCACCAACCCGTTCTCGATCGCCTATCCGACCGACCGCGAGCCCGACTTCCTCATGGACATGACCAGCAGCGTGGTCGCCGAGGGCAAGGTGCGCTACCGCCACACGGTGGGAAGGCCGGTGCCCGAGGGCTGGATCATCGACCACGCCGGCGCCCCCGCCACCGACACGAGCCTCTTCTACGAGGCGCCCTTCGGGGCGCTGCTGCCCATGGGCGGGGTGGTCGCCTACAAGGGCTTCGCGCTGTCGCTGGCGATCGAGGGGCTGGCGGGCGGGCTATCGGGCGCGCCGTGCTCGAACGGCACCGCCGAGCGCCACGGCAACGCCTGCTGGTATGTGGCGATCCGGATCGACGCCTTCGGCCCGCTGGCCGACTTCCGCCGCCGGGTGGGGGAGATGATCGACTACGTGAAGTCGTCGCGCAAACGCCCGGGGGTGGCCGAGATCCTCTATCCCGGCGAGCCCGAGCACCGCACCCGCAAGTCCCGGCTCGAGGCCGGCATCCCCCTCGACGAGCCGACCTGGGAGTGGCTGATCGCCAAGGCGGCGAGGCTGGGCGTGGCCTGCCCGAAGGCGGCGCACAAGCCGGAGGCGTAGGGCGGCGGGGCGAGGGGAGGGGCAGCGGCCGGCTGGGCCGGTGGCGTCCCGACATAGGCCCGCGCCATCGCCAGCCAACGGGCCAGGCTCTCGGCGTCGGCGAGACCCGGTGGCGCGACCATGACGAACCCGGCCTTCCGCCGGCCGCCGTCGAGACCGAGACCGGCGTGCGGCGGCAACCGCGCTTAACCCTCCGCCGCCGCTCCAACCCGGACCATCAGCCCCTGCCTGGAGGCGCGGCAGAGCCGGTTGCCGCCCGCCGGGAAGGCGATGGCGCCGAACATGCGCTTCTTGCAGGCGAGCCCGGGCGGCAGCGTGCCCCCGACCCGCGCCGCCAAGACCTCGACGTTCGCGGCCACGGCCGCCGTCGTCATCGTCCGCCGGACGCCGGGGGCATCCCCGGAAACGCGGGCAGACCCGGATCGAGGTGATCCCAGGGCTGGAGCCGCTTGGCATAGACCGCCATCTGCGGCCGGACGACCGAGGGATCGTCGAGGCTGGCGACCCGGAACGTCACCATCCCGGGATAGCCGGAGCTGCGCCCGAACAGCGGGCTGCCGCAGGTCGGGCAGAAGCTGGTCGTGACCGTGTTGCCGCTATCCGCCGTCCACGAGAACCCGCGCGTCTCGCCGCTGACCTCGAACGCCTCCTCGCCAACCATGGCGTGAAACGCATGCCCGGAGCCACTGAGCTTCTGGCACGACAGGCAGTGGCAGTGTCCGGCCATGATCGGCGAGCCGATGATCCGGAACCGCACCGCCCCGCACAGGCAGCCGCCCCAATGCTCCGTTCGGTCTTCCGAAACGTCCATCCCGGCCTCCTTCGATTTAACTTGTATTATGCAATCAATACCGCGGATATCTTGCGCATTGCAAGAGGAATCGATAGCTGTGGGCCCATGTCGACCGGCGGCGAACCGAAGCGGCGCTCGGCGTGCCCGCTCAATGCCTCACTAGAAATCTTCGGCGACCGCTGGTCGCTGCTGGTGGTGCGCGACCTCATGTTCAGGGGCCGGCGCCGCTTCAAGGACTTCCTCGGCTCGGACGAGAGGATTGCCACCAACATCCTGGCCGAGCGACTGCAGAGACTCGAGGCGAACGGGATCATCGAGAGGCGCCGCGACGCGAGGGACGCCCGCAGGGTGAACTACGCCCTGACCGAGAAGGGCATCGACCTGGCGCCGGTCCTGGTCGAGATGATCGTCTGGGGAGCGCGCCACGAAAAGACGGCGGCGCCGCCAAAGATGATCCGCGACATGGTTCGCGACCGCGACGCCGTCGTCACCGCGATCCGCGAGCGGTGGAAAAATGCGAAGGACACCTAGCCTGCACGGATCGAGCGGCTTGCCGGCTATGGCGGCGACGCCGCTTAGGGTGGCGGAGGGGGTGGGATTCGAACCCACGGTACCCGCAAGGGGTACAACGGTTTTCGAGACCGCCCCGATCGACCACTCCGGCACCCCTCCGATCGGGCCGCCGGCGAGCCGGGGCCCCGGCCTTGCGGGCGGGGCCACACCCTAGCGAAGCCCCGCCTGGGCCGCAAGCCGACCGCGCCCGCGATCAGCCCGGCGAAGGCGGCGATTCGCGCGCCATGGCGCGCCCGGCGGCGCGGTTGACATCGCGGCTTGGGGCGCTATAGTGCCGGCCTCCCGGGCGGGGCGGGGACGCCCCGCCGGGCTCATTGCGTCTTTACGGTCGGGCCATGTTCGCAGTCATCCGCAGCGGCGGCAAGCAGTACCGGGTCGCCCCCAACGACGTGATCGAGGTCGAGAAGCTCGCCGCCGGCGCCGGCGAGCAGGTCACCTTCGCCGAGGTGCTGATGGTCGCCGACGGCGCGACCCGCACCGTGGGCGCGCCCCTGGTCGCCGGCGCCGCGGTCGCCGGAACCGTGCTCGCCCAGCGCCGGACCGACAAGATCATCGTCTTCAAGAAGCCCCCGCGTGCCCATTACCGGCGCAAGAAGGGCCATCGCCAGGCCCTGACCCTGGTCCAGGTCGACGAGATCCTGACCGAGGGGCGCCAGCCCACGCCCAGGGCGAAGCCCGAGCCCAAGGCCGAGGCGGCGCCGGAGACGGCGCCCGGGCCGGCCGCGGCCGGGAAGGCCGGGCCGAAGGCCGCCGCCAGGCCGACCAGGACCGGGGCCAAGCCGAAGGCCAAGGCCCAGTCCAAGGCCAAGGCAGGGCCCAAGCCGAAGGCCGGGTCCAAGGCCAAGGCCGGGTCCAAGGGCAAGCCGGGTTCGAAGGAGAAGTCGTAATGGCTCACAAGAAGGCTGGCGGCAGCTCCCGCAACGGCCGCGACTCCGCCGGCCGGCGGCTCGGGGTCAAGAAGTTCGGCGGCGAGATCGTCATCCCGGGCAACATCATCATCCGCCAGCGGGGCACCAAGTACCACCCCGGCGAGAACGTCGGCCTGGGCCGCGACCACACCCTCTTCGCCCTGATCCAGGGCCGGGTGAGCTTCGTCCGCCGCGGCAAGCACGACGTCCACGTGTCGGTGCTTCCGGCCGAAGCCTGAGCACCGCCGCCGGCGCCGGCCCGCCCGCCCCCCCGACATCCCGCCGCCCCCGCCCCGCCGCGGGGGCGCGCCTCCTTGTCCGGGGCCCCGGGTCCGGTCAAGATTCGCCCGCCTCTTGATCCGGGGCCGCCGATGAAGTTCCTCGACCAGGCCAAGGTCTACGTCCGGAGCGGCGACGGCGGTGCCGGCTGCGTCAGCTTCCGGCGCGAGAAATTCATCGAGTTCGGCGGCCCCGACGGCGGCGACGGCGGGCGCGGCGGCGACGTGATCGGCGAGTGCGTCGACGGCCTCAACACCCTCATCGACTTCCGCTACAAGCAGCACTTCAAGGCCGGCCGCGGCGGCCACGGCATGGGCAAGAACCGCTCCGGCCGCATGGGGCGCGACGCCGTCCTCAGGCTCCCGCCGGGGACCGAGATCCTGGGGGAGGACGGCGAGACCCTGATCGCCGACCTCACCGCGCCGGGCGAGCGGGTGGTGCTCGCCCGGGGCGGGCGGGGCGGGCGGGGCAACGCCGCCTTCAAGTCCTCGACCAACCAGGCGCCGAGGCGGGCGCAGCCAGGCGAGCCGGGCGTCGAGCGGTGGCTGTGGCTCCGCCTCAAGCTGATCGCCGACGCCGGGCTCATCGGCCTGCCCAACGCCGGCAAGTCCACCTTCCTCGCCGCGGTCAGCCGCGCCCGGCCGAAGATCGCCGACTATCCGTTCACCACGCTCCATCCCCATCTCGGCGTCGTCGCGGTGGGCGAGGCGAGCTTCGTGCTCGCCGACATCCCCGGGCTGATCGAGGGCGCCCACGCCGGCGCCGGCCTCGGCGACCGCTTCCTCGGCCACGTCGAGCGCTGCGAGGTGCTGATCCACCTGGTCGACGCGACGGTCGGGGACGTCGCCGCCGCCTACCGCACGGTCCGCAACGAGCTCGCCCAGTACGGCCGGACGCTGGCCGAGAAGCCCGAGGTGGTCGCCCTCAACAAGTGCGACGCCCTGGACAAGGCCGAGGTCGCGCGCCGGAGCGAGGCGCTTGCCGCCGCCTGCGGCGCCCCGGTCCACGCCGTCTCGGCGGCGAGCGGGCACGGGCTCAGGGGCGTGCTCGCGGCGGCGCTCCGCCTGATCGGGGCGCGCCGGCGCGCGCGCAGGCCGGCCGAGCCCAGCCGGGCCTTCGCGCCATGACCGGGACCAAGCCCCGTCGGTCGCTCGCCGCGGCGCGGCGCCTGGTGATCAAGATCGGCAGCGCCATCCTGGTCGACGAGAAGAGCGGCGAGCTCCGCCGCGACTGGCTGGCGGCGCTGGCCGAAGACGTGGCCGCGGCGCGCGCCCGCGGCGCCGAGGTGGTGATCGTCACCTCGGGCGCGATCGCGCTCGGCCGGCGCCATCTCGGCCTCGAGGCGCGCGAGCTCCGCCTGGAGGAGAAGCAGGCCGCGGCCGCCACCGGCCAGGGGCGCCTGACCCACGCCTACCAGGAGGCGCTCGCCCCCCACCGCCTCACCTGCGCCCAGATCCTGCTCACGCTCACCGACACCGAGGAGCGCCGGCGCTACCTCAACGGCCGGAGCACGATCAACGCCCTGCTCCGGCTCGGCGCGGTGCCGGTGATCAACGAGAACGACACGCTCGCGACCGAGGAGATCCGCTTCGGCGACAACGACCGCCTCGCAGCCCGGGTGGCGGCGATGATCCGCGCCGACACCCTGGTCCTCCTCTCCGACATCGACGGCCTCTACTCGGCCGACCCCCGTCGCGATCCCGACGCCCGCTTCATCGAGGAGGTGACCCAGATCACGCCCGAGATCGAGGCGATGGCGGGCGAGGCCCCGCCCGGCCACTCCTCCGGCGGCATGCTGACCAAGCTGATCGCGGGCCGGATCGCGCTCGGCGCCGGCTGCCGGATGGTGATCGCCGACGGCACCGGCGCTCGCCCCTTGAGCGCGATCGAAGCCGGCGCCCGCTGCACCTGGTTCCTTCCCGCCGCCAACCCCAGGACCGCCCGCAAGCGCTGGATCGCCGGCGCGCTCATGCCCATGGGCAGCGTCACCGTCGACGCCGGGGCGCTCGGCGCGCTGGCCCGGGGCAAGAGCCTTCTTCCCGCCGGGGTGATCGCGGTCGAGGGCCGCTTCCAGCGCGGCGACGCGATCTTGGTCAAGAGCCCCGAGGGGGCCGAGGTGGCGCGGGGCCTGAGCGCCTACTCGGCCGAGGACGCGCGCCGGATCATGGGCCACAAAAGCCGTGAAATCGAGGCCCTTCTCGGCTACCGTGGCCGCGAGGAGCTGATCCACCGCGACGACCTGGTGCTTTCCTGATCGCCGCGGGCAGGGAAGGCCCCGGGAGGATGTGGTGAGTGGAGCCCAGAGCCTAACCCTCGACCCCGAGGCGGGCGAGGACTGCGCCGAGATGATCGCCCGCCTCGGCCGGGCGGCGCGCGCCGCCGCCCGCCGTCTCGCCCGCGTCGACGCCGAGACCAAGAACCGGGCGCTCCGCGCCGCCGCCGGAGAGATTCGCGCCCGGAGCGCCCGCATCCTCGAAGCGAACGCCGAGGACCTGGCCCGGGCCAGGGCCGAGGGCGGCACGGACGCCTTCCTCGACCGGCTGACCCTGGACGAGAAGGGGATCGAGGCCACCGCCAGGGGCCTCGAGGAGGTGGCCGGGCTTGCCGACCCCGTGGGCCGCGTGCTCGCCGAGTGGACGCGCCCCAACGGGCTCAGGATCAGCCGGGTGAGCGTGCCGCTCGGCGTGATCGGCATCATCTACGAGTCCCGCCCCAACGTCACCGCCGACGCCGGCGGGCTCTGCCTCAAGGCCGGCAACGCCGCGATCCTGCGCTGCGGCTCGGAGAGCTTCCTCTCCAGCCGGGCGATCCTCGCCGGCCTTCAGGCCGGCCTCGGGGCCGCCGGCCTGCCCGAGGACGCGGTCCAGCTCGTCCCCACCACCGACCGGGCCGCGGTCGGGGCGATGCTCAAGGCGGGGGCCTTCATCGACGTGATCGTGCCGCGCGGCGGCAAGTCGCTGATCGAGCGCATCTCGCGCGAGAGCGCGATCCCGCTCCTCAAGCACCTCGAGGGCATCTGCCACACCTACGTCGACGGCGCCGCCGACCTGGACATGGCGCGCCGGGTGGTGCTCAACGCCAAGATGCGCCGGACCGGCATCTGCGGCGCGACCGAGACCCTGCTGGTCGACCGGCGGGCGGCGAAGACCCACCTTCCCCTTTTGGTCAGGGACCTCCTCGACGCCGGCTGCGAGGTCCGCGGCGATGCCGCCACCCGGGCCGTCGACCCGCGGGTCGTGCCGGCGAGCGAGGCCGACTGGGGTACCGAGTACCTGGACGCGATCATCGCCGTGAAGGTAGTCGACGGGGTCGAGGCCGCGATCGCCCACATCCTCGCCCACGGCTCCGAGCACACCGACGCCATCCTCACCGAGGACGCCGCCGCCGCCGAGGCCTTCCTCGACGGGGTGGACAGCGCGATCGCGATCCACAACGCCTCGACCCAGTTCGCCGACGGCGGCGAGTTCGGCATGGGCGCCGAGATCGGTATCGCCACCGGCCGGCTGCACGCCCGCGGCCCCGTCGGAGTCGAGCAGCTCACCATCTACAAGTACGTCGTCCGGGGCTCGGGCCAGACCCGGCCGTGAACCGCCCGGGCGCCCCCGCCGGCGGGCCCGGCCCGCGCCCACAGGGCGACGGCCGGGGGGGCCGGGTCGGGCTGCTCGGCGGCTCCTTCAACCCCGCCCACGACGGGCATCGGCACCTGAGCCTCCTCGCCCTCTCGCGCCTCGCCCTCGACGAGGTCTGGTGGCTGGTCTCGCCGCAGAACCCGCTGAAGCCGAGCCGGGGCATGGCCCCGCTCGCCCAGCGCCTGGCCCGCGCCCGCCGGGTGGCCGCCCATCCCCGCATCCGCGTCACCGACCTCGAGGCCCGGCTCGGCACCCGCTACACCGCGGATACGCTGGCCGAGCTTCGCCGGCGCTTCCCGCGGCGGCGGTTCGTCTGGCTGATGGGGGCGGACAACCTCGCCCAGATCGTCAGGTGGCGCCGCTGGCGGCGGGTCTTCCGGCTGGCCCCGGTTGCGATTCTCGCCCGCCCGCAATATGCTTCGAATCCTCTGGCAACCCGGGCGGCCCGGCGCTGGGCCGCCTACCGGGTGCCCGAGGCCCGGGCGGCGGAGCTTGCGGCGAAGCCCCCGCCGGCGTGGACCTTCATTACCGGCCCCACGCATCCCGCCTCGGCCACCCGGATTCGCGAACGAGAAGCCGCGGCCGGACGAGCCGAGGGAAACCGCGGGTCCGCGCCCGGCGAAAGGAGACGGCGATAGACGACCGAAGTCCCGGCTCCGTCGAGGCGGAGCGATCCCTTCTCGGCCTTGTCCAGGCGTCCCTGGAGCAGGACAAGGCGATCGACATCATCACCATCAACCTGGTCGGCAAGACCATCTTCGCGGACGCGATGGTCATCGCCAGCGGGCGCTCGCAGCGGCAGACCAAGGCCATCGCCGAGCACCTGCTCGAGCGCCTGAAGCGGGCCGGCTACCGCAACCTGGCGGCCGAGGGCCTGTCCCAGTGCGACTGGGTGCTGATCGACGCCGGCGACGTGGTGGTCCACGTCTTCCGCCCCGAGGTACGCGAGTTCTACGCCCTGGAGAAGATGTGGGGCCCGCACTGGGGCGAATCGGCGCGGGCGGCCAACGCCCCCTGAGGCGGGGCCGCCCCGGCCCGGGGGCGCATGGCGGTGAAAATCCTGATCGGCGCGGTCGGTCGGGCCCGTTCCGGGCCCGAGGCCGACCTCTTCACCGCCTACGCGGCGCGCCTCGCCCGGCCGCTGCGCTTGCGCGAGGTGGTCGAGCGCCGGCCGCTCCCGCCCGCCGAGCTCAGGCGCCGCGAGGCCGAGCTCCTCCTGGCCCTGGTCCCGGCCGGCGCCCGGGTGGTGGCGCTCGACGAGCGCGGCCGCGCGCTTTCCAGCGCCGCGTTCGCGCAAACGCTGGGGCGCTGGCGCGACGAGGGCGCGGCCGAGGTCGCGTTCCTCATCGGCGGCGCCGAGGGCTTGGCCGAGGAGGTGCGCGGCCGGGCCGACCTGGTGCTCTCGCTCGGACCCATGACCTGGCCCCATCTCCTGGTCCGGGCGCTCCTCGCCGAGCAGCTCTACCGCGCCCAGGCGATCCTCTCCGGCCACCCCTACCACCGCGACTGACCCCCGCCGGCGGCACGCCGTCGCCACCGAGGCCGTCGCCGGGGCTATCGTCGGGGCCGGATTTCCCTTATATTTCTGACATGTCCGCCCGCCCCTCCCCGTCGTCGCGCCGGCCGGTGCTGCTGTGCGTTCTCGACGGCTGGGGCTATCGCGAGGAGCGCGCCGACAACGCGGTGTTGCTGGCCCGCACCCCCAACTTCGACCGGCTCTGGGCGGACTGGCCGCGGGCGCTCCTCAGGACCTCGGGCGAGGACGTGGGCCTGCCCGCCGGGCAGATGGGCAACTCCGAGGTCGGGCACATGAACCTCGGGGCGGGGCGGATCGTGCTGCAGACCCTGCCGCGGATCGACGCCGCGATCAAAAGCGGCGAGCTGGCGGCGAGCCCGGTGCTCGCCCGCCTGATCGCGGCGGCGCGAGACTCGGGCGGCGCCTGCCACGTGCTCGGGCTCCTCTCCCCGGGCGGGGTCCATTCCCACCAGGAGCAGATGGCCGCGCTCGCCCGCCTCCTCGACGAGGCCGGAATCGAGGTTCGGGTGCATGCCTTCCTCGACGGGCGCGACGCGCCGCCCGAGAGCGGGGCCGAGTACCTGGAGCGCTTCCTCGCCGCGGTCAAGGGCGCCCGCCGGGTCCGGCTCGCCACCGTCACCGGGCGCTACTACGCGATGGACCGCGACCGGCGCTGGGACCGGACCGAGCGCGCCTGGCGCGTGCTGGTCGCGGCCGACGCCCCGCGGGTCGCCGACCCGCTGGCCGCGATCCGCGAGTCCTACGCCAAGGGGGTGAGCGACGAGTTCGTCGAGCCGGTGGCGGTGGGCGACTACGCCGGGATGCGCGACGGCGACGCCCTCCTGGTCGCCAACTTCCGCGCCGACCGGGTGCGCCAGATCCTGGCGGCGCTGCTCGATCCCGGCTTCGAGGGATTCGCGCGCGGGCGCGCGGTCCGCTTCGCGCGCGCGGTCGGAATGGTGAAGTATTCGGACCATCTCGACAAGTTCCTGGAGACCCTGTTTCCGCCCAAGAGCCTCAGGAACGTGCTCGGCGAGGTGGTTGCGAAGCGCGGCCTGAAGCAGCTCCGCATCGCCGAGACCGAAAAGTATCCCCACGTCACCTTCTTCCTCAACGGCGGCGAGGAGCGGCTGTTCGCGGGCGAGGAGCGGATCCTGGTCCCCTCGCCGAAGGTGGCGACCTACGACCTCAAGCCCGAGATGTCGGCCGCCGAGGTCACCGACCGCCTGGTGGCGGCGATCGGATCGGGCGCATTCGACCTCATCGTCGCCAACTACGCCAACCCCGACATGGTCGGCCACACCGGCAGCCTCGAGGCCGCGATCCGAGCGGTCGAGGCGGTGGACGGCTGCCTCGGGCGCGTGCTCGCCGCGCTGGCGGCGGCGGGCGGGGCGGCGCTGGTGACGGCGGACCACGGCAACTGCGAGATGATGCGCGATCCCGAGACCGGCGGGCCGCACACCGCCCACACCCTCAACCCGGTGCCGGCGGTGCTGTTCAACGGCCCCGCCGAAGCCCGCCGGCTCAGCGACGGGCGCCTGGCCGACGTGGCGCCGACGCTCCTGTCGCTCCTCGGCGTCGCCCAGCCGGCGGAGATGACCGGGCGGTCGCTCCTGATCGCCGAGTCGGCCAAGGCGAGGCGCCGTGCGCGTCGATAGCCCCCGGTCCGGCGGCGCCTTCCGGCTGGCGTTGCGGCTCGCGCCGGTCGCCCTCGCCCTCGCCCTCGGCGTGCCTCCGGCCGGGGCCGGGTCCGACCAGCCCGAGGCGAGACGCCTGCAGGGCCTCGAGCACGATCTCGCCCGCAGCCGCGACCGCTCGGCCGCGCTCGACGCCCAGGCCGAGCGGCTCGTTCGCGAGCGGGCGACCCTCCGCCAGCGCCTGGTGACGAGCGCCCGCCGGGCCCAGGACTACGAGGAAACTCTCGCCGCCCTCGACGAGGCGCTCGCCGATCTCGAGGCCAAGGCCGGCGAGGCGGCGGCGCGCCTCGCCGCCCGCCGGGCCGAGCATGCGCGGCTCTTGTTCGCCCTCCAGCGGCTCGCCCGCAATCCCGCCGAGACCTTCTTCCTCGTTCCCGGCGAGCCGGCCGAGCGGCTGCACGGCGCGGTCCTGCTCGCCTCGGCGATCGACCGGATCGGGGCCGCGGCGCGCGCGCTCAAGGGCGAGACGGCGCTGCTCGCCAGCCTGCGCGGGGAGCTTTCCGGCCAGCGCCGCCGGATGGACGAGGTGCGGGGCGCGCTCGCGGCCGAGCGGACGGAATTGCGCGACCTGCTCGCCGCCAAGACCCGGCTCCAGCGCGAGACCGAGCGCGAGCGCGCCGGGCTGGCGGCGGAGCGCGAGCGCCTGGCGGCGGCGGCGACGGACCTGCGCGACCTCATCGACCGCCTCGCCGCCGCCGAGCGGGTCCGCGCTCCGGCGCCCCCGCCGGCCGCGGGCGGGCCCGGAACGGGCCGCCCGCCCGAGGCGCCCGCGCCCGCCCCGCCGGCGCGGGTCGCCCCCGCCGCCCCCGCCCAGGTCGCCCTGCGGGCGGCCCCCGCCAAGCCGGATGCGGCGGCAGCTCCGGCGCTCGGCCTCAAGGAGGCGATCGGCGAGGCCCCGGCGCGCCCCTTCAGCGAGGCGCGCGGCGCCGTGGCCTTGCCGGCCCGCGGCGCGCTCGTGGTCCGCTTCGGGCAGTCGGGCGAGAACGGCCGCGCCGCGCGGGGGCTCACCATCCGCACCGCCGACGAGGCCCAGGTGGTCGCGCCCTATGACGGGCGGGTGGTGTTCGGCGGACCGTTCCGCGGCTATGGGCTGCTCTTGATCATCGAACACGGCGAAGGATATCATACCGTCCTTGCCGGATTGGCGCGCATCGATGTCGTTGCCGGACAATGGCTTTTGGCCGGAGAGCCGGTCGGGGTGATGGGTCGCTCGCAGGGCGAGCCGCCCGGTCTCTATGTCGAGTTGCGCCAGGATGGGCACCCCATCAACCCCTTGCCGTGGTTGACGGCAAACAAACGTTAAGGTCAGCAGATGAGGATCAAGCTCGGGATCGCCGTCGCGGGCATAGCGTTGGCGTTGGCGCTGCCCGCAACGGCGCAACAGGACCGGTCCGAGACCTATCGGCTGCTCAACCTGTTCGGCGACGTCTTCGAACGGGTGCGGGCGGATTACGTCGAGGAGGTCGGAGACCGGAAGCTGATCGAGTCGGCGATCAACGGCATGCTCAATGCGCTCGACCCGCACTCGAGCTACCTCAACGCCGAGAGCTACCGCGACATGCAGGTGCAGACCCGCGGCGAGTTCGGCGGGCTCGGCATCGAGGTGACGATGGAGAACAACCTGATCAAGGTGGTCTCGCCCATCGACGACACCCCCGCCTACCGCGCCGGCGTCAAGACCGGCGACATCATCACCCACCTCGACGGGCAGCCGGTGCTCGGCATGACCCTCAACGAGGCGGTCGAGAAGATGCGCGGCCGGGTCAACACCGACATCGTCCTCAGCATCCGCCGCGAGGGCCGCGAGCCCTTCGACGTGCGGATCACCCGCGACGTCATCAAGATCCGCTCCGTCCGCTGGCGGGCCGAGGGCGACGTCGGCTACATCCGCGTCACCCAGTTCAACGAGCAGACCGAATCGGGCCTCAGGCAGGCGGTCGCCGAGCTGCGCGAGAAGGGCGGCGATAAGCTGATCGGGTTCGTGCTCGACCTGCGCAACAACCCCGGCGGCCTCCTCGATCAGGCCGTTGCGGCGGCCGACGCCTTCCTCGACAAGGGCGAGGTCGTCTCCACCCGCAGCCGCCGGCCCGAGGACGCGCAGCGCTTCAACGCCCGCCCCGGCGACCTCGCCAAGGGGCTGCCGATCGTGGTGCTGATCAACGGCGGCTCCGCCTCGGCCTCCGAGATCGTCGCCGGCGCCCTTCAGGACCATCACCGCGCCATCGTCATGGGCACCAAGTCGTTCGGCAAGGGCTCGGTGCAGACGATCATCCCGTTGCAGGGTCAGGGCGCGATGCGGCTCACTACCGCCCGCTACTACACCCCCTCGGGACGCTCGATCCAGGCGGTCGGGATCGAGCCCGACATCGTCGTCGAGCAGGCCCGTCTGGAGGCCGTCGACGCCGGCCCGGCCCGGCGCGAGTCGGACCTGCGCGGTGCGCTCGGCAACGAGCAGGCGCCCGGTGCCCCGCCCGCGGCCACGCCCAGCGCTCCGCCCTCGGCCACGCCCGGCGCTCCGCCCTCGGCCACGCCCCCCGGCCATCCCGCCGGCGCCGGCGCCCCCGCGCCGGAGCGGGCGAGCGACTACCAGCTCTCCCGGGCGCTCGACCTCCTCAAGGGGATATCGCTCTATTCCAGTCGGGCTGCCAGATAGGCCGACGCCGGCCGCGCCCCGGCCGGGCCGGCGGCGAACCTGAGGCGGGAGCGGGCCGTGCGCTTCGTCCCCAACTTGCGAACGCGCGGGGCACTGGCGCTGCTCATCGCCGCCGGCGTGTTCGGCGCGCTCCTCGCCGTCCTGGTCGTCTGGCTGCAGGTCTCCTACGACGGCACGACGGCCGAGCTCAAGGTGGCGGCGCCGAGCGCCCAGGCCGACGTTCCGCCGCCGCTCCCCGCCTCGGCCCGGGCGGCGCCGGCGCCGAGGCCGGCGCCGGCCGCACCGCCGGTGGCCCCCCCGGCCGTGGCCGGCGCCCCGGCGGCGCCCACGCCCCCCGCCGGGCCCACACCCGCATCCCCCGCCGCCGGTCCGGCGCCCGCCGCCGCCGCCGCTACCCCGGCGCCCGGGGCGGCGCCGACCGCGGTTCCCGGCACCCCGCCCAAGGACGAGGAGCTGGCGGCCGCCCCCGACCCGGGGCTGGTGGAGGCCTCGAAGCACGGGCCGATCCCGCGCGTGGGCGACGGCGGCGCCGTCGCCTGGCGGACCTACGCCAAGCCCTTCGACTCCTCCGACCCGCGGCCGCGGGTGGCGGTGGTGATCGCCGGCCTGGGGATGGGGGCCGCCGCCACCGACGCCGCGATCCACCGGCTGCCGGGGTTCGTGACCCTCTCCTTTGCCGCCTATGCCAAGGACCTACAGCAGAAGATCGACGCGGCGCGGGCGGCGCGCCACGAGGTGCTGATCGAACTGCCGATGGAGCCGTTCTACTACCCGCTCAACGACCCTGGCCCCTCGGCGCTGCTCACCAGCCTCCCGCCCGAGGAGAACATGGACCGGTTGCTGTGGGCCTTGAGTCGGTTCTCCGGCTACGTCGGCGTCACCAACTACATGGGCTCGCGCTTCACCGCCTCGGCCGAGCACATGCAGCCGGTGCTGCAGGTGCTGCGCGACCGCGGCCTCCTCTACCTCGAGTCCCAGGCCGGAGCCCAGCCGGGAGGCCCCGGCCAGACGGTGTCGATCGCCGCCTCGCTCGGCCTGCCGCTGGCGGTGAGCGACCTGACGATCGACGGCCAGGCGGCGCGGGCGGCGATCGACGCGGCGCTAGCCGAGCTCGAGGCCCGGGCCCGCAAGGCGGGCGCGGCGGTGGGCGTGGGCTCGCCCTATCCGGTGACGATCGAGCGCGTGGCCGCCTGGCTTCCCACCCTCGCCGAGCGCGGGCTCGCGCCGGCGCCGGTCTCGGCCGTGGTCTCGCGCCCGAGCCCGCCGCGGGCGGCGGCGCAGGCCCGGGCGCAAGCCCCGGCGCCGCCCCCGGCGAAGGGCAAGCGCTGACGGTGGCCGGGCCGGCTGATCTTCCCTACCGCGACTGCGTCGGCGTGATGCTGATCGACGGCGGCGGCCGCGTTTTCGTCGCCCGGCGCCGCGACACCCCCGGCGAGGCCTGGCAGATGCCGCAGGGCGGCATCGACCCGGGCGAGGCGCCGGCCGAGGCGGCGATGCGCGAACTGGCCGAGGAGGTCGGCACCCGCAACGCCCGCATCCTCGCCGAGAGCCGCGAGTGGTACGCCTACGACCTGCCGGCGCCGCTGGTGGGGAAGGCGCTCAAGGGCCGCTACCGCGGCCAGCGCCAGAAGTGGTTTGCGCTCCGCTTCCTCGGCGAGGACGCCGAGATCGACCTCGCCCGCGCCCCCCATCCCGAGTTCTCGGACTGGAGATGGGTCGACGTGAGCGCGCTCGTCGCGCTGATCGTCCCCTTCAAGCGCGAGGTCTATGAGAAGGTGGTGGCGGAATTCCGCCACCTGTGCAAGCCGGACCGATGATCGCGGAAAGATACGGGGCTAATCGACGCGACCGTTCACGGGAACCGGCTTCCCGTCCTTGATTCTCACATCCTTCCGTTCGTACACGGCCTTGCCGCGGAGCTTGGCCGCCGCGTTCTTGACGCCGAACGTGTGGGTGCGGCCGCCTCCACCTTCGCCCGCCGCGCTCTTTTCGTATTTCCAGTCGGATTTCTCCAGGAAAACCACATCGACCCGCCATATGACCACCGGCCGCTCCGGTTCCAGGGACTTGGTTTCATCGACCAAGTACCGCCAGACGACGTACCAGCCGGGATGGTCGTAGTGGGATTGGATCGCCCACGGCCTCTTGCTCGCCTTGCTTTCCAGCGACTCGTTCGGCGAGGGACGGTCGCCGGCCCCGCGCCGCCGCAAGTCGGGAAATCGCTGTTGAGCGAGGTCGGCGTGGCGATGTTTCTCGTAGTTGCTGAGCGAGTGGAGCACCCTCACGCCGAAGATGCCGACCAGGGCGCTGAAGATGTTCGCCTGCTCGAAATAGATATCGACGAGATCGGCAAGTTCCCGCTCGATGTAGTCAATAGCACGACGAATGGTCGCAATATCGAGACCGGGAGGTGGCGGAACCGACGGATCGAAGTCAGACGCCCGCGCCATTCGCGCGCAGCTCTTCGGGGGAAAGCCCCGCCAACCTCGGGATGGCGGCCTGCGCCATTTCAACGTACTCGCGGTTGGCGTCGATGCCGATGCTCCGCAAGCCGCACGCCGCTGCCGCGGCGATGGTCGATCCGGAGCCCATGAAAGGATCGAGAATCACACCCTCCCCTAACGGCAGGGACGCGCGCACGATCTGGCGCAGGAAATGCTGCGGCTTGAGCGACGGATGGGGGGCGATTTCCCGTTCGATGCCGCGCGCGGGAGCGGAAGAGATCAGGTCCTTGAACGGCAGTTCCGGCGAAATGCGGCGCAGTCCCCCGGTTTTCCACTTGCGCAGATTGTCTTGAACGCGGCCTTCGCACGGCTTGCGAAAGAGGCCCCACGGCTCCCAGCACGACTTCGGCATGACGCTGACATCGGGAAACTCGTCGTGGGCGTTCTTGGGCCGGTCGCCGCCGCGGAGCGTGTGTACGACGCGGATGATTTCCCCGCGCTTCTCGAAGCCGGCGGCGATGAAGGGCTCGTAGACGAGGTAAGAGACCAGCGGATTGGTGGCGATGAATACGTGCGCCCCGGGAACGAGTGCCCGCATCAGCGGGTCCGAGAGTTCCGCAAAGAATGTCCTGAGAGACACCCGATCCTTCTCCGTCAGGACCGTGAATCGGGGCAACGGGTTGCGCCGACAGCCGTCGAAGGACGGCGGGATGCGCCAGATGCCGCCTTTCCCGGCCTTCAGCTTCCGAAGCTGAGACTCCGAGTACTCGACGAGCCCGTAAGGCGGATCGGTCACCACCGCGTGGATGGAGGAGGGCGGTGCCGAGGACAGCCAGGCAAAGGCATCGCCGTGGAAAAGCTCGTAAAGCGGGGTCTCGTCCCGTGGCGCCAACCGCCAACCGAGTTGCCCGGATGCATGGGTTCTATAGGTCATGGACCGGCCGCGGACCCAAGGAGTTCACGCAACGCCCGTTTGTTCTCTTTATGTTCTAAATATACCTTCCCTTGCCGCGCGGGTCAATCTGCGGTTCTCCGTAACGCTCACCCGGAAGGGCCTCGGCCTCACGGCCCCTTGGCCGGCGCCTCGGCCTCGAGCGCGGCGAGCATGCCCTGGGCGACGGCGAGGCTCCTCTCAGCCAGCGCCCGCGGGGCGGCGCCCGCCTCGGAATCCGCCAGCACCTCCCTGGCGGCGGCGATCCGCTCCTCGACCGCGGCCCGCTCGATTCCCGCCAGGGCATGCGCCTCCTCGGCCAGCACCGTGACCCGCTCCGGGGTCACCTCGGCGAAGCCGCCGGCGACGAAGATGCGTTCCTTCACCTGCCCGCCCTCGTAGATGCGCAAGAGCCCCTGGCGCACGGTCGAGACCAGCGGCGCATGCTGGGGCAGGACGCCGAAGTCGCCCTCGCCGCCGGGCACGACCACCATCTCGACCGGCTCCGACTTCAGCAGCCGCTCGGGCGAGACCAGCTCGAACGCGATCCGATCGACCATCGCCGGCGTCCTTCCGCCCCGGGGCCCCTCAGGCCGCCTCCTCGGCCATGCGCTGGGCCTTCTCGACCGCCTGCTCGATGGTCCCCACCATGTAGAACGAGGCCTCGGGCAGGTGGTCGTACTTGCCCTCGCAGATCTCCTTGAAGCCCTTGATCGTGTCCTCGAGGTTGACGAACACGCCGGCCTGGCCGGTGAAGACCTCGGCGACGTGGAAGGGCTGCGACAGGAAGCGCTGGATCTTGCGCGCGCGGGCCACCGTGAGCTTGTCCTCCTCGGAGAGCTCGTCCATGCCGAGGATGGCGATGATGTCCTGCAGCGACTTGTAGGTCTGCAGGATCCGCTGCACCTCGCGCGCCACCCGGTAGTGCTCGTCGCCGACGATCCGGGGATCGAGGATGCGCGAGGTGGAATCGAGCGGATCGACCGCGGGATAGATGCCGAGCTCGGCGATCTGGCGCGACTGCACCGTGGTCGCGTCGAGGTGCGAGAACGAGGTCGCCGGCGCCGGGTCGGTGAGGTCGTCGGCCGGCACGTAGATCGCCTGCACGGACGTGACGGAGCCGCGCTGAGTCGAAGTGATCCGCTCCTGGAGCTGGCCCATCTCCGTCGCGAGCGTCGGCTGGTAG
>JACQOE010000076.1 GCA_016202695.1 Pseudomonadota bacterium | reverse complement strand
CCGTGGCGCGAGCCCACGGTCGACTTTGAGCTGCGGGTCGACCCTGAGGGCGTGGCAACCTTTGGGCCGCGCTTCTGAACGGGTAATTGTGCGTCGCACAATTACGTTGACATAAAGGTCGTTTCGTATTGTTATGCTATCGGAATTCAATTTTGCGCCGCCGCATCGACGGCGGGCTTTGTCGGCCGCCTGGTGGCGCCAGCAGCAACGGAGGGCGAGCATGAGCACCGCGACGCGGAAGCCGGCGAAATCGACCCGCTCCAAGCCGGCGGCGGGCGCGCCCCGGATCGAGCACGCCGCCGAGGCCGGGACGAGCGTGGCCACGGCGGGGGCGGCCACCGCCGAGGGCATCGAGCAGGCGATCGCCGCCACCTGCCGCAGCTTCGAGGCGACCACCGGGGCCGGGCAGCGGGCGATCGAGGACCTCGACGACCTCTTCGTCTTCGGCCGCGAGAACCTGAAGGCGATGGTTCGGTCGGGTACCGTCCTCGGCCAGGGGGCGCAGAAGGTCGGGCGCTTCTGGCTGGCCAGCACCCAGAAGACGCTGCGCGACGGCGCCGGCAGGATCCAGGAGGTGCTGAAGGCGAAGACATTCCAGGAGGCGGTGCGCGCCCAGAGCCAGCTCGCCAAGGCCGGGGTCGACGCCTGGGCCGAGGAGAGCGCCGCGCTCGCCGCGATGACGGCCAAGGTTTTCGAGGAGGCCTCGGCGCCGATCGCGCAGCGCCTCAAGGCGACGGTCAAGACCCTGCGCGCGCCGCGTCAGCCCTGAGAGCCTCCGAGCCCGGCCCGCCGCCCGCCTTGCGGCGCGCCCGACCCGCGCGCGCCGCAGCCACGCCGAGGACCACCCGGTGGCGCGCCGCCACCGGGCTTTTTTATTGTCCGCCCTTGACCTATATCCCTGACTGGGGCCGCGCCGGTGCGGCCGGGGGGTGCCCTCGATCCAGGCGAGAGAGCCCGAGTTAACCGGGCGGTAACACGAGCGCGCTTGAATACCCACACCCGGATTCCCGTTGCCCTGCTCGGAAATTTGCGAACAATAGGACGCTGAAGGAGGTAGAGCGGAGAGTCGGCGGCAAGTGGACACGGACCATCGAGACCATGACTGCGAGCGACAAGACCCCTGGACATGGACCCCAGACCGGCGTCGTCATCAAGACCCGGCCGAAGACGAAGAAGCCGTCCATGTACAAGGTTCTGATGCTGAACGACGACTACACGCCGATGGAGTTCGTCGTCCACGTGCTCGAGCGGTTCTTTGGCAAGAGCCGCGAGGAGGCGACCCGCATCATGTTGCATGTGCATCGCCGCGGGGTGGGGGTGTGCGGCATCTTCACCTACGAGGTGGCGGAGACCAAGGTCAACCAGGTGATGGACCTCGCCCGTCAGCACCAGCACCCGCTCCAGTGCACGATCGAGAAGGAATGAGCGAACCGGACGAGAGGAATAGGAGCCGCGCCTGTGCTGTCCCGTAACCTGGAACAGAGCCTGCATCGGGCGCTCGCCTTGGCGAGCGAGCGGCGCCACGAGTATGCGACGCTCGAGCATCTCCTCCTCTCCCTGACCGAGGACCAGGACTCGCTCGCCGTCTTCAAGGCCTGCGGGGTGAACGTCGAGCGGTTGCGCCGCGACCTCCTCGACTTCGTCGACAACGAGCTCAAGGGACTGGGCGGCGGGCGGATCGAGGATCCCAAGCCGACCGCCGGCTTCCAGCGGGTCATCCAGCGCGCCGCGATCCACGTCCAGTCCTCGGGCCGCGAGGAGGTGACGGGGGCGAACGTAGTGGTGGCGATCTTCTCCGAGCGCGAGTCCCACGCCGTCTACTTCCTGCAGCTGCAGGACATGACCCGGCTCGACGCCGTCAACTACATCTCGCACGGGATCGCCAAGGTCGCCGGCGCCGGCCAGACCCGGGGGGTGAGCGGCGCCGACGAGGACGCGGCGGCCGAGAAGGTGGTCCGCCGCGGCCAGGAGGCGCTCGGCGCCTACTGCGTCAACCTCAACCGCAAGGCCGCCGAGGGCAAGATCGACCCGCTCATCGGCCGTGAGTCCGAGATCGAGCGCACGATCCAGATCCTGTGCCGGCGCAACAAGAACAACCCGCTCTACGTCGGCGAACCGGGCGTGGGCAAGACCGCGATCGCCGAGGGGCTGGCGCGGCGGATCGTCCGCGGCGAGGTGCCGGAGGTGCTGGCCAACGCCACCATCTACGCCCTCGACATGGGTGCGCTCCTCGCCGGCACCCGCTATCGCGGCGACTTCGAGGAGCGCATGAAGGCGGTGATCGCCGAGCTCGAGGCGCTCCCCGGCGCGATCCTGTTCATCGACGAGATCCACACCGTGATCGGCGCCGGCGCCACCAGCGGCGGGGCGATGGACGCCTCGAACCTGCTCAAGCCGGCGCTCGCCTCGGGCAACATCCGCTGCGTCGGCTCGACCACCTACAAGGAGTTCCGCAACCACTTCGAGAAGGACCGCGCGCTGGTCCGCCGCTTCCAGAAGATCGACATCAACGAGCCCACGGTCGCCGACACGGTGAAGATACTCAAGGGCCTCAAGCCCTACTACGAGCGCCATCACAAGGTCCGCTACACCGAGGAGGCGATCCGCGCCGCGGTGGAGCTGGCGGCGCGCTACATCAACGACCGCAAGCTCCCCGACAAGGCCATCGACGTGATCGACGAGGTGGGCGCCTCGCGCATGCTCCTGCCCGAGAGCCGCCGGCGGAAGGTGGTCACGGTCAAGGACATCGAGGAGGTGGTGGCCAAGATCGCCCGCATCCCGCCGAAGAGCGTCTCCAAGGACGACGCCGAGGTCATGCGCAACCTCGATCGCGACCTCAAGACCATGGTCTTCGGCCAGGACAGGGCGATCGAGGCGCTGGCCAACGCGATCAAGCTCTCCCGCGCCGGGCTGCGCGAGCCCGAGAAGCCGATCGGCTGCTACCTCTTCTCCGGCCCCACCGGGGTGGGCAAGACCGAGGTCGCGCGCCAGCTCGCCCGCACCATGGGCATCGAGATCACCCGCTTCGACATGTCGGAGTACATGGAGCGCCACTCGGTCTCGCGCCTGATCGGCGCGCCGCCCGGCTACGTCGGCTTCGACCAGGGCGGGCTCTTGACCGACGCCATCGATCAGCACCCGCACTGCGTGCTGCTCCTGGACGAGATCGAGAAGGCGCATCTCGACCTCTTCAACATCCTTCTCCAGGTGATGGACTACGGCAAGCTCACCGACCACAACGGCAAGACGGTGGACTTCCGCAACGTCGTCCTGATCATGACCACCAACGCCGGCGCCTCCGACCTCGCCAAGCCGGCGATCGGCTTCGAGCGCGAGGAGCGGTTGGGCGATGACCAGGAGGCGATCCAGCGGATGTTCACGCCCGAGTTCCGCAACCGGCTGGATGCGATCATCACCTTCGCCAGCCTTGCCCCCGAGGTGGTCTCGCGGGTGGTCGATAAGTTCATCATCCAGCTCGAGGCCCAGCTCGCCGACCGCAACGTCGCGATCGAGCTCTCGGAGGAGGCCCGCGCCTGGCTCGCCCGCAAGGGCTACAACCGGCTCTACGGGGCCCGCCCGCTCGCCCGCGTCATCCAGGAGCACATCAAGAAGCCGCTCGCCGAGGAGCTCCTCTTCGGGCGCCTCGCCAAGGGCGGCCTGGTGCGGGTCGAGATCGAGGACGACAAGGTCGTCTTCCGCTATCCCAAGGACGGGGGCGACGGCCCCAAGGGCCAGGTGCCGGCGCTGATCGACGCCCGCTGAGGCGGGGCGGGTCGCTAGAGTACCGACGCAAACAAAAGGGGCACCGCCCGGCCCGCTCCGCTTCCGTCACCCCCGCGAAAGCGGGGGTCCAGGGGCTGCGGAAATGCCGGTGCCGCCGTCCTGGATGCCCGCTTTCGCGGGCATGACGGTATGAGCATGGCCCTGTATCCTGCGAATCGGTCAATGCACTAGTCGCCGCGAGCGTCCGGCGGCGACTCGCCCTCGGCCCGGCGATAGGGTGACAGCCCCGCCAGCCCCGCCATCTCCTCGGCCACCGCCTCGCGCTCGCGGGCGAGAAAATTCGCCACCGCCCGGCGCAGGCCCTGGTCGGCGATCCAATGGGCGCTCAAGGTCTCGACCGGCAGGTATCCGCGCTGGATCTTGTGCGGCCCCTGCGCCCCCGCCTCGACCCGCCGCAGCCGGTTCTCGATCGCGAACTCGATCGCCCGGTAGTAGCAGGCCTCGAAGTGGAGGAAGGGGGGCGCGTCGCGCCCGCCCCAGAGGCGCCCGTAGAGGGTGTCTCCGCCGACGAGGTTGAGCGCCCCCGCCACCGGCTCGCCCTCGACCTCGGCCAGAAACAGCACCACCTTGTCGCCCAGCGCCTCGCCCAGGCGGCGGAAGAAAGCGCGGTTGAGGTAGGCGTAGGCCCACTTGCGCTCGACCGTCTCCAGGTAGAAGCGGTGGAAGGCGTCCCAGTGGCGGCGCTTGATGTCGGCGCCGCGGAGCGTCCGGATCACGGCGCCGCTCGCCCGCGCCCGCTCGCGCTCCTTGCGGATCGTCTTGCGCTTGCGCGAGGCGAGGGCGGAGAGGAAGTCCTCGAAGCCCTCGTAGCCGCGGTTCCGCCAGTGGAACTGGTAGCCGAGGCGGGGAAGCCAGCCGGCCTCGACCAGCCGCTCGCATTCGGGGCGGGGGAGGAAGGTGGCATGCGCCGAGGAGAGGCCGAGCCGGCGGGTGATCTCCACCGCCGCCGCCGCCAGCGCCCCCCTGACCGCGCCGGCGGGCGCGCCCGGCGCCACCATCAGCCGCGGGCCGGAGACCGGGGTGAAGGGGATCGCGATCTGCAGCTTGGGGTAGTAGCTTCCGCCCGCCCGCTCATAGGCCTCGGCCCAGCCGTGGTCGAAGACGTACTCGCCGAAGGAGTGGCTCTTGGCGTAGGCCGGGGCGACGCCGAGGAGGCGCCCGTCGGCCCCGCGCGCGAGAAGGTGGCAGGGTCGCCAGCCGGTGCGGGCCGAGGCCGCGCCGCTCTCCTCGAGCGCGGCGAGGAAGGCGTGGCCGACGAAGGGGTTGTCGGGGCCGGCGCAGGCGTCCCAGTCGGCGGACGCGATCTCGGCGATCGCGCCCTTGACCTCGACCGAGATCGGCTCGCCGCCGTCCGGCATCGCGCCCCTCGCCCCGCCCCGTGCGGCCGGCCCGCGGGCGAGCCCCGCCGCCTCAGGCGATCTCGAACACGGCCTCCACCTCGACCGCGGCGTCGAGGGGGAGCGACGGCGCGCCCACCGAGGTTCGGCCGTGCCGGCCGGCGTCGCCGAACACCGCGACCATCAGGTCCGAGGCCGCGTTCATCACCTTGGCGTGGTCGGTAAACTCGGGCCCGCTGGCGATGAAGCCGGTGAGCTTCACGCACCGCCTCACCCGGTCGAGGTCGCCGCCGCAGGCCGCCTTCGCCTGGGCGAGGGCGTTGAGGGCGCAGAGCCGCGCCGCCTGCTGCCCCTCGGCGAGCGAGAGCCCGCCCCCGACCTTGCCGGCGAAGGCCAGCTTGCCGCCCTTGAGCGGAATCTGGCCGGCGAGGAACAGGAGGCTGCCCACGCGCACGAAGGGGACGTAGTTGGCAACCGGGCTCGGGGCCTCGGGCAGCTCGATCCCGAGTTCCTTCAGGCGTGCGTCGATCTTGCCGGCCATCGTTTCTGCTCCTTGTCGTCGCGGGGTAAGAGGATCGCGCGCCCCCGGCGCGACCAGGGCGCCGGGGGCGACCCGAGGATAGTCGCGCCCCGCCTCGCGATCCAGGGTTGGCGCGCGCCTCAAGGCTGGACGCGCGTGGCCTCAAGTGCAATAGTCCCGCGGGCGCCGGACGCCCCCGGCGGGGGCGGGGCGACAGACTTCGAGGGGTTCGCGGCATGGCCACCCTGGGTACGCTCCTCTACACCTGGTTCCGCGGCGAGTTCGTGGGCAAGGACGCCTTCGGCAACCGCTACTACCGGGTCAAGGCGCGCAAGGGCCCGCGGATCGAGCGGCGCTGGGTGATCTACAAGGGCGAGCCCGAGGCCTCGACGGTTCCGCCCGAGTGGCACGCTTGGCTCCATCACACCGCCGACGAGCCGCTCGACGCGCGGCTGGTGGCGGCCAAGCCCTGGCAGAAGGCGCACCAGCCGAACGTCAGCGGCACAGGCGCCGCCTATCGCCCGCCGGGACACGATCTCGAGGGCGGCCGGCGGGCCCGCGCCACGGGCGACTACGAGCCCTGGCGCCCCGCCTGAGCGCGGCGCCGGGGAACGAGGGCGGGGCGCATGGGCAGGAACCTGATCGAGACCGTCATGGGCGCGGTGGTGCTGGTGGTCGCGGCGCTGTTTCTCGTCTTCGCCTTCACCACCACCGACATCGGTGCCCGGAGCGGCTATGTCCTGAACGCCAAGTTCGACCGCGTCGACGGCCTCCTGATCGGCAACGACGTGCGCCTGAGCGGGGTCAAGGTCGGCACGGTGGCCGGGCAGACGCTCGATCCCGAGACCTACCTCGCGGTGGTGAGCATGACCATCGACCCGTCGGTCAAGCTGCCGGCGGACAGCTCGGCGCAGATTCTCAGCGACGGCCTGCTGGGCGGCAAGTATCTGGCCCTGGTGCCCGGCGCCGACACCCGCATGCTGAAGGAAGGCGAGACGATCAAGTTCACCCAGTCCTCGGTCAGCCTCGAGCAACTGATCGGCAAGTTCATCTTTAGCGTCACCGACTCGAAGGGCGGCGGGGGCGAGGCCGGGACCAAGGGCCCCGCCGCGCAGGGGGCGGGGAAGTGAGGCCGGCGGCCGAGCCGGCCACGCCCCTCGCGACTGGAACCCCGAAACCTACGGGCGGAACGCCCGCTTCCGCCCCCGCCCGATCCCGGCCCCATGGGGTTGCGCGGGGGCGGGCGCCCGCGGCGTTGCGCCGCTCGACCGATGGCCCCGCATCGCTCTTCGCGGCGCGCCTTGCGGATCGCCTCGCCCGCGCGCAACGCAGCCGGTTCAATCCGATAGGAAAAGGCTCTATATCTCAGGGGTGCATTGCCGGGCGGGGCGAGGACGGACGCGAGGCGATGGCGAAGGACGCGAAGGCATCGGGCGGGGGGGCCGCCGTCCCCGCCCGGCCGGCCCGGCCCGAGGCCGGGGTGGTGTGGCGAACGCCCGCGGGCGAGCCTCTCTCCTGCCGCGAGAAGATCAAGGTGCTGGACGAGAACCTGGCCGAGGTCCGCGCTCTCTGCCAGGAGCTGCTCGAGGATGCGGTGCTGATCGGCTGCGACGAGGCCCAGGTGCGCGCGGTGCTCGGGGCGCTGGTCGACTCGCTCGTCAATCCCTATCGCAAGGCATGAGGGCGCGGCCCATCCTCGCCGGCGCGGCTGCGCTCCTCCTCGCGCTCCTCGTCCCGGCGCCGCTCGCCGCCCAGGGCCAGGGGATGGACCGGGCGGTCCTGCGCGCGCTCGACAAGGTGACCGCGCGGGTAAGCACGATCGAGGCCCCGGTCGGCGAGGTGGTGGGCTTCGGCACCCTCGAGATCGTCGCCCGCGCCTGCCGCAAGCGCCCGCCCGAGGAGCCCCCGGAGAGCGCCGCCTTCCTCGAGATCTGGGAGACGCGCCGGGGCGAGCCCACGGTGAGCCTGTTTCGCGGCTGGATGTTCGCCTCCAGCCCGGCGCTCAACGCCCTCGAGCATCCGGTCTACGACGTCTGGATCATCGACTGCCGGGGCCCGGGCGTGGTGCAGGGGGGCGAGCTCCAGCCCGAGCGTCGGCCTCAGCCTCAGCCTTGAAGCCGGCCGCGGGCGGCCGGCGCGGGCGTTCGCGTCATCTCGGCGAGCAGCGCCCGAAGGCGCTCGGGGTCGATCTCGCGCGGAAACTCGGCCGCGAGCTTGAGCGCGGCGTCGAGCCGCTCGAGGTAGGCGCCGCGGGCGATCTCGACCGCGCCGAACTGCGTCAGGTGCTTGGTCACGAACTGGGTGTCGAGGAGCGAGAAGCCGCCGACCTTGAGCCGGGCGACCAGATGCACGAGCGCGACCTTGCTGGCGTCGCGCGCGCGCGTGAACATGCTCTCGCCGAAGAAGGCGCCGCCGAGCGCGACCCCGTAGAGCCCGCCTTGCAGCCGGCCGTCGCGCCAGCACTCGACCGAGTGCGCGTAGCCGCGGCGGAAGAGCTCGCCGTAGAGGACCCGGATCTTGCGGTTGATCCAGGTCTCCGGCCGCCCCGCGACCGGCTCGGAGCAGGCGGCGATGACCGCGTCGAAGGCGGAATCCACGCGCACCTCGTAGGGATTCGCGCGCACCGTGCGGGAGAGGCGGCGCGAGACGTGGAAGCCCTCCAGCGGCAGGATGCCGCGCCGCTCGGGGTCGATCCAGTAGAGCTCGGGATCGTCGCCGCTCTCGGCCATCGGGAAGACCCCGATGGAGTAGGCCCTCAGGACCAGTTCCGGCGTCACTTCGAATACGGGCGGCAAGGCGGTCGCGCGTCGGCGCGCAGGGTTCACGGCCGCTCGGCGATGAATCGCTCGAGCCAGTGGATGTCGTAGGCGCCGTTGATGAAGTCGGGCTCGGCGATCACCCGGCGATGCAGCGAGAGCGTGGTCTCCACGCCCTCGATGACGAACTCGTTGAGCGCGCGCTTGAGGCGCAGGACCGCGCGGGCGCGGGTGTCGCCGTGGACGACCAGCTTGGCGATCAGGCTGTCGTAGTGCGGCGGCACGGTATAGCCGGCGTAGAGGGCGGAATCGATCCGCACGCCGGGCCCGCCCGGGGGATGGTAGGCGGTTACCCGGCCGGGCGAGGGGGCGAAGCTGTCGGGCCGCTCGGCGGTGATCCGGCACTCGATCGAGTGGCCGGCGGTGACGATGTCGCCCTGGACATAGCCGAGAGAGGCGCCGGCGGCGAGCCGGATCTGCTCGCGCACCAGGTCGATCCCGCAGTTCATCTCCGTCACCGGGTGCTCGACCTGCAGGCGGGTGTTCATCTCGATGAAATGGAAGTTCCCGTCCTCGTAGAGGAACTCGAGGGTGCCGGCGTTGCGATAGCCGATGGCGGCGATCGCCCGCCTCGCGATCCGGCCCATCTGCTCGCGCTCCCCGGGATTGAGCGCGGGCGAGGGGGCCTCCTCGATCATCTTCTGGTGGCGCCGCTGCAGCGAGCAGTCGCGGTCGCCGAAATGCACGACCGCGCCGTGGTGATCGGCGAGCACTTGGAACTCGACGTGGCGGGGCTGGGCGAGGAACCGTTCGAGGTAGACCTCGGCGCTGTTGAAGGCGGCGAGCGCCTCGCTGCGGGCGAGGGCGAAGGCTTGGCGCAGTTCGCCCGCCGCCCGGGCCACCTTCATTCCCCGCCCGCCGCCGCCGGCCGCGGCCTTGACCATCACCGGGTAGCCGATCTCCTTGGCCACCGCCAGCGCCTCCTCGACATTCGCCACCGGCCCGTCCGAGCCGGGGACCACGGGGACGTCGAACTCGGTCATCCTCTTCTTGGCGGCGATCTTGTCGCCCATCAGCCGGATGTGCTCGGAGGAGGGGCCGATGAAGCCGAAGCCGTGCTCCTCGACCATCTGCGCGAAGTCGGCGTTCTCGGCCAGGAAGCCGTAGCCGGGATGGATCGCGTCGGCATCGGTGATGGTCGCAGCCGAGAGGATGGCGTGGGCGTTGAGGTAGCTCTCGCGCGCCGGCGGCGGGCCGATGCAGACGCTCTCGTCGGCGAGGCGCACGTGCATGGCGTCGGCGTCGGCGGTGGAGTGCACGGCGACCGTGCGAATGCCCATCTCGTGGCAGGCACGATGGATGCGAAGCGCGATCTCGCCCCGGTTGGCGATCAGGACCTTCTCGAACATCGACGCTCCGTGCGTGGCTCGCCGCCAGCCTCACTCGAGGATCATCAGGACCTCGCCGTACTCGACCGGCGCGCCGTCGGAAACCAGGACGCGGGCGACGGTGCCGGCGCGCGGCGCGCGGATCGGGTTGAAGGTCTTCATCGCCTCGATCAGAAGCACGGTCTGGCCCTCGACCACCCGGTCGCCGACCTTGACGAAGGTCTCGGCCCCCGGCTCGGGCCGGACGTAGGCGACCCCGACCATCGGCGAGGTGATCGCCCCCGGATGCGCGGCCTCGGTCGCGGGCTCGGGGCGGGGCTCGGCCCCGCCCCGCCCCGGGGCGACCGCCGGCGCCTCCGGCGCCACCATGGCCGGGCCGGCGCGGGCGACCCGGATGCGCACGTCGCCCTGGGCGTACTCGAGCTCGCTCAGGCCGGTCTCCTGGAGGAGGGCGGCGAGCTCGCGCACGAGGTCGCGGTCGATCTTGATGGCGGTCATGGCCCCGGGCCTGGGCGCCGGACGATCTCGGCGAGCGCATCGAGGGCGAGCAGATAGCCCCTGGCCCCGAGGCCGCAGATCATGCCGAGCGCCGCCTCGGCGATGTAGGAGTGCCGCCGATAGGGCTCGCGCCGATGGATGTTGGAGAGATGAACCTCGATGACCGGGAGTTCCACCGCGCGCAGGGAATCGAGGAGCGCGACCGAGGTGTGGGTGAGCGCGCCGGCGTTGACGATCAGCCCCGCGTGGCGGCCGCGCGCCTCCTGCACCCAGGTCACCAGCTCGCCCTCGTGGTTGCTCTGGCGGAAGTCGACCTCGAGGCCGAGGCCGCGGGCATGGGCTCGGCAGGCGGCCTCGATCTCAGCCAGGGTTCCGGTGCCGTAGAGGGCGGGTTCGCGCGCCCCGAGCAGGTTGAGGTTGGGGCCATTGAGGATGAGGACGCTCGGGTTCACCAGGGGTCGTCCGCTCGCAGCTTGCCGCGGCCGGGCGTCTCGCCGTGCCGGCCAGAGGCGGTTATAACACGGGCGCCCGTCCGCGCAACGGCCCGTCGGCGGGGCGTGGGGCGACGCGGTTGAAAGCCGGGGCCGCGGGCCCCATACTTTTTCCGTGATCCTGGCCCGGAAACGGACTCTGCCCGCATGCGGCTGACCATCAACGGCGAGGCGCGCGACATCGCCGGCCCGCTCACGGTCGAGGCCCTGATCGGCGCGCTCGGGCTCGACGCCCGCAAGGTCGCGGTCGAGCGCAACCTGGAGATCGTGCCGCGCTCGAACTACGCCGCGGTCGAGGTGGCCGATGGCGACCGGCTGGAGATCGTCCACTTCATCGGCGGCGGCGCCGAGGGCGCCGCCGGCCCGGCGGCCGAGGACACCTGGACGGTGGCCGGGCGCACCTTCCGCTCGCGGCTCCTCGTCGGCACCGGCAAGTACAGGGACTTCGCCGAGACCGCCCGCGCGGTCGCCGCCTCGGGCGCCGAGATCGTCACCGTGGCGGTGCGGCGGGTCAACCTCATGGACCCCTCGGCGCCGATGCTGGTCGACTACCTCGACCCCAAGACCTACACCTTCCTGCCCAACACCGCCGGCTGCTACACCGCCGAGGAGGCGGTGCGCACCCTCAGGCTCGCCCGCGAGGTGGGCGGCTGGGACCTGGTCAAGCTCGAGGTCCTGGGGGATGCCAAGACCCTCTATCCCGACATGATCCAGACGCTGCGGGCCGCCGAGACGCTGGTCAAGGACGGCTTCCGGGTCATGGTCTACTGCACCGACGACCCGATCTTCGCCGGGCGACTCGAGGAGGCGGGCTGCGCCGCGATCATGCCGCTGGCCGCGCCCATCGGCTCCGGGCTCGGCATCCAGAATCCGGTCAACATCCGCCTCATCGTCGAGCAGGCCAAGGTGCCGGTGCTGGTGGACGCCGGGGTGGGCACCGCCTCGGACGCGGCGGTGGCGATGGAGCTCGGCTGCGACGGCGTGCTGATGAACACGGCGATTGCCGAGGCCAAGGACCCGGTGCGGATGGCGCGGGCCATGCGCCATGCCGTGGAGGCCGGCCGGCTCGCCTATCTCGCCGGCCGGATGCGGAAGCGGACCTACGCCGACCCCTCCTCGCCGCTCGCCGGACTGATCTGAGCGGGGCGCGGGCGTCCCGGGATCAGATTTCACTTTCATCCCGGGGACAAATCAGATATTACCCGTTCAACTTGCCTCGTCCGGCGCCGGTGACCGGCGGGCGTGGTCGCTTGTCGAGCACGGAACGAGATGACGCCGAAGATCGAACGGTACCTCGCCGAACACAAACCGCCCACCCCCTGCCTTGTCGTCGACCTCGATCGGGTCGCGGAGAACTATCGGATCCTCCGCGAGGTGCTGCCGGCCGCCCGCGTCTTCTACGCGGTGAAGGCCAACCCGGCGGCGTCGGTTCTCGATCTCCTCGTCGCGCTCGGCTCCAGCTTCGACGCCGCCAGCATCTACGAGATTGACGCCTGCCTGGCGGCGGGGGCCGGGCCCGAGCGCATCTCCTTCGGCAACACCATCAAGAAGGAGCGCGACATCGCCGCCGCCTTCGCCCGCGGCGTGCGCCTGTTCGCCTTCGACAGCCTGCCCGAGCTCGACAAGCTCGCCCGCTCGGCGCCCGGGGCCAAGGTGTTCTGCCGGCTTTTGATGTCGAACGAGGGGGCGGACTGGCCGCTGTCGCGCAAGTTCGGCTGCGAGGTCGAGATGGCTCGCGACCTGATGGTGCGCGCCCGCCACCTCGGCCTCGATCCTTACGGGCTCTCCTTCCACCTCGGGTCGCAGCAGCGCGACCCCGGTCAGTGGGATATCGCCATCGGCAAGACGGCGATGCTGTTCTCGGCCCTCGACGAGGCCGGGATCGAGCTCAGGATGCTCAACCTCGGCGGCGGCTTCCCGGTGCACTACCGCGAGGCGGTGCCCTCGATCGACGAATACGCGGCGGCGATCCACGGCGCTCTCGCCCGGCACTTCGGCAACCGGGTTCCCGAGACCATCATCGAGCCGGGGCGCTGCATCACCGCCTCGGCCGGGGTGATCGAGACCGAGGTGGTGCTGGTCTCGTGCAAGGGCTACGGCGAGGAGTTGCGCTGGGTCTACCTCGACGTCGGCAAGTTCGGCGGCCTCGCCGAGACGGCGGGCGAGGCGATCCGCTACCGCATCGAGGCGGGGCGCCCGGACGGGGCGGCGGATGGGCCGGTGGCGATCGCCGGGCCCACCTGCGACGGCGCCGACATCCTTTACGAGACGGCGGGCTATCGGCTCCCCCTCGACCTCGCGGCGGGCGAGCGGGTGCGCATCCACGCCGCCGGGGCCTACACCTCCACCTACGCCTCGATCGGCTTCAACGGCTTCCCCCCGCTCACCGAGCACTACATCTAGGCCGGGAACCCCGGCCGCGGTCCCCTGCCGGCGGGTCAGGCGAGCCGGGCGAGCGTCTGCTCGACCAGGAAGCAGGCGTCGACCAGGGCGTCGGTCACCCGGTTGCGCTCGCGCACCAGGTGCCCCTCGAGGAGCCAGCGCTCCTCGCCCTCGGCCAGATTGCCCAGCCGGGGCACCTGGAAGAGCGGCGGGATCATCGAGTCCTGGGGGGTGTAGGAGTAGGTGTCCTGGCCGTAGGTTCCCTTGGCGGTCGAGCCGATCGGGATGAGGAGCCGGCTCAGGCGCTTCAGGCAGGCGTTCAGGATCTCGGCCGGCTCGTCGTCCTCGAGCCCCTCCTCGCGGTACCGCCGGGCCCAGGTCGTCGCCACCTGGTCGAGTTGCCGGGCGGCGTCCTCGAGGGCGGCCGCGGCGCTCATCGTGCCGGTGAGCCCGATCCAGCGCCCCTGTGGGTAGAGCTGCTGGATCCGGTCGGCGAACTGGGTGGCGACGCTGACGAACTCGTAGGGCAGGATGGGCGCCGTCGCCAGCTCCCAGAGATAGCCGGCATAGACCCTGAGGTGCAGGGCCATCAGCCCCCAGTCGACCTTGTCGATGGTGTTCTCGAGCGAGTGGTGCCACCAGCCCAGCGTGGCGTTGGCGGTCGCCTTCAACTCCTCCTTGGTGAAGCCGGTGTGGGCGTAGATCATCGGCACGCCGATGCCGAAGAGCGAGGAGTCGCCGGTCTTGCGGATGCGGTGCCACTCGTAGGGCAGGGCGCCGAGGAGCCGCGCCTCGACGCCCTGGTGGAAGCGACGCATCTCGGCCGGCGAGCCGGTATGCCAGATCGAGGTGCCGACGCAGGCCGGCTGGTCGATCTGCAGGTAGGCGACCGCGTGCTCGCGCAGCCGGTCCCAGTGGTGATCGACGAACCACGAGGACGAGATCATGGTGCCGGTCTCGTGGCCGATCCAGAAGCCGAACAGGAGCCCGCGGCGCAGCTCGGCCCGGTGCCTGGCGAAGACGCGGGCAAGCTCCAGCATCACCGCGTTGCCGGCGGCGTTGTCGGTCGCCTGCGGGCCGGGCCAGGAGTCCTGGTGGCCGCCGACCAGCACGAAGTCGCCGTTTCCCTCGGCGTCCAGCTCTCCGGTGGTGAACTTGACCTCACGCCAGGCGTCCTCGGCGCGGGCGCTCATCCGCACCCGGACCGGGCCCTTCTCCAGGAGCGCCTTGAGCCGGAGCCCGTCGGTGCGCGCGATCCCGATGCAGGGAAGGACCGCCATCTCGGTGCGGACGTTCTCGACCGTGGGGTTGCCCCAGGCCGGCTTGACCGAGCCGAAGGGCAGGGCGGCGTTCTCGGGATGGCCCCAGTTCAACATCACCGCCCCGATCGCCCCCTTCTCGGCGGCGATCCGCTGCTTCTCGTGCCGGCCGGGGACGTAGGAAAGCTCGCAGAGGACGATCTTGCCCTTGACCTCCTTCCCGGCGAAGTCGTCGTAGCCGCCCGAGCCGACGTAGACCAGCTCGCCGTCGAGCCCGCCCGCGGGCGTGTTCCGGCTGTGGCCGAGCGTGTTGGCGACGATCCGGGACCGCCGCGGCGCCAGCACCTCGAGCGCCCCCGGCTCGGGGAAGCTCACCAGGCCGGGGATCGCGCGCACCTCGGCCTCCAGCCCGGCCTTCCCCAGCTCCGTCGCGCTGTAGGCGGCCATGCGCTCGGCGGCCGGGGTGCCGGCGAGGCGCCCCGGCATGGTCTCGGTGATGTGGACGACGTGCGCGCGCACGCTCTCCACCGAGAGCTCCTCGAGGATGTCGCGCTCGGGCATCTACGCCTCCTCCCTCGTGCCCGCTCTCCCCGGGGCAATTTCCGGTGCGGAGCCGGGCGTCCGTCAAACGAATTCCCCTCACCCGCCGCGGGCGGCGGCGACGAGTTGCTTGAGCGCGGCGAGGTTGATCGCTCCCGGTACCAGCCGGTCGCCGACCACGAACGCGGGGGTGCCGTCGATGCCGAGGCGGTTGGCGAGCTCCAGGTTGCGTCGGAGCATCGCCTCGATCTCGGGGCGGGCCATGTCGGCCTTGAGCCGTTTGACATCGACGCCGGCCTCAGCCGCCGCCTGCAGAATCTCCGCGTCGCTGAAATTGCCCCGCATCGCCATCAGCGCGTCGTGCAGCGCCTTGTACTTGCCCTGGCGGTGGGCGGCGAGCGCGGCCCGCGCCGCGACCACCGATTGCGGGCCGAGAACCGGAATCTCCTTGTAGACCAGCTTGACCCGGTCGTCCTGGCGCAGGAGGGCGAGCAGCTCGGGGGCCACCTGCTTGCAGTAGGGACAGCGGTAGTCGAAGAACTCCACCACCACCACATCGCCCTTGGCATTGCCGGCGACCGGCGCGTCGGGGTCATTGAAGAGGGCTTCGCGGTTGAGGGCGATCGCCTGCCGGGTGCGCTCGGCGGCGGCGCGGGCCTGCCTCTCGCGCATCCGGTCGATGGCCCGGAGCACGATCTCGGGCTCGCGCTCGATCGTATCGCGGAGGATCTGCTCCACCGCGCGCGCCTGCTCGGGGGAGAGCGGCGGGCCCGGCTTCTTGCCCTGGGCGAGGGCGGGCGTGGCGGCGACGAGAAGGAGGGCGAGCGCTCCGGCGGCGAGTGCGGCCGCGCCCCGCGCGATCGGCTTGAGGCTCATGTCGATGGACCCGCTCTCGGTTGCGGACGGGCGCACACCTTCCCGCCGGCGCGGGCGGCGTCCGCCTCGCCGGATCATGCCGGGGCCGGGGGCCGCGCACAAGGCCGCCTCGCGTCGGTCCTTCGTCTTTCCGGGCGCGCCCCGGGGCTCGGCGGCCGCGGGAAGATCATGCTCTAACGCGAGAGCCGGATCTCGGCCACGTGGCCGATCGCCGGCCGGGCGGAGGGTGCGGCGAGGACTCCGATCAGCGCCACCCGCGCCGCACCGACGTCGTCCTCCGGCCAGAGGCGTCGGTACAGGGCGGCGAGGTCCACGGTCTCCAGCATCCAGCGGCGCTCCGCCGCCCGCCCGCCGCGGACCGCGTAGCGCCCGTGCCCGCCCAGGCGCCGGGCGGCGCCCGCCTCCTCGCCGCGCTCCTCCCAGACGAGCCGGAGCAGGCGCTCCACGCCCGGCAGGCCGAGCGCCGCCCACTCCGCGGGCGGCGCCGCCGGCTCGCCCCGCCCGCCCCCCTCGAATCCGACGACGATCTCAAGCGGCCGCTCGCCGGCGAGGTCGGCGGCGGTCTCGATCCGCCACCCCCAGCTCAGGTAGGGCATCGCCAGGAGCGGCGCCGAAACGCGCTTGACGAGCGCGGCCGCGGGTCCGGGGCGGAGCACCCGAAGCGCGAGCACGCCGTCGGCGCGGGCGAGCGCAAGGCCGGCGTCCTCGGCGCGGTCGTAGCCGATCCTGAGCCATTCGGGCGGCGGCGCGGCGAGCGGAAACTCGGGGGCGGGGCCGAGCACCTCGATCAGCCCCCCCGGGCCGGGGCCGGCGACCGGCGGTGCGGCGCAGGCCGCGGCGGCGAAGGCCGCGACCAGGGCGGCAAGAGCCCGCGACGCGTGTCGCCGGGCCGGGCGCGCGCCCGGCCCGGCTTTGCCAAGCCCGCTTCGGCGGGCGAAGGAAAGTCGGGGGGTGGAGGAAGGCCAGCGGCCGATCAGCGCTGCTTGCGATTGGCCGTCGCCAGCTTCGACAGGTCCTCGGCCCTCAGCCATGCCGGCGTCCCCTTGGGCAAGAGCCGCTTGGCGCGCTCGGCGAGGCTGACCGCATCGGCGTTCCGTCCGACCAGCAGGGCCTCCTCGGCGAGGGCGAGGGAGCTCTCGCCCATCTCGCCCCGGCGGCCGTGGCCGATCGCGAGCTGCCGCCAGGTGAAGGGGTTCCTGGCGTCGAGCGCGAGGGCGCGGTTGAGATGGCCGATCGCCGGCTCGATCAGCGCCGGGTCGTTGGCCTCGAGCTGGGCCTGAGCGAGGCTGACGCGCAGCAGGGCGTCGTCGGGCAGGAGCTCCACCGCCCGCTCGTAGGGGCCGATGGCCTCGCGCACCCGGTGGTTCTGGAACAGCATCTGGCCCTTGAGTTCGTTGAAGTAGGGATCGCCGGGCTCCTCCACGAGCAGGCCGTCGATGAGCGGCAGCGCGAGATCGAGCCGCCCCTGGCGGAAGTGCACGATCGCGCGCGCATAACGCGAGGGAACGCTCGAATCCGTCTCCTTGTAGACGCGGAGCGTCAACCCGGCCGGCTGCAGGAAGCCGTAGATCTTGGCGCGGAGGCGGTCGAGGGCCGCATTCATGCTCGGCGGCAGGGTCCCGCGCTCGGTCGAGCGCTCGACATGGCCGCGCACGAACGAGACGCGCTCGCTGGTCAGCGGGTGGGTGAGCGCGTAGGGGTCCTGGCGCGAGGCGACCAGGATCTCCTTGTCCTTGAGCGCCTCGAGCAGGTTGAGGTAGCCCCGGGCGGACAGGCCCACCCGATCGAGATAGGTCACCGCCGCCTGGTCGGCCGCGTTCTCCTCGGACCGGGTGTGGGCGAGGAGCTGGCGGCGGGCCATCTCCATGCCGCCCTGGGCGATCGCCACGCCGACGTCGCCCCGGCCGGCGACGGCGCCCGCCAGCCCCCCTGCCACCATCGCCATGACCGACTGGATGGTGGCCGCGCGCATGGCGTCCGGCATTCTCAGCACATGGTGGCCGGCCATGTGGCCGGTCTCGTGGGCGATGACTCCGGCCAGTTCCTCCGGCGACTTCGATTGCACGATCAGACCGGTGTGTATAAACAACTGGTTGCCGCCGGTCACGAAGGCGTTGAGCTCGTTGTCGTTAACGATCATCAATTTCACGGATTCCGGCTCGATGCCGGCGGCGCGGAAGATGGGTGCGCCGATGGCCTTGAGCGTGTTCTCGATTTCGGAATCGCGGACGAGGGATATCGCGCCGCCCTGGGCCAAGGCCGGCGCGCGCACCGCCGCCAGCAGCGCGAGGACCAGGACGAAGAAGCGCAGGAACGGGCGGTTCGCCGTGCTCAAAGTCATCTCCACCACGCTTGAACCTAGGATCGGCCGCGCGGTGCGTCAATGCGCGGCGGGCCTGCTCGGGCTCGGGCTCGCGGCCTGCGGCGGGCCCGCGGTGCCCATGGGGAGCGAGGGCTACGTCCAGGGTTTCCTCGGCGGCGCGGTGGCCGACGAGCCGCGCGCGGCGCTGGTCGCCCGCGACATCCTCTCCGCCGGCGGGACGGCGGCGGACGCGGCGGTGGCCCTTTACTTCGCCCTCGGCGTGACGCTGCCCTCGCGGGCGGCGCTGGGAGGCGGCGGGGTCTGCCTGGTGCACGACGCGGCGAGGGGGCGGGTGGAGGCGCTCGACTTCATGGCCGCGCGGCCGCAGGCGATCCCGGCGGGGGCGGATCGGCCCAGCGCGGTGCCGGCGGCCCTCCGCGGCCTGTTCGCGCTCCATGCCCGCTACGGACGGCTGCGCTGGGAGCAGCTCGTCGCCCCGGCCGAGAACATGGCCCGCTTCGGGGTGCCCGTCTCGCGCGCCCTGGCGGCCGACCTCGCCCTGGTCGGCGCGCCGCTGCTGGCCGACGTCGAGAGTCGCAAGGTCTTCGCCGCGGCCGACGGCCGCCCCCTCGGCGAGGGCGCGCGCCTGACCCAGATCGAACTCGCCGCCGTGCTCGGCCAGATCCGCACCCGCGGCCCGGGCGAGTTCTACCTCGGCCCGTTCGCCCGCCAGTTCGTCGCCGGGGTGCGCGAGGCGGGCGGATCGCTCGGCGTCGAGGATCTGAGCGCGGTCAAGCCGCTCTGGCGGGAGACCGTCGCCGAGAAGTCCGGCAACCTCACGATCCACTTCGCCCCGCCCCCGGCGGCCGGGGGCGTGATCGCGGCGCAAGTGTGGGAGGCGATCGTCGCCGGGCGGTACGCCCGCGCCGCGCCCGACCTCAAGGCCCAGCTCGTGGCCGAGGCCGCTCTCCGCGCCTTCGCCGACATGGGACGCTGGCGCTCGCCCGAGGGCGGCGTGCTCGCCGAACCGGCGCGCGGGGCGGCGCTGATGGCGGGGGCGAGCGGCGAGCGCGCCACCGACCCCGCGACGCTTGGCCCGTCCGGGGCGGCGCTCATGCCCAATCCGGCAAGCACCGGCTTCGCCGTCGTCGATCCCTTCGGCGCCGCTGTCGCCTGCGGACTGTCGCTCAACAACCTTTTCGGCACCGGCCGCGTCGTGCCCGGGACCGGCATCCTGCTCGCCGCCGCCCCCGGCGTGGGGCAGTTCGGTCCGGCGCTCCTCGGGCCGGTTCTGGTGGTCAATCCGCACGTGCGCGAGCTCTTCCTCGCCGGCGCGGCGGGCGGCGGCGCGGCCGGGCCGACGGCGATGGTGCAGACCCTCGCCGACGTGCTGCTCGGCGGCCAGGGGCTGGCGGCGGCGCTCCGCGCCCCGCGCATCCATCGCGGGATCGACGGCGCGCTCGACCACGAGCCGGGGGTCGCGCCGGAGGTGCTGGAGGGCCTGCGCCGGCGCGGGCACGTCCTGCGGCCCGCGTCGGAGCTCGGGCGTGTCAACGCCATCCATTGCGCCGGCGGCGCCCCGGTCGCCCCCGAGACCTGCAGCTTCCTCGCCGATCCCCGGGCCTTCGGCCTGGGCGTGGGCCGGGAGAGCTAGGACTCGGGCCGATGGCGCTCAAGGTCGCCCGGCGGGGCCAGGTGCCGCCGTTCATCGTCATGGAGGTGCTGCGCGCGGCCAACGAGCGGGCCCGCGCCGGCGGCGCCGTCTTCCACCTCGAGGTGGGCCAGCCCTCCACCTCCGCCCCGCGGCGGGTGATCGAGGCGGCGCAGCGCGCGCTCGCCGAGGACCGGCTGGGCTACACCGAGGCCCTCGGCATCCCCGAGCTTCGCGCCCGCATCGCCGAGCACTACCGCCAGCGCTACGGCCTCGCCCTCGATCCGGGGCGGGTGGTGGTGAGCACCGGGTCGTCGGGGGCGTTCCTCCTCTCCTTCCTCGCCGCCTTCGAGGCGGGCGAGCGGGTGGCGCTGGCGAGCCCCAGCTATCCCGCCTACCGCAACATCCTGGTCGCGCTCGGGATCGAGCCGGTTCCGCTTCCGGCCGGCCCCGGGACGCGCTTCCAGCCCTCGGTCTCCTTGATCGAGGAGGCAAAGGCGCGGCTCGGGCGCGGGATCGACGGCCTGATCGTCGCCAGCCCCTCCAACCCCACCGGCAGCATGCTGGCGGAGGATGATCTTGCCGGCCTGGTCGCCTATTGCCGGGCGGAGGGAATCCGGCTCGTCTCCGACGAGATCTATCACGGCATCACCTACGAGCGGCGGGCGCGAACGGCGCTCGAGTTCGGCCCCGAGCCGATCGTCGTCAACAGCTTCTCGAAGTACTTCTCGATGACCGGTTGGCGGCTCGGTTGGATGATCGTGCCCGAGGATCTCGCGCGCGCCGTCGAGTGCCTGGCGCAGAACCTCTTCATCTCCGCGCCCACGCTCTCGCAGCGCGCCGCGCTCGCGGTGTTCGAGGCCGAGGACGAGCTCGAGGCCAACGTCGCCCGCTACCGGCGCAACCGCGAAGTCCTGCTCGACGGGCTGCCGCGGGCGGGGTTCGACCGGCTGGCGCCGGCGGACGGCGCCTTCTACCTCTATGCCGACGTCGGGCACATGACCAACGACAGCGCCGCCTTCTGCGCGCGGATGCTGGCCGAGACGGGGGTCGCCGCCACCCCGGGACTCGACTTCGACCCCGAGCGCGGCAACCGCGCCGTGCGCTTCTCCTTCGCCGGCGCGACCGAGGAGATGGCCGAGGCGGTGAGGCGGCTCGCAGCCTGGCGGCGCTAGCCGATCAGGCGTTGCCACCAGCCGGTGCGGGGCGGGTGGCGCCTGCGCTGGGGCTTGGGCTCTTGCTCCCCGGCGGGGACGGGTTCGGTCGGGACTGGCGCGGCCGGGCCAGGCGCGGCCTCTCCGGCCGGCTCCGCCATCGGCTCGGCGGCTCGAGTCTCGGCCGTCTCCTCATGCCTGGCCGGGGGTGCCGGTGTGGCGGGCTCGGCGGGCGGTCCCTCGACCGGGCGTTCGCCGCGTGCCTCTTCCGCCCAACGTGCCCCGGGCGCGCCCCAGGGCGTCTCGCTGGCCTCCGCCGGCTGGGCGGCGGCCGGCGCCTCCGCCGGCGCCGCCTCGCCCTCGCGCCCGCGCCGGCGCCCGCCCCGCCGGCCGCGCCGCCGGCCGCGCCGGCGCCCGGCCTCGTCGCCGGCCTCGTCGGCGGACACGGCGGCGCGCGCGCCCTCGGGCGCTTCGGCTTCCGCGCCCTCGCCTTCCGCCTCGGGCTCGGCGGGGGCGGCCTCGCGCGCCGCCTCGGCGGCGGGCGCCTCGTCGGGCCGCCGGCCCTTGCGGCGTCGGCGGCGGCGGCGGCGCTTGCCTCCGGGCTCGGCGGCCGGCTCCGGCTCGCCCGCCGGCCGCTCCTCGGCGGCGGGCCTCTCGGCCGCCGGCGCCTCGGCCGCTGGCCCCGCCTCGGCGGGGGCGGCGCGCAGGCGCTCGATCCGGTAATTCGGCGGGATGAGGTCGGGGTCGATGTCGACGCTTACCTTGAGCCCGTAGCGGGTTTCCGCCTGGCGCAGCCGCTCGCGCTTCTGGTTGAGGATGTAGAGGGCGACGGGGCCGGGGACGAATGCCGCGATCTCGCTCGCGCGCCGGCGAATGCCCTCCTCCTCGATGCCGCGGAGCACGTGCACGGCGGTCGATTCGATCGAGCGCACCACGCCCGTGCCCGAGCAGAAACGGCACTTGTCGAAAGCGGTCTCGTGCAGCCCCGGCCGGAGCCGCTGGCGCGACATCTCGAGCAGGCCGAAGGGGCTGATCCGCCCAACCTGGATGCGCGCGCGGTCGGACTTCAGGGCCTCTTTCAGGCGCCGCTCCACGGTATGCACGTTGCGCCGCTGGTCCATGTCGATGAAGTCGATGACGATCAGCCCGGCGAGGTCGCGCAGCCGGAGCTGGCGCGCCACCTCGTCGGCCGCCTCGACGTTGGTCTTGAGCGCGGTCTCCTCGATGTTGCGCTCGCGGGTCGCGCGGCCCGAGTTGACGTCGATCGCGACCAGGGCCTCGGTCGGGTTGATGACGATGTAGCCGCCCGATTTCAACTGCACCACGGGGCTGTGCAGCTGGTCGAGCTGGGACTCGACCTGGAAGCGGTGGAAGATGGGGATCGTCTCGTCCTTGTGCTGCTGGATGCGCCGCGCGTGCGAGGGCATCAGCGACTTCATGAACGCCTTCGCCTCGCGGTAGCCCTCGTCGCCGTCGACCAGCACCTCGTCGATGTCGCGGGCATAGAGGTCGCGGATCGCCCGCTTGATCAGGTTGGCTTCCTCGTAGATGAGGCTGGGTGCGACCGACTTCAGCGTCTTCTCGCGGATGCCGTCCCAGGTGCGCAGCAGGTATTCGAAGTCGCGCTTGATCTCGGCCTTGCTCCGCTCGAGCCCGGCGGTGCGCAGGATCACCGACATCCCCCGCGGCAGGTCGAGGTCGGAGAGCATCGCCCGCATGCGCTTGCGCTCGGCGTGGCTGGTGATCTTGCGGGAGATGCCGCCGCCGCGGATGGTGTTCGGCATCAGCACGCAGTAGCGCCCGGCGAGCGAGATGAAGGTGGTGAGGGCCGCGCCCTTGGTACCCCGCTCCTCCTTGGCCACCTGCACCAGCAGAATCTGGCGGCGCTTGATGACCTCCTGGATCTTGTAGCTCCGCGCGAGGCGCATCCGCCGGCGGAGCTCGAACTCTTCGGTCTCGTCGCCGCCGACGGTGTCGACGTCCGCCTCCTGGGGAGGCTCGCCCTCGCCGGCCTCGGCCTCGCTGCCGGCTCCCGCATCCTCGGTACCGGCCCCTGCCTCCCCGGCCTCGGAGCCCGTCTCCTCGGCCCCGGAGCCCGCCTTCTCGCCCTCGCCGGCCGGCCGCTCGCCCTCGGAATCGCTCGCCGGGGGTTCGCCCGCGTCCTCGGCCTCGCGGAGAGGGGCCTCGGCCTGGGGCTCGGGCGCCTCGCCCTCGCGGGGCTCGGCCTCGGCCGCGGCCAGCGCCTCTTGCTCGGCGATCAGCGCCTCCCGGTCGGCGACCGGGATCTGATAGTAGTCGGGGTGGATCTCGCCGAAGGCGAGGAAACCGTGGCGATTGCCGCCGTAATCGACGAACGCCGCCTGTAGCGACGGCTCGACCCGGGTGACCTTGGCGAGGTAGATGTTGCCTTTTAGCTGTTTCTTGGCGCTGGTTTCGACATCAAGCTCTTGCAGTGCGTTGCCGTCCAGAACCACCACCCGAATCTCTTCCGGATGGGTGGCGTCGATGAGCATTCTCTTGACCATCTAAAGCTGATCTCCGGCCTGCCGGCGGCGGGGCGGATGGGCCCCTTGCGCCGGCGCAGATGTGTGGGAGGTAAGCGAAGGCGCCGGCGGCGGCGGCCCCGGGGTCGAGGAGTCGGTCGTTGGAAACTCGCATGGCCCCTCAGCCTCGCGCATCCGGCAGTGAAACCTGGGGTGTTGCCGATGTTCGTCCGGCCGCACCCTCCGGGGGCGACGGCACACTCGCGGTGACGGGCACCCGCCCGAGCGCGACGCCCACGGCACGAGAAGCGGCAAGACTCGCCGATCGGCGAACTAAACATAGCGAGTGGTATGACCTTCCACAACCCTCGACTTCGCCCCGTTCGCGGCTTTTCAGGAGCGGATTTTCCGTTGATCGAGGGACTCTCGTGCAGTTATATCTTGGTGCTGGCTCGGGAACGAGCAACAACATGTGGTGATCCGTGGTGCGCCTTTACCGGGCCCTGATCCTGCTCACCCTCATCGCCGCGGTGGTCGCCCCCGGGCCCGCCGGGACCGCCGAGGTGGGGGTGACCGGGGTGCGGCTGGGCGAGCATGGCGCCACCACCCGGTTCGTCCTCGATCTCACCGGGCGGGTGGACTTCCGTCTGTTCACCCTCCCGGATCCCTACCGCGTGGTCATCGACATGCCGGCCCTGGAATGGCGGCCGGCCAAGCCGCCGGGCGGCACGACCGCGCTCATCCAGGGGCTGCGCTACGGGCTCTTCCGGCCGGACGTGTTCCGCGTGGTGCTGGATGTCGGCCGTCCGGTCAGCGTGCGCCGGTTGTTCTTCCTGCCCCCCGCCGACGGCCAGGGGCCGCGTTTCGTCCTCGACCTCGAGCCGGCCAGCCGCGAGGCGTTCCTCGCCGAGAAGAGGGGAAGCCTGACGGTGGCGGCGCTCGCCCCGCCGGCGCTTCCCGAGCCGTCCTCGGCCGAGAGGGACAAGCCGGTGGTGGTGCTCGACCCCGGTCACGGCGGCGTCGACCCGGGCGCGATCAGCCCCGGCGGCACCTACGAGAAGGACATCACCCTCGCGGTCGCCCTTGAGGTCCGACGCCAGATCGAGGCGATGGGCAAGTTCCGGGTGGTGATGACCCGCGAGCGCGATGTGTTCGTGTCCCTGGCCCGGCGGGTCGAGACCGCCAAGGCGGCGCGGGCCGATATCTTCATCTCCCTCCACGCCGACGCCATCAAGGACAAGGGCGTGCGGGGGGGGTCGGTCTACACCCTGTCGGAGAAGGCCTCGGACGCGCTCGCCGAGGAGCTCGCCCAGCACGCCAACGCCTCCGACGTGATCGCGGGGGTGGACTTCTCCGATAAGTCGCCCGAGGTGGCCAACATCCTCATCGACCTCGCCCGGCGCAAAGCCTTAAACGATTCGGCGGATGCGGCCGACGTGGTGCTGGCCGGACTTGCGGAGGCGACCTCGCTCCTCAAGACCAGCCGGCGCCACGCCGGCTTCGCCGTGCTCAAGGGCCCGGAGGTGCCCTCGATCCTGGTCGAGCTGGGGTTCCTCTCCAATCGCCAGGACGAGCGGATGCTGGGCCAGCCGGCCCATCAGCGGCGTCTCGCCCAGGCGGTTGCGCGCGCGGTCGACGGCTGGTTCGGGCGCAACCGGCGTTGAAAAGTCATAAACTCGCCATACTTCCATGAGAACGACCGCAAACGGCCGGGCAGGCCCGGGCGGGGCGGGGCGCACGACCGCGCTGGCGATGCGACGAGCGATGAAGAGAAAGATCGGAATTCTGCTCGTGTCGGTCCTCGGGCTGGTGACCCTCGTCGCCGGGGCGGGCGGCTTCGGCATCCTTTACCTGTTCTGGGTCTATGGGCGGGACCTCCCCGACTACAGCCAGCTCGCCGACTACGAGCCGCCGGTGACCACGCGGGTCTACGCCGGCGATGGCCGGCTGCTCGCCGACTATGCGGTCGAGCGGCGCATGTTCGTTCCCATCAGGGCGATCCCGAGGCCGGTGGTGCAGGCCTTCCTCGCCGCCGAGGACAAGAACTTCTACAGCCACCCCGGGGTTGATCTGATGGGCGTGGTGCGCGCCGCGCTCACCAACCTGCGCAACCTGGGGACCAGCCGCCGGCCCGTGGGCGCTTCCACCATCACCCAGCAGGTGGCGAAGAACTTCCTGCTCACGAGCGAGATCTCGCTGGCACGCAAGATCAAGGAGGCGATCCTCTCGTTCCGCATCGAGCGGGCGCTGACCAAGGACCGCATCCTCGAGCTCTACCTGAACGAGATCTACCTCGGCTACGGCTCCTACGGGGTGGCGGCCGCCGCCCTCAATTACTTCGGCAAGTCGCTCGACGAGCTCACGCTCGCCGAGGCGGCCTACCTCGCGGCGCTGCCCAAGGCGCCCAACAACTACCATCCGGTGCGCAACCGCGAGGCCGCCATCGCGCGCCGCAACTGGGTGATCGAGCGCATGGTCGAGGACGGCTATGCGGGCGCCGCCGAGGCGCGGGCCGCCGGCCGGATGCCGCTCGCCGTTTCCGGTCCGCCCGAGACCGAGATCTACTCCGCCGAGTACTTCGCCGAGGAGGTGCGCCGCGAGCTGGCCCAGCGCTACGGCGAGCGCATGCTCTACGAGGGCGGGCTGGCGGTCCGTACCACCCTCTCGCCGCGGCTCCAGGACATCGCCCAGGCGACGCTGCAGGAGGGACTCGTCGCCTACGACCGGCACCACGGCTGGCGCGGCTCGATCGACCGGATCGAGCCCGGCGCGGGCTGGGCCGAGCGGCTGCACCGGGTGCCCCGTCCCGACGGCCTCGGCGCCTGGCGCCTCGCGGTGGCGCTGGTGGCGGACGGCGAGGGGGCGGAGATCGGCTTCGCCGACGGCTCGACGGGGCGCATCCCCTTCGCCGAGCTCGCCTGGGCGCGCCCCCGGCGCGACGGCCAGCGCCTCGGCCCGCCGGTCCGCGCCGCCGCCGATGTGCTCGTCCCCGGCGACGTGGTCGCGGTGGAGGCGGTTTCCCAGCCCGAGGGCGCCAAGGAGGGAGCGGCCCCCTATCCGCCCGGCACCTTCGCGCTTCGCCAGATGCCCGAGATCGAGGGGGCGCTCGTCGCCCTCGATCCCCACACCGGGCGGGTGCTTGCCATGGCCGGGGGTTACAGCTTCCAGCGCAGCCAGTTCAACCGCGCCACCCAGGCGCTCCGCCAGCCGGGCTCGGCATTCAAGCCCTTCGTCTATCTCGCCGCGCTCGAGGCCGGCCTCACCCCCTCGACCCGCGTCCTCGACGCGCCCTTCGTCATCGACCAGGGGCCGGGGCTCGGCAAGTGGAAGCCGGCCAACTACACCAACCGGTTCTACGGGCCGAGTCCGATGCGGATGGGGATCGAGAAGTCGCGCAACCTGATGACCGTGCGCCTGGCGCAGACGATCGGCATGGAGCGGGTCGCGAGCGTGGCCGAGCGGTTCGCGGTCGTCGACGCGCTCGAGCCGCGCCTGTCGATGGCGCTGGGGGCGGGCGAGACCACGCTGATGCGGCTCACCGCCGCCTTCGCGATGCTGGATAACGGCGGCAAACGCATCGAGCCCACCCTCATCGACCGGGTGCAGGACCGCCACGGCCGCACCGTCTTCCGCCATGACGCGCGCGAGTGCCCGGACTGCCGGGCCGCGGTCTGGCGCGACCAGTCGGTGCCCGAGGTCGCCGACGGACGCGAGCGGCTCACCGACCCGATCAGCGCCTACCAGATCGTCTCGATGCTGCAGGGGGTGGTCGAGCGGGGCACCGGCGTGCGGGTAAAGACGGTCGGCAAGCCCCTCGCCGGCAAGACCGGCACCACCAACGACAGCCGCGACGCCTGGTTCGTGGGCTTCTCGCCCGACCTCGCCGTCGGCGTCTTCGTCGGCTTCGACGAGCCGCGCACCCTCGGCCCCGCCGAAACCGGCTCCAGCGTCGCCGCGCCCATCTTCCGCGACTTCATGGCCCGCGCGCTGGCCGACCAGCCGGGGATCCCCTTCCGCATCCCGCCGGGGGTGAGGCTGGTGAGGGTCGATGCCGAGAGCGGGCTTCCCGCCCAGCCCGGCGACCGCAACGTGCTGCTCGAGGCCTTCCGGCCGGGGACCGAGCCCGAGGGCGAGGTGGCGGTGATCGACGGCGGCTACGTGCCCGCCGGCCTGGACCTCGGCACCGGCGGGCTCTATTAGTATCGAAACCTTGCCGGCGGCGCGCGGGTTTCGCTAGACCGGGGCGTCGCCGAGCGGCCGGGGACCATTTCCATGCGTGCCGAGATCGAATCGCTCTCCGAGAGAATCGAGCAGTCCCTGGGGCTGCTGAGGAGGCGTCTTTGACTGGGACTCCGCCCTCAGGCGCCTCGACGAGCTGAACGTTCTCGCCGCCGACCCCGGCCTCTGGAACGACCCGGCGAACGCCCAGAAGGTGTTGCGCGAGCGCACCCGACTTGCCGAGGCGGTCGGCCGGGTGCGCGCGCTCGAGAAGGGGCTGGAGGAGAATCTCGGGCTCGCCGAACTGGCCGAGGCCGAGGCCGACGAGGGGGTGTTGGAGGAGGCGCGCGCCGCCCTCGCGCGCCTCGGCGAGGAGGCCCGGCGGCGCGAGCTCGAGAGCCTGCTCTCGGGCGAGGCGGACGGCAGCGACGCCTACCTCGAGGTCCACGCCGGCGCCGGCGGCACCGAGGCCCAGGACTGGGCCGAGATGCTGGTCCGCATGTACGTGCGCTGGGCCGAGGCGCACGGCCACAAGGTGGAATGGATCGAGGAGAGCCCGGGCGAGGAGGCCGGCGTCAAGTCGGTGACCCTCAAGATCGCCGGGCCCAACGCCTACGGCTGGCTCAAGACCGAGAGCGGCGTCCACCGGCTGGTGCGCATCTCGCCCTTCGATTCGAGCGCCCGCCGGCATACCAGCTTTGCCTCGTGCTGGGTCTATCCGGTGGTCGAGGACGACATCGAGGTCGCGATCGTCGACAAGGACCTGCGGGTCGACACCTACCGCTCCTCGGGCGCCGGCGGCCAGCACGTCAACAAGACCGACAGCGCGGTCCGCATCACCCATCTGCCGACCGGGATCGTGGTCCAGTGCCAGAACGAGCGCTCGCAGCACAAGAACCGCGCCACCGCCATGGCCATGCTCAAGGCCCGGCTCTACGAGCTCGAGCTGAAGAAGCGCGCGGAGGCCGAGCAGGCCCTGCACGACGCCAAGACCGACATCGGCTGGGGCCACCAGATCCGCTCCTACGTGCTGCACCCCTACCAGATGGTGAAAGACCTGCGCACCGGGGTGGAGACGAGCAACACCCAGGCGGTGCTGAACGGCGGGCTCGACGAGTTCATGGCCGCCGCCCTCGCCCAGCAGGTGGTGGCCGACAAGGCCGCGGGCGGCGACGCGCGCGCGGCCTCGTGAGGAGCGGCGCGTCCGCCGGCGGCCGGGGCGGCGAAACCAGGTGGAGGAGGACGGACGATGCGACGAGTGAGAACCGCGGCCGGGGCGATGGGGCTCGTCGCCGCCTTGGTGATGCTGGCGGATGCCCCCGTGTTTGCCCAGCCCGGGCCCGGGACCTGGGGCCCCGGAAGCTGGGGCCCGTGGCCCCCCTGGGGCTGGGGCGGCATGTTCCTCGGGCCGCTGACGATGATCCTGTTGGTTGCCGCCCTGGTGGCGGTGGTGGTGCTGATCGTGCGCTGGCGGGGCGGCGCAAGGGGCGGGCCCTCGCGCCCTCGATATCCTCAAGGAGCGCTACGCCCGCGGCGAGATCGACACCGCCGAGTACGAGGAGCGCAAGCGGGTGCTGGAGCGGTAGGCGAGGCGCCCCGGCGGGCCGGGCAAAACCTGGTAGGAGCCCCCTCGTATCGCTACATTTTGTGGTGTTCTTTTTTCGTTCTCACAAAATCGTTGACTCTTTCTGGGGGACGCCTAAAGTCAACATACACTGACGGTGTACTGTTCGAGAGGACCGGGAGGCGAAATGTGGACCGAAGCGCAGGAGACACCGAGCAAAGCCCCCGCGAATTGGCACAATGACTCCCTTCCACAGCGAGACAACACGCCAGATGCACTTGCCCGCTTGCGGACGGCGAACGAGCAGTGGCGGCGACGACCATGGCCGGCACCTTTCGACCGCACGGCTCATGTGCTCAATTTGGGCGATGCCCGCGACCTCTCGTGGATCGAGAGCGAGTCCGTCCATCTGGTCGTAACTTCCCCTCCTTACTGGACCCTCAAGGAATATCCGGAAACGGACGGACAACTTGGGCTTCTCGCCGATTACGAGCGGTTTCTCGATGAGCTTGACAAGGTATGGCGCGAGTGCGCTCGGGTCCTCATACCCGGCGGTCGGATTTGTTGCGTGGTCGGCGACGTGTGCATTTCCCGCCGCCAGGGCGGGCGGCACTACATCATGCCGCTTCACGCGGACATCCAGGTGAGGTCGCGGCGGCTCGGGCTCGACTGCCTTACGCCCATCATCTGGCACAAGATCGCCAACGGCGTGACCGAGGTAAAAGGCAATGGCGCGGGGTTCTACGGCAAACCCTATCAGCCCGGGGCGGTGGTTAAGAACGACATCGAGTACATCCTTTTCCTGCGCAAGGGTGGACAGTACCGAAGCGCAACCCCACTTCAAAAGGCCCTGTCGATCGTGACCAAGGCCGAGATGCAGCGGTGGTGGAAATCCGTTTGGTCCGACATTCGCGGCGCGTCGACGCGCAATGGCCATCCTGCGCCGTTTCCGATCGAGCTCGCGGAGCGTCTGATCCGGATGTTCTCGTTCGCCGGGGATACCGTCCTCGATCCCTTCATGGGAATCGGCTCAACCGGGGTCGCCGCGCTCGCGGCCGGCCGCAATTCGATTGGGAACGATATCGAGCCGATGTATGTGCGCACCGCACACGCAAGGTTGATCGAAGCGTCGCGTCAGACGCGGACCTTTGGCGCCGTGACCGCGGACATTGAGGCCAGAGTCGGCAATCCTGAGGGCGCCGGTGAGTGAGCCGACGTTGGCCCTCCAGCTCCTCACTCGATTCCGGGAGTTGTTCGCTGGCCATCGTTATCTGCATCGAAGTTCGAATTTGGGAGACTCGGTCGCCCAACGGCTCTTCGAAGATCTCGTCGAACTCGGCAGATCGGCCAAGTACCGCGACAGGGTCGTCGGTGGGGTTTGCGTTCTGAACGTCCGCAATACGCGTCGGGGCGTACGAGCGCGTCGCGGCGATGGAGCGTTCGGGGAGGCCGTTCCCGGCGCGGGACTTGTCCGCGATACGGGGTTCACGGTCGCCCGTGGGCCGATCGCGACCGTCGAGATCGGAATTGAAGTCAAGATTCTGGCCAAGGCGATGATCAAGCAGATCGACCGGGTGATGACGGTGCTGCTCAATCAGCGAGACCACTTTCGGCGCGGGGGCGACGATCCGATCTGCGTCGGAATCGTCGGCATCAACTACGCCGATCACTATACGTCGTATGAGGGAGACCGAACGTACCCGACGAACGGGGGAAAGTATCCGCATCCTATCCAGGAAGCCGCTGAAACGGAGCGAAGACTCCGGGAGGTCGTCGCTCCGAAATTCGACGAATTCTTGGTGCTTCGGTTTCGAGCCTACAATGTTCCGCCTTACGCTTTCGAGTGGGTAAACGCCCACGACACGGAACTCGATTACGGGGCGGTCCTTACGCGGGTTTCCCGCGAGTACGAACGGCGATTCTAGGCGCCCAACATTTCGGCGGCTCCCCTTCCGAGGTGGGGCAAGGCCCCCTCACGGCGCCTTCACCGCCTTCAGCACCTCCTCGGCGTGGCCGGGGACCTTGACGTTGCGCCAGACGCGCCGGACCCAGCCCCTAGCGTCGATCAGGAAGGTCGCCCGCTCGATGCCCATGTACGTGCGCCCGTAGAGGCTCTTCTCCACCCACACCCCGTAAGCCTCGCAGACCCTGCCGTCGGCGTCGGAGGCGAGGCGGAAGGGAAGGCCGTGCTTGGCCTTGAATCCGTCGTGGCTCTTGGCCGAATCGCGGGAGATGCCGATCACCTCGGCGCCGAGATTGGCGAAGTCGGGATGGCGGTCGCGGAAGGCGCAGGCCTCCTTGGTGCAGCCCGAGGTGTTGTCCTTGGGATAGAAGTACAGCACCACCGGCCCGCCCCGGAGGGCCTTGAGCGAGACCTCGCCGCCGCCGTCGGCGGGGAGGGTGAAGTCGGGGGCGCGGTCGCCTTCCTTGAGGGTCATGGCTCGGCTCTCCTTCTGCTCGAATCGGGGTCCTCGCGCGGTCGCGGAAGGGCGCGGGCCGGATCCTCGATCAGGCGCGCGAACTCCTGTCTCACCCCCGCCGTCGCCTCGGTCAAGGCCGCGCTCAGCGACTCGAAGCTCGCTCGGCCGGTGGCGCGGGCGAGCGCCTTCTTCAGGCCCTCGGGCGCGATCTCGGCGTCGAAGGCGCCGCTCACGGTGAGGCGCAGGAGCGCCTGCACCTGGGCGAGGAGCCGCGCCGCCGCCACCAGGGTCTCGGCCGTTCGCGCCTCCAGGGCGCCGGCGTCAGCGAGGGCGCGGAGCGCGCCGATCGTGTTCTGACGGAGCACCTCGGGCCGCGCCGGCGCGTGCAGGAGCTGCAGGTACTGGGCGATGAACTCGACGTCGAGAAGGCCGCCGCGGGCATCCTTCGCCTCCCACATCGAGGCGGTGGGGCGCTCGCGCGCGAGGCGCTCGCGCATCTCGGCCACGTCGAGCAGCAGCTTTGCCGGGTCGCGCGGGCGGGTGAGCACGCCCCGGATCGTCGCCTCGACCCGCCGCCTCAGCCCGGGCGGGCCGGCGACCAGCCGGGCGCGGGTGAGCGCCATGTGCTCCCAGGTCCAGGCGTTCTCGGCCTGGTAGCGCTCGAAGCGCTCGATGCTCACCGCCAGCGGGCCCTTGGCGCCCGAGGGCCTGAGCCGGAGGTCGATCTCGTAGAGGCTGCCCTCGGCGGTGGCGGCGGTCAGCGCCGCCAGGAAACGCTGCGAGAGGCGGGCGAAGTAGTGCGCCGGGGCGAGCGGCCGCGGCCCGTCCGAGGTCTCGGCGCCGGCGCCCGGGTCGTAGAGGAAGATCAGGTCGAGGTCGGAGGTCGCGGTCATCTCGCGCCCGCCCAGCCTGCCGAGCGCCGCAATCGCCATCCCGGGGCCGGGGAGCCGACCGTGCCGGCTGGCGAACTCGGCCTCGACGTGGGGCATCAGGCCGGCCAGCACCGCGTCGGCGATGTCGGCCAGCGCCGCGCCCGCGGCCTCGGCGTCGAGGTCGCCGCGGAGCGCCTTCACCGCCACCTGGAACTTGCGCTCGTTGGCCCAGCGGCGCAGGTCGTCGAGCACCTCCTCGAAATGGGCGGCGCGGGCGATCACGGCCGCCAGCTCCTCGGCCAGCGCCTCGCGACCGGGCGGGGGGGCACGGAAGTCGGGCTCGAGCACGATCTCGATCACCGCCGGGTGGCGGGCGAGGTAGTCGGCGACCCGGGCCGAGGTGCCCATGAGGTCGGCGATGAGGTCGAGGAGATGGGGATTGGCGTGGATCAGCGAGAAGAGCTGCACCCCGGTGGGAAGGCGCGAGAGGAAGCCGTCGAAGCGGGCGAAGGCGGCGTCCGGCTGCGGGGTGCGCGAGAACGCCTCCAGGAGCCGGGGCATCACCTCGGTCAGGAGCTCGCGCGCGCGGGCCGAGCGGATCGCGCGGTAGCGGCCGTGGTGCCAGCGGCGGACCGCCTGGGCCACGATCGAGGGGGCGGCGTAGCCCATGCGGGCGAGGGTCTTGAGCGTCTCGGGATCGTCCTCGGTGCCGGTGAAGACCAGGCTTCCCGGGCCGCCGAGGGCGGGCGAGTCCTCGAACAGCTCGGCGTAGGCGCGCTCCACCCGCCTCAGGTGGGCGATCAGCTCGTCGGCGAAGGCCCGCGGGTCGGGATAGCCGAGAAAGGTAGCGAGGTGGGCGAGCCCGGCGGGGTCGGCGGGCAGCGTGTGGGTCTGGCGGTCCTCGATCATCTGCAGCCGGTGCTCGACCCGCCTGAGATACCGGTAGGCGGCGGTGAGCGCGGCCGCGGTCTCGCCGTCGACATGGCCGGCGGCGGCCAGCGCCGCGATCGACTCGACGGTCTCGCGGCCGCGCACGCTGGCGTCGCGCCCGCCCCAGATCAACTGCTGGGTCTGGGCGAAGAACTCGATCTCGCGGATGCCGCCGCGGCCGAGCTTGATGTTGTGGCCGGCGACCCGGATCGTGCCGCCTCCTCGGTGGCTCTGGATCTGGCGCTTGATCGAGTGGATGTCCTGGATGGCGGCGAAATCGAGGTGCTTGCGCCAAAGGAAGGGCCGGAGACGGCCGAGGAACCGCTCGCCGGCCTCGATGTCGCCGGCCACCGGGCGGGCCTTGATCATGGCCGCGCGCTCCCAGTTCTGGCCGAGGCTCTCGTAGTAGGTCTCGGCGGCGTCGAGCGACATCGCCAGCGGGGTGGCGCCGGGATCGGGCCGGAGCCTGAGGTCGGTGCGGAAGACGTAGCCGTCCTCGGTGGGCTTTTCAAGAAAATTGACTAAATTCCTGGTAAGTCTGACAAAGCATCTCTGAATAATGTCTTTTTCCATGTATAAAAGCTTCGAATTGTCGTAGAGTATGAACAAGTCGATATCACTGGAGTAGTTGAGCTCGCGCGCGCCCAACTTGCCCATGGCCAGGATCACCCATCCGGAATCCCGCTCCGGTTCGTCGGGCACGGCGAGGCGCAGTGTGCCGGCGGCGGCGGCCTCGGCGAGGAGGTGTGCGGCGGCGGCCCGGAGCGCCGCCTCGGCGACCGCGCTCAGCGCCCCGGTCACTCGTTCGAGGGGCCAGAGCCCGCCGATGTCGGCAAGGGCGATGAGGAGCGCGGCCCGCCGCTTGGCGACCCGGAGCGTCCGCATCCGCTCGGGCTCGACCCCCGGCTCGGCCGGCTCCGGCGCCAGCCCGGCGAGCACGGCGGCGACGGCGGCGTCGGGCCCGCGGGCGAGGAAATCCGCCAGTGTCGCCGGCTCGCGCAGCGCCAGCGCCGTCAGGTACGGGCTGTTCCCGAACAGGGCTTCGAGCAGCGCCCGTCCCGCCGGCTCGTCGGCGAGGGTGCGCATGAACCCGGCCAGAGCCGGCTCCTCGCCCGCCCGTTCCGCCCAGCGGGCCAAGCCGAGGCGGGCCCGATCGGCATCGGCCGGGCGCGGGAATGTGTCGCAGTTGACGAGAAAAGGCGCTAACGTCATGGCGATGGGGTCCACACTCTGGCAGGATTCGGCCTCCACCGGCAACGGTAAAGGTGGGCGCGCGACGTCATGCGCCGGGTGATCAGACACACCTTCGGGATCGGCACCCGCCTGGTCAGCGGCGTGGTCGGCGCGCTCCTCATCCTGGCGCTCGCCGCCGCCTGGCGGATGAGCACGGGGCCGGTTTCGCTCGCCTTCCTCGCCCCCTACCTCGAGGAGACGCTGAACGCCGGGCGGCCGGGCGCGCGCGTCGACCTGAGCGGCGCCGAGCTGGTGTGGGGGGGCCTCGGCCGCACGCTCGAGGTGCGCGCGCAGGGCGTGCGCCTGGTGCGCGCGGGAGGGCAGGTGGCGCTCGATCTGCCCGAGATGTCGCTGGGCCTGAGCGCGGGCGCGCTGGTATCGGGCACGCTCGCGCCGACGCGGATCGAGCTGATCGCGCCGCGGCTCCACCTGCTGCGCCGCACCGACGGCAGCCTGAGCGTCGAGGTGGGCGTCGGCGCCGGCCCGTACTCGGGCGATCTCGTCTCGTGGCTGGTCGCCGGCCTCGCCGCGGCGCCGGCGAGCCGCGGGCCGCTCGGCTATCTCAACCGGCTCACTATCCGCGCCGGAGCGCTGACCATCGACGATCAGAGCCTGGAAACCACCTGGCGGGTGCCGCGGATCGACCTGGAGCTCAACCGCGACTTGGTCGGCATCGCCGGCGAGGCGAGCCTCGCCGTCGAGCTGGCGGGCGAGGTCGTCGAGCTCGATCTGGCCGGCACCTACCGGTCCGGTTCGGGCGCCGAGGTGAGCGTCGCCCTCCGCGACCTCGTCGCCGCCCGCCTGGCGGCGGTGACTCCGTGGCTCCAGCCGCTCGCCCAGGTCGATCTGCCGGTCTCGGGCCGGCTGTTCCTCGGCCTCGGTGAGCAGGGGCGCCTCGATCGGCTGGCCTTCGATCTCGCCGGCGGGCGCGGCAGCGTGGGCCTGCCCGAGCCGCGGCCCCACCTCTTCGCGCTCGAGGGCCTGCGGCTCAAGGGCCGCTCGGCCGATCGGCTGCGCCGGATCGAGTTCGAGGAGGTGGCGATCGACACCGCCGAGGGCCGGCTGGTGGGCTCGGGCGAGGTCGACGGCCTCGGCGGCGAGGTGACCCTCGCCGGCGAAGCCTCGTTCGAGAACGTACCCTTCGCCCGGCTCGACCGGCTGTGGCCGGTCTGGCTCGCCCCCAAGGTCCGCCCCTGGGTGCTGGCGAACATCCGCGAGGGCCGGGTGGACAAGGGCAGCGTCACGGTTTCGGCGCGCACCGCCGCCGGGCTTGAGGGGCTCACCCTGACCGCGCTCTCGGGGTCGATGAGCGCCTCGCGGGGGACCGTCGATTACCTACACCCGATGGCCAGGGCCGAGGGCGTGTCGGCCAGCGCCACCTTCGGGCGCGATCACTTCTTCGTCACCCTGAAGGGCGGGCGGGCGCTCGGCCAGACGGTCCAGTCGGGCACCGTCAACTTCAAGGATCTCGACACCGACAACGAGTCGGCGGAGGCCGACCTGGTGCTCAAGGGGGCGCTCGACAAGGCGCTCGCGCTCGCCGACCAGGAGCCGCTCCGGCTCATGCGCTTCATCGACCTCGACCCCCTGGCGGTGCGCGGCCAGGCGCTCACCCGCCTCGCGATCCGCTTTCCGCTGACCCGGAGACTGACGGCGGAGATGGTCGAGGCCTCGGCCTCGGCGAGCCTGAGCGGCGTGCGCATTCCCGCCGCCATCCTCGGCCAGGACGTCGAGCGGGGCGACCTTGCGCTTTCGGTCGACCGCGAGCGGATGGCGGTCGAGGGCCGGGTCCGGCTCCTCGGCGTGCCGGCGTGGATGAGGTGGCGGCGCAATTTCGCCGCCGACGCCCCGTTCCGTGACCGCTACACGCTCGACAGCCGCATCGACCATCACCAGCTCGCCCAGATCGGAGTCGACATCGAGCCCTTCGTCGAGGGCGTGGTGCCGACGCATCTCACCGTCACCCGCTTCGCCGACGGCGGCGCGCGCATGACCGGCAACGTCGATCTCACCTCGGCGAACGTGGTGATCCCGTCGCTGCAGTGGGAGAAGAAGGCGGGGGTGGAGGGCCAGGCCGACTTCTCGATGCGGATCGAGGACGGGCGGCCGGCGGAGGTCGACGGCTTCGTGGTGCGCGCGGGCGACCTCTATGGGCGCGGGGCGGTGGCGTTCGTCCCCGGCACGGGAAAGGTCGAGCGCATCGAGATCAGGAACTTCACGGTCGGCGAGACCAGCATCGAGGGGATGGTGTACCTGCGCCCCGACGGCGAGATCGACGCCGACGTGCGCGGCCCGAGCCTCGACATGACGCGGTTGCTCGCCCGGGCGCCCGCCATCGGCCGGGCGCTGCCGGCGATGATGATCTCGGGCAACTTCCAGCGGGTGTGGATCGGCCCCGGGCGCGCGCTGACAAACGTCGCCGGCGCCGCGCACTACGATGGCACGGTCTGGCGCTCGATCGTGCTCGAGGGGGGGGTGGGAGAGAAGGGCAGCATCAAGCTCAGGCTCGATCCCGAGAACGGGCACCGCTTCCTCAGCATCGAGTCGAACGACGCCGGGGCGACGCTGGGAGCCTTCGACATCTACGACAAGATGCGCGGCGGCACGCTGCGCATCACCGGTCGCTTCAACGACACCCATCCCGACCGCCCGCTGGTCGGGGTGGGAACGGTGAGCGACTTCCGGGTGGTCAAGGCCCCGGGCATCGCCAAGGTGCTCAGCATCGCCTCGCTGACCGGCATCCTCGAGTCGCTCGCCGGCGACGGCATCGCCTTCGGCCGCCTGACCGCCCCCTTCGCCCTGGTCGGCAACATGCTCGAGCTCAAGAACGCGCGCGCCTGGGGCCCCTCGATCGGGATCACGCTCCAGGGGCTGGTCGACCTCGACGCCCACGAGATCGACATCGAGGGCACCCTCGTTCCCGCCTACGTGCTCAACAGCGTGCTCGGCAACATCCCGCTCCTCGGCGGCATCATCACCGGCGGCGAGGTGGGGGGCGGCATCTTCGCCGCCACCTACAAGATGCGCGGGCCCCTCTCCGAGCCCAAGGTGTCGGTCAATCCCCTCGCCGCCCTCGCCCCGGGCGTGCTCCGGCGCCTCTTCGACATCTTCGACCAGGGCGGCCCGCTCTCCTCGCGCCGCGAGGGGCGCGATGCCGAGGAGGCCAACGCGCCGCCGGCCAGGGCCGCGCCCTGAACCCCCCTCAGACCGGGCGTACCAGGGCGTGGCGCTTGCGCCCGGCCGAGAGCTTGAGTACGCCCTCCGGACCGAGCCGATCGAGGGTTACGGGCGTGAGCTCGTCGCCGAGGGCGACGTTGTTGAGGCGCGCGCCTCCGCCCTTGATGAGCCGTCGCGCCTCGGCCCCCGAGGCGCAGAGCCCGGCGCGGCGGAAGAGCTCGAAGGCGGGGATGCCGGCGGCGAGTTCGGCGCGCGGCACCGCGAGGGTGGGAAGCGCCTCGCCGGCCTCGCCCTCCTCGAAGGTCTGCCTGGCGGTGGCCGCCGCCTCCGCGGCCGCCTCGGGCCCGTGGCAGAGCCCGGTCGCGGCGTCGGCGAGCGCCTTCTTCGCCTCGTTGAGCTCGGCCCCCTTGAGCCGTTCGAGGCGGGCGATCTCGGCCTCCGGCAGCTCGGTGAAGAGGCGCAGGAACCGGCCCACGTCGGCGTCGGCGGTGTTGCGCCAGAACTGCCAGTACTCGTAGGGGCCGAGGCGCTCGGCGTTCAGCCACACCGCGCCTTGCGCGGTCTTGCCCATCTTCGCGCCCCAGGCGGTGGTGATCAGCGGCGAGGTGAGGCCGAAAAGGGTGCGGCCCTCGATCCGGCGCGCGAGCTCGACCCCGCTGACGATGTTTCCCCACTGGTCCGAGCCGCCCATCTGCAACGCGCAGCCGTGGCGGCGCGCCAGCTCGAGGAAATCGTAGGCCTGGAGGATCATGTAGTTGAACTCGAGGAACGAGAGCGGCTGCTCGCGATCGAGCCTGAGCCGCACGCTGTCGAAGCCGAGCATGCGGTTGACCGAGAAGTGCCGGCCGAACTCGCGCAGGAAGGGGATGTAGAGGAGGGAATCGAGCCACTCGGCGTTGTTCACCATCAGCGCGTCGGTCGGGCCGTCGCCAAAGACGAGGAACTTCTCGAACACGGTCCTGATGCCGGCCATGTTGCGCGCGATCTCGGCCTCCGAGAGCAGCGCGCGGGCCTCGTCCTTGCCCGAGGGATCGCCGACCTTGGTGGTGCCCCCGCCCATCAGCACGATCGGCCTGTGGCCGGTCCGCTGCAGCCAGCGGAGCAGCATGATCGGCACCAGGCTGCCGACGTGCAGGCTGTCGGCGGTGCAGTCGAAGCCGATGTAGGCGACGATCCGTCCCTCATTGAGGCGCGCGTCCAGCCCCTCGGGGTCGGTGCACTGGTGGAGGAACCCGCGCTCCTCGACCGCGCGCAGGAACTCGGATCGGAACCGGGCCATCGCTCGCTCGCGCTCGCGCGCCGTCCGCCAAGGGGCGGACCTGACCTGCCGCCCCTTGCCGGCGCGGGCGCTGATTAGCACAATCCAGGCCGGTGGACAACGCAGCCCTCGCGCGCGCGCGTTTGCGCCCCTTGCGGGCGCTCGGCCTGATGAGCGGCACCTCGCTCGACGGGATCGACGCCGCGCTGCTCGTCTCCGATGGCGAGCGCGTCGTCGAGTTCGGCCCCGTGCTCACCAGCCCATACCAGCCCGGATTCCGCGAGCGGCTGCGGGCGCTGCTCGGCCGCGGCCGCGACGAAGGCGTGGCCGCGGTCGAGGAGGAATTGACCCGACTCCACGCCTGGGCGGTGGCGACGCTCCTCGCCCGTGCCGGGCTGGGACCGGCCGAGGTGGACGTGATCGGCCTCCACGGCCATACCATCCTGCACGAGCCGGCGCGGGGCCGGACGATCCAGATCGGCGACGGGGCGCTCCTCGCCCGGCTCGCTCGCATCGACGTGGTTGCCGATTTCCGCAGCGCCGACGTCGCCGCCGGCGGCGAGGGGGCGCCGCTCGCCCCCGTGTTCCACGCCGCGCTCGCCGAGGCGCTCGAGCGCCCCCTGGCGGTGCTCAACCTCGGCGGTGTCGCCAACCTCACCTGGATCGGCGCCGACGGGCGGCTGGTCGCCTTCGACACCGGCCCCGGCAACGCGCTGATCGACGACTGGGTGCGCGTGCGCACCGGCCGGGCGATGGACGCGGACGGCCGGCTCGCCCTCGCCGGGCGGGTGGAGGGATCGCTCCTCGCCCGGCTGCTGGCCGATCCCTACTTCGGGCGCCGGCCGCCGAAGTCGCTCGATCGCGACCACTTCGCCGCCGCGGTTTGCGAGGCGATGTCGGGAGCCGGCCTGTCGGCGGCCGACGGCGCGGCGCTCCTTGCCGCCTTCACCGCCGAGGCGGTGGCGCGCGGCCTCGCCTTCCTGCCGTCCCCGCCCCGGCGCTGGCTCGTGGCCGGGGGCGGGCGGCGGAACGCCGCTCTCCTCGCGGGCCTGCGCGAGGCCCTGGCGGCACCGGTCGCGCCGGTCGAGGCGGTTGGCTGGGACGGCGACGCGCTCGAGGCCCAGTGCTTCGCCCACCTCGCGGTGCGGGCGCTCCGCGGCCTTCCCCTCTCTTTTCCCGAAACCACCGGCGCGCCGCGGCCGATGTGCGGCGGACGGCTCTACCGCGCCCCCGGGCGGGGCGCCTGACCGGTCGCGCGGCCGCGACGTGGATCGAAACAGGCGCTCAGTCGACGGGCGCCGGGATGCGGGCCATCGCCGCCTTCACATAGGCCGAGACCCGCTCGTTGAGCGCGTCCATGTGGTCCTGGAAGAAGTGGCTCGCCCCTTTGATCACCTGGTAGTCGATGGTGATGCCGCGCTGGCTGGCCAGTTTCTGCGCCAGCTTCGCCACCGCCGGCTCGGGTACCACCTCGTCGCGCTCGCCGTGGAGAATGAGGCCCGACGAGGGGCAGGGGGCGAGGAAGGAGAAGTCGTAGACGTTGGCCGGCGGGGCGATGGCGATGAAGGCGCTGATCTCGGGGCGGCGCATCAGGAGCTGCATCGCGATCCAGGCCCCGAAGGAGAAGCCGGCGATCCAGCACGCGGCCGGGCTCGGGTTGACCGTCTGCAACCAGTCGAGCGCCGAGGCCGCATCGGAGAGTTCGCCGACCCCGTTGTCGAAGGTTCCCTGCGAGCGCCCGATCCCCCGAAAGTTGAAGCGCAGCACCGACATGCCGAGCCGGGCGAAGGTCTGATAGAGGCCGTAGATGACCCGGTTGTTCATCGTCCCCCCGTGCTGGGGGTGCGGATGCAGGAGGATCGCGACCGGGGCGTGGGCGACCCGGCTGTGATGGTAGCGGCCTTCGAGGCGGCCAGTGGGTCCGTTGAAGATGATTTCCGGCATGCCTGGCTCGTTGGGCAGCGCCCGCGTCCCTGGGGTAACCTTACTATTGTGCTGGTTTTTCGCCTCGTTCCCCAGCAGAGCGCGGCGCGTTTACTTGATCCGGCCGGTCGGGCAATCTATATATCGCCCGGTGAGGACCGGATCTGCGCCGAGGCGCATTCGGCTTCCTCCGAGGCGAGGGAGGTGTGCGGCGTTCCGTCCTCCCGACCGGCCGGCGGTTGTGCCGCGTGCCGATCATAGTCTTTTTTTGTCGTCCTGGGTGAAGAGATACGGTGTTCCGGCGGTGATGTTCAAGAGACTCAACAAGGACATCGAGGTCTTCCTCGAACGCGATCCGGCGGCGCGGTCGCGCCTTGAGGTGTTCTTCTGCTATCCCGGCTTTCACGCGGTCGTCTGGCACCGCCTCGCGCATGCGCTCTGGCTGCGCGGCTTCTGTTTTCTCGGCCGCTTCGCCTCGCACTTGGGGCGCATGCTCACCGGGATCGAGATCCATCCCGGGGCGAAGATCGGCGAGGGCCTGGTCATCGACCACGGGGCCGGAGTGGTGATCGGCGAGACCGCCGAGGTGGGGCGCAACGTCACCCTCTATCAGGGGGTGACGCTGGGCGGCACCTCGCTGCACAAGGGCAAGCGCCACCCTACCCTAGAGGATGACGTGATCGTCGGCGCCGGGGCGCAGGTGCTGGGGCCGATCACCGTCGGCGCCGGCGCCCGCATCGGCGCCAACGCGGTGGTGATCGACGACGTGCCGAAGGGCGCGACCATGGTCGGGATTCCTGCCCGCATGGTCGGCCGGCGCAAGGACTCGGATCACGACTTCGCCGCCTACGGCACTCCGAAGGGGCTGCCCGATCCGGTGGTACAGGCGATCGAGGGGCTGCGCGGGCAGATCGTCGAGCTGCGCGGACGAATCGAGGAGCTGGAGCGCGCCGCCGGCGAGGGCGCGGCCGGAGAGGGCGAGGGGCGCCGCGCCGAGCGGCAGACCTCGGTCCGCGCCTGAGCGTGGGCAGGGCTTGCGGGTGAGGGCACGATGAGGCTGAGCACCAAGGGTCGTTATGCGGTGATGGCGATGGCCGATCTCGCCAGCCACGGCGGCATCGGACCGGTCTCGCTCGCCGAGATCGCCGATCGCCAGGAGATCTCGCTCTCCTATCTCGAGCAGTTGTTCGGCAAGCTCCGCCGCGCCGGGCAGGTGAAGAGTGTGCGCGGCCCCGGCGGCGGCTACATGCTCGCCTTCCCCGCCGATCAGACCCGCATCGCCGACATCGTGCTGGCGGTCGACGAGCCGATCCGTGCCACCCGCTGCCGGCCGGGCTCGCCCCTGGGCTGTCGCGGCGACAAGGGCCGCTGTCTCACCCACGACCTTTGGGAGGAGCTCGGCAACCACATCTACCTGTTCCTCAGCGCGGTGACGCTCGCCCACGTGGTCGAGCGCCGCGTGCTGGGCATGAGCCGGCTCACCCGGCGCGAACCGGCGATACAGATTCCAGGCGGCAACGGCGGGCACGCCGGCGAAGAGCCGGAGGCGCCCGTGCGCCCGGGCGGCATCGCCGACGTCGTCCTCACTCCCTGAAGCCGGGTTTCCGGCCGCGCCCGGGGCGGGCCTCGCGCAAGCCATGGACCGACGCCCAATCTACCTCGACCACAACGCCACCGCTCCCTTGCGTCGTGAGGCGAAGGAGGTCCTGGTTGCTGCCCTCGCCGAGACCGGCAACCCCTCCTCGGTGCACGGGTTCGGCCGCCGCGCCCGCCGGCTGGTGGAGGACGCGCGCGAGGCGGTCGCCCGGCTGGTCAACGCCCGGCCGGCCGATGTCGTGTTCACGGCGAGCGGGAGCGAGGCCAACAACCTCGCCCTCAGGGGCGCGGGCCGCGAGACCGTGTTCGTCTCGGCGATCGAGCATCCCTCGGTGCTGTGGGCCGCGGGGGCCGGCGCCCGCCTGATTCCGGTCGGGCGAAGCGGAGTGGTCGACCTGGCGGCGCTGGAGGCGATGCTCGCCGGGGCGGCGGGGCCCGCCCTCGTCTCGGTCATGCTCGCCAACAACGAGACCGGCGTCCTCCAGCCGGTGGCGGCGGTCGCGGCGCTGGCCCGCGCCCACGGGGCGCTGGTGCACGCCGACGCGGTGCAGGCCGCGGGGCGCATTCCGGTCGACTTCGCCGCCCTCGGCGTCGACCTGATGACCGTCTCGGCCCACAAGCTCGGCGGGCCCCTGGGTGCGGCGGCGCTGGTCGTCTCCGAGCGCGTCGCCCTGGTTCCCGGGATCGCCGGCGGCGGCCAGGAGCGGGGCCGGCGGGCGGGGACCGAGAATGTGCCCGCGATCGCCGGCTTCGGGGCCGCGGCGCGCGCCGCGGCGGCCGAGGTCGCCGATCCGGCGCTGAGCCCCTGGCCGCGGGTGGCGGCGCTCCGCCAGCGGATCGAGCACGGGCTCGGGCGCGCGCATCCCGACCTCGTCGTCTTCGGGCGCGAGGCCGAGCGGCTTCCCAACACCCTCTCGTTCGCGCTGCCCGGGCTCTCGGCCGAAACCGCGGTGATGGCGCTCGACCTCGCCGGGATCGCGGTCAGCGCGGGCGCCGCCTGCTCCTCGGGCAAGGTGTCGCCCTCGCACGTGCTCGCCGCCATGGGGGCCGGGCCGGAACTCGCCGGCGCCGCGATCCGCGTCAGCCTCGGGCCCGGCAACGACGAGGCCGACGTGGGGCGCTTCCTCGCCACCTGGGGCGCGTTCGCCGAGCGCGCGCTCGCGCGCCCGAGCGCCGCCTGAGGACGCCGGGCCAGTGCCGCAGGGAACCGGACGATGACGGCGAAGGCCAGCACCGACGGCATGATCTACCTCGACTACCAGGCGACCACGCCGACCGATCCGCGGGTGCTGGAGGCGATGCTACCACACTTCGGCCCCCGCTTCGGCAATCCGCACTCGGCCAGCCACGCCTTCGGGCGCGCCGCCGAGGCGGCGGTCGAGGAGGCGCGCGCGCGCCTCGCCGCCCTGATCGGGGCGGAGCCGCGCGAGATCGTCTTCACCTCGGGGGCGACCGAGGCCAACAACCTGGCGATCAAGGGGCGCGCCCGCTTCGCCCGCGCGCACGAGGGCAAGGACCACCTGGTCGCCTGCGCCACCGAGCACAAGTGCGTGCTCGAGTCGCTTCGCCGCCTCGAGGGCGAGGGCTTCCGCGTCACCCTTCTCCCGGTCGGCGCCGGCGGGCTCGTCGATCTCGGGCGCCTTGCCGCGGCGCTGACGCCCGAGACCGCGCTCGTCTCGATCATGGCCGTCAACAACGAGATCGGCGTGATCCAGCCGATCGCCGAGATCGGCGCCCTCTGCCGCGCCCACGGCGTCACCTTCCACTCCGACGCCGCCCAGGCGGTGGGCAAGATCCCCCTTGACGTCGAGGCGATGGGACTTGATCTCTTGAGCGTCTCGGCCCACAAGGTCTACGGGCCGATGGGCGTGGGCGCCCTCTACGTGCGCCGCCGGCCGCGGGCGCGGGTCGAGCCGCTGTTCGACGGCGGCGGGCAGGAGCGGGGTCTGCGCTCGGGGACCGTGCCGCTCCCCCTCGCCGTCGGCCTGGGCGAGGCGGCGCGGATCGCCGGGGCGGAGATGGCGGGCGAGGGCGGGAGGCTGCGGGCGCTTCGCGACCGCTTGCTCGCGACGCTGCGGCGTCGGCTCGGGGCGGTGCGGCTCAACGGCGACGCCGAGGCGCGCGTCCCGGGCAACCTCAACCTCGCCTTCGAGGGCGTCGCGGCGACCGGGCTGGTGGCGGCGCTGGCCGGGCGGGTGGCGCTTTCGACCGGGTCGGCCTGCAGCTCGGCCGAGGTCGAACCCTCCTACGTGCTTCGCGCCCTCGGGCTCTCGCCCGAGGGCGCGGCGGCGAGCGTCAGGATCGGCCTCGGGCGCTTCACCACCGAGGCCGAGGTCGAGGCGGCCGCCGGCGCCATCGCCGAGGCGGTGGAGCGGCTGCGCGGAAGCGGTGAAAGAAGGAAGACGGCATGAAGGCACGAACGGCACCGATCCGGCTCTCCGAGGCCGCGGTCGCGCGATTGAAGGCGCTGATGGCGACTCGCGGCGCCTCCTGCGTGGGGCTCCGGGTGGGGGTGGCGACCAAGGGCTGCTCGGGACTCTCCTACACCATGGAATTCGCCGACAAGGTGGACCCGGGCGACGAGGTGATCGAGCAGGACGGGGTGAGGGTGCTGATCGACCCCAAGGCCACCATGTTCCTGTTCGGCACCACCATGGACTATGTCGAGGACAAGCTCCGATCGGGCTTCACCTTCGTCAATCCCAACGAGAAGGGCCGCTGCGGCTGCGGCGAGTCGTTCCACGTCTGAGTGCCATGTCGGAGCGACCGTCCCGCGCGCACCCGATCAGGAGCGGCCATGCCCAGGATGACCTTCATCGACCCGAAGACCGGCGAGCGGCGCGAGGTGGATGCCCCCCTCGGCCTCTCGGTGCTCGAGATCGCCCACCGGCACGGGGTGGACATTGAGGGCGCGTGCGAGGGCTCGCTCGCCTGCTCCACCTGCCACGTGATCGTCGAGCCCCGGTTCTTCGACCGGCTGAGCGAGCCGAGCGAGGACGAGGAGGACATGCTCGACCTCGCCTTCGGCCTCACCCCCACCTCGCGCCTGGGTTGCCAGATCATCATGACCGACGACCTCGACGGGCTCACGGTGACCCTGCCGACGGCCACCCGCAACATGCTGGTCGAGCAGGGCTGAGGCGGTGTCGGCCGGCGGCCTCTTCACCCGCCTCAAGGCGGCCTCTGCCGACGACTGGCGCGCCTACGTCGAGCATGACTTCGTGCGCGCCCTTGCCGCCGGCACGCTGGCCGACGCCTCCTTCCGCCACTATCTCGGCCAGGACTACCTGTTCCTGATCCACTTCGCCCGCGCCTACGCGCTCGCCGCCTTCAAGGCCGAGGGGATCGAGGACATGCGCGCGGCCTCGCGCACGCTGGCCGCGCTCCTCGACACCGAGATGGGGCTTCACGTCACCTACTGCGCGCGCTGGGGCATGACCGAGGCCGAGATGGCGGCGCTTCCCGAGGCCCGGGCGACGATGGCTTATACCCGGTACGTGCTCGAGCGGGGCCTCGCCGGCGACGCGCTCGACCTCTCCGTCGCGCTCGCCCCCTGCGTGGTCGGCTACGGCGAGATCGGCGCCCGCCTGGCCGCCGATCCCGCGACCCGGCTCGCCGGCAACCCCTACCGTGAGTGGATCGAGATGTACGCCGGCGCCGAGTACCAGGAGGTGGCCGCGGCGGCCCGCCGCCAGCTCGACCGGCTGTGGGCCGCGCGCGGCGCCGAGGCGCGCCTCGGCCCGCTCGCCGCCACCTTCCGCCGGGCCACCCGGCTCGAGGCCGACTTCTGGCAGATGGGGCTCGACCTTTCGGACTAGGTCAGCGCGTCGCTGCCCCGGCGATGGCGGCGAAGATCACGTCCAGCTCCTTCGCCATCTCGTCCAGATCGGGGCTCCCGTAAGGCTTGAACACGGCCGAGGGCGTGCGGTAGGCAAGCGTCGCCGTGCCGTCGGCGTTCTCGACGAGGTAGAGCCGGAGCGGCGCCTCGATCCCCGCCGTCACGCTCGCCGCCAGCACGCGGACCGCGAAGTCGTTGCGGAACACCCCGATCACCATGTTGCCGGAAATCTTGATCCCCCGGCGGGCTGCGCCGGCCGAGGCGCTCGCCTGGGTGACCAGCCCCATGCCGTTGGCGGCGATCGCCGCCTCGGTGTCGGCGACCAGTCTGTCGAAGTCCTTGGCCGACGCGATCAGCCGCATGCCGGGATAGGGATAGCCCTGATCGGCGGCCGCAGGGAGGGCGAGGAGAAGGCTTGCGCCGAGGGCGAGGGCCAGCGCCAGGCCGGGTTGGGGGCGGGGGAACATGACGTGTCGGGCTCCGGCTCGTTGAGGGGCTGGCTTGATCCTAGCCGCGGCTCGGTGCGCGGCTTCCTCAACTTCGCGCGCGCGCGTCTCAATTTGTCGTGAGTTGCCCCCGGAAGCCCCCGGCGGCGCCTCGTTCCTTGCGCGGCACCGCCGATCCCCTATATTTCGCGCCATGAACGCGCTCGGCATCGACAAGCCCGCGGCCGCGACCCGGGTGGTGGTCGCCATGTCGGGGGGGGTGGACTCCTCGACCGTGGCGGCGCTCCTCGTCGAAGACGGCTTCGAGGTGATCGGGATCACCCTCCAGCTCTACGACCAGGGCAAGGCCGCGGGCCGCAGGGGCGCCTGCTGCGCCGGCCAGGACGTCCACGACGCCCGCCGGGTTGCCGACTCGCTTCGCATCCCCCACTACGTGCTCGACTACGAGCGCCGCTTCGCCGACGAGGTCATCGCCCCCTTTGCCGAGTCCTATGTCCGGGGCGAGACGCCGGTGCCCTGCGTCGCCTGCAACCAGACGGTCAAATTCCGCGACCTCCTCGCCACCGCCCGCACGCTGGGTGCCGACGCCCTCGCCACCGGCCACTACGTGCGTCGCGCCGACGGCCCCGGCGGGCCGCGGCTCCTCGCCGCACTCGACCGGGGCCGCGACCAGAGCTACTTCCTCTTCGCCACCACCCGCGGGCAACTCGCCCATCTTCGTTTCCCGTTGGGCGGCCTGCGCAAGGACGAGACCCGGGCGCTCGCCCGACGCCTCGGCCTCGCGGTCGCGGAGAAGCCCGACAGCCAGGACATCTGCTTCGTCGCATCGGGGCGCTACGCCGAGCTGGTGAAGAGGCTCCGCCCCGAGGCCGAGGCCGCGGGCGAGATCGTCGGCCTCGACGGCGCCGTGCTCGGCCGCCACACGGGCATTGCTCACTTCACCGTCGGCCAGCGCCGGGGGCTTGGGCTGGGCGCGCGCGCGGGCGGGGCCGAGGCGCCGCTCTACGTGGTCCGGATCGAGCCCGCGAGCCGGCGGGTGGTGGTGGGCCCGCGCTCCGCGCTGCTGGAGGACCGACTGCGGCTCCGGGCGGTGAACTGGCTGGGCGACGGGCCCTTCGTCGAAGGCCGCCTCGCGGTCAAGCTCCGCTCGACCCGACCGCCGGTGCCGGCGCGCGCGCGCCCGCTACCCGGCGGCGGGGCCGAGGTGCGGCTCGAGGCGCCCGAGGCCGGCGTCGCCCCCGGCCAGGCTTGTGTCTTCTACGACGGCGAGCGGGTGCTGGGGGGAGGCTGGATCGCCGCCGCCGGGGCGCGGGCCGAGAATGCCGCCCCCCGGGCGGTGGCGTGAGCGGCGGCGCGACCCCGATTTTGCGACTTCCGGTTGTAACACGGTCGGCCCTCGGGTAATCTCCCGGGCGCGGCGCCGGGCCCCCGTCTCGGACCGGCGCCGGCGAGGGAGGTCGGGCCATGCCTCGGCACGTCGTCATCCTCCACGGCTGGAGCGATACCTCGAAGTCGTTCCAGCCGCTTGCCGGGTTCCTCTCGGCCCGCGGCTTTGCGGTGCACGAGATCTGGCTCGGCGACTACGTCTCGCTCGACGACGACGTGCGGATCGAGGACGTGGCCAAGCGCCTGGAGGCGGTGGTGGGCGGGCGCCTGGCCGAGGGCACGCTCGGCGCCCCCTTCGACATCGTCCTTCATTCGACCGGCGGGCTGGTGGTGCGCCAGTGGCTCACCGCCTATTACACTGGCGGCCGCGACTGCCCGGTGAAGCGGGTGGTGATGCTGGCGCCGGCGAACTTCGGCTCGCGGCTTGCCGCCATGGGCAAGAGCATGCTTGGGCGGATCGTCAAGGGCTGGAACAACTGGTTCCAGACCGGGACCGGGATGCTGAACGCGCTCGAGCTCGCGTCGCCCTATCAGTGGCGGCTGGCGGAGGCCGACCTGTTCGTGCCGGCGGGCGCGGGCTCGGCCCCGTCGGTCTATGGGCCGCGCGGGGTGTGGCCCTTCGTCATCGTCGGCACCCATCCCTATCCCGGCGGCCCGCGTACCATCGTCAACGAGGACGGCGGCGACGGCACGGTGCGGGTGGCGGCGGCCAACCTCAACGCCGAGGGCCTCACCCTCGACTTCAGCGCCGATCCCGACAATCCCCGCTCCACGCGATGGGCGCGGCGCCACGGCGAGGATTTCCGCTTCCCGCTCGCCGTGCTCCCCAACCGCACGCACGGCTCGATCGTCACCCCGGAGGAGAGCGACGTCGCCGGCGCCGCCGATCCCCGTTTCGATCCCGGGGCGCTGATCCTGGCCGCGCTCGGCTGCGCGTCGGGGGCCGACTACCGGCGGATCGGCGAGCGCTGGTCGGACCTGAGCGAGGCGACGGCGGCGCTGGCCGCCGACGAGGCGGCGCGGCGCGCGCTCTTCGCCGGGCGCGAGGTCTCGGAGGAGTACTTCCACCAGTACCTGCAGGTGAACGTGCACGTGGTCGACGATCACGGCAACGACGTGCCCGACTTCTTCCTCGAGTTCTTCAGCGGCGAGCGGCGCAAGGGGCGCGAGGAGGCGGCCACCTTCTTCCACGCCGAGGTGCTGGAGCACGTGCACGTCAATTCCGGCAACGGCGCGTTGCGCTGCCTCTACATCGACCGCACCGACCTGCTGACGCGCTTCTATCCGCGCATCCGCCGGCCCGAGGACCGGGTGCTCGCCGCCACCATCACCGCCGCCCCGCCGGGCAAGAACGTCAGCTACTTCGATTCCCGCCTCAAGCGCGGCGGCGAGCTGGTCATCCACGGCGAGGAGGAAACCGACCGCTGGTTGAAGCGCAACAGCACCCACTTCGTGCGGATCGTGATCCCCCGCCAGCCCAAGGACGGGGTGTTCCGGCTGACCAGCCTCGCCGACATCGCCTGAGCCAAGCGGGGGGCCGGCGGAGGCAGGGAGTCCGCGCCAAGGGGCGCGCGCTTGACGCTCGCGCCCGCGCCGCTATATAGGGCAGTGCCGGCGCGCGGGCCGGGCGGGCCGTTGGCGTGCGGCCGATACCTGGGGCGGAGTAGCTCAGCTGGTTAGAGCAGCGGAATCATAATCCGTGTGTCGGGGGTTCGAATCCCTCCTCCGCTACCAAATATTTCAATGGCTTATCTGAGTTCGGCTGATCCAAATTTTCAGTGGGTTAAGCGATAGGTAAGCGGCGGGTCCGTGTAGCGCGCCACTTACTTTTGGTATCAATGTTACTCAATTTTGGTTGTGCAAATCACGCCAAGAGCCAGCGGTAGAATGACCCCCAAGATGTTGATGATCCCCCAACGACTCCATTTCACGCTGATACTCTGACCTGTATGGCTCGCGCGAGAGCCGCAGCCTGCTCGCAAGGCGACGGGGGCGAGGCCCCAATCCACCAACTGCCACGCGAGCACGGCCGGGGCGGTGCGGAGCACGGCGAGGCGGCCGGGGGCGGTGCTCATGGGGGCGCGCCGCGGAAAAGGGCGGAACGGGAGGGCTTCCCGGCACCCGCGAATGTGTGTATAATTACACAACATCGAGGGCCTGCGCCCCATGACCCGCCGGACCATGAAGCCGGGCGACATCGTCAGGCGCCTGAAGGCGGACGGGTGGACCGTGAAACGCAAAGGCCCCGGCGACCATGTGCAGTTCACGCACCCGGACAAGCCGGGAAAGGTCACGGTGGACACGGGCGCGGGCGAGATCCCGATGGGGACGCTCCGCAGCGTTTTCCGGCAGGCGGGATGGAAATGGAGAGGTCGCTAGGGACGGCGCGAGATGGAGCACGCCATCGCTTTGATCCACGAGGAGGCCGAGCGCTTCGGCGTCTCGTTTCCCGATTTTCCCGGCGTCGTATCCGCCGCGGGCACGCTCGACGACGCGCTCCGGCGCGCCAGTGAAACGCTCGCCTTTCATGTCGCGGGCATGGTCGAGGACGGAGACCCGTTGCCGCGGCTGCGCACGCTGGCCGAGTTGAGGCGCGACAGGACCTTCCGGGCCGATGCGAAGGGTGCGTTGATCGTTGCCGTTCCGGTCGAGCTTCCGGGCAAGGCCGTGCGGGTGAACGTGTCGCTGGACGAGCGCCTGCTGGCGGCGATCGACCGCGCCGCGCGGGCGACCGGCGAGTCGCGCTCGGCGTTCCTGGCGGAGGCGGCCAAGAGGCGCATCAAGGACGCGGCATGAGCGGACTAGAATTGGAGTCCTGGCGCTCACGCAAACCTTCCCACACCTTCCGTTGTCACGCTGTCACAGATGTGGGGGGGCCGCGAGTCCAGTCATAGGTTCGCCGGTATCGGTTATCGGGCCCCAGGGTGCGGTTCGCGCGCCCCATTCCGATGAAAATGGGCAAGGGGCGCGGCCCGCGCCGCGACGGGCGCGCAAAGAAAGGGCCCCGCCCAACCGGGGCGGGGCCAGGGGGTGTCACGGATCGTGACCCTGCGGGGCCGGGGTCACTTCGCCATCATGACGTCGGTCACCGTGAGCTGATTGTCGCTCTGCCTGACGTAGATCTCGACCTTGTCGCCCGCCTTGAACTTGGAGAGGTCGACGAACGGGCCTCCCACGGGATAGACCCAGCCGTTGTCGAGGTGGATCGTCCGCTTGTCCTTGTCGATGGCGACGATCTTGCCGGTGATCTCGGCCGCGGCGGCGCCGGCGACCATGGCGATGAGGGCGAGGCCGGCGAGGGCGGACTGAACGGTGAAGCGCATGGGAATCCTCCTTGTCGCTCGAAGTTTCCATTCCGTTACGGGCCGTGCCCGTAATTTCATGGATCAATATGAGGCTGGATTGGATGAATTGTTCATCACTTCGCGATCAATAACTTGTAATCGTGGAGCGAATCTATAGTAAAATATTCTCGATTTGACAGTCACGCCAGATCACGCCGGCGTGAATATTTTTGAATGCCCGGGCTTGTTATGTG
>JACQOE010000080.1 GCA_016202695.1 Pseudomonadota bacterium | reverse complement strand
CGCTTGAGGATCGAGAAATAGTTTTCGACCGTGTTGGTGTGCCAGAAGCTGCCACGGACGTACTCCTCGATGGAGTGGTTGACGGTGCCGTGGCCGGCGTACTCGTCGCCGATCTTCGGGTAGACCGTGGACTCGTCGGTCATCAGGTAGGACTGGCGCGAGGCGACCTGGACCAGGATAGGGCGGAGGGTCTTGGCCGTGACCTCGGGGACGTGGAAGCCGCGCACCGCGCCCTCGCGCTCGACCATGGCAACCACCGCTTCCTTGGGCGGGACGCGGTTCTTGCGGTTCCTGGCCTTGCCGCCGACATAGGTCTCATCGACCTCGACCACCTTGTTCTGCCCGCCGATGGGGCCGGGCTTGGGCTCGCGCATGGCCTCGCGGATGCGGTGGGCCATGAACCAAGCGGTCTTGTAGGTGATGCCGAGCATCCTGTGGAGTTGGTGAGCGCTGATGCCCTTCTTGCTCGCGGCCATCAGGTGGAAGGCCATCACCCACTTGTGCAGCGGAATCTTGGAGTGCTCGCAGACCGTGCCGACCGTCACGCTAAACGTCTTCTTGCAGGAGAGGCAGTAGTAGAAGCCGGCGCGGTGGCCCTTACTCTCGACAAGGCTGGTGCGCTCGTTTTCGCCGCAGTGAGGGCAGAAGCGTCCGTTGGCCCATCGCAACGCCTCTAGATGCTCGCGGGCTTTGTCTTCGTCGTGAAATGCAGGATTGGTGACGTGTGCCATGACCAAAGTTCCTTGCTATCTGACGTACTTGTACGCCACCGCCAAACTTTAGTCAAGTATATAATAGCCGCCTCAGCGTGTGCGACGATCAAGAACAAATAGAGCATAAACCAGAGAATCGCACCCGCTAGGCCCGCAACAGCCCATCCATAGAAGACGACAAAAGCGCGCCACATTGCCGCACGTTTTGCCCAACTGAGATCAACTTCGGAGCCCCCAGCTAACTCACTGTATTCTATTTGATATGCATGCTTTGAGCGCTGCCATCCGACAAGTACGCCGATACCGAACCACAGGCAGGACGTGATAATTCCAAAAATGATCATAGCTCAGCTTACATCACTGGTTGTCTGTTCGGGCGCGCCGGCGCCCTCGCGATAGCGGGCGGTCTCGGCCAGGAGCCAGCCGCGGAAGGCGGCGATCTTCGCCAGCCCGGCGCGGCCCTCGGGGCAAACCAGGTAGTGGGCCCAGCCCTCGCGCAGCACCAGCGCGAAGGGGGCGACCAGCCGCCCGGCCTCGAGATCGTCGAGGACCAGCGCCCGGCGGATCAGGAGCACGCCCTCGCCCCGGCGGGCGGCGTCGAGGGCCAGGTTGGCGTGGCTGAAGTGCGGCCCCTTGCCGGCGTCGATCCCCTCCACCCCGGCGGCCTTCAGCCACTTCGGCCAGTCGATCAGCTCGTCGGCGAAGGGGCCGACGTCGTCGTGGATCAGGGTCTGGCGGGCGAGCGCGGCGGGCGAGGAAAGGTCGCGCGCCAGCTCGGGGCTGCACACCGGCAGCACCTCGCCCGGAATCAGGAGGTCGGTGCGCAAGCCCGGATAGCGCCCGCGGCCGTAGCGGATGCCGAGGTCCACCTCCTCGCGGGCAAAGTCGACGCTGGCGTCGTCGGCCGAGACCCACACCTCGATCTCGGGATGGCGGGCGCGGAAGCGGGCGAGGCGCGGCACCAGGAACGCGGCGGCGAAGGACGAGAGCACGCTCACCGTCAGGCGGTCGGGGCGGGGCTCGGACCTGAGCCGGGCCGTCGCCTCGGCCAGCCGGTCGAGGGCCTCGCGCGCGGCGGCGAAGTAGCGCTGGCCGGCGTCGGTGAGGAGAAGCCGGCGGGGGAGCCGCCGGAAGAGGGCGAGGCCGAGGTGCCCCTCGAGGCGCTTGATCTGGTGGCTCACCGCCGCCTGGGTGACGAACAGCTCTTGGGCGGCGCGGGTGAAGCTCAGGTTCCGGGCGGCGGCCTCGAAGGCGCGGAGCGCGGCGAGCGGAGGCAGGTCGCGGAGCATGGCTCGGGCGGCGTCAAGGATTACTCCAGCTAATCCATCCTATCAGATTTTGTCGTTTGTGCCGCGACGCGAAATCCCGGAGATTCCCGCCGTTCCGGGCCTCGGCCCGGGGGCACGAGGATCAAGGGCATGAATGGCAGAGGGGTGGGCGAGGGCGGCCCCGCGAGCCCCGTTCCGCCGTCCGCCGGGCCGGCCGAGCGGGGCCTCATCCGCGTCTTCGACGCCCTCGTCGATGCGCTCGAGCGGGCCCGCGCGCGACGCCGCCTGATGGCGCTGTCCGATCGTGGCCTCGCCGATCTCGGCTTGGGGCGAAGCGAGGCCTTCCGTGAATCCGCCAAGCCCTGCTGGCGCCCCTGACGGCCCTTGCCTGCCCCGGCCGATCGGCTAACGTGGGCCGCGGCGGGACGCAGGGGGAGGGGCATGCGGGGCTTGGGCGCGGGCGTGGCGGCGGTGGTGATCGCCGGATCGGTGGTCCTCGCCATCAGCATGGGGGTGCGCCACGTCTTCGGCCTCTTCGTCCGCCCGGTGATGTTCGACCTCGGGCTCGGTGCCGGCGCGCTCTCCTTCGCGCTCGCCATCCAGAACCTCCTGCGCGGGGTGGGCCAGCCGGTCTTCGGCATGATCGCCGACAAGGTCGGCCCGGTGCCGGTGCTGGTGGGGGGCGCGCTGATTTACGCCGGCGGGCTGGTCCTGATGGCGCTGGGCGGCGACCTCTTCACCTTCAACCTCGGCGCCGGCTGGCTGGTGGGGCTGGGGTGCAGCGCCGCCGGGCTCCCCATCGTCATCGGCGCCATCGGCCGAATCGTGCCCGAGCGGCGCCGGAGCGAGGCCTTCGGCATCGTCACCACCGCCGGCTCGTTCGGCCAGTTCGCACTGCCGCCCCTGACCCAGGGGCTGATCGACGGCTTCGGCTGGGCGGTGGCGGCGCTGGCGCTCGCGGCGCTCTGCCTGGCGATGGTGCCGCTCGGGTTTCTCGTCCGGGTGGGGGCCGGGGGCGGGGGGCGAAGCGGGCTCCGGCTCGAGGAGGTCGATCCCGGGCTCGCCGCGGCGCTCCGCGAGGCGCTTGCCAACCGGAGCTACTGGCTCCTCATCCTCGGCTTCTTCACCTGCGGCTTCCACGTTACCTTCATCGCCGTCCACCTCCCCGCCTATCTCGCCATCCACGGCCTTCCCTCGGCGCTCGCGGGCTGGGCGATCGGCGTCGTCGGGCTCTTCAACATGGTCGGCTCCTACCTCTTCGGCCGGCTCGGCGCGCGCTACCTCAAGAAGTACCTGCTGAGCGCGATCTACCTCGGGCGGGCGATCGCCCTCGTCCTCTTCCTTGCCATCCCGCTCACGGTCGCGAGCGCGCTCGCCTTCGCCGTCGTCGCCGGCGCCATCTGGCTCGCGACCGTGCCGCTGACCAGCGGGCTGGTGGCGCTGATCTTCGGGCCGCGCTATCTCGCCACCCTCTTCGGGATGGTTTTCCTGAGCCACCAGGTCGGCGCCTTCCTCGGCGCCTGGCTCGGGGGATACGTGTTCGACCTCACCGGCGGGTTCGAGCCGGTGTGGGCGGTCGCCGCCCTCCTCGCCCTCTTCTCGGCGGCGGTGCATCTGCCGGTGGCCGAGCGGCCGCTGCGCGCCGCCACGGCGTAACAGAGCCGACTCCGCTCGGCGGGGATGTGCTTTAATTCCGGCTCCGCCCTTGCAAGGGAGGAGTCCCGATGCCCACCCCCGCCTACTTCCACACCCTGGCCCGCTACAACGCCTGGGCCAACCGCCGCCTCTACGCCGCCTGCGGCAAGCTTCCGCACGAGGAGTACGTCAAGGACCGGAGCGCGTTCTTCGGCTCGATCCACGGCACGCTCAACCACATCCTGGTCGGCGACCGCATCTGGCTCGGCCGGATCGAGGGCTCGACCGCGCCGGCGCCGGCGCTGGACGCGATTCTCTATCCCGACTTCGCCCGCCTCCTGGTGGCGCGCGAGCGCGAGGACAACCGCATCCTCAAGCTGACCGGGGGCCTGACCGAGGCGCGCCTCGCCGGGGAGCTGGACTACGCCAACACCCAGGGCGAGCGCTTCCGCATGCCGATGAGCCTCGTGCTGGGGCACCTCTTCAACCACCAGACCCACCATCGCGGGCAGGTGCACGACATGCTCTCGCAGGTGCCGAGCGAGCCGCCGCCCCTCGACCTTGCTTACTTCACCCGCTCGCGAGAGTTCGCAGGAACAGCATGTTGAGGCCGTTCAGCGCGGCGAAGAGGTCGCGGAACTGGCGGAGGAAGGTCCGCCTGTCGGGCCCCGGCGGCGCGCTCTCGGCGAGCGCCTTGCGGATCTCGCCGAGCGTGCGGCGCCCGTCGATGCGGGCGAGGATCGCCGACGCGAGCGGCGGCAACGCGAAGGAGAGGCGAAGCCCGTTGCGCACCGCCCTCACCGCGCCCCCGGGGCGGAGCTTCCGCGCCTCGGTCGCGGTTTCCTCGTCGCGGTAGATCGGGATCGCCTGCTCGTCGTCGGGCTCGGGGGGCGTGACCGGGTTGGCCGACTCGACCACGTAGAAGACGTGCTTGGTGAGGTTGCCGGCGAGGAGCTCGGCAACGCAGGCGCGCTCGAGCCAGCCCAGCCCGGCGAATCGCGCCTTCAATTCGGCGTCGGCGACGTAGTTGGCCGGCTCGTAACGTGCCGGCTCGACGAAGGCGGCGATCCTGAGCCCGCCGAGGATCACCAGCTCGGCCACCTCGTCCACCCGGTAGGCGCGGTCGCGGGAATGAAGGAGGAGGTCGAAGATGCCGGCGTCGCCCCCTTCCCGGTGGTCGGCGATGAACGGGTTGCGCTTCAGCCAGTTGGTCGGCGGCAGCGCGGCCAAGAGCCGCCGCGCGAGGCGGAGCCGCGTCGGCGCGGCCTCGTCGTGGGCGAGGAGGCGCAGCATCCCCTGGGCGTGATAGACGCCGGTGCGCCCGACCTCGCCATAGAGCATCAGCCCCATGCCGCCCTCGGGCTTGAGCATCTGGCGGAGCGCCTGCAGCGCGGCGGCCGGGTCCTCGAGGTGATGAAGCACGCCGCAGCAGTCGATGTAGTCGAACCCCTCGCCGACGTCGATCAGCCCGGCCGCCTCCTCGATCGCGCCCTCGACGAAGCGAACGGTCTTGAGCCCGCGCGCCTTCACCCGCGCCTCGGCGATGCGGCGCGAGGCGGCGGAGAGGTCGAGGTGCACCACCTCGGCCGGCGAGCCCGCGTCGGCCAGTTGCTGGGCGAGCATCACCGTCGCGTCGCCGGTGCCGCCACCGGCGACGAGGGCCCGGAAGGGGCGGGCGAAGTCGCGCCGGCCGCCGAAGCAGTAGAAGTCGATCTCGCGGAGATGGCTGGGCGAACCGGTGAGCAGGCGCTTCTTCTCCTCGCGCGGATCGCGCGCCGGATAGGGATACGCCTCGTACTGCTCGCGCACGCGGTCGGTCACGCGACGGCCCTCCTGCGATGGCGCGCCTTGATCGGCCCTTCGGGATGGCGATGATGGGACGCGCGGGCCCAGAAACGGTGGCGGCCGATGAACGACGAGCGCCTCATGCGCGGCTACTTCGGGATCGGGGTCGAGAGCATCAGCAAGCCGATGAACCTGGGCAACCTGTTCCGATCCGCCCACGCCTTCGGCGCGAGCTTCGTGTTCACCATCGCCGCCAGCTACCGCCGCTCCGAGGTCCGCGGCGCCGACACCTCGGACTCGCTCCGGCACCTGCCGTTTTACCGTTTTCCCGATGTCGAGTCGATGGTGCTGCCCGAGGGCTGCGCCCTCGTCGGGGTGGAGATCCTGGGCGAGGCGGTGGCGCTGCCCTCGTTCCATCATCCCCGGCGCGCGGTCTACGTGTTCGGGCCCGAGCGGGGCGGACTGTCGCCGGCGCTGGTCGCGCGCTGCCGCCACCTGGTGCGGATTCCGACCCGGTTCTCGCTCAACCTGGCGACGGCCGGCGCGATCGTGATGTACGACCGGCTCTCGAGCCTCGGCCGCTTCGCCGGCCGCCCGCTCGCCCCCGGCGGGGCGCCCGAACGCGTGCCCGAGCACGTCTTCGGCGGGCCCAAGTTCCGGACCCGGGCGCGCCGCTTCCGCGCCCCCCCGCCGACGATCCCCGGGGACGGCGACGACGACAGGGAATGAGGAGGAGACGATGCCGGAAGGGCTGGCGATCGGCGAGCGCGACATTCTGCTCGTGGTCGACGTGCAGAACGACTTCTGCCCGGGGGGCGCGCTCGCCGTCCCCCGGGGCGACGAGGTGGTGCCGGTGGTCAACCGCCTCGCCCGCCGCTTCCCCCACTTGGTGCTGACCCAGGACTGGCACCCGCCCGGGCACCAGTCCTTTGCCAGCCGCCATCGGGGGAGGAAGCCGTTCGAGACGATCGAGGTGGCTTACGGCCCGCAGACCCTCTGGCCCGATCACTGCGTGCAGGGAACCCGGGGGGCGGAGTTCCATCCCCGGCTCGAGGTCCCGGGCGCCGAGCTCGTCATCCGCAAGGGGTTCCGCGCCGGGATCGACTCCTACTCCACCTTCTTCGAGAACGACCGCGCCACGCCCACGGGCCTTGCCGGCTATCTGCGCGAGCGGGGTTTCGGGCGGGTGTTCCTGGCCGGGCTGGCGACCGACTTCTGCGTCCACTACTCGGCGCTCGACGCCCGCGCCAGCGGCTTCGAGGCGGTGGTGATCGAGGACGCCTGCCGCGGGATCGACCTCGCCGGCTCGCTCGCCGCCGCCCTCGCGGCGATGGTGCGGGCCGGGGTGGCGCGGACCACCGTCGCCGCCCTCGGCGGCTGAGCGGTTCGCCTCAGTCGGCCGCGGTTCGGGGGGCGAGGCCGGGCCGGGCCGCCCGGCGCAGCACCCGAAGCCCGACGAGGCCGGCGATCAGGATGCCCATCCCGTCGGTGATCAGGCCGGGGACGATGAGGAAGAGCGCGGCGGCGAAGAGCCCGCCCCGCTCCCAGGGGCGGAGCGGTGCGAACAGCCAGCCGATGATCGCCGCCGAGAGGCAGGCGACGCCGACGCTCGCGCTCGCCGCCGCCAACCCGATCTCGACCGCCGAGCCGTAGCCCAAGAGCGCCGGGCCGTAGACGAACATGAAGGGGATGATGAAGCTCGAAAGCCCCAGCCGGAAGGCGAGCAGCGAGGTCCGCCAGGGGTCGGAATTGGCGATCGCCGCGGCGGCGTAGGACGCCACCGCCACCGGCGGCGTGATCGACGAGATCGCCGCCCCGTAGAGGATGAACATGTGCGCCGGCAGGAGGCCGATGCCGATGTTCACCATCCCCGGGGCGAGCAGCGCGGCGAGGATGATGTAGGCCCCCGAGGTCGGCATCCCCATTCCCAGGACGAGGGCGACCAGCATGGTGAGCACGAGCAGCACCAGGTGGCTGTCGCCGGCCAGGGTCAGGACGATGACGCTCATCCGCTGGCCGAGCCCGGTCTGCGAGATGACGCCGACGATGATGCCCCCGGCGGCGCAGGCGACCGTGATCGAGCCGATCACCCGCGGCGCCTCGTTCATCGCCTCGAAGCAGACGCGGTGGAAGCGGCGCCGGTTCTCGCGGTCGAGCAGCAGGAGGAGGGCGAGGAGCGAAAGGATCGCCCAGTAGGCCGAGGTCGCCGGCGTGTAGCCCTCGATCAGGGCGTAGAGCATGGCCGCCAGAGCCAGCACCAGATAGCCGCGCCGGCGCAGGAGCCGGGGCACGCTCGGCACCTCCTCGCTCGAGGCCTGGATGCGGGCGCGGCGGGCCTCGAAGTCGACCATGCAGAAGACGGCGAGGAAGTAGAGCGCGGCGGGGATGGCGGCGGCGGCGATGATTCGCACGTAGGGGGTGCCGGTGATCTCCATCATGATGAAGGCGGCGGCGCCCATGATCGGCGGCGTGAACTGGCCGCCGGAGGAGGCCACCGCCTCGACCCCGGCGGCGAAGGCCGGATCGTAGCCGGCCCGCTTCATCGCCGGGATGGTGAACGAGCCCGTGGTCACCACGTTGGCGGTCGCGCTTCCCGAAAGCATGCCGATCAGCGCGCTCGACAGCACCGCCGTCTTGGCCGGGCCGCCGACGGTCCGCCCGGTCAGCGCCCGGGCGAGGTCGGTGAAGAAGGTGCCGGCGCCGGAGGCGACCAGGAACGAGCCGAAGAGGACGAAGAGGAAGATGTAGCTCGCGGTCACCGCCACCGGCACGCCCCACACGCTCGACTGCGAGAGGTAGACGGTCTCCAGCACCTCGGCCAGCGGAAAGCCGCGGTGCCACAGGGGATAGGGAAGCCAGTTGCCGTAGATCGAGTAGACGAGGAAGACGGCGACCACGATCACCACCGCCCAGCCGATGGTGCGCCGGGTCGCCTCCAGCACCACGACGACGAGGGCGATGGCGAGCGCGTACTGGGCCGGGGTGAGCGGGTCGACGAGGTACATCCGCTCCTGCACCTCGGCGACGTTGATCACCAGGTAGAACGAGGCGGCGACGGTGGCCGCCACCATCGCCGCGTCCCAGGCGAGGCCGAGCCGCGGGTGCGCCCCTCTCCGCCCGGTGCGGACGACCAGGAACACGATCGAGAGGGCGAAGAAGAGATGGACCGGGCGATGGATCTCGGCCACCGGCTCGCCGAGGTGGGCGACGATCAGGTGGTAGCTCGACATGGCGAGGGCGAGCAGCGTTACCGCCTGGCCGAGGCCGAAGCGCCGCAGCCACGACAGGGCGGACCCGAGCGCCGCCGCCATCGCCCGCCCTTGCCCGCCCGACGCGCTCAGCCGCGGCGCAGCGCCGGGAGGGGCGCGGCGCCGGCGCCCCGCCCGGGGGCCGGGGCGATCCCCGCTCCGCTCACTTGACGGCGCCGATCTCCTTGAAGAAGCGCGTCGCCCCCGGGTGCGTGTCGATGCCGGCGAGGTCGGCCATCGACTTCGGCGTCACGTCCTTGAGCGCGGCGTGCGCCGGCTTGAACTTGTCGAGGTTGGTGGCCAGGGTCTTGACCACCCAGTAGGCGTCGCCGGTCGGCATCTTCTCGTGCACGATCAGGATCGAGTCGTTGACGATCGCCGGCACCGCCTCGGGCTGGTTGGGGTACGAGTTGGCCGGCATCGTCCGGAGCGAGTAGCCGGGGTTGATGGCCCGCATCTTGGCCGCGATCGCCTCGTCGACCGGCACGAACTTCACGTCGGTGGTGGCGAACAGCTCGGCGAAGGTGGCGTTGCCGGCGCCGGTGATTACCGTCAGCACGTCGGCGTTGCGGTCCTTGAACTGGTTGGCGCCGAAGGTGAAGTCGCCGCGCGAGACGATCATGTCGGCCTCGCTCAGGCCGACCGCGCTCAGGAGCTGGGCGAACTGCTGCTGGCTCGAGCTTCCCACCTGCCCGGTGGCCAGGCGCTTGCCCTTCATGTCCTTGAGGCCGTTGATGCCCGAGGACTTGCGCACGGCGACGTGCGAGTAGTTGGGATAGAGCGAGGCGATCCCCTGGACGTCGGTGATCTTCTCCTTGAACGGGGCGACGCCGTTCCTGCCGTCGGGGGCGGCGGTCGAGACCAGCAGCCCGACGTCGCCCTTGCCGCGGGAGACGTTGACGAGGTTGGCGAGGCCGCTGCCGATCTCGGCGTTCGCGGGCACGCCGTTGTCGGAGAAGATCTTGGCCATCGCCGCCGAGATCGGCACCCACGAGCCGCCGACCGGCCCGCCGAGCACGGTCAGGCTCTTCGGCTTGGCCAGCGCCGGCGCCGCGGCGATAAGCGCGAGCGCGACGGCGGCGGCGGTAACGGAAAGACCACGCGTGTTCATGTCGACCCCCCTGGCATGCGGTTCGATCGCGGCCGATGGCCGCCTTGGCCTGCTTTCTTCTGTCGACGATCTGTGCCGAGAAACCCGGCCCGAGACGCCCATGGTGCGCCGGATCGCGCCCGCGCGCAAGCGCGCCGGCTCAAGCCGGCCAGCCGGGGGCGGGGCGAAGCTCGCCGGTCGGCACCCCGCTCCAGTTGACCTCGACGGGGGCGAGGAAGGGGCGAAGCCGGGCCGCGGCCCCGGCGTCGAGGGCGCCGAGATGGGCGAGGAGCGCGGCCATCGCCACCTCGGCGGCGCGCCCCGCCCCGTCCTCGATCTTGAGCGCGACACCGGCCGCGAACCCGGGGAGCAGGGCGACGTAGACTCCCTCGGCCCCCGACTTCACCAGCACCCGGCCGCGGGTGGCCTTGATCGCCTCGGTCGGGAAGCGCCCCGCGCCGGCCACCATCTCGGGCGCCCCCGCCATCGCCGCGGCGATCCGGCGGCAGGCCGCGGCGCGGGCCTCGGCCAGATCGTCGGGGGCGGCGAGGCGGGCGAGGGCGAGGGCGAGGTTGGCGAGCGGCAGCGCCACCGTCGGCACGCCGCAGCCGTCGATCCCCTTCGGCGCCTCCCCGAGATCGGCGCCGGCGATCGCCTCGATGGTCCCCAGCACCCGCTGCTGCACCGGGTGGGCGAGCGCCGCGTATCCCGCCGTCGGCCACCCCATGTGGAGGGCGAGGGTGAGGAAGCCGGCGTGCTTCCCCGAGCAGTTGTTGTGCAGCGCCGACGGCGCCTCGCCGGCCCGGGCGAGGCGCGCGGCCTCGGCCTCGTCACGCGGCGCGTGCGCGCCGCAGGAGAGGTCCGATTCGGCGAGCCCGACCCGGCCGAGCCAGGCCCTGGCTGCGGCGACGTGGGCGGCCGAGCCGGTGTGCGAGCCGCAGGCGAGCGCGACCTCGGCGTCGGTGAGCGCGAAGGCCGCCGCCGCCCCGCTCTCGACCATCGGCACCGCCTGCAAGGGCTTCACCGCCGAGCGCGGGAAGACGGGGGCCTCGATGTCGCCCCAGCGGGCGAGCAGGCGCCCCGACGCCTCCACCACGCAGGCCCGCCCGCGGTGGCGGCTCTCGACCGCGCCGCCGCGGGTGAGCTCGACCATGACCGGCGCCTCGGCGCCGGCGGCGGCAGGGGTGTGTTCGTGGCGCGCGCTCACGGCCGAGCGTCATACACCCGCGGGCGGCGGGCGAACAGCCCGGGGCCGGCGCGAGCCGTCTTGGCAAGGGGCGCCGGGATCGCTATCACGGTGGGCCATGCGAACGACTTTCCGCGTCCTTCTCGTCCTCTCCCTGGCGGTGCCGGCGCTTGCCCCCGCCGTCCCCGCCCAGGCCCAGTCCAAGGGCCGCGAGACCGAACTCATCGGCCGCTTCGACGACTGGAACGCCTTCTCCTTCCGCGAGAACGGCAAGCTCGTCTGCTACGCCGCCAGCGAGCCCAAGAAGCAGGAGGGGAACTACAGCAAGCGGGACGATCCCTTCGCCATGGTCACCCACCGCCCGGGGGAGAAGAGCCGCGACGTGGTCAGCCTCTACGCCGGCTACCCGTTCCAGGACAAGAGCGAGGCGACGGTGTCGATCGACGGCAACGACCTCGCGCTTTTCACCTCGGCCGACGCCGCCTGGGCCAAGACCGAGGCCGACGACCGCACCCTGGTCCTGCGCATGATCAAGGGCCGCGAGATGGTGATGAAGGGGACCTCGAGCCGGGGCACGCCCACCACCGACACCTACTCGCTCGCCGGCTTCACCGCCGCCTACCAGGCGATCGGCAGGGCCTGCAACGTGAAGCCGCTCGGCTGAGGCCGCGGGGCGTCGCCCCACCCACAGGCACGCTCGCCCCTTCGCGCCTCGCGCTTGCCCGTTCGCGCCCTCCCCCGCCCGCCGCTTGGCGGCGGGCCGCCCTCTCCCGCCCGCGGGAGAGGGCCTGCCCCGGGCTGGACCCGGGAGAAGGGTGAGGGCGGATCGGCGGCAGGCATGGCTGCGTCACCTTCGCCTCTCCCTTTGCCGTCTCCTCTTTCCCTGTTTTGTCCTGTCCTCTTCGCTCCTGTCCTTGGCGGTCTCGCCTGCGTCGCTTCGGTTCGGCTTGGCTCCGTTGCATCTGGCCCCTGGCCCCGCGGGTGCGGGAGACAAGGGCGGAGGCCGGCCTCCGGTACTCGCGCGAGTTGGTACACGGTCCTGGGCGGCCTCGCGCCGGCGCCGCATCCAGCCGGGGATGGGACGGCCTTTCGCAGGCGCCTTATCTCCGCCCGGGCGTATCGAGGGCCCTCGACCCCGGCGCCCCGGGGAAGGGGTGTGGCCCTTCCGGGGGGGTCGGGGAGCACCGCCCCGCCCTCTGGCGCCTGCCCCGAGGGGCAGGGGCCGCGGGCGAGGCCCGGTCGAACCGGTGAGCGGAGGGGTCGCGGCGACGGACCGGCCCCTCATGGGAGGGGCGCTGCCAGCGCCTTCCCCCACTCGGTTCCAATTCACCGTATTGGTACACTACCCCGGTGCAAATGTCAAGCGGATTCGGAGGTCAGGGATCGGGGATCAGGGATCAGAAGACAGGGGATGGAAGGCAGGGGGCAGGGCGGGTGAAGGAGTTGGGCCGCTCCCCTTCCCGTCGCCCCCGCGCAAGCGGGGGTCCAGGGTGAAATCCGATCAGGTTGGCAGCAACGATGCCCCCCTCACCTCACCCTGCCCTCTCCCCCCGGCGGGGGAGAGGGTTGTGCAGGCTCGGCGAGGCCGACCGTCCTCCGCCCGCCGGAGCGGGCTTCGCAAAGGCGGGAGGCCGAGCCATAGCCGGAGCCGGGGGGAGGTCGATCCGGTCTCATCGGATACCGATCTAGTGGATCGAGGCAAACGGATGGATCCCGCCGTTTCGATGACCGTCACCCCGGCCGAGCGAAGCGAGAGCCGGGGTCCACGGGACCAGCGTCGGCCTGGACCCCGGGTCGCGCGGCTTCGCCACTTGCCCGTGGTGACGAGCGGGGGCGTATGGGTCGGGTACCATCCGTCAGACTCTGACCACTACCCCGTCCCCAGGGCGGCGAAGTCGATCGGCGCGTGGCGGTCGAGGCGCCGGGTCACGGCCGGCATCTCGGATTTGAGCCCGCTGGCGCAGTTGAACAGCACCACCCGCTCGGCCGGCCCGACCCGGCCCTTGGCCAGGGCCTGGGCATAGGCCGCGGCGCAGGCCGCGCCTTCGAGCGAGAGGTTGAGCCCCTCGCTGCGCGCGATCTCGGCCCGCATCGCCTCCACCGCCTCGTCCGCCACCGCCTCGCCGAAGCCGCCGCTCTCGGCCAGCACCTTGAGGCACAGCCGGTCGCCGAAGGGCTTGGGCACGCGCACCCCGTGGACCCGGGTCTCGACCGGCGCCCAGGGCTCGCGCACCTCGGCGGCGCCCTGATCGAAGGCCCGCACCAAGGGCGCGCAGCCGGTGGACTGCACCGCCACCATGCGCGGCATCCGCCCCTCGACCCAGCCGATCGCCGCCAGCTCGCGGAACGCCTTCCACATGCCGATCAGCCCGGTGCCGCCGCCGGTGGGATAGAAGATCGCGTCCGGGAGCCGCCAGCCGAGCCGCTCGGCGAGCTCCAGGCCCATGGTCTTCTTGCCCTCGATGCGGTAGGGCTCCCTGAGGGTGGAGAAATCGAACCAGCCCATGCGCGCCGCGCCCCGCGCCACCAGCTCGCCGCAGTGGTTGATGAGGCCGTCGACGCGGAAGACCCGCGCGCCGTGGAGCGCCGCCTCGCGGAGCGCGGCCTCGGGCGCGTCCTCGGGGCAGAAGACGAAGCACTCGATGCCGGCCCGGGCGCCATAGGCGGCGAGCGCGGCGCCGGCGTTGCCGGCCGTGGGCATGGCGATGCGCCTGACCCCGAAGGCGCGGGCCATCGCCACCGCGATGCTGAGCCCCCGGGCCTTGAACGAGCCGGTGGGCATGCGCCCCTCGTCCTTGACCAGGATCTCGCCGCCGCCGAGGCGCGCGCCGAGGCGGGGAAGCGCGACCAGCGGCGTCTCGCATTCGCCCAGGCTGAGGATGTCCTCGCGGCCGCGGAGCGGCAGGAACTCGAGGTAGCGCCACATGCCGGGGGGCCGCTTCGCGAGCTCGGCCTTGGAGAGCGCGCGGGCGAGGCGGGGAAGGTCGTAGCGGACCAGGAGCGGCGCCCCCGCCGGCGAGACGGTTTGCGGCCCGCCGGCCGCGACGCGCTCGCCGGTGAGCGAGCATTCGAGATGGCTGACGAAGCTCATGCGAACCTCATGGGGCGGCCTCTCCGAGGGTCCGGCGGCGGGGCGGGCGCGGCGGGCGCCCCAGCGACGCGGGCCAGCCTACACGACGCCGGCGGCGAAACCCGATGTGCCGCGCGGGGGGCAGGGCGGAGTCCGTGCGAGTTCCGCGAACACACAAGGCACACTTGGCGAGGCTGTCGGCGAATCCATCGGCTATCCGAAACTGTATGGCGCTTATTCGGACTTCCTCTTCCTCAAAGGACCATCCCCAATCGTCGCGGATATGCGCTGGGCAAGCCGGGCACGCAGCTCTTCCGGTGTCTTCCACATGATGCGATTGTACTGCCGCGTGTCGAAATGCACTTTGTCGATGGCATCCTCACGGCAGGTGAAGATCACCGGAATATTGAGCCCATGCGCAAAGCCGGCCTCGTAATAGACGCCCCCTCGGGCTCCGGTCTCGCCCTGCGTGAAATCGACAACAAGGAAGCGAGAACGCCTTATCTCGGCGATGATCTCATCGTCAATCTTGCTAATGTATTCCTTGCGGTCGATACGCAGTGGTTCATAGCCAGCGTCCCGAATGGCCGGCTCAATGCCTTCTTCGCAGGCGGCCTTCATCGAATCATCGAACCACATGGCGACAAAGGCTTGCTTCGAATCGACAGCCTTCTTTTCGAGGTCTGATAGATAAGCGTAGCCGTCGACCGTGATGACGTACTCCGCCGCATCCTTTGAACGGACTTCCAAGAAACCTTTCTTTTCCAATTGCTCGACGAGATAGTTGCCTTCTTGGGCTGTCACTGACTCGGAATGCGCTAACAGCCGACCACCAAACTCAGTGTGCCCGGGACCATAGATCTTCTCTCCCGCATTTGTGATTTCGATACGTATCGGATCGCCGATATGTTTCTGTTGAGCTTCCAGAAATTTCAGAAGCCTATCCGCGCGCTCTCGCACGGTTAGGGGGCGACGGCGCCCGACGGAGCTATGTGCGGAAGTTGGTGACGGAGTGAAGGGGTAAGGCGGCGTATCGTGGGGGTGTTCGAGCCTCCACTTCTCCACCGAAGGAGCGATACGCCGTGACCGAGGGTAACGTTTTCAAGCTCTCCCAACCAGGGACGTT
>JACQOE010000079.1 GCA_016202695.1 Pseudomonadota bacterium | reverse complement strand
CCGCGGCCTGCAGTTCCTCGACCTGATCCAGGAAGGCAACATCGGCCTGATGAAGGCGGTCGACAAGTTCGAGTACCGCCGGGGCTACAAGTTCTCGACGTACGCGACGTGGTGGATCCGCCAGGCGATCACCCGCTCGATCGCCGACCAGGCGCGCACCATCCGCATCCCCGTGCACATGATCGAGACGATCAACAAGCTGGTGCGCACCTCGCGCCAGATGCTGCACGAAATCGGCCGCGAGCCGACGCCCGAAGAGCTCGCCGAGCGGCTCGGCATGCCGCTCGACAAGGTCAGGAAGGTGCTGAAGATCGCCAAGGAGCCGATCAGCCTCGAGACCCCGATTGGCGACGAGGAGGACAGCCACCTCGGCGACTTCATCGAGGACAAGAACGCGGTCCAGCCGCTCGACGCCGCGATCCAGGCCAACCTGCGCGAGACCACCACCCGGGTGCTCGCCTCGCTCACGCCGCGCGAGGAACGGGTGCTGCGCATGCGCTTCGGCATCGGCATGAACACCGACCACACGCTCGAGGAGGTGGGCCAGCAGTTCTCGGTCACCCGCGAGCGCATACGCCAGATCGAGGCCAAGGCGCTGCGCAAGCTCAAGCATCCCAGCCGCTCGCGCAAGCTCAGGAGCTTCCTCGATACCTGATCAGGGGTCGGGGATCAGAGGTCGGAAGTCAGAAGGCGTACCGAAGTCGATGGAGCCGTTCGGCCCCCATGTTTCGACGGGCTCATGCTTCGACGAGCTCAGCATGAGGGCCTCATCCTGAGCTTGTCGAAGGAGGAGGCCCGAATCGATCGAACGGAATCGGTATCAGGCGTCGAAGTCGTGGGTCGGGTGCGGGGCCCGATCCTCCGTGCTTGCGGACGGTGCGGATTGCTCCGCTGGTCATGCGCCGCCGGGTCTGATACCTGATTTCTGACTTCTGGTTCCTGAACCCGGGCCCGTAGCTCAACTGGTTAGAGCCGGCCGCACATAACGGTCTGGTTGCAGGTTCGAGCCCTGCCGGGCCCTCCTGTCTCTGTGAGCCGGAGTCCTTCCATCGCGATCCGCCTGCGAGGCGACACCCCATCTTTGCCGGGCAACGTCTTCCGGGTTATCTCGACGATCTTTCGGCCGCCCGCGCTATCGCCTCCCGCTCGGCCGGGCGTCGCGGGCGAGGGCATAGAGCCCGAGGCCGACCACCAGCAGCACCGTGAGGAAGGCGAACACCGCCCGGTAGGCGCCCTCTGGTGGCACCGGCGCGCTTCCCGCCGCCCAGTCCAGGACCAGCCCCGACAGCGCCTGCAGCACCGCCACCCCCGAGAAGGCGGCGAGGCTCACCGAGGTCATCGCCCGCCCGGCGAGGCGGTCCGGGAACAGCCCCTTGGCGTGCGGCATGGTGAGCACATAGAAGGCCCCGATCGCGCCGAAGGCGAGGAGGAGCGCCAGCACCCCGGCGAGCGGCGGGCCGGGCAGCGCCGCCAGCGCGCCGAGGAGCAGGACCGTCACCGCCGCGCCCGGGATCATCACCCATTTTCGGGTGTCGAATCGGCGGTCGAGCGGCCCGTAGAGGAGCGCGCCGACGATGATCGCCACCGTCATCGCGAGCAGCGCGTTGCCCAGCGCCACGCCCTTGAGCCCGTAGACGTCGTGCAGGTACGGCCCCGCCCACAGCCCCCGCAGCGTGGCGACGGCGCCGTAGCCGATGAACTGAAGCGCGAGCACGCCGAGGAGCGAAGGGGTCGAGAGCACCTCGAACAGCCCCCGCAGCATCTCGCCCGCACCCTCGGGCGTGCGCGTGTGGTAGGGGTGCCCCGGCGGAGCGTCCCTGATGGTCAGCACCGCGGCGAGGCCGAGAAGGCCGGTCGCCAGCCCGGAGGCGAGCACCGCGCCTCGCCAGCCCAGCATCTCGGCGGCCAGCGCCAGCGGCGCGCTGGAGATCAGGTTGCCGACGTTGCCCATCGCCGTCCACACCGCGAACACCAGCCCGAAGCGCTCGGGCGGCGCCCAGCGCGCGAACACGCTCACCGCGCCGATGAAGGCGGCCGAGCACCCCACCCCCATCAGGAACATCCCCGCGGCGAGCCCCGGCGCGCCTCCCGAGAGGAAGAAGACGAGCGCGCCGACGGGCGCCAGCGGCACCGTCGCCCCGATGGTGACGCGCGAGCCGAAGCGGTCGACCAGCACCCCGGCGGGAAGCTGCATCGCCGCAATGGCGACGAAGAAGGCGGCGGCGATCAGGCTCAGGCTCTTCCCCGAGAGCGCCAGCGCCGCGGTCACGTCTGGGGCGATCACCGCCATCATCGAGCGGTAGAACTGGCTCATCATGCCGAGCCCCATCAGGCTGGCGATCATCGGCAGCAAGGCGATCAGCGCCCGCCGGTCCAAGTCGCGACTCCGCCTTTCCGCCCGCGCCCCCGGCCTCAGCCGGCGCCGCGCGCGGGCCGGTCTCCGAGGAGCCCGGCGGGCCTGAGAAGAAGGAGGGCGACGATGCGGGCGGCGGCGGGCATGGGCGCTGGCATCCGGCGCGGGGCCTCGCGCGGGCGGGCCTCAGCCGTCGGCCGCGCCCCGCACGCGGGCGGGGTCGAGCTGGCGGGCGCGGAGCCGGAGCCAGTGGCCGTACTGCACGGGGTGCAGGGCGTAGGGATCGGGACACCCCAGCGCCGCGGCCGCGTGCGCCGGCCAGTGCGGGTCGTCGAGCGCCTGGCGGGCGATGGCCACCAGGTCGGCTTGGCCGCGGGCGAGGATCGCCTCGGCCTGAAGGGGATCGAGGATCAGCCCCACCGCCATGGTGGCGATCCCGGCCTCGCGCCGCACCGCCTCGGCATAGGGCACCTGGTAGCCGGGCGCAAGCCGGCCCTGGTCGAGCACCACCGAGCGCCCGAGCCCGCCCGAGGAGCAGTCGATCACGTCGACCCCGAGGCGCTTGAGCTCGCGGGCAAGCGCGACGGTGTCGGCGAGCCCCCATCCCCCCGGCGGGCCGTCGATTGCCGAGACGCGGAAAAAGAGCGGCTTCGCCGCCGGCCAGGCGGCGCGCACGGCTTCCGCCACTTCCAGCGCGAAGCGCATGCGCCGCTCGCGCGGCCCGCCGTAGGCATCGGTCCGCGCATTCACCAGCGGCGAGAGGAACTGATGGATCAGATAGCCGTGGGCGCCGTGGATCTCGATCGCCTCGCAGCCGGCCGCCTCGGCGCGCCGCGCGGCCGCCGCCCAGGCGGCGACGATGTCGGCGATCTCGGCGGTCGAGAGCGCGCGCGGCACCTGATAGCCGGCACCCGGGGCCAGCGCGCTCGACGAGACCGTCGGCCACGGCCGCTCGCCCCGGGCGAGGTCGGCCTCGTCGAGCGGCAGGAAGCCTTCCCAGCCGCGCTTCACGCTCGCCTTGCGGCCGGTGTGGCCGAGCTGGATCGCCGGCGTCGCCCCGTGCGCCTTGAGGAAGGCGGCGATGCGGGCGAGCGGCGGGACGTGGTCGTCGGACCACAGCCCCGAGCTGCCGTGGTTGCGCCGCCCCTCGGGCCGGACCGCGGTGTCCTCGACGAACACCACCCCCGCCCCGCCCACCGCGAACTTGGCGAGGTGCGCAAAGTGCCAGTCGGTGAGCCGGCCGTCGACAGCCGAGCCCTGGCCCATCGGCGAGATGACGATGCGGTTGCGCAAGGTCACGGCGCGAAGGGCGAGGGGCGTGAACAGGAGTGGCTCGGTCGTCGGCGCGCCTAGAGTCATGGCCTCGGTTCCCGGATGGGATTGCGACGGCGCCACCATAGGCGAGGCGCGCCGTCGGTTGCAAACCGGAGTCCGGATTACCCGAAGAGAACCGCGCAGATCACCACCGAGCCGGCGATGCCGGCGGCGTCGGCGGCAAGCGCGGCGACGAGGGCGTGGCGGATGCGCTTCACCTGCACCGCCCCGAAGTAGACGGCGAGCACGTAGAACGTGGTCTCGGTCGAGCCCTGGATCGTGCTCACGAGATAGCCGGTGTAGCTGTCGGGGCCGATCGCCGGGTCCTGGATGATCGCCGCCATCACCCCGTAGGCCCCGGAGCCGGAGAGGGGCCGCAGCAGCGCCATCGGCAGCGCCTCGGCGGGAAGGCCGAGCGGGCCGGTGAGCGCCCCGAGCGGAGCTATGACCGCCTCCATCGCCCCGCTGGCGCGGAACATCCCCACCGCGACCAGGATCGCGACCAGATAGGGGATGATCCTGAGCGCGACCGTGAAGCCGTCCTTCGCCCCCTCGACGAAGCTCTCATAGACCTTGACCCCGCGCAGCACCCCGAAGCCGAGGAGGCCGGCCATCAGGCCGGGGATGATCCAGGGGGCGATGGCGCGGCCCCAGAGGAGGGTGAGCGGGATGAGCGCGAAGACGGCGGCCAGCGCGAGGACCGAGACCCAGGCCGGATAGGCGTCGCTCGGTCCCGCCAGGTCGGCGGGCGAAACCGATGGCGCGGCGGCGGGGTCGCTGCCGGCGGGGTCGTCGTCGGCCGCGGACTCGGCCACTGCCGGAGCGGACCATCGCCGCTCGAGCAGCTTCGCCATCACGATCGCGACCGCGGTCGAGCAGATGGTGGCGAAGAGCGTGGTCGGGACGATGCCTGCGGGATCGGCCGAGCCGGCCGCGGCTCGAAGCGCGATGACGCCGGTGGGCAGCAGCGTGACGCTCGAGGTGTTGATGGCCAGGAACAGCACCATCGCGTTGGTCGCCGTGCCCTTGGCGGGATTGAGCCGGTCGAGCTCCTGCATGGCGCGGATGCCGAACGGGGTGGCGGCGTTCCCCAGCCCCAGCACGTTGGCCGAGAGGTTGAGGATCATCGCCCCCATCGCCGGGTGCGCGGCCGGCACCTCGGGGAAGAGCCGCACCATCAGGGGCCGGAGCGTGCGGGCGATGATCGCCAGCAGCCCGCCGGCCTCGGCCACCTTCATCAGGCCGAGGAAGAGCGCCATCACGCCGACGAGGCCGATGGCAAGCTCGACCGCACCCTTCGCCGCCTCGATCATCGCCGCCCCGAGGGCCTCCATCGGCGGGGGGGCGCCGGGCGCGGCCGGTCCGACGACGAGCTGGCGATAGCCGGCGGCGGCGACGGCGACGGCGACGATCGCGAAGAAGATGCCGTTCACGGGCGGGCCCCTGGCTCGGCGCGCGCCTTGCGCGCGCGCCGCCGAGCGGAGCTTACGGCATCGGCGGGTTCCGCTCACCAGTCCTCTTGCGGACGCCGCCCCCGCCCCCATATCGGGCGGAGTGCGCCCGACCGGGGCGCGGGGAGCGGAGGCGACTGTCTTGCCCATGCGGCCGAAGGCCCTCGTCCGGCTGGTGGGGCGCTCTTGCGGGCGGGTGTCTGTTCGCTCGCCTGGAGCCGGAGCCGGCCGCCGCGCCCCGGGCCCGTTCTCATGCATGCTCAGCGCGCGCGACACATATTCGAATTCACAGAGAGGAAATCCACCATGCTGACCGTTTCCCGCCGCCGGTTCCTGGCTGGGACCGCGGCCGCCGGCCTATCCGGCCTGATCGTTCCGCTTGCCGGGGCGCCCCGTGCGGCCGTTGCCGCCCCCGCCCGCCTCGGCATCGGCACGCGCCAGATCGCGGTCGCCGGCAAGCCGGCCACCGTCTTCGGCATCACCGGCCCGGGCGGCCGGAACGGCGTCGTCGTCGAGGCGGGCGGGGAGTTCGAGGTAACGCTCGAAAACGCCTCGCCCGAGGCGACGCTCGTCCACTGGCACGGGCTCACGCCGCCCTGGCGCCAGGACGGCGTTCCCGAGGTGACCGCGCCACTGCTCCAGCCGGGCGAGAGCCGGGCCTATTCCTTCGCCGTCGCCAATCGTGGCACCCACTGGATGCACTCCCACCACGGGCTACAGGAACAGCGGCTCCTCGCCGCACCGCTGATCGTGCGAGCCGCCGGCGAGCCGCGAGCGGACGCGCAGGACGTGGTGGTGATGCTGCACGACTTCTCCTTCCGTGCCCCCGAGGACATCCTCGCCGGGCTGCGCGGGGGCGGCATGGCGATGCCACAAGGGAGCATGGCCCACGGCGGCCACGGCATGGCGACGGGCGCGGGGGCGAGGGACGTGAACGATGTCGACCACGACGCCTATCTCGCCAACGACCGTGCGCTCGACGACCCCGAGGTGGTCGCGGTGGAACGGAGCGGCCGGGTGCGCCTTCGCATCATCAACGGCGCCTCGTCGACCAACTTCACCATCGACCTGGGCGCTCTCAGTGGCACGCTCCTCGCGGTGGACGGCAACCCGGTCGAGCCGGTTGCAGGCTCGCGCTTCCCCATCGCCATCGCCCAGCGCCTTGACCTCCTCGTCGCGCTCCCGGCGGAGGGTGGCGCCTTTCCGGTGCTGGCGCTGCGCGAGGGGGCGAGCGAGCGGACCGGGCTGATCCTCGCCGGCGCCGGCGCGCGGGTGCGGAAGCTGCCCCCGCTCGGGCACGAGGCCGCCCCGGTCCTCGACCTCGCCTTCGAGCGGACGCTGAAGGCGCGCCAGCCCCTGCCGGCGAAGGCGCGAGCCGATCGCACCCATGTCGTGGAGCTCACCGGCGCCATGACCGGCTATGAGTGGGGGATGGGCGGGCGCCCCTATGGCGGGCACCTGGTGCTTGCGGCGCGGGAGGGGGAGCGGGTGGAGATCGTGATGCGCAACCGGACCGAGATGTCACATCCGATGCATCTTCACGGCCATCATTTCCAGGTGGTGGGGATCGACGGCACCCGCCTCGATGGCGCGAAGCGCGACACGGTGCTGGTGCCGCCGGTGGGCGAGGTCGCCATCGCCTTCGACGCCGACAACCCGGGCAAGTGGATGTTCCACTGCCACCACCTGTATCACATGGCCGCCGGCATGATGACGACGCTCGAGTACGAGGGCATCGCCTGAAAAGGACCGGGGGGCGCGTAAGCGCCCCCCGGTCTTTCGGCTCGGGCCGGCCTCAGAGCGCGGCCGCGGCCTGCGGCGCCCCGGCGCGCACCGCCTTCTGCAGCTTCTCCACCGCCCTGGCCTCGATCTGCCGCACCCGCTCGCGCGAGACGCGGTAGCGCCGGCTCAGGGTCTCCAACGTCGGCGGGTCCTCGGTGAGCCGCCGCCGGGCGAGGATGTCGCGCTCGCGCGGCGTCAGCCTGTCGAGCGCGCGGCCCACCAGCGTCCGCCGCCGCTCCATCTCGTCGGCCTCGGCCAGCGCCGTCTCCTGGTCGGCCGTCTCGTCGACCACGAGGTCGAGGAACTCGCTCTCCGAGTCCTCGCCCGGCGAGACGTTGAGCGAGTAGTCGGCGGCCGCCATCCGGCGATTCATCTCCACCACCTCCGGCTCGGCGACGCCGAGGTCGCGGGCGATCGCCGCCACCGTCTCGGGCTTGAGGTCGCCGTCGCCCAGCTCGCCGTACCCGGCCTTGAGCCGGCGAAGATTGTAGAAGAGCTTCTTCTGCGCCGGCGTCGTGCCCATGCGCACGAGCGAGGAGTTGCGCAGCACGTAGCCCTGGATGGCGGCGCGGATCCACCAGGTCGCATAGGTGGCGAGGCGCACGTCCCGGTCGGGGTCGAACTTGTCGATCGCCTGCATCAGGCCGACATGGCCCTCCGAGATCAGGTCGGCGAGCGGCAGCCCATAGCCGGCGTATCCCTTGGCGATCTTGACCGCCAGCCGGAGGTAGCTGGCGGCCAGGCGCTCGGCCGCCTTGGGGTCGCGGCTGTCGCGCCAGCGCGTCGCCAGCGCCCGCTCGACCTCGGCGTCGAGCATCGGAAACTTGCGGACCTCCCTGAGGTAGCGGGCGAGGCCGTCGTCGGGGGCCGCGTAGACCACGGTGTTCACGGTTGCTTGTCTCCCTCTCGTGGCGAGCGGACAGTTTCTCCCTCCGCCTGGAGGCCATCACGCCCCAGGGCGGCGCGCCGACCATGCAGCCGGCCGTCGACGATGCGATCTCGGATGAAGAACCCGCTCTGCGTAGCTGGAAAGGATATTGGAACAGAAATGGAACTTTTCAAGGGATGCGCAGTCGCGGGCCCGCGCCGGATCAGCCCTTGATGATCGCGATCGGGCGGAGAAGGGCGACCTTGGCGGCGATCCCGGTATCGGCCATCACCGCCACCACCTCGTCGACGTCCTTGTAGGCGGCGGGGGCCTCCTCCAGGAGCCCCCGGGCCGAGCCCGCGCGGACGACGATGCCGGCCTCGGCCAGGCTCTGGCGCAGCCGGTTGTAGTCCAGCTCCTTCTTCGCCTTGGAGCGCGACATGCGCCGGCCCGCGCCATGGCAGGTCGAGCCGAAGGTCTCGCGCATGGCCGTCTCGGTGCCGGCGAGCACGTACGAGCCGGTCCCCATGGAGCCCGGAATCAGCACCGGCTGGCCGGTGTCGCGGTAGCGCTCGGGCAGTGCCTCGTGGCCGGGACCGAAGGCGCGCGTCGCCCCCTTGCGATGTACCAGGCAGGACACCCCATTGTGGCTTTCGAGCTTGGCGATGTTGTGGGCGACGTCGTAGACGATGCGAAGCTCGGTCCGCCGGCCCGCGCCCAGGACCCGCGCCCAGGCGCCCCTGACCGCGTGGGTGATGAGTTGGCGGTTGACCCAGGCGAAGTTGGCGGCCGCCGCCATCGCCGCGAAGTAGCGCCCGCCCTCGGGAGAGCGGAAGGGGGCGCAGGCCAGCTCGCGGTCGGGAAGGCGAATCTGGTAGCCCTCCATCACCCGGTCCATCAGCTGCATGTAGTCGGTGCAGACTTGGTGGCCGAGCCCGCGCGAGCCGGTGTGGATGAGCACCGTCACTTGGCCCTCGAAGAGGCCGAAGGCGCGCGCGCGCTCGGCATCGAACACCTTGGCGACGCGCTGAATCTCGAGGAAGTGGTTGCCGGCACCCAGCGTGCCGAGCTGGTCGCGGCCGCGGGCCTTGGCCTTGTGCGAGACCGCGCTGGCGTCGGCCTGGCGGAAGAAGCCGCGCTCCTCCAGCGCCTCGGCGTCCTCCTCGCTGGCGTAGCCGTTCTCGATCGCCCAGCGCAGGCCGGTGTTCAGCACCTTGTCCATCTCGTCGTCGGCGAGCTTGAGCCGCCCCCCGCGCCCGACCCCCGAGGGCACGTCGCGCTGCATCTGGGTGGCGAGGTCGGCGAGCCGGTCCGTGACGTCGTCGACCGCGAGCCGGCCGGCGAGGAGCCGCACCCCGCAGTTGATGTCGTAGCCGACGCCGCCGGGCGAGATCACCCCGCCCTCGGTCTCCACCGCGACCACGCCGCCGATCGGGAAGCCGTAGCCCTGGTGGATGTCGGGCATGGCGAGCGCGTGCCGCTCCACCCCGGGGAGGGTCGCGGTGTTGACGAGCTGCTCGAGGGCGCGTTCGTCGACGATGTCGGACAACAGCCGCTCGCTGGCATAGACGCGCGCCGGCACCCGCATGTCGTTGCGGAAGGTCTGCGGAATCTCCCACAGGTCGGGGGCGATGTGAACGAGATCGGTCAGGGTCACGGGGCGCATCGCCGGCCTCCGTCGTGCGGTCTTCAGATATCGCAGACCACCGTCACCTCGAAAGCCCCGTCCGTCTCGCGGATGGAAAGCTCGTGGTAGGTGACGGCCTTGATGTCGTCGACCGCCTCGGCGGTTACAAGCCCGACCTCGGCGCCGAGGCGGGTCTCGCTCAGTTCCGCGACCCGGATCGGGACGTAGGCGCGATACTCGGTGGCGCTGTGCCAGAGGAGCTCGGAGAGCCAGGCGACGAGGAGCGCATCGCGGTCGCGCGCCGTGACCTCGATCCGCCGCCGCGCCTCGGGCGCCGCCCCGACCACGGTCTCGCCGAAGAGGAAGGCCATCATCGCCCGCCCGGCGTTGGCGAACGCCTCGGCAAGGCTGGCACCGAAGGCGCGGATCTTCAGGTCGCCCGGATGCTCGAGCACCTCGTAGGGGACACGGGTATCCACTTTCACGAATCCGTGGCGCATCGGACGGCCGCCCACGAGGCCGCCCGCGCGTCAGCCGACCATGTGGTGCTTGCCGACCACGCTCACCGTGCTCGCCTGGGGGCCCTTCTCGCCCTCGCCCTCGTGCAAGGCAAGGCGGACTTCACTCCCCGGGCGCAGCTCGTCGAAGCGGTCGCCGCGGACGGCATTGCGGTGGAAGTACACCTCGACGCCGTCGGCGGTCTCGATGAAGCCGTAGCCCTCCTCCGGCATCAGGCGCGCCACCCGGCCGTGCAGGGGGGGCTCGTGGACCTTCACGTCGCCGCGCTGGCGGCGCACCAAGTCCTCGACCCGCCGGGCGGCGGCGTCGAAGGCGTCGCGCACGGCGACCCGCACGTCCTCGTGGGCGTGGTCCTGGGGATGGGCGCGGTCGACAACAACCTCGCCACCGGGGACGGTTAGGTCGACCCGCACCGCGTAGAGCCGGCCCTTGTGGTGGTGCCGGTGCGGCGCCTCGACCACCACCCGGCAACTCGTGATCCGGCCGTGGAACTGTTCGAGTTCGGCGGCCTTCGCGCGAATGTGCCGCTCGATCGCCTCCGAGGGCTCCATTCCATGAAAGACGATCTGCATCGGGATTTGCATGGCGGTGCCTCATCGCTGCCGAGGGATCGGCCGGAACCGCCCGCCGAGGGGCGTGGCCCGAACACTATAAATGATCGCATTGGCCGTGATTACGAGGGAATGATCCACATCAACCTGGCGCCGCGCCCGCCGGGGCGGGCCCGAAGATGCCGAGGCCGGGGACGAGCGGGCGGAACCCGCTCTCCGCCGGCAGTCGCTCGCGCTGGCCGACGACGAGCGCGCCACCCGGGTGGAGAACCGCGGCGATGCGGGCGAGCGCGGCCCTCTGGCCGGCCTCGGCGAAGTAGGTGAAGGCGAGGTTCCGGCAAAGCACCAGGTCGAAGGGGCCGGCGGGCGCCTCCTCCCTGAGATCCTGGCAGAGGAAGGAGACGCCGGCACGAAAGCGCGGATCGAGCCGGAAGCGATGGTCCTCGCGGGCGAAGGCGCGGGCGTGCCACGTGGGCGGCAGCTCCTTGAGGCTGCCGGCGGCATAAAGCCCTTGGCGGGCGCGGACGAGGAGGCCGTCGTCGGCGTCCGTCGCCACCACCTCGAAGTCGAGGCCGGGCACCCGCGCGGCCACGGCGAGGTCCCAGGCGAGGCGCAAGCTGTAAGGTTCCTCGCCGTTTGCCGCGCCCGCGCACCAGGCGCGAACCGCCGCCCGCTCCTCGGCCCTCGCCCGGCGGCCGAGATCGGGGAGGAGACGGTCGCGGAGGAAGTCGAACACGGCGCGGTCGCGGTAGAAGCGGGAGATGGTGATGAAGCAGAGGCGGTCGAGTGTGAGCCACTCCCCGGGCTCGGCCTCGAGGCGGGCGCGGTAGGCGGCGGGCCCGGAGAGCGCGAGCGCGCGCATCCTCCGCCCGATCCGCTTGCAGACCTGCCGCCGGACCCGGCGGTAGCCCTCCCAGCGGAGCCCGAGCCGGGGGAGCGCCCACGCGAGGAGCGCGACGCAGGCACCGTTCCTCATCGCCGGGCCGCAAAGCGTCCGTGCGGCGGCCGGGGATTCGGGTATAATCGGCGCGATTTCGAACCAGCCGCCGGAGGGTGTGGGTGGCGAAGAGCGTGTGGACCGCCCGATCGGGCGCCCCCGTCCCCGGGTCGAGGCGCGGAGCGGGCTTGCTTCTTGCCGGGCTCGTTGCCCTGGCGGCCGCGGCCGGGCCTCCCGCCCGGGCCCAAGTCCCCGACCTCATCGGCGCGGAGCGGACGGTCGCCGTCAAGGACGGGGAGACGCTGCTCGACATCGCCGTCCGAGAGGGCGTCGGCTATGTCGAGCTCCGCGCCGCCAACCCGGGGATCGACCCCTGGATCCCGGAGCCGGGCACCAAGGTGCTCCTGCCCACGGCGCATCTCCTGCCGCCGGCCGCCCCGCGGCGGGGCATCGTCGTCAATGTCGGCGACCTCAGGCTCTACTACTTTGCCCCCGGCAAACCGCCGGCGAGCTATCCCATCGGCATCGGCCAGGAGGGCTGGGGCACGCCCCTCGGCGCGACGCAGGTGGCGAGGAAGCGGGTCAAGCCGACGTGGGTGGTGCCGGCCTCGATTCGGGCCGAGCGGCCCGACCTTCCGGCGGCGGTGCCGCCCGGCCCCGACAATCCCCTCGGCGATTTTGCACTCGACCTGGGCTGGCCAAGCTACCTGATCCATGGCACCAACAAGCCCGACGGGGTGGGCCGCCGGGTGAGCCACGGCTGCATCCGGCTGTACCCCAGGGACATCGAGCGCCTGTTCGCCGAGGTGCCGATCGGAACGCCGGTCACGGTGGTCGATCAGCCGGTCAAGTTCGGCTGGGTCGGCGGGGAGCTCTACCTCGAGATTCACCCCAGCCAAGCCCAGACCGACGAGATCGAGCTTGAAGGCGCGTTCTCGCCGGCGCCGATACCCGACCTCGCCTCGTGGATTCGCCAAGTGGCGGATCGCGAGGCGGGCCGGGTTGACTGGGACTTGGTGGCCCGCGTGGCCGAGGAGCGACGCGGGGTGCCCGTCCGCATCACCCGTTGAGCGCGCGGAGGGCGTAGCCGCCGGAACGGCGGCTACTTGCGCATGCCGCGGGCCTGGATCCGCTCCGCCCGCTGGGCCGCTGCCTTGGCCTCGTTGGCCGCGGCCATCGCCTGCTGAGCGGCGTTCTGCGCGGCCTGGGCGGCCGCGGCGGCCTGATCGGCGGCCTGCTTCGCGCTCTGGGCCGCCTGCTCGGCGGCGCGCTGGGCCTGAACCGCGGCCTGCTGGGCGCCGGTGGCCGCCTGCTTGGCGGCGCCGACCTCGCTGCGCAGCGACGAAACGTCCTCCGGGGTCGCGCAGCCGGCGAGCAGGGCAAAAGCTCCCGCGACCACGAGCAGGCGGGCTGTTGTTGTGGAAACCTTTAGGACGTTATTCATCAGAGCAGTCCCCATTTACCTGTTGGTGTGTAGCGTCGATGCAGCAACTCCCCCCCGGCCCCCCCGCCAGACGGTTCGCCGCCGACCCGCGGCCGACGCTTTAACGCAGATCAATTCGCCGCGCATAATTCCATGACATTTATGGCGCTTCCAGGGGCGGGATGCAAGAGCGCAGCATGCAGTTCGTGATCGGCCGCATGGCGCGGCCCGGCCGAGACATGGCCGTTGAGGTGGTCGAGCGCAAGGGGCTCGGCCATCCCGACACCATCTGCGACGCCCTCGCCGAGGCGTTCTCTCGCGCGCTCGGCCGGTTCTATCTCGAACGCTTCGGGCGCATCCTGCATCACAACCTGGACAAGGCGCTGCTCTGGGGCGGGGCGGCGCGACCCCGCTTCGGCGGCGGCGAGGTGCTCGCTCCGATCGAGATTTTTCTCGCCGGCCGGGCGGTCACCCGCGCCGGCGACGTCGAGGTTCCGGTCGAGGAGCTGGCGCACGCCGCGGTCGCGGAGTGGATCGGGGCGCGCTTCCGGGCACTCGACCCCGCCCGGCACCTGCGCGTGCGCGTGCTCATCCGCCCCGGTTCGGTCGATCTCGGCGAGCTCTTCGCCCGCGAGCACGCCGGCGCGGCCCCGCTCGCCAACGACACTTCCTGCGGGGTCGGGTACGCGCCGCTGACGCCACTCGAGGGTCTGGTGATCGAGGTCGAGCGCCGGATCAACGACCCCGCCTTCCGCGCCCGCCACCCGGAGAGCGGCGAGGACGTCAAGGTCATGGCGGTGCGCCGCGGCCGCTCGATCCGCCTCACCGTCGCCCGCGCCTTCATCGACCGTCACCTCGCCGACCTCGAGGCTTACGTCGCGGCGAAGTCCCGGCTCGCCTCGGCGATCGAGGCGATCGCCCGCGCGCGTGGGCTGGGCGCGGTCGCGGTCGATGTCAACACCGCCGACGACCCTGCGGCCGGCGCCGTCTACCTCACCGTGACCGGCACCTCGGCCGAGGCCGGCGACGACGGCCAGGTCGGGCGCGGCAACCGGGTGAACGGGGTGATCGCCCCCTTGCGGCCGATGAGTCTCGAGGCGGCGGCCGGCAAGAACCCGGTCACGCATGTAGGCAAGCTCTATAACCTGGCGGCGCGGGCGGTCGCCGAGGAGATCGTCGCCGAGCTGCCCGAGGCGGCGGCGGCCGAGTGCTGCCTCGTCAGCCAGATCGGCCGGCGAATCGACGACCCGCAACTCGCCCAGGTGCGGATCGCGCTTGCAAGGGGGGGCACGCTCGCCCCGCTCAGACCGCGCATCCAGGCCCTTGTGCGTGCCAATCTCGCCGGCCTCGCCGGGCTTTGGCGGCGGGTGATTGCCGGCGAGGTCGAGCTGTTCTAGGACCGGCCTTCCCGGGGCTTGCCGCCGTCCTCGCTGAACCAGGCGGAGACGAGGCGGGCGGGGGTGAGGTCGAAGTAGATGTTGGCGATCTCGACCCGCGGCCAGCGGGGTGCGCCGAGTTCGGCCGCGTCCATCTCCTCGAGGGCCGGCGGGAGCGCGTCCGGGGGAAGCCATTTGAAGCTTTCGGCGCAGACGTAGAAGGGGACGCCGGCCTCGCGCGCGGCGAGGGCGAGCAGATAGGTGCCGGCCTTGTTAATGACGCTGCCGTCGGCGAGCACGGCGTCGGCGCCCACCACCGCCGCATCCGCGCGGGCGACGAAGAGGCCGATCTCGGCCTCGGTGATCAGCGTCGCCGGGATCCCCCACTCGGAGAGGCGGGCGGCGAGCGCGTGGCCCTCGAGGAGCGGGCGGGACTCGGTCACGATCGCCCGCACGCCGCTGTCCTTGAGGAGCGCGAACAGCTCGAGCACGGTCGAGCTGAGGCTGTGGGTGATCACGGTACGGTTGGCGCCGATCGCCGCCGCGGCATGGCGGGCCGCCTCGCGGCCGGCCGCGCGCGAGCGCTCGATCAGGGCCTCGGCGGCGGCGGCGGCGTGGGCCCGCGCGTCCCCGAGCGTGGCGCCGGCGAGTCCGGCGATGGCGTCGCGCCAGGCGCCGAGCAGACGGGCGATCGGCGCCATGCTCGGACGGGCGCGCGCCAGGGCGTCGGCGCGGGCGCGAAGCTCCCGGACCAGGTCCGCGGCATCGCTCGCCGGCGCCTTGCGCGCGCTCGCCGCCGCCAGGGCAAGCGCACCGCGGGCCAGCTCGGCCGCGCCGCGCGACCGGTCGGCCCCGAGTTCGTCGCGGTGCCGCCGAAAGGCGTCCTCGTCCATCCGTCCGCTCGCCGTCGCTTCACCCGGAGCTGATGATGCGCCCGCCCCACCGGGCTCGCAAACCCGCCGGTAACCGCCCGCCACGCCCCCTTGGTAAAAAAATATTTACAAACAGTCTTTGGTTGTATCCGACGGGTGCGCTATCGTCTCTCCACGAGGCCGTTCGTCGGGAGACCCACAGTGTTCGGACTGTTCGGAAAGAAAGATCGGCGCACGCGCCAGCAGATCGAGACCGAGCACGGCCACCTCGTTGCCCTCTACGGCAAACTGCCGCCGGAGAAGAAGAAGGGGGCCGGGCACATCCTCAAGCGCATCGCCGACCTCGAGAAGGAACTCAAGGGCGAGGCGCCGAAGGGACCGCGGGGTTCGATGCGGGTTCCGTTCGTGGTTTCGATCGTGGTCGGCGGAGTGGCCGCCTTCGCGATCGGCTTTCTGGCGATGAAGTTCCTGGCCGGCTGAAGGCGTCTCCGCTCACGCGACGCTCGGTCGGTTGGCCAGCTCCTCGGTGACCGAGCGGAGATCTTGGACGAGGATGTTGACGAGGGCGCGCAGGAACGGCGTCGCCCTGCGCAGGCTCTCGCGCACCACCGATTCCGGGACGATGATGCAGACCGTGTCTTCGACCGCGATGGCGGTGGCCATGCGCGGCTGCTGATCGATGAGCGCCATTTCGCCGAAGATGCCACCGGGGCGGATGTGGCCGAGGGTGCAGGCGCCGGCGGGGCCGGACTTGCTGATCTCGACGAGACCCGATTCGACGACGTAGGCGTGCCCGCCGTGCTTGCCCTCGCTGAAGATCACGGAGCCGGATGGGAAGAGCTTGCGGTCGAGAATCGTCTGGGCGGTCATCTCTACCCCCTCGCCGCTCGTCTTCTCGGCGCGTCCCCGGCCTCTGGCGCCTGGGCGCCGGGTGGGCCAGGGAGGACGCTCGAGGGGCCGAGCGGGCCATCCTCTGGCACTTGGGCGTTCCGCGGTTGGCTCGTCTCCTTCATGGCCTGTCGCGGCTTCGAGGCTACGTCTCCCAGGCCCCGGGCGCAGTGACTCGCGTCACAGGAACGGGCGCCGCCCGGCGCCCCGGGGAAGGGGTGAAGGAGCTCCGCCCCCGCCGCCGCGGCCGACCGGGTCCTCGAGGTCGTGCGCGGCCGGCGTCCCACGCGCGCGCATTTACAGCCGCCCGTCTTCAGGTCGGGCGCTTCAGGCAGTGGGCTTCAGGGAGGGGGGCGCGGGCCGACCCGCGAGCGGGCCACAGCCGAACCTTCGGCCCCGCCGGGGGTCCGCCTTTGCACCTGCCGGCCGGCGGCGCAAGCCCGGCGGCCGGCTCAGGCCGCCGGGCAAATCTTCGCGTGGTCGCGGCCGATCGGCCTCAGGTCATCGAGCCGCCACGCATCTTGAAGAGATCGACGGCGACGACGAGGATGGCGAGCGCGCCCAGGATCGCCGGCACGATGAAGACCGGTCCCATGGCGACGCCCGCCCACCAGCTCCCGAACACCGGGGTGCCCAGCCAGGCGCCGATCCATCCCACCACGACCTTGGAGGCGAACGACCAAGGGCCTGGGCTGACGTAGTACTTGCAGCCGTAGTGCAGGATCGCCGAAACCACGACGCTGACGATCAGGAGTGTGAGGAACGCAGCGAAATCGAGGGTAGGCATATATACATCTCCTCCTGCAGGTGGAACCCGGCCCCCATCCCCCCGGGTGTGCCACCGCGGAGCGGAGGCCATCTCGCTCGCGGTCCATTTCGGACAAGTAAGCGTATAACATCTTCCCGTCAGCATTACAAGAATAAAAGAAGAATATTCGTGTTCCGCCAAGAGGACAGCGGGGCGCGAGTCCGCAAATTTGTCTAAACTGATCTTCGAGTCCTGCCGAGGCCCGGCCATCGTCAAAGTAATCGCCCCGGGCGTACTTGCGGCCATGGCCGCCGGCCGCGGCGGTTGCCGACGCTCGCCCAATCCGGGCGCGGCTGGCGCCGCGGCGGTTGCGCCGCGAGGCCCCGCTGGGCTACAAGGCGGCGCGCACGACGCGCCGGCCGCGACGGCCCCGCGTCTTTCCCCCATCACGCGAACCGGGTCATGGCCTCGTACCTGTACGTCTACGTCACCAAGAATCTCGGCCGGGTCTATCCCGGCGGGCGCGAGGTGCTGAAGAACATTTCGCTCTCGTTCCTGCCGGGGGCGAAAATCGGCGTGCTCGGCGTCAACGGCGCCGGCAAGTCGACGCTCCTCCGCATCATGGCCGGCGAGGACAAGGACTTCGCCGGCGAGGCCTGGGCGGCGGAGGGTGCCACGGTCGGCTTCCTGCCCCAGGAGCCGCGCCTCGACGAGGGCAAGGACGTGCGCGGCAACGTCATGGAGGGGCTCGCCGGGATCAAGTCGCTGCTCGACCGCTTCGAGGCGGTGAGCTCGCGCTTCGCCGAGGAGCTGAGCCCCGAGGAGATGGACAGGCTCATCGCCGAGCAGGGCGAGCTGCAGGAGAAGATCGACGCGGTCGGGGGCTGGGAGATCGAGCGCACGGTCGAGATTGCGATGGACGCGCTCCGCTGCCCGCCCGGCGAGGCCGCGGTCGCTACCCTCTCCGGCGGCGAGCGGCGGCGGGTGGCGCTTTGCCGGCTGCTTCTGCAGCGGCCGGACCTCCTGCTCCTCGACGAGCCCACCAATCACCTCGACGCCGAGTCGGTCGCCTGGCTAGAGCGCCACCTGCGCGAGTATCCCGGCACGGTGGTCATGGTCACCCACGACCGCTACTTCCTCGACCACGTCACCGGCTGGATTCTCGAGCTCGACCGCGGGCGCGGGATCCCCTACGAGGGCAACTACTCGGCCTGGCTGGAGCAGAAGGAGAAGCGCCTCGCGCAGGAGGCGGCCGACGACAAGGCGCGCCAACGCACGCTCGCCCGCGAGCTGGAGTGGATCCGCGAGAGCCCGCGCGCCCGCCAGGCCAAGAGCAAGGCCCGAGTCAAGGCCTACGAGGCTCTCTACGCCGAGGCCCGCGAGCGGGCCTACGACTCGGGCCAGATCGTGATTCCGCCGGGCCCCCGCCTCGGCGACCTGGTGATCGAGGCGAGCGGCCTCTCCAAGGGTTACGGCGAGCGGCTGCTGATCGAGGACCTGAACTTCAAGCTGCCGGCCGGCGGGATCGTCGGCGTGATCGGGCCGAACGGCGCCGGCAAGACGACGCTCTTCCGCATGATCCTCGGCGCCGAGGAGCCCGACTCGGGGACGCTCAGGCTGGGCGAGACGGTCAAGCTCGCCTCTGTCGATCAGTCCCGTGACGCGCTCGACGACCGCAAAAGCGTGTGGGAGGAGATCTCGGGCGGGCTCTCGGAGATCGAGGTCGGCAAGCGCAAGGTCGCGAGCCGCGCCTATGTCGGCGCGTTCAACTTCCGCGGCTCCGACCAGCAGCGCCGGGTCGGCCAGATCTCGGGGGGCGAGCGTAACCGGGTGCACCTCGCCAAGATGCTGAAGTCGGGCGGCAACGTGATCCTGCTCGACGAGCCGACCAACGATCTCGACGTGGAGACGCTGCGCTCGCTCGAATCCGCGCTCCTCGACTTTCCCGGCTGCGCGGTCGTCATCAGTCACGACCGCTGGTTCCTCGACCGCATCGCCACCCACATCCTCGCCTTCGAGGGCGATAGCCGGGTGGTATGGTTCGAGGGCAACTACGCCGACTACGAGGCCGACCGCCGCCGCCGCCTCGGCGCCGAGGCCGACCAGCCGCACCGCATCAAGTACAAGCCGCTGATCCGGGGCTGACAGGCGGGCGTTCGCGCCCGCCCCGTCACGAGCGGGCCGTGCCCTTGGCCTGCTCGATCTTCTCGCGCATCTCCCTGAGCAGGCCGTCGACCTCGCCGCCGTAGCGTTGGATGACCGAGGAGAAGTCGTCGCGCTGGGAAAGCGCCATGCTCAGGTTCTCGGCGACCACGTCGATGATCTTGAAGCCGCCGGCGGCGTCGCGCACGCGCCAGTCGACCATGAAGGCGGGCTCGCCGGGGCGCTTGACGGTGCTGGTGACGAAATAGTCCCCGTCCACCTTCTGCTTGATGCCGTCGACCACGAACTCGACGCCGGAATACTCGCGGAAGCGGCGGAGATAGGTCTGGACGATCATCTCCTCGAAGAGCTTCAGGTACTCATCGCGCTGACTCGGGGTCGCTCGGCGCCAGTTCACGCCGAGCACGAAACGCGCCATCAGCGGCACGTCGAAGCCCTCGATCAGGAGGCCACGCAGACGGCGGACCTGCTCGTCGTAATTCAGTTCGGCGCTGTTGACGACCTCGATCGCCCGGTCGGCGAGAGTCTTGACGAACTGATCCGGGGTAGCCGCAGGCTCGCCCATCGCGGGAAAGCCCGCGAGGCAGACAACGACGAGCGTTGCCGCGCCCAAGCGGCCGAAAATGCGACGCAGCATTACTCACCTGCCTCCGTCGCTCGAACCCGGATCCGTCATCGGGAAGAACACGCTCACGCCGCCATCGCCACCCGGCGAAACGTTTCGGATCTCCGCCCCGCGGCGCTGCGAATAGAGGCTGCGGATCGCGGCGTAGTAGTCGAGCGAGGTGCGCTTCACGTCGTCGATGGCCGCGATCGTGCGCGCGCGGCCGTCGACGATGCGCGCCCCCGTGCGCACGTTCAGCCATGCCTCGTCCTCGGTGTTGAGGAGCCAGAGCCGGAGGGGGTCGGCTAGGTAGTCGGCCACCAGGCCGACGGTGTCGCGGGGATTGCTCGGCCCGAGCACGGGCAGCACCAGATAGATGCCGTCGCCCACGCCCCACACCGCGAGCGTCTGGCCGAAGTCCTCGTCGTGGTAGGGGAACCCCAAGCGGCTCGCCGGGTCGAACAGGCCGAGGATGCCGATGGTGGCGTTGATCACGAAGCGGGCCAGCGAATCGAGCGCGCGCTCGCCGTCGCCCTGCAGCACGTCGTTGGCGAAGGTGATCGGCGTCTTGAGGTTGCGGAGCACGTTGGTTACCCGCGCCCGGACCTCGGGCGGGACGAACACCTGATAGGCCTCGCCGGCGGGCCGGATCGCCATCGTGTCGACCGCGTCGTTGAACACGAAGATGGTCCTGTTCAGGGGCTCGAGCGGGTCGTAGATGGGCTCGGGCGCGGCGGCCGCGGGCTCGGCCGCCCTCGACCCGACCCCGCCGCCGGCGAGCAGCAGCCCGGCCAGCAGCAACGCCCCGAGCGCCCCAAGCCGGGTTTGGCCGGGACGGCCCTCGCGCACCTGATCGCTTTGCGTGGGAAAGTTCATTGGGATCCGTCGAGCGTTCGAAGGGCCTTCAGCTCCGGCTCTCGTTGCCTCGCATCGCTTCCGTCCGCGGCCTTCCGACCACGGTCCTTGCCGCCGACCCCAACCCGCCGCCGGGCGCCGCCCGGTCTGGTTCGCAGCCCCGCCCCCCGGCACGGCCCTTGTCCGCCGTGTGTCCCCGAGGAGCCGGCTTTTTGCGCCGGTTTGCGTAACACAGTCGGCCGAAAAATTCCAGACATGTTCCATCGGCCCCGGCGCAGCTTTACAACACTGTTGCAAAAAAAGCGCGCTCCGTCCACATGGTGGTTGGCGCGGCACGGCCATCAGGGTTTGCAGCGACGCGGGCCTGTGGGATGATCGGCAGGCCGGCGGCAGGCCCGGGCCGGCTGGGGGCGCGGCGAAGAGAGGGAGTCGAGAGCCTGATGGAGGTCCGTCTCAGCGTGGCGGCGCGGCGGGGCCGGGCGGGGGCGCGCGGATGAGCCCGGCTGTGGCCGCCGGCCGGCGGCTCGCGCAGGTGCCCTACGCGACCGGGGAAGCGGTCGCGCTCAAGGTGTCGTTCGAGTTCTTCCCGCCGAAGACCGAGCAGATGGAGCGCACCCTCTGGGACTCGGTCAAGCGGCTCGAACCGCTGCGCCCGCGTTTCGTTTCGGTCACCTACGGCGCCGGCGGGTCGACCCGCGAGCGCACCCACAACCTCGTCACCCGCATCCAGCGGCAGACGGCCCTGGTCGCGGCGGCGCATCTCACCTGCGTCGGCGCCTCGCGGGCCGAGATCGACGCCATCGCCCGGCGCTACTGGGAGGCCGGGATCCGCCACATCGTCGCCCTCAGGGGCGATCCCCCGGAGGGAGAGAGCCGCTACCGGCCGCATCCCGAGGGCTACGCCTACGCCGTCGACCTGGTGGCGGGGCTCAGGCGGGTGGCCGACTTCGAGATCTCGGTCGCCGCCTATCCCGAGACCCACCCCGAGGCGCCGAGCCCCGAGTTCGACCTCGACAACCTCAAGCGCAAGATCGATGCCGGGGCGACCCGGGCGATCACCCAGTACTTCTTCGAGGCCGACGACTATCTCCGCTTCCTCGACCGGGTGCGGGCCAGGGGCATCTTCGTCGAGATCGTGCCGGGAATCCTGCCGGTGACCAACTTCGCCCAGGTCAAGCGCTTCAGCACCCTCTGCGGGGCGCGGGTGCCGGCCTGGCTCGCCCGCCTCTTCGAGGGCCTCGACGACGATCCCGAAACCCGCCGCCTGGTGGCCGCTACCGTCGCCGCCGAGCAGTGCCGGTTGTTGCAGGCCAACGGGATCGACGCCTTCCACTTCTACACCCTCAACCGCGCCGACCTCACCTACGCCATCTGCCACATCCTCGGCCTTCGCCCCGCGCCCGCCGAGGAGGTGGCGCGCGCCCGGGGCGGCGCGAACTGACGGGCTCAGACCCGGCCGCGGGCAAGGCGGCGGTAGATCGGCACCAGGATCGCGGGCGCCGCGTACATGGGCAGTTGCGCGACCGCGAAGTAGAAAAGGATCGTCGGGTCGGTCCCGGCCGGCAGCGAGGCCAGCAGGACGGCCATGTTGCGGTTGCCGGTCAGGAACCCGAGGGTGAGCGCCCGGCGCGCGCCGGCGCGGGCGAAGGCGAGCGCCCCCAGCCCCTGGAGCGAGAAGTTGGCGACGAACGAGGCAAGCGCGAGGCCGAGCACGAAGGCCGGTCGCGCCAGGAACAGCGCCGTCACCCCGTCCATCAGCGCCACCCCGAAGAGGGCGAGGAACAGGACCAGCCCGCCGTCGATCGTGCGCGCGTGGGCCCTGAGGGCGCGGGCCGGGACTACGAGCCGGAGCACGAGCATGAGGGCGAAGGCGCCGCCGATCAGGCCGCCGAGCCGGGCCATGAACTCGGCGATGCCGAGGTTGAGATCGAGGCCGAGCAGGCCGAGCGCGAGCAGCGGCATGGTGAACGGGATGGTGAACACCGAGAGCAGCATCGTCACCAGCGCCAGCGACACGTCGAGCCCGATCAGGAGCACGAAGGCGGGCGATGCGGCGAGGGGCGCCGAGCAGGACATCAGAACCACGGCCGCGCGCAGGCCCGGGCTGATCGGCAGCGGCGCGGTCGCCGCCCAAACGGTCACCGGGATGGCGACGACGAGCCAGGGCCAGGCGACGATCACCAGCCCTGGGCGCTTCAGGTGGGCGAAGAACTCGCCCCAATCGACCCGCAGCAGCATTCCCGCGAGCATGACCATCACGCTCACCGCCAATGCCGGGCGCAAGACCGCGGCGAGGGGCGGGACGGCGAGCCCCACGATCACCCCGAGGACGAGGACGCGCGGCCCGTGGGCCGCGAGAAAGCCGAGCGCACGCGCGAGCATGGGTCTTGGCCGGCGGTGTGTGGTTGCCCGTTCGTCGACGGCCACAGGCTAGCCTGTCCCGGCGCCTCCACCAATGCCGGAATCGGCGACGCCGGTTCCGGCCGATAAATTCCGCTTTGCCTAAGTGCTGGAAACGATTAAACCTTTCAGCCATGTTCATGCGCCGCCTCGGGCTCCTTGCGATGCTCGCCGCCCTTGCTTCGGTCGAGGGCGCGCTCGCCGCCTGCACCGACCCGGCGGCCCCGGGCGTCGACTGGAACCGCTGCATCCTCGATCGCAGCGACTACCGGAACGCCGAACTCAAGGGCGCGAACCTGCGCGACGCCAGTTTCAATCGCGCCAACCTGAGCGGGGCGGACTTCACCGAGGCCACCGGGTTTCGCGCCAAATTCGTGAGCGCTACGCTGGTCGAGGCCCGCTTCGACGCCGCCGGCCTCTCCGAGGCCGACTTCACCCGCGCCGACCTGCGCAAGGCCTCGTTCGCCAACGCCGATCTCCGCCGCGCCAAGCTGTTCCGTGCCGACCTCCGCGGCGCCAACCTGACCGGCGCCCAGCTCGTCGGCGCCGACATCCTCAACGCCGATTTCTCCGGCGCCACCTGGACCGACGGCAAGCACGTTTGCGTGGCCGAGTCGATCGGGAGATGCAACTAGGCCGCGGGGCCGGGCGGCGATGAACCTCCGGCGCACGAACGCCAGGCGCCTCCTCGTCTGGAGGCGGCGCATCGCGCGCAACGACATGCTGGTGCCGGCCGCCGTTGCACTCATCGTGGGCGGGATTGCGGCGGTGGCGGTGATCGCCTTCCGCGAGGCGTTCCAGGTCGTCCAGATGGCCCTGCTCGCGGCCCCGGCCGGGCGCCTGTTCACCGCCGCCTCGGCCCTTCCCTGGTGGTGGGTTGTCGCCGTTCCCGCGCTCGGCGGGCTCGGCGTCGGGCTCTTCTATCGCCTGCTGATGCCGGGGGGCAGGCCGCTGGGGATGGCGCAGGTGATCGCCGCCGGTGCCTTGCGCGGCGGGCGGATGTCGCTCCGCCAGGGGATCGCCGCCGCCGCGGGGAGCGCCCTCTCGATCGGGGTCGGGGCCTCGGTCGGGCGGGAGGGTCCGGCCGTTCACCTGGGGGCGAGCCTCGCCGGCTTCCTCGCCAACCGGCTGCGCTTCAGCCCCCGGCTGGGCCGCTCGGTGCTGGGCTGCGGGGCCGCGGCCGCGGTCGCGGCCTCGTTCAACGTGCCCATCGCCGGGGCGCTCTTCGCCCATGAGGTGGTGATCGGCCACTATGCCCTTTCCGCCTTCGCCCCGATCGTGATCGCCTCGGTCACCGGCACCGCCATCTCGCGGCTCTACTTCGGCGACTTTCCCGCCTTCACCCTTCCGGAGTACCAGCTCGTCTCGCTCCTCGAGCTTCCCGCCTTCGCCATGCTCGGCCTCGTCTCGGGGGCGGTGGCGATCGCCTTCATGCGCTCGGTGTTCGTGGTCGAGGCGGTGGCGGTGCGGATGCCCCTGCCGGTCTGGGTGCGGCCGGGCGCCGGCGGGCTGCTCGTCGGGCTGATCGCGGCCTTCTTCCCGCAGGTGCTGGGGGTGGGCTACGAGGCGACCGACCTTGCGCTCAAGGGGGCGTTCCCGTTCGCCCTCCTGGCGGCGCTGGTGGCGGCGAAGACGGCGGCCACCGCCATCTCGCTCGGCAGCGGCTTCGGCGGCGGGGTGTTCAGCCCCTCGCTGGTGATCGGGGCGATGCTGGGGGGCGCCTTCGGCGTCGTCGCCACCGGGATCGCGCCCGATCTCTCGTCGGGCCCCAGCGCCTATGCCCTGGTCGGCATGGGCGCGGTCGCGGGGGCGGTGCTGGGGGCGCCGATCTCGACCACGCTCATCATCTTCGAGATGACCGGGGACTACACGCTCACCATCGTCATGATGGTCGCCGTGGTGCTGGCCTCGGTGGTGACCGCCCGGCTTCGCATCCCGTCGTTCTTCCACCTCCAGCTCGAGCGCGCGGGCCTCAACCTGCGCGAGGGGCGCGAGCTCAACCTCCTGCGCGCGCGGACCGTGCGCTCGGTGATGCGCAAGGACTGCCCGGTGGTCAACCGGGGGGTGCGGCTTCCGGGCGTGCGGGCGAAGCTCCAGGGCGCGCCCTACGGCGAGGTGTTCGCCACCGCCGACGACGGGCGGCTGATCGGAACGGTGACCCTCGCCGACCTCGGCGACGCCGCCTTCGACACCTCGATGGACGACCTCCTCAACGCCGGCGACGTGGCCCGCCAAAATCCGCCGACGCTCCTCGCCGAGGAGACCCTCGAGGCGGCGCTCAGGCTGATGGAGGCCGAGGGCGAGGAGCTCGTCGCCGTGATCGACGACCGCGATCGGGCGCGGCTCGTGGGTTACGTCCACGAGCACGACGTGATGGTCGCCTACAACCGGGCCCTGGTCGAGACCTACCGCGAGGAGCGGGGCGAGCGCTGAGCGAATCCACGACCGCCCGGCTTCGCCCGCCTCTCGCGGCCGGAGGGCATGGGCATGTGGGCGTTGCTCAAGGGACTCGCGGGGCTCGCCCTCGGCGCCATGCTCGGGGTGGCGCTGCTGATCGTCCTCGTCATGGGCATGGCCGCGTTGAACAAGGGCGCGGTCATGACGGGGGTGGCGCTCTTGCTCGCCGTCCTCGTCGTTTTCGCGTTCGGTTTCGTCTTCGCCCTCGGCCCGAAGAACAGTTGGACGTTGCTCAAGCTGAGCCTTAAGTGGCTCGCGGGGCTCACCCTCGGCTTGGTGCTCGCGGTCGTGCTGTTGATCGTTCTCGTCACCCTTCTCGGGTGGTTCGCCCGGTGAGCGCCATGCGGATGGCGGGTCCGGCGCGCGCGGCTCCGCGTCCGTCCCGCCGGTAGTGACTCAGTTTGAAGCGCCTCGCCCTTCGACGGGCTTGAGGCGCGAGGCGGATTTCCAAGGCCCTCATGCCGAGCCTGTCGAGGCATGAGGGCAAAATGAGACACTACCGCCCCGCCGTGCGCCGGTGCCGTCGGGCTGCTATATAAGGGGCGATGAGCGACTCCCCCGCCGCCCCGGACGCCGCCGAAGGCCCGCCCACCGCGCCCCCGCCGGGGCGCGCCCCCGCCGCCTATCTCGCCGCGCTCAACCCCGCCCAGCGCGAGGCCGTGGAGGCGACCGAGGGCCCGGTGCTGGTGCTGGCCGGGGCGGGGACCGGCAAGACGCGGGTGCTCACCACCCGCTTCGCCCATCTCCTGATGACCGGCCGCGCCGCGCCCAACCAGGTGCTGGCCGTGACCTTCACCAACAAGGCCGCGCGCGAGATGAAGGAGCGGATCGCGCGCCTCATCGGCCGGCCGGTCGAGGGGCTGTGGCTCGGCACCTTCCACGCCCTCTCGGCGCGACTCTTGCGCCGGCACGCGGCGCTGGCCGGGCTGGCCCCCAACTTCACCATCCTCGACACCGACGACCAGCTCCGCCTCGTCAAGCAGGTGGCCGAGGCGGCCAACCTCGATACCCGCCGCTGGACGCCCCAGGGGCTGCTGGCGGTCATCGAGACCTGGAAGAACCGCGGCCTCGGGCCCGACGAGGTGGGGGCGGCGGACGCGACCGACTTCGCCGCCGGCCGCGCACTCGCTCTCTACCGCGACTATCAGGCCCGGCTCAGGGCGCTGAACGCCGCCGACTTCGGCGATCTCTTGCTCCACGCCCTCGCCATCTTCCGGACCAATGCCGAGGTGCTCGGCCTCTACCAGCGCGCCTTCCGCTACATCCTGGTCGACGAGTATCAGGACACCAACGTCGCCCAGTACCTGTGGCTCCGGCTCCTCGCCCAGCGCCACCGCAACATCTGCTGCGTCGGCGACGACGACCAGTCGATCTACTCCTGGCGCGGGGCCGAGGTGGGCAACATCCTCCGCTTCGAGCACGACTTCCCCGGCGCGCGGGTGATCCGGCTGGAGTGCAACTACCGCTCCACCCCCCACATCCTGGCCGCGGCTTCGGGCCTGATCGCCCACAACCAGGGGCGCCTCGGAAAGACGCTGTGGACCGAGGACGGCGAGGGCGAGAAGGTGCGCCTGCGCGGGCTCTGGGACGGCGAGGAGGAGGCCCGCTTCGTTTGCGACGAGGTCGAGGCGTTGCAGGGGCGGGGCGAGCGCCTGGGGGCGATGGCGGTCCTGGTCCGCGCCGGCTTCCAGATGCGCGCCTTCGAGGAGCGCCTCCTCACGCTCGGCATCCCCTACCGGGTGCTCGGCGGCCCCCGCTTCTACGAGCGCCAGGAGGTGCGCGACGCCATCGCCTATTTGCGCGTGGTCGCGAACCCGTCGCACGACCTCTCCTTCGAGCGGATCGTCAACGTGCCCAAGCGGGGGATCGGCGAGGCCACGGTCAAGAGCCTGCACGAGCTGGCCCGCGCCCGCGGCGTCCCGGTCTTCGAGGCGGCCCGTGACCTGGTCGCGACCGACGAGCTTCGCGCCAAGGCCCGGGTCGCGCTCAAGGCCCTGATCGACGACTTCGACCGCTGGCGGTCGCTCGCCGGCGGACTTGCCCATCCCGAGCTGGCGCGGACGGTGCTGGAGGAGTCGGGCTACACGGCGATGTGGCAGGCGGACCGCTCGCCGGATGCACCGGGGCGGCTCGAGAACCTCAAGGAGTTGGTCGCGGCGATGGAGGAGTTCGAGAACCTGGAGGGGTTCCTCGAGCATGTCAGCCTGGTGATGGAGAACGATCAGGCCGAGGACGGCGAGCGCCTCAACCTGATGACGCTCCACGCCGCCAAGGGCCTCGAGTTCGACACCGTGTTCCTGCCCGGCTGGGAGGAGGGGTTGTTCCCCCATCAGCGGGCCCTCGACGAGGGCGGGCTCAAGTCCCTGGAGGAGGAGCGGCGCCTCGCCCATGTCGGCATCACCCGGGCGCGCCGGCGCGTGGTCGTCTCTTTCGCCGCCAACCGGCGCGTCTACAGCACCTGGCAGTCGAACCTGCCGTCGCGCTTCGTCGACGAGCTGCCGGCCGAGCACGTCGAGCGCGAGAGCGAGCCGGGGCTCTACGGCGCGGGGTCCGCCGCCACCGACCTCGAGGAGGGGGCCGCCCGCCTTCGCGCGCCGCGCTTCGGCGGGCAAGCCCGGCTGATCGAGGCCGAGGCGTGGACGGTCGAGACCCATGCCCGGCCCGCCGGGACGTTCGCCGTCGGCGGGCGGGTATTCCACCAGAAGTTCGGCTACGGCCGCGTGGTCTCGACCGACGGCGCCGCGCTCGAGATCGAGTTCGAGAAGGCCGGCCGCAAGAAGGTCATCGACCGCTTCGTGGAGCCGGCGTGAGGGGCGCGCCGTCGCTCTGGCGCCTGCGGCTCAGGGTGCCGGCGGCGGCGCTGGGCGCGTTCGAGGCGGCGCTCCAGCCCTTCGTCCAGTCGATCGCCATCGCCGCCGAGGCGGCGGGCGACGGCCGCCTGGAGGTGGAGGCCGTCGCCCGGTCGCGGCCCGGGGAAGGCGCCCTCGGGATCGCCCTCGCCCTCGCCGCCGCCGGGACGGGGGTAGCCCCCCCGGTGGCCGAGGTCGCGCCGCTCGCCCCCGCCGACTGGCTCTCGGAAAGCCTCAAGGCGCACGGCCCGGTGGCGGCCGGGCGCTACCTGGTTCACGGCTCGCACTATGCCGGGCGGATTCCGGCGGGCCGGATCGGGATCACCGTCGACGCCGGGCTCGCCTTCGGCAGCGGCCAGCACGAGAGCACGCGGGGATGCCTGATCGCGCTCGACCGCCTCGCCCGCGAGCGGGGGCGGGCACGGGTGCGCGCGGCCCTCGACATGGGCTGCGGCTCCGGCATCCTGGCGGCGGCGATAGCCAAGACCTGGCGGGTGCCGGTCCTCGCCTGCGACATCGATCCGGTGGCGGTGGCGGTGGCGCGCGAGGTGGCGCGGATGAACGGGGTCGGGCGCTGGGTGCGCCCGCTCAAGAGTGCCGGCTACCGGGCCCGCGCGATCGGGCAGAGGGCGCCGTTCGGGCTCGTCGTCGCCAACATCCTGGCGCGCCCCCTCTGCCGCATGGCGCCGGCGCTCTCTCGGGCGCTCGCCCCGGCGGGGGTGGCGGTGCTGTCCGGACTGCTGGCCTGGGAGGAAGCGGAGGTGCTTGCCGCCCACCGCGCCCAGGGGCTCGGGCTCCTCGGGCGGATCGCGCTCGGCGGCTGGCGCACCCTCATCCTGTCCCGCCGGGGCGGGACAGGGCGGTCATAGGGGCGGTGTCAGGCCGCCTTGGCGCCGCGATTCTCGTTGGCGACCGACTTGGCCGGAGTCTCGATGCGCACGACCTTGGCACCCTCGCGCGCCTCCTTCGCCGACTCGGCGAAGGTCGCGTCGCGCAGTTGCGGCTGGAAGGCGTGGGCGAGGATCCGCCCGAAGAACCGGGCCGTGGCGCGGGCCGCGCCGGCGATCCAGTCGCCGATCATCCGGTCGCGCGTGCGCTGGGCGGCAAGCTCGAGCGAGAGGATGTCCGGGTAGGTCTGGCCGAAGGCCTTGAAGCCCTCGGCGAGGGGGTCTTTCTTCTGCGTCTTGGTCGTCATGGTCTGGTGCTTCCTTCGTCTTGCGGTTGGGCGGGGGGGCGCTCGGCCGAAGCCGCCGGCCGCCCCTGCCGTCACGCCCTTATTTTGCAGCGCAACATAAGGATGTGTCGCGGTATCTGCGCAGGGCTGGAGCGCGCCTCCTGCATGGGTTTTCGGCCTCTCTCCCCGACGCGAAGCCGGGCCGGCGCCCTTGCCGCCCGGCCGCGGCGGACCTAGTCTTCCGCCGGTCGCGCCGATTCCGTTTTGAGATCGCAATGACATGGAGACGGGCCGTGGGGGGGATCGACGATTCCGTGCTGACCGGGCTCCGCGAGGCCGGGGCGCGGTTCGAGCGTGAGGAGCTGGCCGACCTCCTCGCCGGCATCGCCGCCGCCCCTCCGGCTCCTCCCGGCCACGACCCGCTCGCCTGGACCGCGCTCGTCGCCCCGCGGGCGCCGGCGGCGCTCCGCCGGCGCCTGGCCGAGCTGGTCGCCGGGTTCGGCGCCGGCGACGACGGCCTCGGACGCACGGGGACCGATCCCGACCGCCTCGCCGCGCTTCGCGCCGAGCTCTCCCGCCGCGGCCTCGACGGCGTCCTCGTTCCCCGCGGCGACGAGCACCAGGGCGAGACCGTGCCCCGCCGGGCGGAGCGGCTGGCCTGGCTCACCGGCTTCACCGGCTCGGCCGGGATGGCCGTGGTCCTGGCCGCGCGCGCGGCCCTCTTCGTCGATGGCCGCTACACGCTCCAGGCGGCGGGCGAGGTCGATGCCGCCCTGATCGAGGTCGTTCCCCTGATGGAGACCCCGCCCGAGGCGTGGCTCGAGCGGCACCTCGCCGCGGGGGCGCGGATCGGCTTCGATCCCTGGCTGCACACCGAGGACGAGGCCGGGCGCCTGCGGCGGTCCGCCGCCAAGGCGGGGGCCGAGCTGGTCGCGCTCGACGGCAACCCGGTGGATGCGATCTGGATCGGCCAGCCGCCGCCGCCCATCGCGCCGGTCGTCGCCCACCCGGCCGCCTACGCCGGCGAGGGCTCGGCCGAGAAGCGCCGGCGCGTTCGCGCGGTCCTCGCCGAGGCCGGCGCCGACGCGCTCCTCCTCACCCGTCCCGACGCCCTCGCCTGGCTCCTCAACATTCGCGGCGCCGACGTCCCCTTCACGCCGCTCGCGCTGGGCTTCGCCATCGCCCGCGTCGGCGGCCCGGTGACGCTGTTCATGGACCGGCGCAAGTTCGTCCCCGGCCTCGACGAATGGCTCGGCCCCGAGGTGGCGGTCGAGGCCCCGGCCGCGCTCGGGCCGGCGCTCGATGCGCTGGGGGCGGGGCGCGCCCGGGTGCTGGCCGATCCGGCCACCGCCCCGGCCTGGGCCTTCGCCCGGCTTGGCGCCGCCGGGGCGCGGCTGGTGGAGGGGCCGGATCCGACGCTCCGCATGAAGGCGCGGAAGAACCCGGTCGAACTCGCCGGGATGCGCGCCGCCCACCGGCGCGATGGCGCCGCCATGGCCCGCTTCCTCGCCTGGCTCGCGCGCGAGGCGCCGAAGGGGGAGATCACCGAGATCGCGGCGGCGCGGGCGATCGAGGCCGAGCGGGCCAAGGACCCGCTCTTCCGCGGCCCGAGCTTCGCCACCATCGCCGGGGCCGGGCCCAACGGCGCCATCGTCCACTACCGGGTGAGCGAGCGGAGCAACCGGCGGCTCGATCCCGGCACGCCGTTCCTCGTCGACTCGGGCGGGCAGTACCTGGACGCGACCACCGACGTGACCCGCACCATCGCAGTGGGGGCGCCGACGGACGAGATGCGGGCGCGTTTCACCCGCGTGCTCAAGGGCCACATCGCGCTTGCCACGCTGGTTTTCCCCGAGGGCACGCTCGGCGCCCAGATCGACGCCGTCGCCCGGCAGTTCCTATGGCAGGCGGGGCTCGACTTCGAGCACGGCACCGGACACGGGGTGGGATGCTACCTCGGCGTCCACGAGGGGCCGCAGTCGATCTCCAAGCTCTACCGCAAGGCGCCGATCGAGGAGGGCATGGTGGTCTCCGACGAGCCCGGGTCCTACAAGGCCGGCGCCTACGGCATCCGCATCGAGAACCTGCTGGCCGTGCGCGCCATCGAGGGGATCCCCGGGGCCGAGCGGAGCATGCTCGGCTTCGAAGTGCTGACCCTCGTCCCCGTCGACCTGGCGCTGATCGAGCGGGAGTTGCTCGCCCCGGCCGAGGTCGCTTGGCTGAATGCGTATCACGCCCGGGTGCGCTCCGAGGTCGGCCCGCTCCTCGACCCTGAAACCGCCGCCTGGCTCGCCCGGGCGACCCGGCCGATTTGAGGGCGAGTGGCCGCCCGCCGCCTCGATGCCGGCAGGCGGGCTTGAGCGCGCCGGCCTCGCGCGCGTAGGATAGGGGCGGGAGGCGAGGCCGGGCGTTTCCGGCCCCACGAACGGCGCAAGGCGGCCTATGCGCTGCTCCAAGTGCCAGGCGGAAAACCGCGCGGATCACCGCTTCTGCACGGAATGCGGGGCGCCACTTCCCCGGGCTTGCCCCGCCTGCGGCGCCGGCAACGACCCGGGGGCGAAGTTCTGCGGCGCCTGCGGAGCGCGCCTCGCCGGCCCGCCCGAGGCCAAGCCCGAGGCGTCGCCGCCGGCCGATGCCGGCCCACCCGCCCCGGCCGGCGAGCGGCGCCAGGTCACCATCCTTTTCGCCGACCTCGCCGGGTTCACCCGCCTCTCGACCGAGCTCGACGCGGAGGAGTTGCACGCGCTCGTCAACCGGCTCTTCGCCGTCATCGACCGCATCGTCGCCGACTACGGCGGCGCCATCGACAAGCACATCGGCGACGCGGTGATGGCGCTCTTCGGCGCCCCAGTCGCCCACGGCGACGATCCCCTGCGGGCGGTGCGCGCCGCCTTCGACATCCACGCCGCGATGGCAAAGCTAAGTGAGGAGGTGGGCCGCGTGCTCTCAATGCATGTCGGCATCGCCAGCGGCGAGGTGGTCGCCGCCGGTGTCGGCGCGGACGCGGAGCGCGAGTACACGGTGCTGGGCGAGTCGGTGAATCTCGCCTCGCGGCTCGACGGGCTCGCCAAGGCCGGCCAGACGCTGGTCTCGGATCCGGTGTGGCGCAGCGTCGCCGCCCGGGTCGAGGGCGAGTCGCTCGGCGATGTCGCCGTCAAGGGGATCGAGCGGCCGGTCCGCGTCTGGCGACTGATCGGCCTTCGCGCCGGCGCCGAGCGCAAGGCGGTCGCCCCCTTGGTCGGGCGCGAAGCCGAGCTTCGCCAGTTCGCCGGCGTGCTCGACTCTTGCCGCGAGGGCGGATTCGGACAGGTGGTCTACGTGCGCGGCGAGGCGGGGATCGGCAAGACCCGGCTGGTCGAGGAGTTCATCGCCCTCGCGCTGGCCCGCGGCTTCGCCGCCCACAGGGGCTTGGTGCTCGATTTCGGCGTCGAGCGCGGGCAGGACGCGGTGCGGGCGGTCGTGCGCAGCCTGCTCGGGCTCGCCCCCGGGGCCGACGAGGAGGCGCGCGCGGGCGCCGTTCGCAGCGCCCTGGCCGAGGGCTGGGTCGCGGCCGAGCAGCAGGTCTTCCTCAACGACCTCCTCGACCTTCCCCAGCCGACCGGGATGCGGGCGATGTACGACGCCATGGACAACGCCGCCCGCAACCGCGGCAAGCAGGAGGTGGTCTCGGGGCTGGTGCGGGCGACGAGCCGGCATCAGGCGCTCGTGCTCGCGGTCGAGGACATCCATTGGGCGGACCCGCACACGCTCGCCCACCTCGCGGCCGTCGGCGCCACCGTGCGCGATTGCCCGGCGATCCTGGCGATGACCTCGCGCCTGGAGGGCGATCCCCTGGATCAGGTCTGGCGCGCGGCGATCCGGGGCAGCGCCCTCCTTACCGTCGACGTAGGCCCGCTGCGCCGCGAGGCGGCGCTTGCCCTCGCGCGCTCGTTCATCGACGCCTCCAGCCGGACGGTGATCGATTGCATCGAGCGGGCCGAGGGCAACCCGCTCTTCCTCGAGCAGCTCATCCTCAACGCCGAGGAGGCGGGCGACGACCGGGTGCCGGGTTCGATCCAGAGCCTGGTGCTGGGGCGGATGGACCGGCTGCCCCCGGCGGACCGGGCGGCGCTACAGGCCGCCTCGGCGATCGGGCAGCGCTTCGCGCTGGAGACTCTCCGCCATCTGGCCGGCCAGCCAGACTACGACTGCCGCGCGCTCATCGAGCACTATCTCGTTCGCCCCGAGGGCGAGGACTACCTGTTCGCCCACGCCCTTATCCAGGAGGGGGTGTATTCGTCGCTCCTCAAGGCGCGCAAGCGCGAGCTGCACCGGCGGCTGGCCGACTGGTTCTCGGGGCGCGATCCGGTGCTTCGCGCCCAGCATCTCGACCGGGCCGAGGATGCGGGAGCGGCGCGCGCCTATCTCGAGGCGGCCGAGGCCCAGGCCGCGACCTACCACCAGGAGCGCGCGCTGGCGCTGGCCGAGCGCGGCCTCGCGGCCGCGAGCGAACGCGCGGACAAGTTTGCGCTCACCTGTCTCAAGGGCGAGCTTCTTCACGATCTCGGCTCGGTCCCGGCCTCGATCGAGGCCTACCGCGGCGCCCTCGCCCTTGCCGCCGACGACGCCGAGCGCTGCCGGGCCTGGATCGGCCTCGCCGCCGGGATGCGGGTGATCGACCGCTACGACGAGGCGCTCGACGCGCTCGCCAGCGCCGAGGCCGCGGCCGCCGGCCTCAAGCTCACGCTCGCGCTCTCGCGCATCCACTACCTGCGCGGCAACCTGCTCTTTCCCCTGGGGCGGATCGAGGGCTGCCGGGAGGAGCACGAGCGGGCGCTTCGGTACGCCCGCGAGGCGGCCTCGCGCGAGGCCGAGGCCCGCGCCCTTTCCGGCCTCGGCGACGCCGAGTACGCGCGCGGGCGCATGGGCACCGCCCACGGCCATTTCCGCGCCTGCGTCGCGCTTGCCCGCGAGCTCGGGCTGGGCGGGGTGGAGGTCGCCAACCTGTCGATGATCGGCTTCACCCGGCGCTATCTCAACCAGACCCGCGAGGCGCTCGCCGACGCCCACGCCGCGATCGCGGCCGCCGCCCGGGTCGGGCACCTGCGGGGCGAGCTGATGGGCGAGACGCTGGCCGCCGAGGTCTCCTACGACATGGCCGAGTTCGCCTCCGCGCGCGCGCACCTCGAGCGCGCCCGGGCGCTGATCCGCCGGCTGGGCGCGTGGCGGTTCGAGCCGCAGACCCTGATCTGCCTCGCCAGGCTGGCCGACGGCGATGGGCGGGGGGACGAAGTCGCGCCCCTTCTGGAGGAGGCGCTGCGCCTCAGCCGCGAGACTGGGCCGGGCTATTCCGGCCCCCGGGTGCTGGGGACGATCGCGCTCATGAGCGCGGACCGGGAGGCGCGGGCGCGGGCCCTGGCCGAGGGCGAGGCCCTGATCGCGGCCGGGGCGGTGAGCCATAACCACTTCTACTTCTACATCGACGCGATGGAGGCCGCCCTCGCCGGCGGCGACAACGAGGGGGTCGAACGCCACGCCGCCGCGCTGGAGGCCTTCACCCGGCCCGAGCCGCTCCCCTACATCGCCTTCTTCGTCGCCCGCGCCCGCGCGCTCGCCCGCCACGCCCGTGGCGAGCGCGGCGCCGAGACACGGGCGGCGCTCGCCGGGCTCGCCGAGGAAGGGCGTCGGGCCGAGCTGCGGGCCGCGCTGCCGGCGCTCGAACGGGTGCTGGCCGGGTGCTGAGGCCCGTCTCGACCCTTCCGGACCGTGTTGCGCGATCGTCGGCAACGGAGGGGAGGGATCGCCTTCGGCTTGATCTCGGCGCGACCGTGCGTCGAGAGCACGATTTCTAGCGAGTCGTACGCGAGTCCTGAGCCAGGCTGGCCAGGGTCATCACCCCTCCCACCACGAACACCAGCGTGCCGACGTAGATGGGCCCAAGGTGGGTAACCCAATCATGGCTGAAGGTGCCCGTATAATGGAGCGGCAATGCCACCGCCAGCCCCACGACCGGCGAGACGACAGCGGTAATCCACGCCCACCAGGCGCCGGACTGGATGCCGAACCAGGCCAACCCGCAAACGGCAATCGCCGTCGCCGCGATAAAGCCGGCCGTGGCGACATGGAGGTGCCGGATATAGGCCATGACAGCAGGGTTCAACTGATCGAGTTGGGCCGGGGTCACGCCGTTCAGGGTTTCGACCCCGACCTCTAAGCCCGCTTCCGAGAACGCACGGAAGAAGAAAACAACCGCGTACAGCAGAAAAATCAGTGCGCCCACGACCACGAGGGCCGCACCACGACGCATCATGGGGTTTTCCGGGGACATGGTGGCCTCCTTCTCGCCGACGCGCGCCATTCGCGGCGCTGCCGCAGCTATAAATGATATCACGGGGTGCCGGGGGTGTCATGGCGACCGCTTCCGGCGATCGATACGGACCCGCCTTCCACCGCCGCGACCAACTCGGAAGAGCCTGCAACTGCACAATTTCCCAGGGGATCTGTTCGCTAGGGCTCCCCTCTTCGAGTCTGGCGGAACGGGGTGAGGGCAACGGCCGCCCGACGGTTCCGCTTAACCCGCCTCCCTCGCTCAGGCGCCGCCGATCAACCTCAGCCACTGCTGCTCGCTCAGCGTCTTGAGGCCCAGCTCTTCGGCCTTCTTCGCCTTGGACCCGGCGTCCGCGCCCACCACCACTAGGTCGGTCTTCCTGGACACCGATCCGGCGACCTTGGCCCCCAGCTTCTCGGCCCGGGCCTTGGCCTCGGGCCGGGTCATGGAGGCGAGCGTGCCGGTGAAGACCACGGTCTTGCCGGCGAGCGGCGAGCCGGCGGCGGCCGGCGCCTCCACCGGTTCCTCGCCAAGCTCGGCGAGCAGCCGGGAGAGGAGCTTCCGGTTGTGGGGCTCGGCGAAGAAGTCGATCAGCGCCCGGGCGACCACCGGGCCGATGCCGTCGATCGAGGCCAGCGCGCGATAGGCCTCGCTCTCCGGTTCCGCCGCCTCGCGCATCGCCTCCGCCAGCGCCGCGAGCGAGCCGTAGTGGCGGGCGAGCAAGCGGGCCGTGGTCTGTCCGACGTGGCGGATGCCGAGCGCGTAGATCAGCCGGTCGGAGCGGATGCGCCGGCGGTTCTCGATCGCCGCGAAAAGATTGCTCACGCTCTTGTACGCTTCGTCCTTCTTGCGCTTCGGGCCGGCGGTCTGCGGCCGGCCCTTCGCGGCCTGTCGCTCCGCGCTTTGCCGTTTTCGCCATTCCGCCACCACGCGGGTCACGTCCTCGGCCCGGGCTTCGAGGGTGAAGATGTCGGCCGGCTCGCGGACGAGCCCGCTGTGGAAAAAGAGCTGGATGTAGGCTTCGCCCAGCCCCTCGATGTCGAGGCCGTCGCGGCCGACGAAATGGCGGAGCCTCTCCACCGCCTGCGCCGGGCAGATCAGCCCGCCGGTGCAGCGGCGCAACGCCTCGCCCTCCTCGCGGACCGCGTGGCTCTTGCAGACCGGGCAGGTGTGCGGAAAACGGAACCGGTGCGAGTCCTTGGGGCGCCTCTCGACCACCACCGAGACGACCTGCGGGATCACGTCGCCGGCGCGCTGCACCACCACGAGGTCGCCCTCGCGCACGTCCTTGCGCGCGATCTCGTCCTCGTTGTGCAGCGTCGCGCGCCGCACCACCACGCCCCCGACCGTGACCGGGGTGAGATGGGCGACGGGGGTCAGCGCCCCGGTGCGCCCGACCTGGACCTCGATCCTCTCCAGCCGCGTGACCGCCTGCTCGGCCGGGAACTTGTGGGCGAGCGCCCAGCGCGGCGCCCGGCTCACCTCGCCCAGCCGTTGCTGCCAGTCGAAGCGGTTGACCTTGTAGACGACGCCGTCGATGTCGTAGTCGAGCCTCGCGCGCCGGGCCTCGATCTCGCGGTAGGTCTTGAGGCAGTCCTCGACGTTGTCGGCGAGCCGGGCCAGGGGATTGGTGGGGAACCCCCAGTGGCGCAGCCGCTCCAGGAACGTCCAGTGGCTGTGGGCGACCGGCTCGCTCGCTTCGCCGAGCGCGTAGGCGAAGAAGCGGAGCGGCCGCGACGCGGTCACCGCCGCGTCCTTCTGGCGCAGGCTGCCGGCGGCGGCGTTGCGCGGATTGGCGAACGGCTCCTCCCCCGCTTGCCTCTGGCGTTCGTTCAGGGCGAAGAAGGCGGGCTTGGTCATGTAGACCTCGCCCCGGACCTCGATCACCTCGGGAACGCCCTTGCCCCCCGGCGCGCTTGGCGCGCCCGTCTTTGCACCAAGAGAGCGGCCTTCGCCGCTCAGGCGCTCCGGCACGTCCGCCACCGTCATCAGGTTGGCGGTGACCTCTTCGCCCTCGGTGCCGTCGCCCCGGGTCGCACCGAGGACGAACACGCCCTTCTCGTAGCGGAGCGACACGGAGAGCCCGTCGATCTTGGGCTCGCATACCAGCGCCACCCGCTCCTCCCCAGAGAGCCCCAGGAAGCGGCGCACGCGGGCGACGAAGTCGAGAACCTCCTCGTCGCCGAAGGCGTTGCCGAGCGACAGCATCGGCACCGCGTGGCGGACCTTGGTGAAGCCGGCGGCGGGCGGGGCGCCCACCCGCCGCGAGGGGCTGTCGGAACGGACGAGGGCGGGGAAGCGGGCCTCGATGGCGGCGTTGCGCTGGCGAAGCGCGTCGTAGTCGGTGTCCGAGATGCGCGGCCGGTTCTCCTGGTAATAGAGGCGGTCGTGGAACGCGATCATCTGCGCCAGCCGGGCGAGCTCGGCCTTGGCCTCGGGCTCGCTCAGCGCCGCGACGGCGAGACTGCCGGGGCCGCGTCTCATGCCCGGCCTCCGGCGTCGCCGGCGATGAGGCGCGCAGCGGCGGCGCGCGCCTCGTCGGTGACGCGCGCCCCGGCCAGCATGCGGGCGATCTCCTCGCGCCGGGCCGCCGCGTCCAGCTCCTCGGCCTCGGCGCGGGCGGCGCCGTCGGCGATCCGCTTGACGATCCGCCAGTGGTGGGCGCCGCGCGCCGCCACCTGCGGCGAATGGGTCACCACCAGCACCTGCACGTCGCCCGCGAGCCGGACGAGCCGCTCGCCGACCGCCGCCGCCGGCGCCCCGCCGATGCCGGCGTCGACCTCATCGAAGACCAGCGTCGGCACCGGGCTGGCTTTGGCGAGCACGACCTTGAGCGCGAGCATGAGCCGGGCGAGTTCCCCGCCCGAGGCGATGCGCGCGAGCGGCCCCGGCGGGATGCCGGGATTGGTGGCGATCTCGAAGGCGACGCGGTCGATGCCGCCCTCCCCCCAGGCGCCCTCGTCGAGTTCGCCGATGCCGGTGCGGAAGACTGCTTTCTCCAGCTTGAGGGGGGGAAGCTCGCGCGCCACCGCCCGGTCGAGTCTTCGCGCCGCCTCGCGCCGCGCCGCGCTCAGGGTCCGGGCGGCGGCAACATAGGCCGCGCGGGCCTCGGCCTCGGCCTTGGTCAGGCCGGCGAGGCGCGCGCCCTGGTCCTTGATCGCGGCCAGCCGCCGGGCGAGCTCGTCGCGGAGCCCGGCCAGGGCGTCGACCTCGCAGCCGTGCTTGCGGGCCGCGGCGCGGAGCGCGAAGAGCCGCGCCTCGGTCTCCTCCAGGCGCCGGGGATCGAGCTCCACCGCGCCGGCCGCGCGATCGAGGCGCGCGCCCGCCTCGGCCGCCGCCTCGGCGGCGCGCTCGAGCGACTCGATCGTCGGGCCGATCAGGGCCGCGGCCTCGGGCGGGGCCTTCTCCAGCGCCCGGGCGAGGTGCCGGGCGGCGGCGCGCAAGTTTCCGTCCACCCCGTCGCCGCGGGCGAGCTCGGCGGTGGCGGCGTTCATCGCCTCGACGAGGCGCTCGCTCGCCATCATCAGGGCGCGCCGGCCGGCGAGCTCGACCTCCTCGCCGGGGTTGGGCGCGAGGCGGCCAAGCTCGGCGACGGCGTGGCGCAAGTCCTCCTCGTCGCGGCGGGCGGCGGCCCCCTCCGCCTCGGCCGCCGCGCGGGCGGCGGCGGCGGCGCGCCAGGCGCGGAAGGCGGCGCGCGCCGCCTCGCCCTCGGCTCCCAGGCCGGCGAAGGCGTCGAGCAGGCCGCGGTGGGTGGCGGCGTCGACCAGGCCGTGGCTCTCGAGCTGGCCCTGGATCTCGACCAGGCTCGCCCCCACCTCGCGGAGGAGGGCGACGCCGACCGGCTGGTCGTTGATGAACGCGCGCGAGCGCCCGTCGCGCCCCAGGAGCCGGCGGAGGATCAGCGGCTCGGCGGCGTCGCCGGCGTCGAGACCCTGCTCGGCGATCAGGGCGCGGGCGGGATGGGCGGCGCCGACCGCGAACGAGGCGGCGACGCTCGCCCGCTCCGCCCCGTGGCGGATGAGGCCGCCCTCGCCCCGCGCCCCGAGCGCAAGCCCCAAGGCATCGAGCAGGATCGACTTGCCGGCGCCGGTCTCGCCGGTGAGCACGCTCAGACCCGGGCGAAAGCCGAGATCGAGGCGGTCGATGAGGACCACGTCCCGGATCGAGAGCGATTGCAGCATCGCCGAGTCCGCGTCCGGCCCGCGCCCGGGCCTCTAGCCCTCTAGAACACGGAGTCCCACAGCCGCCGGTACCACCCCTGGTTCGTCCGGTCCGCCCGCGAACCACCCTCGACGAGGAGGGCATAGGAGTCCGAGTACCACTCGCTGCCGGGGTAGTTGTAGCCGAGCACGGCGGCGGTCTTGCGCGCCTCCTCGGTCAGGCCTAGCGCGAGGTAGCCCTCGGTCAGCCGGTGCAGGGCCTCGGGCGCGTGGGTCGTCGTCTGATAGCGATCGACCACGCGCCGGAACCGGGTGATGGCGGCGAGCAGGTTTCCCTGGCTCAGGTAGAAGCGGCCGACCTCCATCTCCTTGCCGGCGAGGTGGTCGTTCAGGAGGTCGATCTTCAGGCGCGCATCGCGGGCGTAGGTGGTGTCGGGGAAGCGGTTGATCACCTCCTGGAAGGCGTCGAGCGCGAGCTCGGTCATCTTCTGGTCGCGGCCCACGTCGGTGACCTGCTCGTAGAGCGAGAGGCCCTTGAGGTAATAGGCGTAGTCGATGTGTTCGCTGCCCGGGTGGAGCTGGATGAAGCGGTCGAGGGCGATGATCGCGTCGTCGTACTCGTTGCGCATGTAGTTGGCGTAGGCGGCCATGAACTGCGCCCGGGTCGCCCACACCGAATAGGGATGCTGCCGGTCGACCTCCTCGAAGCGCTCGGCGGCGGTCTTGTATTTCTTGGTCTTCAGCGCGTCCATCGCCTCGTTGTAAAGCTGCTCCACGGAGCGCTCGACATAGGGCGCCTCCTGGGAGCCGGCGCATCCGGCGAGGAGCCAGAGCGCGGCCAGGGCCGAGAGCGCTCCCCGCATCGCGCGGGGTTTCCGGGTCGCCATGGTTCTGAACCGCATCCGACCGGGCCTGTGGCGGAACGACTCCCGCTCGGGGATCGCCCCTCGGGCGCCTCCGGCGAGGATGCCTAGTTTTACGTGGGGTCGGTCGGAGCCGCAAGCCCGCGGCGGCGCCCCGGCGTGGGCCGGGGCCGGCGGATCAGGCGAGGGCGCCCGCCTTCGCCAAGGCTACGGCGGGCTTGCCCGCCGTAGCGCGGACGCGAAAGGCGGCGGCCTGCCTGCCATGCCCCTCGGCCGGCTCCTCGACCAGATCCACCGTCTCCCAGGCATCGGGATCGGCGAACAGGGCCTTGAGCAGCCGATTGTTCAGGAAGTGCCCGGACTGGACGCCGACGAAGCGCCCGATCAGCGGCGCCCCGGCGAGGCAGAGGTCGCCGACGCAGTCGAGCACCTTGTGGCGCACGAACTCGTCCTCGTAGCGCAGGCCGTCCTGGTTGAGTACGCGCTCGCCGCACACCACCACGGCGTTTTCCAGCGAGCCGCCGCGGGCAAGCCCGCGCGCGCGCAGCGACTCGACGTCGTCGAGGAAGCCGAAGGTGCGCGCCCGCGCGATCTCGCTCTTGAAGGCGCCGTTGGCCGGCGTCAGCGAGCACTCCTGGCGGCCGACCACGGGGTTGGCGAAGTCGATCGCGAAGTCGATGCCGAAGGCTCCGGCCGGCCGCAGCGAGGCCGAGGCGGAGCCGTGCGCCACGCTCACCGGCCTCAGCACCCGGATCGCCCGGCGCGCCGCCGGCTGCTCGACCAAGCCGGCGCACTCGATGAGGAAGACGAAGGGCGCCGCGCTCCCGTCCATGATCGGGACCTCGGGGCCGCCGACCTCGACGACGGCGTTGTCGACGCCGCAGCCGGCCACCGCCGCGAGCAGATGCTCGACCGTGCCGACGCGGATGCCGCCCTCGCCGAGCGTGGTGCAGAGGGTGGTGTCCACCACACGGTCCCAGCGCGCCGGGATGGCGGCTCCCCCGCCGCCGATGTCGCTGCGTCGGAAGACGATGCCCGAGCCGGGCTCGCCCGGGCGCAGCGTGAGCGACACCCGCGCCCCGGTGTGGAGCCCGACGCCGTTGCAACTGATGGCAGACTTCAGCGTCCGCTGACGCATCGGCCGGGTCCGCGGCATCCCGCTTCCGGCCCCGTTCGGTCGACTCACCCCTTTGCCTCGAACTCGATCCCCATGTTGGGGGCGGAGAAATCCGCGCGCGGCGGGCCCCAGGGGACGTTTAGCAAAGTCCCCCGGGGGCCACAATTCACTGTTTGTTGCAGAATGTTTCGCCCGCGCGCCGCGCCGCGCCTCAGTTCGCCTGTCGGCGGAGGAAGGCCGGAATGTCGAGCACGTCCTCCTCCTCCTCGTGGCGCTGGACGGCCCGCGCCCCGGGATCGCCCTCGCCCAGCTTGCCCTGGGCCGGCTTGTCGGCGGCGGCGCGGGCGGGAGGCTCGGCGAGGGTGGCGATCCGCGGCTCGAGCTTGGCCGCCTCGGCCTGCGCGCGCGCGCGCCCCGCCCCGGTCACCCGCTCGAACAGCGAGGGCATGCGCGGCTTCTCGCGGGGCCGCGCCGGCTCGGCGGCGCCGTTGACCATCGCCGCCGCGGCGAAGGGTTCGGGCGCGGCCGGCTCGGTGCGGCCGGCCGGCTCCTGCGGGCGCGGCGGGATGAAGGCCTCGCGCGGCCTGGGCGCCGCCTCGGTGGCCGCGGCCTCCGGCTCCACCGCCGGCTTCGCCGCCTCGGCCGGCACGGCGGCCGGGCGGACCGGGGCGGCGGGCTGGCCCGCCGGAGCCTTGGCGAAGGCGGGCGACGGAAGGGTGCCGAGCGCCGCCGGGCGCGCCGGCCCGGCGCGGCCCGAACCGGCGATGGCCGCGTACTCGGCGGCGCTGTAGCAGGGCACGCCGATCTTCGCCTCCTCGCCCTGCTCGTCCTCCTCGATCTCGGGGAGGCTCTCGGGCGAGACCACGCTCACCAGCCGCGGCCTGGGCGCCGCCTGGGCCTCGGCCTCGATGCCGGTGGCGACCACCGAGACCCGCATCCGCCCCTGCATCGAGTCGTCGATCGAGGAGCCGAAGATGATGTTGGCCTCGGCGTCGACCTCCTCGCGGATGCGGTTGGCCGCCTCGTCGACCTCGAACAGGGTCATGTCGGGGCCGCCGCAGACGTTGATCAGCACCCCCCGCGCCCCCTTCATCGAGGTGTCCTCCAGGAGCGGGTTGGAGATCGCCGCCTCGGCCGCGGACTTGGCCCGGCTCTCGCCCTCGGCCTCGCCGGTGCCCATCATCGCCTTGCCCATCTCGCTCATCACCGAGCGGATGTCGGCGAAGTCGAGGTTGACGAGGCCGGGCATGACCATCAGGTCGGTCACCCCGCGCACGCCCATGTAGAGCACGTCGTCGGCCATCTTGAAGGCGTCGGCGAAGGTGGTCTTCTCGTTGGCCACCCGGAACAGGTTCTGGTTGGGGATGATGATCAGCGTATCGACGTACTGCTGCAGCTCCCGGATCCCCGCCTCGGCCACCCGCATGCGATGGGCGCCCTCGAACTGGAACGGCTTGGTGATGACGCCGACGGTGAGCACCCCGTGCTCGCGGGCGAGCTGCGCGATCACCGGCGCCGCCCCGGTGCCCGTGCCTCCGCCCATGCCGGCGGTGATGAAGACCATGTGGCTGGCCTGGATGTGCTGGGCGATCTCTTCCAGCACCTCCTCGGCGGCGGCGCGGCCGACCTCGGGACGCGAGCCCGCCCCCAGCCCGTGGGTGATGGAGACCCCCATCTGGATGCGGCGCTCGGCGCGCGACTGGATCAGCGCCTGGGCGTCGGTGTTGGCGACCACGAACTCGACCCCCTCGAGGTGCGAGTCGATCATGTTGTTGACGGCGTTGCCGCCGGCGCCTCCTACCCCGATCACGGTGATGCGGGGCCGCAGCTCCTGCGGCGCGGACAGGGGAACGGAGAGGTTGATGGTCATTTGGGCCTCCTCGGTGAAGCGGGGGTTCGGGGTTGGGGGTGCGGCCGCGGGGCGCCGCCCGGGGGTCTGACCCGGGGCGGCGCGCGCCGCGGCAGTGTGGCGAGCGGGGCGGGGCCTGCCGCCGGTCGGTCGGGTTGCGCCATCAGAAGTTCTCCCTCAGCCATTGGCCGACGCGGCCGAGGCAGCCGGCGGCCGGGGTTTGGAGCGGACGGGCGAAGTCGCGCGCCTCGAGGTCGGAGGCGGCGGCGTAGGCGAGCAGCCCGGCGCAGGTGGCGAAGGCCGGCCCGGCGGTGGCTTCGGCGAGGCCGGCGGTGCGCAGCGGACGACCGACGCGCACCTGCTTGTCGAGGATCAGGGCGGCGAGCTCGCGCACGCCCTGCAACTGACTGGCGCCGCCGGTCAGCACCACCCGCCGGCCGGCGGCCCGCGACATGCCCGAGTCCGCCAGCCGGGCGCGGACCATCTCGAAGGTCTCCTCGAGGCGCGGGCGGATGATCCCGACCAGCATCGAGCGCGGTACCTGGGTCACGTTGTGCTCCTCCTCCTCGCCGACCAGCGGCACCGCCACGATCTCGTGGTCGTCGCTGGGCGAGGCCATGGTCGCGCCGTAGAGGGTCTTCATCCGCTCGGCATGGGCGAGCGTGGTCGAGAGGCCGCGGGCGATGTCCTTGGTCACGTGCATGCCGCCCACCGTCAGGCAGTCGGTGTGCACCACGTAGCCGTCGAGGAAGACGGCGATCGAGGTGGTGCCGCCGCCCATGTCGATCACCGTCGCGCCGAGCGCCATCTCGTCCTCGACCAGGGAGGCGAGTCCCGAGGCGACCGAGGAGAGCACGTGCGCGGCCACCCCCAGGTGGCAGCGCGCGACGCAGGTCGAGAGGTTCCGGATCGCGCTCGAGGTCGCCGTGACGACGTGGATGTCGACCCCCAGCCGCGCCCCCGACATGCCGCGCGGGTCGCGGATGCCGTTGGCGCCGTCGATGGCGAAGCCGAGGGGGAAGGAGTGCACCATCGCCCGCCCCTCGGTCTCGAACTGGGCCCGGCCCTGGTCGAGGATGCGCCTCAGGTCGGGGTCGGCGATCTCGTGACCGGCGATCGAGACCTCGACCGCGAGCGTGTGCGATTCGGGCTGGCCGGCGGAGAGGTTGACGTAGACCTCGTCGATGGGCGCGTCGACCATCTTCTCGGCCGCCGCCACGGCGGTGCGGATCGTGGCCTCGGCCTCGTCGAGGTTGACGATGGTGCCGTGGCGCACGCCCTTGGCGCGCTGGTGGCCGATCCCGCCCACCTTGATCGCGCCCGCGGTCGCCGCCTCGGCGATGAAGCAGCAGACCTTGGTCGAGCCGACGTCGAGCGCCGCGATCCGGCCGACGCGCCTGCGGCCCTTGCCCGGGGCTGGTTTCGCCTTGCGTCCGTTGAACATCGCGCGTCCCTCGGCTCCCGTCCCTGTCCCGTGCGCCCGATCAGGTCTCGGCCGGCGTGGCGTGCACGACCAGGCGGTCGGGAAGGCGCATGTCCACCCGGTCGATCCGGCGCTCGAGAAGCCCGTGGCGCGCCTCGAGGCCGGCGAGCCGGGCGAGCGCCCCGCGCGCGTCCTCCTCGGGCAGGAGCACGTCGACCCCGGTGTCGAAGCGGAGGTTCCAGCGCCGGTCCCCCACCCGCACCATCGCGCTCACCCGCGGCGCCAGCGAGGGGAAGGCGGCGACCAGCGCGAGGGCGTCGGCGGCGGCCGTCGCCGCCCCCTCGCCGACCACCAGCGGAAGCCCGGCATAGGGGGCGAGCGCGCCCGGCCCGCCGGCGTCGTCCAGGATCACGGCGCCTTCGCGGTCGATCACGGCGAAGCGCCCCTGATGCTGCCAGAGGGCGAAGGGCACGCGCTCGACGATGCGCAGGCGCACGGTCCCCGGAAACCACCGTGACACCTCGGCCTCGCGCACCCAGGAGAGGGCCTCGATCCGCTCGCGCGCCGCGCGCGGGTCGAAGGCGAGGATGGACTCGCCCCAGCCCACCCCGAGCGCGCCGGCAAGCTCAGTCAGCGGCATGCGCTCGCGGCCCTCGATCACGATCTCGCTCACCTTGAGCCCGGACTCGGCGCCGAGCGCGAGCGCGGTCCGCCACGCCTCGCCGCCGGCGCGCGCGAGGAGGCCGCTCTCGAACGCCGCCGTCGGCAGGGCGATGAGGGCGGCGAGCAGGGTCAGCTCGGCGCCGCGCCGGGCGCGGCGCCAGAGGACGCGCGCCTCCGCCGGGCGGATGGCGCCGAGCTCGGGCAGGGGGGCGAGGATCACCCGTCGCATCGCGCCTCCTCCACCATCCAGGCGCAGAGCCGGGCGAAGTCGATCCCGGCATGGGCCGCCTGCTCGGGAACCAGCGAGGTCGGGGTCATGCCGGGTTGGGTGTTGACCTCGAGCACGACCAGGCGCCCGGGCGCGCCTCGCGTGTCGTCGTAGCGGAGGTCGGTGCGGGTCACGCCCCGGCAGCCGAGCGTCCGGTGCGCGCCGAGCCCGAGGTCGAGCGCCGCGGCGTACACCGCGGCCGGGAGCGGCGCCGGCAAGAGATGTTGCGAGCCGCCGGGCTCGTACTTCGCCCGGTAGTCGTAGAAGCCGCGGCCGGTGCGGATCTCGGTGACCGCGAGCGGGCGGTCGCCCATCACCGCCACCGTGAGCTCGCGGCCGGGGATGAACTCCTCGACCATCACCGGCGCGTCCGCCTCCTCGGCCGCGGCGGCGTCGAGGGCGGGGGCGTTGTCGCCGGCGCGCACGATGCGCACGCCGACGCTCGAGCCCTCGTTGAGCGGCTTCACCACGTAGGGCCGCGCCATCACGTCGCCGGCCGCCGCCTCGCGGCGGGTGACCACCTTGTGCTCGGCCACCGGGATGCCGGCGTCGCGGAAGAGCCGCTTCGCCGCCGGCTTGTCCATGGCCAGCGCCGAGGCGAGCACGCCCGAGTGGGTGTAGGGGACGGCCAGCATCTCGAGCACGCCCTGCATGCAGCCGTCCTCGCCGAAGCGCCCGTGCAGGGCGTTGAACACGGCGTCGGGCCTGGGCGCGAGGGCGGCGAGGAGCGCGCCGAGGTCGCGGGTCACGTCGACCCGCGCGGCCTCGTAACCGGCGCGATCGAGGGCGTCGGCGACCTCGGCCCCGCTCACCAGCGAGACCTCCCGCTCGGCCGAGAATCCGCCCATCAGCACGACCACCCGCCTCCTCACCGTCCCTCCTCGCCGGTCGCCGCCGGGGCGAGGCCCGAGGCCGGCACGCCGATCCGGCGGATCTCCCACTCGAGAACCACGCCGGTGGCGGCGAACACCCGCCGGCGCACCTCCTCGCCAAGGGCCTCGATGTCGGCCGCGCTCGCCGCCCCGGTGTTGATCAGGAAGTTGCAGTGCTTCTCCGAGACCATCGCCCCCCCGCGCCGCAGGCCCCGGCAGCCGGCCTTCTCGATCAGCTCCCAGGCTCTGGCCCCGGGCGGGTTGGTGAAGGTGCTGCCGCCGGTGCGGGTGCGCAGCGGCTGGGTCGCCTCGCGGGCGGCCTTGATCTCCGCCATCCGGGCCTCGATCTCGGCCGGCGCGGCGGGCGAGCCCCGGAGCCGGGCGGAGAGGAAGATGCGGTCCTCGGGCACCGCCGAATGGCGGTAGGAGAAGCCGAGCGCGGCGAGCGTGAGGCGCTCGCGGTTTCCCCGCCGATCGAGCGCCTCGGCCTCGATCACCACGTCCTTCATCTCGCGGCCGTAGGCGCCGGCGTTCATGCGCAGCGCGCCGCCGATGGTGCCGGGCACCCCGGAGAGGAACTCGAGCCCGCCGATCCCCTCGGCCAGCGCCGCCAGGGCGACGTTGAGGTCGAGCGCGCCGGCCCCGGCCTCCAGCGTCGCCGCCTCGGGGGCGCCGACGCGGGCGACGCGGGCGAAGGCGCGCCCCAGCCGGATCACCACCCCCGGCACCCCGCCGTCGCGGACCAGGAGGTTGGAGCCCACCCCGAGCGCCGTCACCGGCACCTCCGCCGGCTTCCCCGCGAGGAAGCGGGCGAGATCCTCGGCGTCGGCGGGGCGGAACAGGACCTCCGCCGGGCCGCCCGCCCGGAACCAGGTGACGGGGGCAAGCGCGGCGTTCTCGGCCAGCCGCCCGCGCACCGGCGGCAGCCGGTCGATCAGGCGCTCGTTCTTCCGCGCCGCGGGCATCATCCTCCGGCCCCCTTCCGCGTCCGGCCCGGGGCGCCCCGGAGCCGGGCCAGTTCCGCCGGCAGCTCGTTCGCCCACTGGGTGATCGAGCCGGCGCCGAGGCAGACCACGAGGTCGCCCGGCTTGGCGACGCCGTCGACCGTCGCCGCCAGGTCCTCGCGCCGCGCCAGCGGCAGCACGCGGCGGTGGCCGCGCTCGCGGATGCCCTCGACCAGGGCCTCGCGCGTCACCCCCGGAATCGGGCTCTCGCCGGCCGGGTAGATGTCGGCGACGATCACCGTGTCGGCGTCGTTGAAGCAGGCGCAGAACTCGGCGAAGAGGTTGTTGAGGCGGGAATAGCGGTGCGGCTGGACCACCGCGATCACGCGTCCGCGGGCGGCGGCGCGGGCGGCGCGCAGGACCGCGGCCACCTCCACCGGGTGATGGCCGTAGTCGTCGATCACGGAGATGCCGTCGGCCTCGCCGGTGCGGGTGAAGCGGCGCTTCACCCCCTTGAAGCCGGAGAGGGCCTTGCGCACCACCTCCTCGGAGAGGCCCATCTCGTGCGCGGCGGCGACGGCGGCGAGCGCGTTCTGGACGTTGTGCTGGCCGACCATCGGCAGCTTGAGCCCGGCGAGCGTCCATTCGCCGCCGCGGGCGCGGTCGGCGATCAGGGCGTCGAAGCTCGCCCCCGCCGCCCCCACCTCGACCTTTTCCGCGCGGACGTCGGCCTGGTGGCTGAGGCCGTAGGTGATCACCTTGCGGTCGGAGAGATGGGGGATCATCTCCTGCACCGCCGGGTGGTCGACGCAGAGCACGGCGAAGCCGTAGAAGGGGATGTTGGAGACGAAGGCGAGATAGGCCGCCCGCATCGCCTCGACCGTGCCGTAGAAGTCGAGGTGCTCGGCGTCCATGTTGGTGACCACGGCGATGGTGGCGGGGAGCTTGACGAAGGTGCCGTCGGACTCGTCCGCCTCCACCACCATCCACTCGCCGGCGCCGAGGCGGGCGTTGGTGCCGTAGGCGTTGATGATGCCGCCGTTGATCACCGTCGGGTCCATCCCGGCGGCGTCGAGCACCGCGGCGATGAGCGAGGTGGTGGTGGTCTTGCCGTGGGTGCCGCCGATGGCGATCGACCACTTGAGGCGCATCAGCTCGCCCAGCATCTCGGCGCGGCGGACCACCGGGATCAGCCGCTCGCGGGCGGTGGCGACCTCGGGGTTGTCGCGCCGGACCGCGGAGGAGACGACCACGACCGTGGCCTCGCCCAGGTTCTCGGCGGCGTGGCCGATGCGCACCGGCACGCCCAGCGCGCGGAGCCGCCTGACGTTGGCGTTCTCGACCAGGTCCGAGCCCTGCACCGAGTAGCCGAGGTTGTGCATGACCTCGGCGATGCCGCTCATGCCGATGCCGCCGACGCCGACGAAGTGGATGGTGCCGATCGAGAGGGGGAGGTGCCGCATCACGCCGCCTCGCGGAAGGGGCCGCGCCGCTCGCCGCCCTTGGCCGTCGCGCCGCCGCCGGTGGGGGCGGAAACCAGGGCGACGACGAGGTCGGCCAGCCGCTCGGCGGCGTCGGTGCGGGCCGTGGCGCGGGCGCAGGCGGCCGCCTTCTCCAGCGTCGCCGGCAGGGCGAGGAACGCCTCCAGCCGCGCCGCCAGCGCCTTGGGCGTGAACGCGGACTCGGGCATCAGCCAGGCCCCGCCCTTCTCGTCCGCGGCGCGGGCGTTGGCGGTCTGGTGGTCGTCGATGGCGTGGGGAAAGGGGACGAGGATGGCCGGGCATCCGACCGCGCCGATCTCGGCCACCGTCCCCGCCCCGGCGCGGCAGACCAGGAGATGGGCGCCGGCGAGCCGCTCGGGGACGTCGGCGAAGAAGGTGGCGAGCTCGGCCGCCACCCCGCAGGCGGCATAGGCCGCGCGCGCGCGTTCGAGGTCCTCGGGGCGGCACTGCTGGGCGACGCGGAGCCGCCGGCGCGGCCCCTCGGGGAGGAGCGCGACGGCCGCGGGCACCACGTCGCTGAACACCCGCGCCCCCTGGCTTCCGCCGAGCACGAGCAGGCTGAACGGCCCGTCGGGGGCGAACGGCGGGCGCGCCCGGCCGTGGGCGGCGGCGATCGCCGGGCGCACCGGGTTGCCGGTCTCGGTCGCCTTGGCGGCGTCCTCGGGGCGAAGCCCGCCGGTCGCGGCGAAGGAGGTGGCGATGGCGGTGACGCGCGGGGCGAGGAGCCGGTTGGCGCGCCCCAGCACCGCGTTCTGCTCGTGGAGCACGGTGCGGATGCCCAGCCGGCCGGCCGCGATCAGCGGCGCGACCGAGGGGTAGCCGCCGAAGCCGACCACCACCGTCGGCTTCAGGCGCCTGAGAAGGGCGCGGCACTGGAGGATGCCGAGCGCGATCTCGACCGCGCCGAGGGCGCGCCCGAGGAGGCCCTTGCCGGCGATGCCGGCGCCCCGCACCACGTGGGTGGGGATGCCGTCGAGGCCGGCGGCGAAGGCCGCGCTCCGTCGGTCGGTCAACAGGGCGACGTCAAGCCCGCGCGCCTTCAGCGCCAGGGCCAGCGCCGTGGCCGGGAACAGGTGGCCGCCGGTGCCGCCGGCGGCCAGCACCACCAGCGGCGCGCCCATGCCCGTCTCGGCGGCCGCGGTCACAGCCGGCCCCCGCCGCCCGCGCGCCGGCGGGTGAGCGCCAGCACCATGCCCATGCCGAGCGCCAGCGCCAGCACCGACGAGCCGCCGTAGGAGACGAAGGGCAGAGTCATGCCCTTGGTCGGCATGAGGCGGAGCGTGGAGGCCATGTTCACCACCGCCTGCAGGCCGAACTGGGTGAGGAGGCCGGCGCCGGCGAGGAGCACGAACAGGTTCTCCTCGGCGAGCAGGCGGGCGAACCCGCGCAGCACCACGAAGGCGAACAGGGCGAGGATGGCGAGGCAGGCGACGAGGCCAAACTCCTCGCCGGCGACCGCGAAGACGAAGTCGGAGTGGGCGTCGGGGAGCAGGGTCTTCACCCGGCCCTCGCCCGGGCCGCGGCCGATCCAGCCGCCGCTGGCGAAGGACTGCAACGCGACCGTGATCTGATAGGAGTCGCCCGAGGCGGGGTCGAGGAAGCGGTCGATGCGGTTGGCGACGTGCGGGAACACGAAATAGGCGGCGACGACCCCGGCCAGCGAGAGCGCGCCGGCGACCCCCACCCACACCAGCCTGAGGCCGGCGAGGAAGAACTGCGCCAGCCACACCGCGGTCACCACCAGCGCCATGCCGATGTCCGGCTGCAGGAACAGGAGCCCGGCCACGGCGAGATAGAGCGCGGTGGCGACGGCGTTGCCGGGGATGCCGGCGCCGCGGTGCTGCTCGGCGAACATCCAGGCGGCGACGACCGCGAAGGCGGGCTTGAGGAACTCGCTCGGCTGGAGCGAGACGCCGCCGAGCGAGAGCCAGCGCTGGGCGCCCTTGATCTCGTGGCCGGCGGCGAGGGTGGCGACGGTGAGGACCAACGCCACCGCGAACACGACCACGCCGAGGCGGCGAACCTCGCGCGCCTCCAGGAGCGAGACCGCGACCAGGAGCGCCGCGGCGAGCACCAGGTACGCGAACTGGCGGCGGGCGAAGTGGAAGCTCTCCAGCCCGATCCGCTCGGCGACCGCGGGGCTGGCGGCCAGGGTCAGGATCGCGCCGGTGACGACGAGCGTGCCCAGCGCGGCGAGCGACCAGCGGTCCACCGTCCACCACCAGCGGCCGAAAAGGCTGGTATCGGCGCGCGAGAGGCCGCTCATCGCCCCCCCTCGGCAAGCCTGCGCACGAGGGCGCGGAAGGCGTCGCCGCGGGCCTCGAAGTTGGCGAACTGGTCGAACGAGGCCGCCGCCGGCGAGAGCAGCACCACCGCGCCGGGGATGCCCTCGGCCTGGGCGCGGGCGTGCGCGGCGCCGACCGCCGCGGCGAGGTCGCCGGCGAGCGTGTGCGGCACCTCGCTCCCCAGCGTGCGGGCGAAGTCGGGCGCCGACTGGCCGATCAGATAGGCGTGGCGCAGCCGCCGGAAGTGGGGGCGCAAGGGCTCGATCCCGCCCTCCTTCGGCACCCCGCCGGCGATCCAGTAGATCGCCTCGTAGCAGGCCAGCGCCCGGGCGGTGGCGTCGGCGTTGGTGCCCTTGCTGTCGTTGACGTAGGCGACGCCGCCGATCTCGGCCACCCGCTCCTGGCGGTGGGCGAGGCCGGGGAATGCCCTGAGTCCGTCGACGATGGTCTCGCGGGCGACGCCCGTGGCCCGCGCGGCGGCGAAGGCGGCGGCCGCGTTCTGCCAGTTGTGGCTCCCGGGGAGGGCGGGGAGCTCGGCGACGGCGACGGCCTCGCGGCGGCGGCCCTCGCTCTCGTCGCAGAGCCTGCCGGCGTCGGCGTAGATTCCGCCCGCCACCCGCCCCGTGCCCGAGACCGCGACCACGCGCCGGTCGGCGCGCGCGAGGAGCTCGTCGCGAAGCCTCCGCGAAAGCCCGTCGTCGACCCCGACGATGGCGGTGTCGGAGGCGCGCTGGCGCTGGAAGATCCTCCGCTTCGCCGCCACGTAGCCGTCCATGCCGCCGTGGCGCTCCAGGTGGTCGGGGCTGAGGTTGAGGAGCACGGCCACGTCGCAGCGGAGCGTCGGGCTTCGCTCGAGCTGGTAGGACGAGAGCTCGAGCACGTAGGTGCCGCCGGGCCCCAGCGGCTCCAGGCCGAGCGCGGGCGGGCCGAGGTTGCCGCCCACCGCCACCCGCCGCTCGGCGCGCCTGAGGATGTGGCCGATGAGGGTGGTGGTGGTCGACTTGCCGTTGGTCCCGGTCACCCCGAAATAGGCCGCCTCGGGGCGGGCACGGCAGAGGAGCTCGACGTCGCAGACGATCTCGCAGCCGGCGGCGCTCGCCCGCGCCGCCACCGGGTGCGGCGCCGGCAGGCGGTCGGGGATGCCGGGGCTCAGGACGAGGAGGGCGACGCCGGCGAAATCGGCCTTGCCGAGGTCGGCGAGGGGGAGGCCGGCGTCGCGGGCCGCGTCGCGGGCCGCGGGCTTGTCGTCCCAGGCCAGCACCTCGGCGCCGCTGGCGCGAAGCGCGAGCGCGCTCGCCATCCCCGAGCGCCCCAGGCCCATCACCGCCACCCGCCTGCCCTTGAGTTCCGCGACCTCGATCATCCGCCGGCCTATCTCAGCTTGAGCGTGGAAAGGCCGACCAGGGCGAGGATCGAGGCGATCACCCAGAAGCGGATGACGATGGTCGACTCGGCCCAGCCCTTCTGCTCGAAGTGATGGTGCAGCGGCGCCATCCGGAAGACTCGCCGCCCGGTCAGCTTGAACGACACCACCTGGACGATGACCGACACGGTCTCGAGCACGAACAGCCCGCCGATGATGGCGAGCACCAGCTCGTGCTTGGTGGCGACGCTGATGGCGCCGATCGCGCCGCCGAGCGAGAGCGAGCCGGTGTCGCCCATGAAGACCATCGCCGGCGGGGCGTTGAACCACAGGAAGCCGAGGCTCGCCCCCACCATCGCCCCGCAGAAGACCGCGAGCTCGCCGGTGCCCGGCACGTGGTGGAGCTGCAGGTAGTTGGCGAACACCGCGTTGCCGACCAAGTAGGCGATCAGCACGAAGCAGCCGGCGACGATCATCACCGGCACGATCGCCAGCCCGTCGAGCCCGTCGGTCAGGTTGACCGCGTTCGAGGCCCCCACCATCACCAGCATGGCGAAGGGGAAGAACAGCCAGCCGAGGTCGATCAGCACCGCCTTGAGGAAGGGGATGGCGAGGCCGGTGGAGAGGGGGGCGCGGGTGACCTCGACGATGGCCAGCGTCGCCACGAAGGCGACGGCGAACTCGAGGCCGAGCTTGAGCTTGGCCGGAAGCCCGCGGTGGCTGAGGCGGGTGACCTTGAGGTAGTCGTCGACGAAGCCGACCGCGCCGAAGCCCACCGTCACCAGCAGCACCGCCCACACGTAAGGGTTCTTCACGTCCGCCCACAGCACGGTCGAGGCCGCGACCGCGATCAGGATCATCAGGCCGCCCATGGTCGGCGTTCCCTTCTTGGAGAGAAGGTGGCTCCCCGGCCCGTCGTCGCGGATCGGCTGGCCGTTGTGCTGCCGGCGCTTGAGCCAGCGGATCATGCCGGGGCCGACCAGGAAGCTGATGATGAGCGCGGTCATCACCGCGCCCCCGGTACGGAAGGTGAGGTAGCGGAACAGGTTGAAGACGATGAACTCGTCGGCGAGGGGCGGCAGGAGATGGAAGAGCATGGCCCGGATCCCTTCTCACGCACCCTCGCCGTTGACGGCGGCGGGGGCCGGGGCCGCGCCGAGGATGGCGCGGACGATGGTCCCCATGCGGAGGCCCGCCGAGCCCTTGACCGCGACCACGTCGCCGGGCGCGAGCGCGGCGACGACGAGCGGGGCGAGCGCCTCGGCCGTCTCGGCGTGGGCGCCGCGCCGGTCGGGGGCAAGCGCCGCGAAGAGGTGGGCGCAGAGCGGCCCGGCGGTGAAGACCATGTCGACGCGGTTGGTCGCGACCGCCTCGGCGAGGCCGGCGTGGAGGGCGGGCCCCGCCTCGCCGAGCTCGAGCATGTCGCCGAGCACGAGGATGCGCCGGCCGTTGCGCCCCGGCTGCGCCGAGCCGAGCACGGCGAGCGCGGCGCGCACCGCCGCCGGGCTCGCGTTGTAGCTCTCGTCGATGAGGGTGACGTGGCCGCCGCCGGCGAGCGCGATCCGGTGGCGCCGCCCGCGCCCGGCCCCCGCCTGCCAGGCGGACAGGGCCGCGGCCGCGGCCTCGACGTCGAGCCCGAGCGCGAGCACGGCAGCGAGCACGGCGAGGCTGTTCCGCGCCCAGTGGCGCCCCGCGAGATTGAGGCGGAAGCCGAGCGGCTGCGCCCCCACGATCGCCGAGACCGTGCTCGCCGCGCTCTCGGCGTGGCAGGCGACGAGGCGGGCCTCGGCGTCCGGCGATTCGCCGAAGCCAATCACCCTGGCGACGCCCCGCGCCCGCGCCGCCGCCGCCAGGCGCGCGAAGTGCGGGTTGTCGCGGTCGAGCACGGCCGCGCCACCCGGCGCGAGACCGGCGAAAATTTCCGCCTTGGCGTCGGCAATCTCGTCGACCGATGCGAAATGGCCGAGATGCACCGGCTCGACCGCGGTGATCACTGCCACGTCGGGGCGGGCGAGTCGGCTCAGGGGCTCGATCTCGCCGGCGTGGTTCATGCCCATCTCGAAGACGCCGAACGCGGCCTCGACGGGAATCCGCGCCAGGCTCAGCGGCACGCCCCACTGGTTGTTGAAGCTGCCCGGGTTGGCGTGGGTCGGCCCGAAGCGGCCAAGGGCGAGGGCGAGGGCCTCCTTGGTGCCGGTCTTGCCGACGCTCCCGGTCACCGCCACGATCCGGGCCCGGGTCCGCGCCCGGGCCGCGGCCGCGAGCGCGTTCAGCGCCGCGAGCGTGTCGGCGACCCACACCAGCGCCCGCCCGCCGGCGAGGTTCTCGACCGGGCGCTGCACCACCGCCGCCGCCGCCCCGGCCTCGAACGCCTTGGCGACAAAGAGGTGCCCGTCGGTCCGCACCCCGCGGACGGCGAAGAAGAGCTCGCCCGGCTTGAGGCTGCGGCTGTCGATGGAGACGCCGGTCGCGCGCCAGTCGGCGGGCCCGCGCCCGCCGGTCGCCGCCAGCACCTCGGCGGCGCTCCACAGCACGGCGGGCGCGCTCATCGCCCGCCCTCCCGCGCCGCCGCGTCGCGGGCGACGGCGGCGTCGTCGAAGGGAAGCACCCGCCCGCCGACGATCTGGCCGCTCTCGTGGCCCTTGCCGGCGATCACCAGCACGTCGCCCGGCCGGAGCCCGGCGACGGCGGTGGCGATCGCCTCGGCGCGGCTCGCGATCTCGCGCCCGTCCGGGCAAGCGGCGAGGATCGCCCGGCGGATGGCGGCCGGGTCCTCGCCTCGCGGGTTGTCGTCGGTGACGACGGCGAGGTCGGCGAGCCGGGCAGCGATGGCGCCCATCTCGGGGCGCTTGCCGGGGTCGCGGTCGCCGCCGCAGCCGAAGACGACGACGAGGCGCCCCTTGGCGTGGGGGCGAAGCGCGGCGAGCACGTTCGCGAGCGCGTCCGGGGTGTGGGCGTAATCGACGTAGACGGCGGCGCCGTTGATGATCTCGGCGACGCGCTCGGCCCGCCCGCGCACCGCTTGCAGCCCGCGCGCGGCTTGAAGCGCCGCCCCGGCCTCGGCGCCGGTGGCGAGCGCGAGGCCGAGGGCGAGGGCGACGTTCGCCGCCTGGAAAGCGCCGACCAGGGGAAGCGCGAGCCGCGCCTTCGCCCCTTCCGCCTCGAGCGCGAGGTCGAGGCCGTCGGGCCGGGGCCTGACCTCGAGGATGCGCACCTCGCGCCCCTTGCGGCCGACCTCGAGGGCGCGGAGCCCGCGCCGGCGCGCCACCGCGCGCAGGCTGGCGAGCGTGTCCTCGTCCATGTCGGCGTTGAGCACCGCGACGCCGTCGGCGGGCAGGAGCTCCGAGAACAGCCGCAGCTTCGCCGCCCGGTAGGCGGCGAGGTCGGGGTGATAGTCGAGGTGGTCGCGGGTGAGGTTGCTGAACGCGGCGGCGCGGATGGCGACCCCGTCGAGCCGGTACTGGGCGAGGCCGTGGCTGGAGGCTTCGAGGGCGAGGTGGCTGACGCCGGCGCCGGCCAGCTCGGCCAGCGTCGCATGCAGCGCCACCGGATCGGGGGTGGTCAGCGCCCCGCCGGCGGCGAAGCCGGGGGCCGAGACCCCGAGCGTGCCCAGGCTTCCCGCCTTGTGGCCGAGGCCGGCCCAGATGCGGCTGAGGAAGACGACGGTCGAGGTCTTGCCGTTGGTTCCCGTGGCGGCGGCGATGGTCGCCGGCTGGAGCCGGTAGAAGCGGGCGGCGAGGCGGGCAAGCCGGCGGCGCGGGTTCCCGTCGGCGATCACGGGCACGCCCGCGGCCGGCGTTCCCGGAGGCGCGAGCACGGCGGCGGCGCCGCGGGCCACCGCCTCGGCGATGAAGCGCCGCCCGTCGACGCGCGTCCCGGGAAGCGCGGCGAAGAGGTATCCCGGCCGCACCGATCGCGAATTGGCGGCGAGCCCGGTGATCTCCACCTCCAACGCCTCGGGACCCGCGGTCACGCCCGTTGCCCCCTCGCCGCTCAACAGCTCAGAAAGACGCAAGCCTGGCCCCCGGACTCTTGATCCGGGGGCTGGCCCCCGGGATCGGCGCCCGCCCCGTCTTCGCGCCCGCCGGCGCTTCGGCGGGCGAAGAAAGGTCGGCGACGCGGGCGGCTCCCTCGGCCGGCGGCGGCGAGAGATCGAGGTCGAGGGCGGCGCGGATCCCGGGATCGCGCTCGTCCACCGGGCGCACCCCCAGCATCGGCGCGACGCGGGCGACGGTGGCGGCGACGACCGGCGCCGCCACCCAGCCGCCGGTGGCGTAGCCGTGGGTCTCGGGCCGGCCCTTCGGCTCGTCGAGGATGGCGAGCACGACGTAGCGGGGCGCGTGGATGGGGAAGGCGCCGACGAAGGAGGAGAGGAGCGCGCCCTCGCGATAGCCCCGCCCCTCGATCTTCTCGGCCGAGCCGGTCTTGCCGCCGACCAGGTATCCGGGCACGTCCGCGGCCTTGCCGGTGCCGCGGGTGACGACCAGGCGCATCAGCCGGCGCATGGTGTCGGAAGTCTCCTTGCGGATCACCCGCACCGCCTTGGCCGGCCGGCCGTCCTCGCGCTTGACCAGGGTCGGGGTCGGCAAGAGGCCGCCGTTGACCAGCGCCGCGACCGCGGCGGCGAGCTGCAGCGGGCTCACCGCCACCCCGTGGCCGAAGCCCACGGTCATGGTGTTGATCTCGCGCCAGGGCGACGGGCTCAGGGGCTGGCCGACCTCGGGCAGCTCGATCGTCGCCGGATCGAGGAGCCCGAGCCGGCCGAGGAAGGCGCGCTGGCGCGCCCCTCCCGCCTCGAGCGCCATGCGCGCGGCGCCGATGTTCGACGAGTAGACCAGCACCTCGGGCAGGGTCAGACGGCGCCTCTTCGGCTTGTAGTCGCGGATCGTGAAGCGGGCGACGCGGATCGGCTCGCGGGCGTCGAAGCCGCTCCTGAGCGTCGCCACCCCGAAGTCGAGGACCAGCGCGGCGGTGAACAGCTTGAAGGTGCTGCCCATCTCGTAGACGCCGAGGGTGGCGCGGTTGAAGAGGGCGTCCTGATCCGCGCCCGCCAGGCGCTCGGGCGAGAAGTCGGGCAGCGAGACCAGGGCCACGACCTCGCCGGTGTCGGCGTCCATGATCAGGCCGGCGGCGCCGGCCGCCTGGAAGCGCGCCATCGCCCGGGCCAGCTCCTGGGCGAGCACGTGCTGGACCCTGAGATCGAGCGAGAGGGAGAGCCGCTCCGAGGCGCCGAGCGTCTCCTCGAACGTCCGCTCCACGCCGGCGATGCCGATGTTGTCGATGTCGACCGCGCCGAGCACGTGCGCGGCCATGCGCCCCTGCGGGTAGGCCCGTTTCTCGGAGCGCAGGAAGTGGAGCCCGGGGATGCCGAGGCGGTTCACCTCGTACTGCTCGCGGGGCGTGAGGTGACGCTTGATCCAGACGAAGCGGCCGGGCTGGCCGAGCTTGGCGGAGAGCTCGGCCTGGCGCAGCCCGGGCAGCGCCTGGGCCAGCGCCCGGGCGGCCTCGCCGGCGTCGATCACGCTCGCCGGATCGGCGTAGAGCGAGGCGGTCGGCAGGCTGGTGGCGAGAACGAGGCCATTGCGGTCGACGATGTCGCCGCGGGTGACGATGGGGGGCGCGGGATCGACGGCGGCGACGAGCGGCCGGCCCGCCCCCGGGGCGAGCACCGAGACCTCGACCAGCCGGGCGGCGATCGCCAGGAAGGCGAGCGCGAAGAGGCCGAACCCGACCAGGAGCCGGGTGCGTCCGGTCTCGATCGCCTCCTTGGCCTGGCCCTCGATCCGCACCGCCTCCGGGGCCGGGCGGATCGCCGCGACAGGGGCGTTCACGGCCTCGGCCTCCGTGCCGGCGTCGGCGCCGGCTCGCCGGCCGCGGGCGAGTCGCGCCGGGGCAGGTCCTCGAGGCGCCCCCAGCGCGCCCCGCTCATCGGCGTGAGCTCGAGGTGGCGGTCGGCGAGGGCCTGGAGCCGGTCGAACTCGTTGAGGTAGCTCCATTCGGCCTTGAGGACGTGGATCGCCTCGCGGCCCTCGGCGATGGCGCGGATCAGCCGCGCGTGCGCCTCCTCGAGGCGCTGCACGTCGTGCTTGAGGAGGAACAGCCCGACGCCGCTGACGAGCGCCAGCAGCGACCAGATCAGTGTCGCCGGGCGGATCACGGCCGCGCCTCCGACCCCGGCATCGGCGCCGGGCCGCGCGCGCCCCAGGCCGGAGCCTCGGTGCGTTCGGCGGCGCGCAGCCGCGCCGAGCGCGCGCGCGGGTTCTCCGCCACCTCGGCGGCGCCCGGGCGCAAGGGCTTCCGGGTCAGGCGCCGGAACGAGGGGCGCGCCCGCGCCCCGGCGGCGGGGAGGTGGCGCGAGGGGGCCGGCCCCTCGCCGCTGCGCGCGCTCAGGAACTCCTTGACCCGGCGGTCCTCGAGCGAATGGAACGAGACCACCACCAGCCGCCCGCGGGGCCTGAGCAGGCGCTCGGCGGCGGCGAGGCCGGCCTCGATCTCGGCCAGCTCGTCGTTGGCCGCGATCCGGAGCGCCTGGAAGGTGCGGGTCGCCGGGTCGATGCCGTCGCGCCGGCCCCGGCCGCCGACGGCGGCGTGGACCAGGGCCGCGAGATCGAGGGTGCGGGCGATCGGCTTCCCGGCCCGCGCCGCGACGATGGCGCGGGCGATCTTGCGCGCCAACCGCTCCTCGCCGTAGCGCCAGAGGATGTCGGCGAGGCCGTCCTCGGGAAGGGCGTTGACGAGGTCGGCCGCGGTCGGGCCGGAGCGGCCCATGCGCATGTCGAGCGGGCCGTCGAGGCGGAACGAGAAGCCGCGCTCCGGGGTCTCGATCTGCACCGAGGAGAGGCCGAGGTCGAGGGCGACGCCGTCGACGCCGGAAACCCCGTGCGGGGCGAGAAGCCGCTCCATCGCCGAGAAGCGGCCCTCGATCAGGGTGAGCCGGCCGGGGAAGAGGGCGGCGACGGCGGCGCCGCGGCCGATCGCCTCGGGGTCGCGGTCGAGGGCGAAGACGGCGCAGTCGGCCGCCTCGAGGAGGGCGCGGGCGTAGCCGCCGGCGCCGAAGGTGCCGTCGAGGTAGAGACCGCCGTCGCGCGGCCCCAGGAGCTCGAGAACCTCGGCGAGCATGACCGGGCGGTGGCCGGCGGCGTTCACTTCGGCTCCTCGGCCGGGCGCCGGCGCGGCAGAGTCACGCCGCGCCGGCGGGCGCGCTCGATCGCCTCGCGCTTCGAGGCCTCCGCCGCCGCCGGCTCCCAGATCTGGAAGATGTGGCCGCGGCCGACGAACGCGGCATGGGTGGTGATGCCCGCCGCCTCGGCCATCTCGCGCGGCAGCAGCACCCGCCCCTCGCCGTCGAAGTGGACCTGGAGCGCGCTGGCGAAGAGGGTGAGCGAGAGCTCGTCCTGCTCGTCGGAGAAGAGGTCGAGATCGGCGAGCGAGACCGAGAGCGACTCGAAATAGTCGACGGGAAAGACGTCGATCGCCGGCTCCTTATGCGAGGGCCTGAGGATGATGGCCTCGGGCGCGCCCGCGGGATGCTGGAGCGCGCCGCGGAAGGCGGCCGGGACCGAGACCCGCCCCTTGCGGTCCACCTTGTTGACGTAGGTCCCGAAGAACAGCACCGAGTCCTGCCCCCACCCGCGCTCGCCCGCGGCGGTCGCCCCAGCCGCCGGCAAGAACGCCGGCGTCGATGTCCCGGAAAGCGGCCGCCAGCGCCATGCGGCGCCGCTCGCGTGGGACATTATGGGATAGCATGGGTATTCCCGGTCGTCAATGGGATTGGCAGTAAAACTAGGTAGATAGCGGCCGTTCTTGGCGTCCGAAATGAATGAAGGTCAGTAGAGCCCTGCGACCCCCGAAGTCTCGATCTTGGGCCTACATGTATTAGGGCACGCAAAATGTGGCAATATTATGTTCGTGGTATGTTCTTTTAAGGCCGCGGCGCCGGCGATTGCGGATCCACGCCCCGTGCCGGCGCCAGGCCGGCCCGTCGGGCGGGGGCGGGGCCGGGTGGAGGGGGAAGGCGCCAGGCGGCCTGTAAGCCGGGTTCTGTCCGGCCCGGGGCCGATTTCCCGGGCGTGGACGGCCATTCCTCTGGGACGCCCGTCGCCGGGCGCCTCGCGCGACCAACCCGGGCGGCGGCGCGGGAACCCCGCCTGCCGGACGCCCCCCGCCCGGGGGCGGGGAGCGGCGGCGCGCCGCCCCTATTCGGTCTTGCTCCCGGTGGGGTTTACCGTGCCGCCCCCGTTGCCGGGGGCGCGGTGCGCTCTTACCGCACCCTTTCACCCTTGCCCGCCGCGGACGGCGGGCGGTTTGCTTTCTGTGGCACTGTCCCTGGGGTCGCCCCCGCCGGGCGTTACCCGGCACCGTGTTCCCGTGGAGCCCGGACTTTCCTCCCCCCGGGGGATCGCCCCGGAAGGCGGCCATCCGGCCGTCTGGCAAGGCGTATGTGGGGGGCCGGGCCGGCCCCTGTCAAGCGCGCCGCGAGGGCATCCGACTCCTTGTTCGTCTCGTCCGCTCCGCTCTTCGTTCCCGTCGCGATCCTGTCCTCGTTCCCTGGTGCCCCTGTCGCCCCCGCGGGTGCGGGGGGAGGGAAGGGCGGAGGCCGGCCTCCGGTACTCGCGCGAGCTCGTACACGGTCCTGGGCGGCCTCGCGCCGGCGCCGCATCCAGCCGGGGATGGGACGGCCTTTCGCAGGCGCCTTATCTCCGCCCGGGCGTATCGAGGGCCCTCGACCCCGGCGCCCCGGGG
>JACQOE010000077.1 GCA_016202695.1 Pseudomonadota bacterium | reverse complement strand
TGCTCACGGCGATGGGCGAGGAGACGGACCGCATCGTCGGCCTGGAGATGGGCGCCGACGACTACCTGCCCAAGCCCTTCAACCCGCGCGAGCTCCTGGCCCGCATCAAGGCGGTGTTGAGGCGGAGCGGCGAGGGATCGCCGCGCGAGGTCGCCGACCGCGGCGGCGAGACGCTCCGCTTCGCCGGCTGGACGCTCGACGTCGCCCGCCGGCGCCTCGCCTCGCCCGGCGGGCTCAGGGTCGAACTGACCTCGGGCGAGTTCGACCTGCTCGTCGCCTTCGCCGAGCGACCGCAGCGGGTGTTGAGCCGCGATCAGCTCCTCGACCTCGCCCGCGGGCGCACGGCCGCCCCCTTCGACCGCTCGATCGACGTGCAGGTCGGACGGCTGCGCCGCAAGATCGAGGAGGACCCCAAGGAGCCGCAGATCATCAAGACGGTCCGCGGCGGCGGCTACCTGTTCGCGCCCCCGGTGGAGCGGGGATGAGGACGCTGATCCCCGGAAGCATCGCCGGGCGGACCGTGCTGGTCCTCCTGGCCGGGCTCACGCTGTCGCACGCGCTCAGCACGCTCATCCATACGAGCGATCGCGCCGATGTGCTGTCGGTGCTGGGCGGAAGCCAGCTTGCCGAGCGGATCGCCACCGTCACCCGGCTCGTCGCCGAGGCGGCGCCCGCGGAACGGGCGCGCCTCACCGCCGCCGCGAGCGGCCCGACGCTCAAGGTCAGGGTGGGTCGCGAGAGTACGATCGCCGAGGACGCGGACAGCACCTGGCGGGGGCGGCTGATGGAGGAGACGATCAAGCTCTACCTCGGCGAGATTCCAACGCGGGCGCTCCGTGTCGCCTTCGTCGACCGCGCGGCCCGGGGTCACTACTTCGGCGATCATCCGCCGTTCACTCTCCTCGGCGGGCCGGTGGAGATGATGCACTCCCACATGCGCTGGGTGGCGACCGAGTCCGCTTTCGGCCACGGCCTGCGGGTCGCGGTGCAGATCGCCGACGGCACTTGGCTCGACTTCGACGCGCCGCTCGCGAGTTACGCCTCGTTCTGGTCCGGCCGCGCGCTCCTCTCGCTTGCGGTCATGATCCTGGCGGTGGTCATGCTGTCGCTGTGGGCAGTGCGGCGGACCACGGCGCCGCTGGTCGCCTTCGCGCGCGCGGCCGAGCGGTTCGGACGCGACGTGAGCGCTCCCCCTTGGCCCGAAGAGGGCCCGAGCGAGGTGCGCCAGGCGGCGCGGGCCTTCAACGAGATGCAGGGACGGCTGCGGCGCTTCGTCGAGGATCGCACGCAGATGGTGGCGGCGATCTCGCACGACCTCCGCACGCCGATCACGCGCATGCGGCTCCGCGCCGAGTTCGTCGAGGACGAGGCGGAGCGCGCCAAGATGCTCGCCGATCTCGACGAGATGGAGCGGATGGTCACCTCGACCCTTTCCTTTGCCCGGGAGGATGCCACCGAGGAGCCGCTCGAGCGGGTCGATCTGGCGGCCCTCGTCGGAACTATCTGCGACGAGATGGTGGATGCCGGCCGGCCGGTCAGGTGCGACACGGGCGCGCGGATTCCCTTTGACTGCCATCCGATCGCGTTGAAGCGCGCGCTCGCCAACCTGATCGATAATGCGGTCAAGTACGGGGGACGAGCCGACGTCGCCGTGGCGGTGGATCGTGACGGCGCGCGCGTCGTCGTCACCGACGACGGCCCGGGTATTCCCGGCGAGAAGCTCGAACACGTGTTCAGGCCGTTCTACCGGGTGGAAGTCTCGCGCAGCCGCGAAACCGGCGGGGTCGGGCTCGGACTGACCATCGCCCGGACGGTCATCCACGCCCACGGTGGCGAGATCGCGCTCTCCAATCGCCCCGAAGGGGGTCTCCGCGTCGAGGTCACGCTGCCCCGATAGGGGGCGCCGGGGTAAGCGGCCCGCCGCGGCTAGCCCACGGTTGCGAAAGCGGGAAACGTCTCGAGGATCCAGTACGAGAAGGCCGTGAGCCGGCCCGTGACCATGGCCAGCCCCATGATCACCATCACGCCCCCGGCCGCCAGTTGCAGCCTGGCGCCGTGCCGGCGAACCGCCCGCATGCGGGCGAGGAATGTCTCCGTAAACAAGGCCGCGGCAAGGAAGGGGACGCCGAGCCCGAGCGAATAGAAACCCAGGAGCCCGACGCCTTGTGCGAGCGTGGCCGAGACCGCGCTGGCGGTGAGGATCGCCCCCAGCACCGGGCCGATGCAGGGCGTCCAGCCGAAGCCGAAGGCGAGCCCGAGCACATAGGCGGGGAAGGGCCGCCCGCCCTTGAGGCTGGCGTGGAAGCGGAAATCGCGCCCGAGCACGGGCACGCGCACGGCCCCCATCATCAAGAGCCCGAAGCCGATCACGATTGCGCCGCCGACGAGGTTCGTCTCGTAGCGGTAGGAGAGGAGAAGCCGGCCGGCGGCGCTGGCGCTCGCCCCGAGGAGGATGAACACGGTCGAAAAGCCGAGCACGAAGAAGGTTGCGAGCACCACCGCCGCCCCACGGTCGCGGAGGTCCCGGTCCCGCAGCTCGTTTCCGGCCAGAGACTGCCCGGCGATGTAGGAAACGTACCCGGGAACCAGAGGCAGGACGCAGGGCGACAGGAACGAAACGATTCCCGCGCCGAACGCTGTGATAGCACCCAGGGTCGAGATGTCGGGCATGTTCAGGAACGGAGGCTCACCCGCATCAATGTGCCGTTTCCCCGCTCGGCGAGGCGGAGGTGGAGCAAGGCGCACTGGCCCGCCCGGAACTTCGGTCCGGAAATCGGCCGCCGCCCGATCCACATGGGCGACGAATCCTGCAGGCCCGGGCGGACCGGGTCAAGGCCGGACCGGCCGGGACCGGTGGCGGGTCCGGGACTCGTTCGTACATGCGGCCGTTTCACCGCGAGGTCTTAGCCGACGCTTCCGCCTCCGCCGGCTTGGACCGGAGGTCGGCGACCAGCGGCAGGATGACGTCGTCGAGGGCCTTCAGCGTGATGGCGCCGATGTGCTTGTGGGTGATGCGGCCTTGCCGGTCGATCACGAACGTCTCGGGCACGCCGTAGACGCCCCAGTCGATGGCCACCCGCCCGTCGAGATCGGCGCCGGTGCGGGTATAGGGGTCGCCGAGCCCGTCGAGCCACTTCGCGGCGTCCTCGGGCTTGTCCTTGTAGTTGATCCCGTGCAGCCGAACCAGGCCCTCGGCCTTGACGCGCATCAGCACCGGATGCTCCGCGCGGCAGGACGTGCACCAGGAGGCGAAGACGTTGACCAGCGAAACCTCGCCCTTGAGGTCGGCAGACGAAAGGCCCAGGGCGCGGCCCCTGACCGGTGGCAGGCTGAACTCGGGCACGCTCTTGCCGATCAGCACCGAGGGAACCTCCGACGGGTCGAGGCCGAGCCCGAGGCCCCCGGCAACGGCGATCACGCCGAATATGGCCAAGGGCACGAGATAGAGGAGGTGCCGCCGGGCGGCCGGGCGATCTCGCCATGGCATCGTGCTGCCGGAACTCATGGGCCGGTGTCCTTGACCGTTAGCATCGAAGGCAGGAACAAGGCGAACCCGCTGTTCCTTGCCCATCTCGGCAGGCTAATCGCCCCGGGTAACCGGGATATGACAGGCCACGATCCCTTCTGTTACAGACTGTTACAGGGCCGGCGCGTGGCCTCGGCCCGCTTCCGGCAAGGCGCCGGCCGGCCGCGCGAGGCATCTCACTGCGCGCAGGGATGTCGCGACCGGACGGCGATCCCCGGGCGGCGGGTCGGGCGGGCTCAGGAAAGGTGCCCGGACTTGAGGTCATGCTCGACGATCTCGGTGCCGGTCGCCTTCCACGCGCCGGCGCCGTCGCCGATATAGGCCCGCGCCCGGTCGAGAACGCCGATCCGGTGCGGCACCCAACCACGAACGGGTGCAGGCAGACCCGGCCGCACGATCGATCCCCCGCTTCCCGGGCTCTTACCGGCTGGCCCGATCCCGGTTCAGGCGCGCGCCGCCGCGGACGCGGCTCCCGCGTCGGCCCGGGCCGCGGCCCATGCCGCCTCGATCTCCGCCGAAGGGCCCACCCAGTGGTACAGGGTCCGCATCAGCAGGATCGCCGCCTCGTACCATTCCGGGCGCTGGCTCGCCGTCGTGTCCTCGGGGATCAAGATGTAGAAGTCGCGCGATTGGGCGTCGCGCGCGGTCGACTCGACGCAGCCCCGCGTGCCGACGCCGGTGACGATCACCGACTCGATCCCGAGATTGCGGAGGATGAATTCGAGGTCGGTCTGATGGAAGGCGCTCGGCCGATGCTTAAGCACGATGAAGTCGTCGGGCTTGGGGGCAATCGGGTCGACCACCCGATGGCCCCAGGAGCCCTCGATCGTCCACAGCAGCGGGTCGCCGCCCGACTTCTTCATCCGCCGCCCGAGTTCCGCCGGCGAGAGATAGAGGGCGTTCGGGCGCTGGGTGTTCAGGCAGTAGACCACCGGAACCGCGCACGCGCGGGCGCTCTCCAGCAGGCTCGCGAGGCGGGGCACGATCCTCCAGGCGCCCTGGTGGCTCCGTCCGCGGGCCGCGCCCGAGCCCTCCGGATGGCAGAAGTCGTTCTGCATGTCGACGACCAGCACCGCCGTTCGGCCGGGCGCGACCAGCTCCTCGAGCGTGGTGTAGACCTCTTTGCCGTAAACGATCTTGCTCATCGTCGGCCCTCGCTTTCCGGTCCCGGTCCGCGGCCCCCGGGCGCACGCATGGCCCTGCGATCCGTCGCCACATATTGGAGCGCGCCGTCGGCGATGTCGAGCGCGCGAGACCGGCGCGCCCCGGACGGAGCGGGAGGGCCGAGCCGCTCCGCAAGCGCGACCTCCCACGTCGCCTCTCGGGGCCGCATCGCCTTCGGCGCGGCGCCGGGTTCCTTCGTTGACACGCACGCTCCCCCTTCGTTACGCTCGACGGAAATCGCAGGAAAGACCTCGGCCACGGTCCAGAAAGCGCGGTGGCGCGGGGGTTTTTCGGTCGGATGATTCGCTCGAACCTCGACCGCAACGACGTGCCGCAGGGATGAGGGCTTTGCCCGAGCGGCAGCTAGGCGTATTGGATAGCAAGATACGAACGACGCCTCGTTCCGGGAGGGCGGCCTCCCCGGCGATGCGCGTGACTAGGAGGACATCGTCGATGACACATCGCAACGTGTTTGTCGGTCTTGTCGGCGGTCTGGCCCTGCTGGTCCCGGTGGTGGCGGGTGCGCCGCCCGCGGTCGCGGCCTCGGCGCCGGAGAAGGTGACGGTCCTCGGCGGCAACACCGGCGGGGTGTGGTATGCGATCTCGGTCGGGCTCGGCAAGGTGCTGAGCGACGCCGGCACCAAGGGAAGCGGCGGACTTGGCGGAGCCAACTCCAACATCATCGCGGTCTCCACCGGCAAGGCCGAAGCCGGTTTCATTTACACCATCACCGCGACCATGGCCGCGGTACCCGAGCCGCCCTTCAAGGAGAAAATCACCAACGTTCGCAGTCTCGCCAACCTCTGGGACAACGTGATGCAGATCCCGGTGGCGCGCGAGAGCGGCGTCAACACGGTCGCCGACCTCAAGGGCAAGCCCTTCGCGCTTCAGCCTCTGAGCGCGGGGACCACCATCCTCTTCCAGTGGGTGCTCTCCGCTTACGGCCTGAGCGAGGACGACCTGAAGGTCGCGGTTCGCGGCGGCACCGAGGCCGGCTCCTCGGCGATGAAGGACCGCCGTGCGGTCGGCTTCATGACCACGTCGACCTATCCCATGGGGATCATCGAGGAGACCGGGGCGGCGCTGCCGATCAAGCTCCTTCCGGTTGGCGACGAGGCGTTTCAGAAGATCAAGCGCATCAACCTCGGCATCTCGCGCGCGGTGCTGCCGGCGGGGACCTACAAGGGCCAGGACAAGGACGTGCCTTCGATCGGGGCGGCCACCATCGTCATCGTCAACGAGAAGATGTCCGACGACCACGCCTACTGGATTACCAAGGCGCTTGTCGACCGTCTCGACGATGTCCGCGCCATCCACGCTGGGCTCAAGACGCTCAGCGTCAAGGAGATGGCTTCTATCGAGGGCGTGGCGCTCCACCCGGGGGCGGCGCGCCTTTACCGCGAGGTCGGCGCCGTCAAGTGAGCGGAGTCCGAGACTAGCCGCGCCGGCCCGGGGACGAATCCCGGGCCCGCACGGCGCCGGCGGCCAGCCCGCCGGCCGAGGCCCGCGCGCACCGGGGAAGGATGGTCATGGCAGGAGAGCCCGGCGAGGGCAGGACCTTCGGTCTCGGTGCGGTCGTCGCGGCGGTCGCCGTGGCGATGTCGATCTATCACCTGGTTACCGGCTATCCGGGGATCGGCCCACCGCGCCAGGAGATCCACTATCCGGCCCATCTCGCCTTCGCCCTGGCCGTGCTGTTCGGGGACGACGCGGTCGCCGCGCTCGCCGCGCGGCGTTACCTTCGCGTCGCTTGGGACGGAGCCCTTGTCCTCGTCCTCGTCGGCGCTTGCGCCTACCTCATGCTCAGCGCCGAGTACATCGCCAGCCGTTTCACCTACGTCGAGCCCCTCCTTCTCGTCGAGTGGGTGCTCGGCATCGGCATCCTCGTAGTCGTGCTAGAGGCGGCCCGGCGCACGGTGGGGTGGGTGCTGATCTGGCTCACCCTTGCCTTCATCGTCTACGCGTTGATTGGTGACCGGCTGCCCGAGCCCTTCTACCACCAGGGCTTTCCGCTCGATCGGATCATCGAGCAAAGCTATCTCACCGTCGACGGCATCTGGAACGCTCCCGTCGCCGTCGCCGCCAATTTCATCTTCCTGTTCGTCCTCTTCGGCTCGCTGCTTCTGGCCTCGGGCGCCGGCACCTTCTTCACCGACCTCGCGCGGGCGCTGACCGGGCGCACCGTCGGTGGGCCGGCCAAGACGGCGGTGGTGGCGAGCGCCTTCTTCGGCATGCTCTCGGGCAGCGCCGCGGCCAACGTGGTGACTACTGGCTCGTTCACCATCCCGGCGATGAAGAAGGT
>JACQOE010000074.1 GCA_016202695.1 Pseudomonadota bacterium | reverse complement strand
GAGCTGGCTGACGCGGCGCTGGCGGAAGCGGTGAGGCTGGCGCGTCCGGGGGCGTTCGAGGGCGACATCCTGGCGGCGATGCAGGGGGCGGTGTTCCGTGGCGGCGGCGACTATCCCGGCAACACGTTCATCATCGGCTCGGGCGGCGCGGCCCTGCTGGTGCGGACCCAGTCCGACCGCCGGCACCTCACCGACGACGACCAGCTCACCCTCGAGTTCGCCGGCGTCTACAAGCATTATCACGCCTGCCTCATGCGCACGCTCAAGGTGGGCCGGCCCAACCGCCAACACGCAGAGATGCACCGGATAGGGCTCGATTGCCTCGAGGCCTGCGAGGCCGCGCTCAGGCCCGGGCGTCCGGTCGGCGAGGTGTTCGAGGCTTACCTGCGGACGATCGAACGCACCCCCTATGCCAAGGGAAGGCTCAATGCCTGCGGCTACTCGCTGGGCGCCACCTTCCAGCCCAATTGGATGGACTGGCCGATGTTCTACCGCGGCAACCCCGTGCTCGCCGAGCCCGGCATGGTGTTCTTCCTGCACATGGACGTGCGCGACGACGAGAAGGGCCTGGCCGTGGTTCCCGGCGAGACCGTGCTGCTCACCGATTCTGGCTGCGAGCGCCTGTCGAGGGATTCGCTCGCTTACATCCACAACGGGTGACGAGGGCGGGCCGGAGGTCGCCTGACCCAGGCCGCGCCCCGTAGTCTAGCCTTTATTACGCGGCCGAGTTGCTGTAGATCGAGCCTTTTATCGCGAGGGGAGATGTCAACTCGCGGCGGAACACCGTACTCGCTGCAAAGGCTTCGCGCTACCACCCGCTCGCGCTCCTACACCACGCCCAGGGACACGACCCCGGTCCTATCAACCCTTCGTTAACTAAGGCCGGTCGAAACTCGCCTTGATTGGCACTGGGCGCGAGGTGCGCATGGGCCTCGGCGAGGCGCGCGCGCCCGGTTCGTTCAACCCGCCTGGAGGAGCGAGCGACCCCGATGCAGGCGAGCGAAGAAACCGCGGCTGGGCGCGCCATGCCGCCCCCCTCGGCCCTGGCCCGGGCGGAGGCGGCCTTCCACGCCGGCCGGATCGCGGAGGCCGAGCGGCTTTGCCGCGAGGCGCTCGCCTTCCGTCCCGTCGACGCCGCCGCCTTCAACCTGATGGCTTTGATCCAGCACCGGCAAGGGAATCTCGACGCCGCCCAGGAGAGGCTCAAAGAGGCGATCACACTCGCCCCGGATAACGCCGGCTACTGGTACACGCTTGGGCGCCTCGCGCTGCTCAGGGGCGAACTCGGGCACGCGGCCAAGGCCTTCGCTGCGGCCGTCGCCCGCGCCCCCGGCCTCGCCGAGGCGCATCTCCGGCTGGGGGAATGTCGGCTCCGGCTGGGCGACACGCAAGCCGCGCGTGCGAGCTTCGCTGCGGCGGCGGCTCGTGCCGCGGACCCGCGCAAGGCGCACGCCGGCGCCGGCCGCCTCCTCATGCAAGCCGGTCTCGCCGGCGAGGCCATTCCCCATTTTCGCGCCTGGGCCGAGGCGGCGCCGAGCAACGCCGAGGCTTGGCGGGCCCTCGGCCGGGCGGCGTTCGCCGCCGACCGGCCCGAGGCGGCGAAGGAGGCGTTTGCCCAGGCCCTCGCCTTCGCTCCCGAAGACGCCGAAACCCACATGAACCTCGGCGTCGCCGCCGCCGCCCTCGGCGAGACGACGTCCGCCAGGGTCGCCCTCGAGCGAGCCGTCGCGCTCGCGCCCGCCTCCGCGCTCGCCCGCCTCAATCTCGGCAACGTGCTCGACGAGGCGGGAGAGGGCGCCCGCGCCAAGGGCTGCTTCGAGGCGGCGCTCGCCATCGATCCCTCGCTCGCCGAGGCACACTCGAACCTCGCCACCCTGCTCCTGCACGAGGGCGACTTCGCCCGCGCCGAGGCCCACTTCCGCCGCGCCCTCGCCCTCGCTCCCGACTACCCCGAGGCCCACAATAACCTCGCCCAGATGAAGCTCCTCCAAGGCGACTTCGCCGACGGCTGGCGGGGCGCCGAGTGGCGCCGGCGCACCTCCGACTATCGCGCCCGGCTCCGACATGTGCGGCTCCCCCGCTGGCAAGGAGAGCCGGTCGCCGGGCGCACGCTCCTCCTCTGGTGCGAGCAGGGAATCGGCGACGAGGTGCAGTTCGTCTCGCTCGTGCCCGACCTCCTTGCGGCTGGCGCCCGCGTGGTGCTGGAGGGCGACCGGCGCATGAGCGGGATTTACGCGCGCTCCTTCCCTGGCATCGAGGTCGTGGCGCGGCGCGAGCCCGCAGACGAACGCTGCCGCGGCGCCGACATCGCTTTTCAGGCGAGCCTCGAAGACCTGCTCCCGATCCTCCGACCCGACCCGACCCGCATTCCCAAGCCCGGGCCGTACCTGAAGGCCGATTCGGATCGGGCGACGGCGATGCGCGCGACCTACCAAGCCGGGGCCGGCGACAAGATGCTCGTCGGCCTCTCCTGGCGGGGCGGGACGAGAAAGAGCAAGGGCGCGGCGCGCTCGACCGCGCTGGCCGATTGGCTGCCGGTGCTTGGGCAGGAAGGCATCCGCTTCGTCAGCCTCCAGTACGGCCCCGTGGCCGAGGAGATCGCGCGATTTCGCGCCGAAACCGGCCTCGAGATCGTCCTCGATCCCGCGGTCGACGCGCTCGCCGACATGGAGTCCTTCTTCGCCCAGGTGGCGGCCCTGGACCTCGTGATCTCGATCGACAACGCGACCGTGCACGTGGCGGGCGCGCTCGGACGCCCGGTGTGGACGCTTCTTCCCCCGGTTCCGAGCTGGCGCTGGCTCCTCGGGCGGAGCGACTGCCCCTGGTATCCGAGCATGACCCTCGTCCGCCAGCGAGAGGCGGGCGCCTGGGGCCCAGTGATGGCAGAGGTGGCGGAGCGGCTGGGCGCGCTGGTTGCGGGCCGGCGGGCCGACGACGGGGGCGTAGAGCGATGACCGACCGATCAGAGCGGGTCGCCGAGGCGCTCAAATACCGCACCATGTGGCGCTGCGAGGACTACCGGCGGGTCTCGCCCGGCTTGGTCGCGCTCGATCGGCTCGGCCTGGTCGACTGGCTCCGCCGGCTCGGGGTGCAAAGCGTGCTCGACGCTGGCTGCGGCTCCGGCAAGGTCATGCGCCGGCTGATCGAGCACCACCCGGGCGAGTTCGACGTCCACGGTTTCGACATCGCCGCCAACTGCCTCGACCCCTGGTTCGACCCGATCCGCGAGCGCGTGCTCAGCGTCGGCTGCCTGTGGCGGCGCGAGGACATCAAGTGGAGTTTCGATGCGATCCTCTGCACCGACGTGCTCGAGCACATCCCCACCCGCCACGTGCCAGCGGTGCTCGCCAACCTCCGCGCGGCCGCCCGCCGGTTCGTCTTCCTCGGCATCGCCCTCTTCGACGACCGCTTCGGGCCGGCGACGCTGGGCCAGCCCCTGCACCTCACCGTGCGCCCACCCGACTGGTGGGTGGGCGAGATTCGCCGCGCCGGACTGGCGATCCTCCAGACCGTAACCGCCGAGGATGCGGAGGGCCGCCCGATGTGGCTCTACGCGATGGCGGCGCCGGGCGACCCCGTTCCCTCCCCTCCTTCGGCGAAGAGCTCGGGATAGCCGAAGAGGGCGGGCGTGCCGCCGGTGTGCAGGAAGACGACGTTGGCGCCGGCCGTGAAGGCGCCCCGACGCACCAGCCCGATCAGCCCGGCCAGGGCCTTGCCGGTATAGACCGGATCGACGAGGAGCCCCTCGAGCCGGGCAGCAAGCGCGGTCGCCTCGCGCATCTCGGCCGTCGGCTGGCCGTAGCCGGGGCCGAGGAACCCGTCCTCGACCCACACGTCGTCGGCTCGCACCAATCCGGGCCGCCCGAGGAGATCGGCGACCATGCGGGCGCGCATCAGCACCCGCTCGGCCTGGGCGTTGCCACGCCGGCGGATGCAGATGCCGCACACCCTCGCCGGGCTTTCCAGCGCGCGGAGCCCGGCGAGGAGCCCCGAATGGGTGGAGGCGCTGCCCGAGGCAACGACGACGGTGTCGATCTCGATCCCCGTCTCCCGCGCCTGCTTGAGCAGCTCTTGTGCGCAGTCGACGTAGCCGAGCGCCCCGATCGGCGGATGCTCGGGCCCCAGCGGGATGACGTAGGGCCGGCCACCCGCGGCCCGCACCCGCCCGGCGATCAACTCCAGGTTCGCGTCCGCCCCGCGCTCGTTCTCGCCCTCGGCAAAGGGATGCAGCCTCGCCCCGAAGACGCGGTAGAGGAGCATGTTGCCCGAGGCGCGGTAGGCGAGGCCCCGCTCCGCGACCCGGTCCTCGATCTGGATCTCGCAGCCGAGCCCCAGCTTGCGCGCCGCCGCCGCGGTCATGCGCGAGTGGTTGGACTGCACCGCGCCGGTGGTGATGACCGTGTCCGCCCCCTGGGCGATCGCCTCGCCGAGGTAGAACTCGAGCTGGCGGGCCTTGTTGCCGCCGAGCGCGAGGCCGGTGCAGTCGTCGCGCTTGACGAGGAGCGCTGGACCGCCGAGTTGGCGCGAGAGATTGGGCATCGCCTCCAGCGGCGTCGGCACATGCGCGAGCCGCACGCGGGGAAAGTCGGCCAGGAGCACGGTTTCGTTCCTTCCGTTCGGAGCCGCGGCGCCGGCGAAGGCCATGGGGGCCGGGCATGCGGGCTGTGAAATCGAATTCGGTCGCACTATAATAATTCGCGAATGTGATCCTCGGAATGCCGCCGTCGGCGGGCGGCCCCGGGGACGGGAGGCAGCATGGACAACAATCCGCCGCGGGTCGATGCCTTCCTGCACGAGGGCTCCTCGACCGTCTCCTACGTGGTTTCCGATCCCGGCTCGGATCGCTCGGCGATCATCGATGCCTGCCTCGACTTCGACCAGGCCTCGGGGCGCACCTCGACCGCCTCGGCCGAGCGCATCCGCGACTTCGTCCGCGCCCGCGGCCGCACGGTCGAGGTCATCCTCGAGACCCACATCCATGCCGATCACATCTCCGCCGCGCCGTTCCTGAAGAGAGAGCTGGGCGCGATGATCGCCATCGGCGAGCACGTCCGCGAGGTGCAGGCGACCTGGAAAACGATCTTCAACGTCGAACGTTCTTTTTCGGCCGACGGAACGCAGTTCGACAGGCTCCTCGCCGACAACGAGGAGTTCCGGATCGGCAACCTCGCCGGCGTGGCGCTGCACACGCCCGGGCACACGCCCGCCTGCATGAGCTACTACATCGGCGACGCGGTGTTCGTGGGCGACACCCTGTTCATGCCCGACTCGGGCACCGCCCGCTGCGACTTCCCGGGCGGGAACGCCCACACGATGTACCGCTCGATCGCGCGCATCCTCGCCCTCCCGCCCGAGACCCGGGTGTTCATCTGTCACGACTACGCCCCGGGCGGGCGCGAGCACAGGTGGGAGAGCACGGTGGGCGAGCAGCGGGCCCTCAACAAGCATGTCCGCGAGGGCATCAGCGAGGAGGAGTACGTCGCCATGCGCACCGAGCGCGACGCCACCCTCGGCATGCCGACGCTCATCATCCCCTCGGTGCAGGTCAACATGCGGGCGGGCAAGTTCCCGCCGGCCGAGGACAACGGCGTCACCTACCTCAAGATCCCGATCGACCTGCTTTAGCGGCGGGTGGCGAGTGCCGACCGCGGCCGGGAAATTCCCTCGGTCCGCGACCCGAGCGTGCGCCAGCCGCGAGCGGCTCGGGAACAATTCGCCCCGACTCCTGTTGATTCCGGTGAGGGATTGGCGATCCCTGTACGGGAGGCATGGCCATGAGGCGATTGCAGGCGGGGCTCGCCGCGGTACTGATTGCCTTCGCCCTCGGACTCGCCGGCTGCGAGCACATCGCGGCGGGCACCACCCCGGCGACATCCTTCGTCAACAGTTCCGATGGCGGAGGCGGAGGGGGCGGCGGAGGCTACTGACGCGAAGTCGGCGTCAATAGGGCCGGTAGGACTTCTCCTCGACCAGGCGCGAGCCGAGGAGCCGGTTGATTCGGTGCTTGAGGGCGGCGCGCGCGTCATTGTTCCGGTACACGGCGCGGGCGAGCTCGACGAAGCGGGGGCCGAAGTCCTTTTGTCGCTCGCAGTCCCGGATCTCGTCCTCGATCTCCCACAGCCGGGCGTTCACCACCTTGAGCTCGGCGCTGAGGCGATCGAGCTCGGCCGAGGAGGGAAGCGCGGCCGCGCGCACCGCGGCGAGCGCGGCCAGCTCGCGGCGCACGTTGGCAAGCTTGGCGGCGTCGACGATCCGCTCGCACTTGATCTCGAGGATCGCGATCTTGTCGATCAACTCGCCGGCCGATACCTCGACCGTGATTGACGTCGTCTCCATGGCTCGTCCCTCGCTCGCCCCGCCCTGCGCCCACCCGGCCGCGCCAGGAGCGAAGCCTATGGCCGGCCCGGCGCCTTGCGGCTAATCTCCTTTTCCATGCGGTCCATTGCAAGGCACTCGCGCGCCGCCGGCATCGCCGGCCGCCTGGCCGCGATCCTCCTCGCCCTGCTCGTCGGAATCTTTGCCGGTGCCGCCCAGGCGCCGGCGGCCGGCCCTGCCACGGGGGCGGGGGCTTCGGTCAGTGACGCCGAGATCAAGGCACTGCTCGCGACCCTCGAGAACGAGGACGCCCGCAACCGCCTGATCGCCGACCTCCGGGCCCTCCTCGCCGCCCGCGGCATGGCCGGCACCGAGGCCGAGGTGCCGAGCCCGGCCGAGGCGGTGGGCGGCGTGATCGGCGCCGTCTCCGGGCGGGTGGGGGCGCTGGGCAGCGCGCTCGTCGCGCTCGCCGACCTCCTGGCCGATGCTCCCCGACTGGCTTCCTCGATCCGGGCGAGCCTCGGCGATCCGCCGACCCGCGAGCGGTGGCTCGGCATCCTTCTCCGTCTCTTCCTGGTCTTCGCCGCCGGCCTCTTGGCCGAGGCGATCACGCGCCGTGCGCTCAGGCCGGCGATGGAGGTGGTCGAGAACCGCAAGGCAGAGAGTCTGCTCCTCAAGGTCCCGATCCTCCTCATCCGCACCGTGCTCGAGCTGGTTCCGGCAGCCGCCTTCGGCGGCGCCGCGCACGCCGCCCTCTCGGTCGCCGAGGCGGCCCTCCTCGCCCGCCTGGTGGTGGTCGCGGCCATCAACGCCTATCTCGCGGTCCTGGTCGTGATGGCGTTGGCCCGCATGACGATGATGCCGCGCACGCCCGGCCTGCGGCTGATCCCCCTCGACGACGAGACGGCCAACTATGTCGTCATCTGGGTGCGGCGGCTGGCGACCGTCGGCGTGGCCGGCTTCTTCACCGCCGAGGCGGCGCTGCTCCTGGGCCTCGACCCGGCGCTCTACGCGACGATCCGCAAACTCACCGGCTTCGCGCTCACCGCGATGGCGGTCGTGCTGGTGCTGCAGAACCGGGGCGAGATCGGCCGCCTGATCCGGGGCGAGGCCGGCGAGCCCGGGGCGGTGCCGGTGCTGCGAGCGCTGCGCCAGCGGCTGGCCGACATCTGGCACGTGCTTGCGGTGCTCTATGTGGTGGCAATCTACCTCGTCTGGGCGCTCGAAGTGGAAGGCGGGTTCGAGTACGTCGCTCGCGCCACCGTGCTGACCGCGATCATTCTCGCCCTCGCCCGCCTCGCCTCGGCCGGGATCCGGCGCGTGACCGCGCGGATGTTCGCGATCGGCGGCGATCTCAAGGCCCAGTATCCGGGGCTGGAGGCGCGAGCGAACCGTTACCTCTCGGGGTTGCAGTTCTTCGTCCAGGCCCTGGTCGCATTCATCGCCGCGCTTTCCGTGCTCCAGGCCTGGGGGGTCGAGTCCTTCGCCTGGCTCGGCACCCGCTTCGGCCAGCGCCTGATCGGCAGCGCCTTCAACATCGCCCTGGTGCTGGTGATCGCCGTGATCGTGTGGGAGTCGATGGCAACCGCGATCCAGCGCTATCTCAACCGCACCGACGACAACGGCCAGCAGGTGGTTCGGAGCGCGCGGGCGCGGACCCTCCTCCCGCTGGTGCGCAACGCCTTCCTGGTGGTGCTGGTCGCCCTCGTCGCCCTGATCGTCCTCTCCGAGCTCGGGGTCAACATCGGGCCGCTCCTGGCCGGCGCCGGGGTGGTCGGCCTAGCGGTCGGCTTCGGCTCGCAGAAGCTCGTGCAGGACGTGATCACCGGCGCCTTCCTGCTCTTCGACGACGCGGTCTCGGTCGGCGACGTGATCCAAGCCGGCAACCACAGCGGCGTGGTCGAGGCCCTCTCGATCCGCGCCATCCGCCTTCGCGACCTCGCCGGCAACGTCCACATCATCCCCTTCAGCACGGTCGACACCGTGGTCAACATGACCAAGGACTACTCGCGCTACGTGTTCGAGGTCGGCATCGCCTACCGCGAGGACTACGACGCGGTGGTCGAGGTGCTGAAGGGGATCGCCCGGGAGATGCGCGCCGACCCCGCTTTCGGCCCGCTGATCCTCGATCCCGGCTTCGAGGTGCTGGGGCTCGACGCCTTCGCCGACTCAGCGGTCATCATAAAGGCGCGGATCACCACCCGGCCGATCAAGCAGTGGGAAGTGGGGCGCGAGTTCAACCGGCGCATGAAACGGCGTTTCGACGAGCTCGGCATCGAGATCCCCTTCCCCCACCGCACGATCTACTTCGGGGTCGACAAGGACGGTGGCGCGCCGCCGGCGCGCCTCAGGCTCGAGCGCGAGGAGGGCACGCCCGGAACGGCAGAACGGCCACTGGAGGGCGGACGCGGCGGGGAGCGCGCCTAGGGCGCCTCCTCCGCCTCCAGGACCTTGCGGGCGATGTCGAGCGGGAAGCCTGCCCGCGCCAGCGCGGCGAGGTCCTTCTCACGCCGGGCGGCGGATGCCGGCCCCTGGCGGTAGGGGCCGAGGCGGCGGCGGCGGGCATAGGCGAAGGCGGCGGCCAACTCGGGCTCGGGTGACTCCTCGGCCAGCGCCGCGAGCGCCTCCCCGATCCATTCCGGCGCCACCCCCTTCTGCCTGAGCCTGGCGGCGATGTGGCGGCGCGAGGTTCCCCTCGCGTGGAGGCTGCGCACGGCGGCGCGGGCGGTCGCGCGATCGTCGAGGAGGCCCGCGCCCGCGAGCCGGGCTATCAGGACCTCGACCAGGCGGGCGCCCGCGGCGCGCTCGCCGCCATGGGCACGGACCGAGCGCTCCACCCGGCGCATCAGCACCCGGCGCAGGCTCGCCGCGGTGGCGGCGTAGCGGCCGAGATAGACGAGCGCCGCCGCCTCGAGCGCCGCCGCGCTCGCCCGGCGCGGCCCTCGGCGCCTGCCCCCGCCCGTCCCCGATTCCCGTCCCCCCATGTTGCCAGCATGGCACGGCGCCCCCCGCCCCAGCCAGCGGACGGGCGCGGCCCCTTGCGGGTCCCGGGCGCCCAGCGATAATCGCGGCCATGAGCGAACGGAATGACGCCCCCGCGAACGAGGCCCCGCACCCAGGGTACGACAAATCGGTGCGGTCAACTGGCGCGGGCGTGCTTGCCATGGTCGATGCAGCGCTCCTTCTCCCCGTGTGGGCCCTCCTGCGGAGCGGCTACAAGCTCGAGCCGTAGCTGCGGCGGGCCGGGGGCTGGGCATTGACTCACCGCCGGATTGGCCGATATTCGAGCACTTTCCCCGCGCCTCCGCGGCCACCCCGACGCGCAAGGAGAGGAACGTGATCTCCGCCATCATGCCGACCTACGGCTCTCCCAGCCTTGCCTTCGAGCGGGGCGAGGGCGCCTACCTCTACTCGACCGAGGGGCGCCGCTACCTCGATTTCGCCTCCGGAATCGCGGTCACCGCGCTCGGACACGCCCATTCCCACCTAGTCAAGGCGCTCACCGAGCAGGTGGCGAAGTTCTGGCACTGCTCCAACCTTTATCGCATCCCCGGGCAGGAGCGCCTCGCCCGGCGCCTAGTCGAGCGCAGCTTCGCCGACACGGTCTTCTTTTGCAACTCGGGCGGCGAGGCGGTCGAGTGCGGGCTGAAGGCAGTCCGCCGCTATCATGACTCGACCGGCAACCCCGAGCGCTACCGCGTGATCACTTGCACCAACGCCTTCCACGGGCGCACCCTCGCCACCATCTCGGCCGGGCGCCAGGAGAAGCACACCAAGGGCTTCGAGCCGCTGGTCGACGGCTTCGACCAGGTGCCGTTCGGCAACCTCAACGAGATGCGCGCCGCGATCGGGCGCGAGACCGCGGCCATCCTCGTCGAGCCGGTGCAGGGCGAAGGTGGAATCCGCGCCGCCTCGGCCGACTATCTCAAGGGCCTAAGGGCAGTGGCAGACGAGTTCGGCCTGCTACTTTTCTTCGACGAGGTCCAATGCGGAATGGGCCGCACCGGCAGGCTGTTCGCCCACGAGTGGGCGGGGGTGAAGCCCGACGTGATGGCAGTGGCCAAGGGAATCGGCGGCGGCTTCCCGATGGGCGCCTGCCTCGCCACCGAGGCGGTCGGCCGGCATATGACCGCGGGCAGCCACGGCAGCACCTTCGGCGGCAACCCGCTCGCCTGCGCCGCAGCGAACGCCGTGCTCGACGTGATCCTCGCCGACGGATTCCTGCCGCGGGTCGAGAAGATGGGCGTGCATCTCCGCTGGCGGCTCGAGGGCCTGGTCGCCGAGCATGGCTCCGTCTTCAGCGAGGTGCGCGGGCGCGGACTGATGCTCGGCCTCAAGTGCGTGCCCTCGAATGCCGACGTCGTCCAACACGCGCAGGACGAGGGCCTGCTCCTCGTCACCGCGGGCGAGAACGTGGTGCGAGTGTATCCCCCGCTCATCGTCGAGAAGACTCAGATCGACGAGGGGGTCGCGATCCTCGACTGCGTCGCCGCGGGATTCGCCACACCGGGCCGGCGGTGATGGCGCCGACGGCGCCTCGGCACTTCCTCGATCTCCGCGGACTGGATGCGGCCACGCTCCGCCGCATCCTTGATGCCGGCACCGCCTTCAAGCGGGGCGCGCCGCCGGGGGGCGACGCGCGGCCGCTCGCCGGCCGGGTGCTGGCGATGATCTTCGAAAAGCCCTCGACCCGCACCCGCGTCTCGTTCGAGGTCGGCATGAAAAAGCTGGGGGGCGACGTGGTCGTCCTGGGGACCGCCGAGTCGCAACTCGGCCGGGGCGAGACGATCGCCGATACCGCCCGCGTGCTGTCTCGCTACGTCGACGCGATCATGATCCGTACCGGCCTCGATAGCCGGCTTGAAGAGTTGGCCGTCAATGCCGAGGTGCCGGTGATCAACGGTCTGACCGACTCCTCTCACCCCTGTCAGATCATGGCCGACGTCATGACCTTCGAAGAGCGCAAGGGGCCGATCGCCGGTCGCCTGGTGGCGTGGTGCGGCGACGGCAACAACGTCGCCCGCTCGTGGATCCAGGCGGCGGCCCGCTTCCGATTCGCCCTTCGGCTCGCCTGCCCCGAGCCGCTTCGCCCCCCCAAAGCCGACATCGAGCGGGCGCGGCGCGAGGGCGCCGAGATCGCGTTCACCGACGATCCAGCGGCGGCCGTAGCGGGGGCTGACTGCGTGGTGACCGACACCTGGGTGTCGATGGGCCAGAAGGACGCCGAGCGGCGCCGCGCCCTGCTCCGGCCCTACCGGGTGGACGAGGCGCTGATGGCGAGGGCCAAGCCGGACGCCATCTTCATGCACTGCCTGCCCGCCCATCGCGGTGACGAAGTCACCGACCGGGTCATCGACGGACCGCACTCGGCGGTCTGGGACGAGTCGGAAAACCGCTTGCATGCCCAGAAGAGTATCCTCACATGGTGCTTGAGGCACGACCTCCTCTAGCCCGACCGAGGCCCCCCGAGTGCAGCCCTCCCTGAAACCCGCGCCCGCAGCCGCGCGGGACGATCTGGTCGTTCCCTTCCTTCTCGAGGCGGGCGCGATTCGGGGCCGGCTGGTGCGCCTCGGCCCGACCGTCGACTGGATCCTCACCCGCCACGACTACCCCCGTCCGGTGGCGAAGGTGCTCGGCGAGACCGTGGCGCTCGCGGTGGTCCTCGCCGGCGCGCTCGACTTCGAGGGCGTGTTCTCGCTTCAGGTCAAGGGCGATGGGCCGGTCAAGCTGGTCGCCGTCGACGTCACCAGCGGGGGCGAAGTGCGCGGCATGGCCTCCTACGACGGGGCCGGGCTGGAGGCCGCGGCGGCAAGCGGCGCCCTCGTGCCGCGGCTCCTCGGACAGGGCTTCATGGCCTTCACCGTCGATCAGGGACTGGAGAGCGACCTCCATCAGGGAATTGTCGAGCTCTCCGGAGCGACGATCGCCGACTGCGCGCACGCCTACTTCCGCCAGTCCGAGCAGATCGACTGCCTGATCCAGCTCGCTGCCGACCGGCCGGGCGCCGAAGGCCCGGGCGCGCCCTGGCGCGCCGGCGCGCTGATGATCCAGCATCTCCCCCCCGAGGGCGGAGCGCGGGCCCGGGCCGGCGCGGAGTCCGAGGAGGACTGGCGCCGCGGCGCGATCCTGGCCGCGAGCCTCGCCCCGGCCGAGCTCCTCGATCGCCGCCTCGCCCCCGAAACCATCCTCTGGCGCCTGTTCCACCAGGAGGGCGTGCGCGCCTTCCCGCCCGACCCGGTCAAGCCGCAATGCCGCTGCACGCGCGAGCGGGTGCTGTCGATGCTGCGCTCGTTCTCGTCCTCCGAGATCGAGGACATGAGGGTGGACGGCCGAATCGTCGTCACCTGCGAGTTCTGCGGCAGCGTTCTCGCCTTCGACGTGGAGGACCTCGATCGACTGCTGCGGTCGTGATCGGCCGCGTTGCGGGTTGAGCCCGACGCGGGCAGTATCGGTTCGGCGGACGGAAGCGATCTCGGCGATGGAGGCGGGATGATGGCAACACCCAAGACCGCGGCGCGGATGCTTGTCCTCGCGGCGTTGGCCGCGGCCCTCGCCGCCTGCGAGACGGTGCCTCCGCCGCGCACCCTGCCCGAGCTTTCGTTCGCGCACCTGCCGCCGATCCGGCTCGCGGTCGCGCGACTCGAGATCGACGACCGCTACCAGCCACCCTTCAAGGAGCCCAACGTCGAGCACCGCCTCGCCACCCCGCCGGCGAGGGCGGCGGCCAGCTGGGCGCGCGACCGGCTGCGAGCCGACGGCGCCGACGGCGTCGCCCGGTTCGTGATCTCGCGGGCCGCCGTGGTCGAAACTCACCTCCCCACCCGCGGCGGCATCGTCGGTGTCTTCACCCGCGACCAGGGCGAGCGCTATGACGCCGACCTCGAGGTCATGCTTGAGATCCTGAGCGAACGCGGCACGCGGCTCGGCTTCATCAATGCCCATGCCAGCCGCAGCCGCACCGTCGAGGAGGGGATCTCGCTCGCCGAGCGCGAGCGAGTCTGGTTCGAGATGACGGCCGCGCTGGTCCAGGACCTGGACGGAGAGCTCGGCCGCCAGATTAGAACCCACCTCGGCGACTTCGTGGTCACCCGCTGAGGGCCGGCCTGGGCGCTCAGTTGCGCCAGAAGCCGGGCGCCAAGAGGACCAGCACGGTGAACAGCTCGAGCCGGCCGAGGAGCATCCCGGCCGAGAGCAGCCACTTGGCGGCGTCGGGCAGGCCCTGGAACGTGCCGGCCGGCCCGATCACCGGCCCCAGCCCGGGCCCGACATTGGAGATCGCGGTCGCCGCGCCGGAGACGCTGGTGATGAAGTCGAGCCCGAGCGCGCCGAGCGCCATCGCCAGCCCAGCGAAGCACAGCAGGTAGACGTAGAAGAAGCTGAGCACCGCCGTCGGCACCGGCTGGCGGTTCCAGTAGGGAATGAACACGCCGTTGGGGCGCACCAGCCGGGCGAGCTGCACGCGCAGGTGCTCGCACAGCATCTGGAAGCGGAAGATCTTGATGCCGCAGGTGGTGGAGCCGGCGCAGCCGCCGACGAACATGGCGAAGAGGAGCAGCACGGTGGCGAAGCTGCCCCAGGTGCCGAAGTCGGTGGAGGAGTAGCCGGTCCCGGTCATCACCGAGATCACGTTGAAGGCGGCGTAACGCAACGCCTCGACGGAGCCGACGAGGCCCCCGGCCCACAGCCACGCCGCGGTCGCCAGCGACATCGCGCCGGCGATGTAGAAGAACCAGCGCACCTGGCTGTCCTGGAACAGGATCCAGGGGCTGCCCCTGAGCACTCGCCAGAAAAGGATGAAGGGCAGCCCGCCGACGAACATCCCGGCGGTGATGATCCAGTCGATGGCGGCACTCTGGTAGTGGGCGATCGAGGCATCCCGGGTCGAGAAGCCGCCGGTGGCGATGGTCGTCATCGCGTGGGCGACGGCGTCGAAGGCGCTCATGCCGGCCAGCCACACCCCCGCCCAAGCCGCGGTAAGGGCGAGGTAAATCAGCCCCAGCGCTGTGGCGAGCTGCGCCGCCCGCGGCACCACCTTCTCTGCCTGGGCCGACCACTCCATGCGGAAGAATTGCATCCCGCCCACCTTCAGGAACGGCAGCACCGCGATGGCCATGACGATGATCCCGATCCCCCCAGCCATTGCAGGAGCGCCCGCCACAGCAGGATGCCGGGCGGGGCGGTGTCGAGGGCGGTGATCACCGTCGAGCCGGTGGTGGTGATGCCCGACATCGCCTCGAAGAAGGCGTCGGTGAAGCTCATGCCGAGGCCGGAGAAGACAAGCGGTAGCGCGGCGAAGGCGGTGAGGAGGGACCAGGTGAGCGTGGTCAGCACGAAGGCCTGGCGGACGGAAAGGTTGATCGCGCTGCCCCGGCAGGTGAGCACGAGCGCGCCCCCGACGAACAGCGTCGCCGAGGCGGCAGCGACAAAGACCCGCCAATCGGCGTGGCCGACCAGAGCATCGGCGAGCGCCGGCAGGCACATGCTCAGCGCGAGCGCGCAAAGAAGCCAGCCGATGATCAGGAAGACGGGCCGGAAATCGATCACGTCCGGGCGGTCCCTCCCGCGCCTTGTCGCCGATGCCCGAGCGAAGGGGGATGATCGGCGAAGGCGCCGGCGCCTGTCCACGGGCTTGATGCGAACGGCGTGGCGCGCGATGCTCGGCGCCGGCGCAGACCCGCAACCATGCAAGGGGAAAGCGATGAGTCTCCGGTTTCTCCTGACCCGCCGCGGCCGCACCGAGGAGGTGGAGGTCCAGCTTCACACCCTCGTCTGCGGCGGCATGACCGGCCGCGACGAGGCCGAGGTGCGGAAGCACCTCGACGAGATGGCCGCCCTCGGGGTGGCGCCGCCGAGCACGATCCCGATCTACTACCGCCTGTCGGCCTCGCTCCTCACCACCACGGGCAGTATCCAGGTCCTCGGCGAGGCGAGCTCGGGCGAGATCGAGGCGGCGCTGGTCGCGCTCGAGGGCGGGCTGTGGGTGGGTGTGGGCTCGGATCACACCGACCGCGAGGTCGAGGCTTACGGGGTGGCGGTCTCGAAGCAGGTCTGCCCCAAGCCGATCGCCCCCGAGCTGTGGCCCTTCGACGAGGTCGCGGCGCACTGGGACCGGCTGGTGCTGAGGAGCCACGTCACCGTCAACGGCCGGCGCCGGCTCTACCAGGAGGGGACGCTCGCCCTTACCCGCCCGCCCCAGAACCTGATCCGGAGCTACCCCGGGGCCGAGGGCGCGCTTCCCGCGGGCACCGTGCTCTTCTGCGGCACCCAGCCGGTGCGCGGGGCGATGGAGGGGGGCGAGCGCTTCGAGATGGAGATCGAGGACCCGGTGCTGAAGCGCCGGATCGCGCACGCTTACGCGATCGAACGGCTGCCGATCGTCACCTGAGCGCGGTCAGTACCCGGCCGAGCTGATCGGCGGATTGCCGATCATCGCCAAGAACTCGCGGCGGGTCGTGGCGTCGTCGCGGAAGGCGCCGAGCATCCGGCTTGTCACCATCGCCACCCCCGGCTTGTGTACCCCGCGGGTGGTCATGCACTGGTGGATCGCCTCGATCACCACCGCCACCCCCTGCGGCTCAAGCACCTCCTGGAGGGTATTGGCGATCTGCGCCGTCATCTTCTCCTGGATCTGCAACCGGCGGGCGTAGACCTCGACGACGCGGGCGAGCTTGCTGATTCCGACCACGCGATGGTGCGGAAGGTAGGCGACATGGGCCCGGCCGATGATCGGGGCGAGGTGGTGCTCGCAGTGGGACTCGAAGCGGATGTCGCGCAGCACCACCATCTCGTCGTAGCCGTCGGTTTCCTCGAACGTGCGCTGGAGGATGTCGACGGGATCGAGGGCGTAGCCGGAGAAGTACTCCTCGAAGGCGCGCGCCACCCGCGCGGGCGTGCCGCGAAGCCCCTCGCGGGCGGGGTCGTCCCCGGCCCAGCGGATCAGCGTGCGGACCGCCTCCTCGGCCTCCGCCCGGCTGGGGCGAGCGCTCTGGCGGACCTCGGCGAGCGGGCGGCCGACGCTGCGGCGATTGTCCAGGTTCACGGTTCCAGCGGCTCCCTATTCGCGGCCCTCGGGGCGACCCCCGCGCGGGCTTCAGTTGAGGCGCACCTTCTGGTGCGGACTGTCGAGCGAGAAGGCGGGGATCGCCACCTCGAAGCGCTCGCCCGAGGTGCTAACCATCTCGTAGGCGCCGACCATGATTCCCGACGGTGTGCCCAGGGGGGCGCCGCTGGTGTAGACGAAGCGCTGGCCCGGGCCGATGACGGGCTGCTCACCCACCACCCCCTCGCCGCGCACCTCCTGGATGCGCCCGAGCGCGTCGGTGATTCGCCAGTAACGCCGAACGAGCTTCACCGTCTCGTTGCCCTGGTTCGCGATCGCCACCCGGTAGGCCCACACATAGTGGCCGCGATCGGGCGCAGACTGATCCTCGAGGAAGAAGGGCTCGACCGATATCTTGATGGCGCGGGTGACCTGGCTGTACATGGCGGATTCGTCCGGGTGGAACGCGCGCTCCTGGCTCGTGGGCGGTGTCGACACAGGATGATATTTAGGCTTGGCGGCCCGCTTGTCCAGCCGACCGGGCGGAAGGAAGCCGCCCCGCCCGCCCCCCTTCGTCGCGCCTGCCCGGTAACGTGGCCGAAATTCAGGGTCCTGCCAGGCCCCGTCCGTAGGTCGCGATCAGAGCCCTCTCAGCGCCTGGGCGATGTCCTCTTTAAGGTCCTCGACGTCCTCGAGCCCGATCGAGAGCCTGATGAGTCCGTCGGCGATGCCGAGCCGGGCCCGCTCCTCGGCCCCGATCCGCTGGTGGGTGGTGGTCGCCGGGTGGGTGGCGATGCTCTTGGCGTCGCCGAGGTTGTTGGAGATGTCGATCACCTTGAGCCGATCGACCACGGCGAAGGCCTCCTTCTTGCCGCCGTCGATCTCGAAGGCGACCATGGTGCCCGCGCCCTTCATCTGGCGCATGGCCAGCTCGTGCTGGGGATGGCTGGCGAGGCCCGGATAGAGGACCCGCCTGATGCCGTTGCGCCCCTCGAGGAAGCGGGCGATCTCGAGCGCGTTGTCGCTCATCTTGTTGACCCGGAGCTCGAGCGTCTCCAGCCCCTTGAGCAAGAGCCAGGCGTTGAACGGGCTGATCGACGGCCCGGTGTTGCGGAGGAAGGTCTGCAGGTGCTGATCTATGAAGGCCCTGTCGCAGAGGATGGCGCCGCCGAGCGCCCGGCCCTGGCCGTCGATGTGCTTGGTGGCCGAGTACATGACCAAGTCGGCGCCGGCCTCCATTGGCTTCTGCAGGACGGCGGTGGCGAAGACGTTGTCGACGATGACCTTGGCGCCCGCCGCGTGGGCCAGGTCGCAGACGAGCCTGAGATCGATCACATCCGTAGTCGGGTTAGATGGGGTTTCGAGGAAGACGCAGGCGGTCGGCCGGCTCAGCGCGTCCCGCCACTGGTCGTAGTCAGTGCCGTCGACGAACACGCTCTCCATCCCGTAGCGGGGCAGAAGCGTGGAGATGATGTAGTGGCAGGCGCCGAAGAGGGCCCGCGAGGACACCACACGATCGCCCGCCTTGAGCTGGCACATCAGCGCCGCGAACATCGCCGCCATGCCCGAGGCGGTCGCGCGGCAGGCTTCGGCGCCCTCGATCAGCGCCAGGCGCTCCTCCAGCATCGACACCGTCGGGTTGCTGTAGCGCGAGTAGATGAAGCGTTGGTTGGCGCCGGCGAACGCGTCCTCGGCCTGCGCCGCCTCGTCGTAGACGAAGCCCGAGGTCATGAAGATGCCCTCGCACATCTCGGCGAAGGGCGAGCGCAGGGTGCCGCCGCGGACCATCCGCGTGGCCGGCCGCCAGGAGGTGGGGTCCTTCCGCTTGATTGCCATCTTCTCCTCCGTGGTCTTTTGGAACCTCCGATGCCGAACCGCCGGCCGCCGCCGCAAAACGAAAAGCCCCGACCGGACAAGGGTCAGGGCTCGCGCACTCGGCTCCGACCTTTTAGCGGTTTGTTTAACGTGGCCGCAATCCGGTCAACAAATCGCCACGCGGCCGCACCCTAGCCGGCTCCTCCCGTCCCCGTCAAGGCGCGACCGAAGAAGGTATCGGGTCGGTCGGGGCTCGACGAACGGCGCGGTTGGATCGCGCTTCCCCGTGCCCCGCTCCCACCGGTCGGCGGCGCCCGCCCCGCGATCCCGGCGTCAGGCGGGAGCGCCTCCCTCGCCCAGGTCCCAGAACAGCCCGGCCATCAGCGCCAGCCCCTCGCGGGCGATGGGCAGCAGGAGGTGCTCGTCGGGCCCGTGCTGCTGGCAGCCGGCGTAGGAGTGGGGTACGAAAAGGGTGGGCAGGCCGAGTGTCTTGATGAACACCTCGGTCGGCAACGCCCCCGACGAGTTGGGGCAAACATGGGGCCTCGCCCCGGCGGTGCGGGCCATCGACTCGACCGCCCAGCGCACCCACGGATGAGCGGGGTCGGTGCGGGCGGCGGGGAAGAAGCTCTCCTTCACCCACTCGGCCGCGACCGTGGCGAATCCATGCCCGTCGAGGTGGCGCCGGAGCGCCGGAAGAAAAGCCTCGGGATCGCAGTCGGCGGTGAAGCGGATCTGGCCGGTGGCGCGGGCGAAGGGCGGGACCGCGTTAAGCGGGGTCTCGGGATTGCCGGTGACGAAGGCGAGGACGTTGAAGCTCGACCAGCCGTAGAGCTTCTCGGCCGGGCTCAGGCCCGGCTCGCCCAGGCCCGGGTCGATCTCGGGGGCGCCCTCGCCCGCCTCGACCACCGCGTCGGCCAGCGCCGCGCGGACCGAGGGAGGAAGCGCACGCGGCTTCCATTCCGGGACCAGGATTTCCTCCCTGGGCGTGGTCAGCGAGGCGATGGCATGGGCGAGGATGATCCCCGGATTGGCGATCAGCCCGCCCCAGTGGCCGGAGTGATGCCCGCCCTCGCGCAGGTCGACGGCGAGGCGGAAGATGTACGAGCCGCGGCTTCCCAGCGTGAGCGTCGGGCGCGCCGGCGCGAGCCGAGGTCCGTCGGAGGCGATCAGCACGTCGGCGGCGAAGATGTCGCGATGCCGTTCGCACACCTCTTGCAACCCGGGCGAGCCCGGCTCCTCGGCGGTCTCGATCATCGCCTTGCAGTTGAAGCCGAGGCGGCCGCGCTCAGCGAAGAGCGCGGCGAGCGCGCCCAGATTGACCGTGTGCTGGCCCTTGTTGTCGGCGGCGCCGCGGCCGTAGAGGCGATCGCCGACCCGCTTCGCCCGCCAGGGATCGAGCCCGGCGCTCCACTGCCCGGGTTCGCCCCGGATCACGTCGCCGTGGCCGTAGGTGAGGAACGTGGGCAGGCCCTTCCCCTCGATCCGCCCGGCGTAGAGGACCGGGCCGCCGCGAGGGTTCGGGTTCTCGAGCACCCGGCAGGCGAAGCCCATCGCCTCCAGAGCCGGGCGCATCTCCTGTTCGAGGTAGCGGAAGAGCTCGGGCCGCCGGGCGGGGTCCTGGCTCTCGCTCGGGATGGCGATCCGCCGCGCGAGATCGGCGACAAACCCCCCCGAATCGAAATAGGCGAGCGCCCGCCCGATGGTCCTTTCGCGGCTCACGCGATCTCCTCGCTCCTGCGCCTCCAAGGGGGGCCAAGGCGGCCGGGCCACCCGGTCCCTTGCGCCCCGGGTCGCCGGTGGCCTATATAAAAACCCGCTCGAGTGTCCCCTCGGGCGGGCGTAGCTCAATGGTAGAGCGAGAGCTTCCCAAGCTCAAGACGGGGGTTCGATTCCCCTCGCCCGCTCCACGCTTTCCCCATCCATGCGCTCCCCGCGGACGTCTGCGACGCCGGCCCTCGGGCGACCCCGAAGCCCCGATCGGCGGCGGGTCGGTCGATCGGCGCCGGAGGCGCCGGGGCGGGCCGCATCGGCCCACCATGGAAATGGCCGGGCGGGCGCCCATTTATTTCCTCGCGGCGGACCATTATGATCGTTTCGCCGCCGGCAAACGGGCGCATGGCAATCGGGCCTAGGGCTCGAAGGCAGGTTTGCTGGCTCGGCAGTCCGGCCTCTCGCCCATGGCCGTAAGGAACAGCATGGCCATGCGGGTCTTGACCCAGATCGCGATCATCCTGGCGCTAGCCGCAGCCGGCGGAGGGATTTGGTACGGCTGGCAGCAGTGGGAGCCGGGCGGCCAATCCGCCGCCGCCCAGACCGGCGGGCGCGGCGGTGGTCCGCTTGCGGTACAGGTGTTGCCGGCCCGCCTCGGCAACGTCACCGACAGCGTCGAGGCGGTGGGAACGGCGCGGGCCAACGAGTCGGTGGTGGTGACCGCCAAGCAGCCCGGCAACGTGGCCGTGATCGCCTTCAAGGAGGGCCAGCGGGTCCGCACCGGCGAGCTTCTGATCGGGCTGGAGACGCGCGAGCGCGAGGCCGACCTCGACCAGGCGCAGGCGGAGTTTGAGCAGGTGATGGCGATGCGCGACGATGCGCGCCAACGCCTCGATCGGGCCCGCAGTCTGCGGGGCGGCGGCAACGTGACCGAGGCTCGCATCGATGAACTTGACGCGGCGCTCCGAGCCGCCGAGGGGCGGGTCCATGCCGCCGAGGCCCGGGTGCGCGCCCTTCAGGCTAGGCTCGACGACGTCCGCATCGTCGCCCCCTTCGCCGGCCGGGTGGGCCTGCGGCAGGTCAGCCTCGGCGCGCTCATCCAGTCCGGCGCCCCGATCACTACGCTCGACGACGTTTCCAGGATCAAGCTCGACTTCTCGGTGCCCGAAACCTTTGTCGGCCGGCTGCGCCTTGGCCTGACCGTGTTCGCCCGGAGCGATGCCTTTCCCAAGCGCGCCTTCGAGGGCAGCATCACCGCCATCGACACGCGCGTCGATCCGGTGACGCGCGCGGTGCGGGTCAACGCGCTGTTCGACAACCCCGACGAGACCCTCAAGCCGGGCATGTTCCTCTCGGTCGAACTCGTGCTCGAGAAGCGCGACAACGTAATCCTCGTTCCCGAGGAGGCCATCGTCCCGGAAGGAACGCGGCACTTCGTGTTCGTAGTCCGCGACGGGCGCCTCAGGCGGACCGAGGTTAAGCTGGGGGCGCGCCTCGAGGGCGAGGTCGAGGTGGTTCAGGGTCTCGCCGCCGGCGCCGAGGTGGTCGTGCGCGGGGTGCAGCGGGCCCGCGACGGCCAGGCCGTCACCGTTCAGCCCTTGGCGCGCCCGACGAGCTAAGCCGGGCCGCTCGCGCCAACGGCGCGGGCGGAGCGACTGGGACGAGGCTGGAAGCTCCATGAAAATCTCCGAAGTTTCGATCAAGCGCCCGGTCTTCGCGACGGTGATGAGCGTGATGCTGGTCGTGCTCGGCGTCGCCTCGCTCACCAAGCTGGCGGTGCGCGAGTATCCGGCGATCGATCCGCCGATCGTGTCAGTGACGACGGTCTACAAGGGCGCCTCGAACGATGTCGTCGAAAGCCGCATCACCGAGATCATCGAGGGCGCGGTCGCCGGCATCGAGGGAGTGAAGACGATCACCTCGCAGTCACGCGAGGAGCGAAGCCAGGTAAGCATCGAGTTCCGGCTCGATCGCGACGTCGAGGCGGCGGCGGCGGACGTGCGCGACCGGGTCGCACGCGTCCAGTCCCGACTGCCCGACGGCGCCGAGCTGCCGGTCGTCTCGAAGGTCGACTCGGATGCCCGCGCCATCGTCTGGTTCACCCTGTCCTCGGACCGGCGCAATCAGTTGGAGCTGACCGATTACGTGCGCCGGAATCTCGTCGACCGGCTGTCGATCGTGCCCGGAGTGGCGTCGGTCCACATCTCCGGCGAGCGGCGCTACTCGATGCGCGTGTGGCTCGACCGCCAGGCGCTCGCCGCCCGCGGCCTCACGGTCGACGACGTCGAGCAGGCCATCAAGCGCCAGAACGTCGAGCTTCCCTCGGGCCGCATCGAGTCGACCCAGCGGGAACTGACGGTCAAGACCGATTCTCGCCTGTCGACGCCCGAGGAGTTCCGCGCCGTCGTGATCACCACCCGCGGTGGCTATCCGGTGCGCCTCGGCGAGGTGGCGCGGGTTGACGTCGGCGCGGAGGACGAGCGCGGCGAGCTGCGCGCCAACGGTCGCTTCTCGGTCGGCCTCGCCGTCGTCCGCCAGTCGACCGCCAACACCCTGGCGGTGGCCGACGGCGTGAAGGCGGAGATGGAGCGGATCAAGCCCTCGCTTCCGCCGGACATCCTGGTCCTGATCGGCTACGACGAGTCGCTCTTCATCAAGGAGTCGCTCTACCAGGTGATCCACGCCCTGTTGATCGGCGTCGCCATGGTGATCGGGGTGATCTTCCTTTTCCTGCGCACCTTCCGGGCCACGATCATCCCCGGCGTTGCGATTCCGGTCTCGATCATCGGCTCGTGCACGGCGTTGGCGGTGTTCGGTTTCTCGCTCAACGTGCTGACCCTCCTCGCCTTCGTGCTCGCCATCGGCATCGTGGTCGACGACGCCATCGTCGTGCTCGAGAACATTCACCGCCACATCGAGATGGGAACGCCGCCACTCCTCGCCGCGCATCGCGGCTCGCGCCAGATCGCCTTCGCCGTCGTCTCCTCGACGGCGACGCTCGGCGCGGTCTTCGTCCCGATCTCGTTCATGGAGGGCAACACCGGCCGGCTGTTCACCGAGTTCGGCATCGCCCTCGCGGCGGCGGTGCTGGCCTCGGGTGTGATCGCCCTTTCGCTCTCGCCGATGATGTGCTCGAAGTTCCTGCGCCCGCACCAGGCCGAGGGCAGGTTCTACAACCTCACCGAGCCGGTGTTCGTCGGCATCAACGCCGGCTATCGCTGGCTGCTCACCCGGGCGCTCAACGTTCCGCTGATCGTGCTTGCCGGAGGCGTGGCCGTCTCGATCCTCGCCTACGGATTGTGGCGCGTGCTGCCCAAGGAGTTCACGCCGATAGAAGACCGCGGCGTGGTGGTGATCCCGATGACCGCGCCCGAGGGGGCCTCGCTCGCCTACACCCGCGAGCACGTGATCCAGGTCGAGCGGCTGGTTCAGCCGATGGTCGACCAGGGGCTCGTGAACGTGGTGATGGGCAACATCGCCCCCGGCTTCCAGCGCCCGGCGCCGGTCAACATCGCCAACGTGTTCGTGCGACTCAAGCCCTGGTCCGAGCGCGACCGCAAGCAGCAGGACCTCGTCAACGAAATCCAGCCCAAAGTCCTGGCCGTCTCCGGGGTGCGCGCCTCGGTGCTGAACCCGCCGTCGCTCGGCCAGCGCGGCTTCCAGCCGCCGGTCCAGTTCGTGATCGGCGGTACCGACTACGACACGGTGCGGGGCTGGCGCGACCGCATCCTGGCGCGGGCGGGTCGGGATCCGCGCTTCATCAACCTCGACTCGAACTACCGCGAGAACAAGCCCGAGCTGAGGGTGAGGATCGATCGCGCCAAGGCCGCCGATCTCGGCGTCTCGGTCGAAGCGATCGGCCGCACCCTCGAGGCGCTGTTCGGTTCGCGCGAGGTGAACACCTATGTCGACCGGGGCCAGGAGTACAAGGTCATTGTCCAGGCGCGCGCCCAGGATCGGGCCAAGCCTTCCGACCTGGCGGCGGTCTTCGTGCGCTCGGCCGGCACCGGGCTGCTCATCCCGCTCTCCAATCTGGTGACGCTGCAAGAGGCGGCCGGACCGCAGGACCTCAACCGCGTCGACCGGCTCCGCTCGATCACCATCACCGCCTCTCTGGTGCCCGGATTCACCATCGCCGAGGCCCTGGAAAGCCTCGAGCGCATCGCTGCCGAGGAGTTGCCGCCCGAGGCGCGCATCAGCTTCCAGGGGCAGAGCCGCGAGTTCAAGGAGTCCTCGGCCAGCCTTTACGTCACCTTCGGCCTCGCGCTGGTGATCGTCTTCCTGGTCCTCGCCGCCCAGTTCGAGAGCTGGGTCCACCCCTTCATCATCATGCTCGCGGTCCCGCTCGCCGTGACCGGCGGCCTGCTCGCGCTCTGGCTCATGGGCATCTCGCTCAACGTCTACAGCCAGATCGGTATGATCCTGCTCATCGGGCTGATGGCGAAGAACGGAATCCTCATTGTCGAGTTCGCGAACCAATTGCGCGACGAAGGGAAATCGGTGCGCGAGGCGGTGATCGAGGCGGCGGTGATCCGACTCCGGCCGATCCTGATGACCGCGATCTCGACCGTGGTTGGCGCGGTGCCGCTGGCCTGGGCCTCCGGCGCCGGCGCCGAGAGTCGCTCGGCGATCGGGTGGGTCATCATCGGCGGAGTCGCGTTCGCGACGATGATGACCAGCTTCATCGTGCCGGCGCTCTATCTGCTGCTCGCCCACCTCACCCGCCCGGTCAACTACATCGCGCGGCGGCTCTCGGCCCTGGAGCACGGCCACACCGCGGCCGAGTGAGAGGCCTCGCCTCCTCGACCGGGCCGGAGGGAGCGCGCGGCGCGGCCGGCGGCTTCCCCGCCGGCTCAGTGATCGGATCGATGCAGGATCTTGTCGCCGAGCCCGGTCTCGTAGGCGAGACCCTCGGCGGTCAGGGTGATGGAGAAGGGAAAGGTGGCCCGCGCCAGGCCTTTTCGGGCGAGGGCGACCCACACCGCCTGATTGCCGAGCCCCGAGGCGTCGCGGGCCGAGACGAGCGCATCGCCCAGGTGCAGGTGATCGCCGTGGGCATGGGGGAAGCGGGTGATGGTGACCTCGCCGCTGGCGGCGTCGCGGGTCGAGGTTTCGGGATGGCGCGCCAACTCCTGCAGGAGGGTGAGCGTGCGAAGCTGCAGCGGATTGAGCCGGAGCGGGTTCTGTTTCGGCGGCATGGTGCAGTCTGGCAGCCGGGGCCGCCGAGGACAAGCGGGCGGAGCCGGCGGGCAACCGGCCAAGACTGGATGGCACATCCCTCCCGCCCCCTCCCCCTGGCGTTTCCACCCGGCAGGCCCCATGCTCGGGCCCGGCGGCGGCCCGTCCCACTGCGAGGACGCGGTTCGCCGGGCGAGGAGGACGACGCGATGGGAACGCGCGACACGGGGACCACCAGGGTCGCCAAGCTGTGCCGGCGGCTGGCGAAGCTCTACACCGGCGCGGTCGCCGACGTGATGGACGGCATGGGCCACCGCAGCCAGGCCCTGCCGAGCGAGATCCGGCCGCTCGACCCGGCGATGAAGGTGGCCGGCCCCGCCTTCACCGTGCGTGGGCGTGCAAAGCAGTACCAGGACGGAATCGATCCCCGCGGGCGCCAGATCGCGATGCTGCGCGCGATCCCGCCGAACAGCGTGGTGGTGGTACATCCGGGCGACGAGGGAACGGCGGCGCACTGGGGCGAGCTGATGAGCAACGTCGCCCGCCAGCAGGGGGCGACGGGCGCGGTGATCGCCGGCGGGCTCCGGGATTCGCGCCAGATTCTCGACATCGGCTTTCCGGTCTTCCGCATCTTCCACTCGCCGCTCACCGCCGTCTGGCGCTGGGACATCACCGATCACGACGTGCCGGTGCGGATGGGCGGCGTTCTGGTGCGCCCGGGCGACTATCTGCTCGGCGACATCGACGGGGTGCTGGTGATCCCGGCCGAGATCGTCGAGGAGGTGGTTTCGCGGACCGAGGACGTCGCCAGACGCGAGACCGTGGTGCGCAAGGCGCTGCAGCGGGGCGGCCGGATCGACGAGCTGTTCGCGCGCTACAAGGTGCTGTGAGGCGGGGTGGCCCTGCGAGCCGGCCACGGGGAGACGGAGACGGCGATGGGACGGCTATCGGGCAAGGTCACGTTGGTGACCGCGGCGGCGCAGGGGATCGGGCGGGCGAGCGCGCTCGCCTTTGCCGCCGAGGGCGCGCGCGTGCACGCGACCGACATCAACCCCCGCGGGCTCGCCCGGCTCAAGGGCGTGGAGAACATCGCCACCCATCGCCTGGACGTGACCGACGGCGAGGTGGTCGCGCGCTTCGCCAAGCGAGTGGGCGCGATCGACGTGCTCTTCAATTGCGCCGGCTTTGTTCATCACGGGACGATCCTCGACTGCGCGGAGGCCGACTGGGACTTCTCCTTCGACCTCAACGTCAAGTCCATGTACCGGACGGTCCGCGCCTTCCTTCCCGGAATGATCGAGAAGGGCGGCGGCAGCATCATCAACATGAGCTCGGTGGTGTCGAGCGAGATGGCGGTGCCGAACCGCTTCGTCTACGGGGCGACCAAGGCGGCGGTGATCGGCCTCACCAAAGCGATTGCGCGCGACTTCGTCGGCAAGGGCGTCCGCTGCAACGCGATCTGCCCGGGTACCGTCGCCACCCCGTCGCTCGAGGCGCGGATCGCGGCCTTTGCCGACCCCGAGACCGCACGCACGGCCTTCATCGCCCGCCAGCCGATGGGTCGGCTGGGACGGGCCGAGGAGGTGGCGGCGCTCTGCGTCTATCTCGCCTCCGACGAATCGGCGTACACCACCGGCGCCGTCCACGTCATCGACGGCGGGATGTCGATCTGAACGCGACCGGCACCCTCGCCGCCCCGCGCCCGCCCAGTTCCCCCACCCGCCTGCCCGGCCGAGACCCGAACGGTTGGGATCGGGTATGCTCGGGAGTCCCTCCGGCCGGGAGCATCGCCCATGCGCCGCCTCGCCCTCGTCCTTGCCCTCGCCCTTTCGTTCGCGGCCGGCGCCGGCGCGCGCGTCGAGGCCGCCGAGCCCGACGAACTCGCCCGAATCAAGTTGCCGCCCGGCTTCCGGATCGAGGTCTTCGCCACCGTGCCCAACGCGCGAAGCCTAGTCGTGGCCGAGGACCTCGGGGTCGTGTTCGTGGGCACACGCGGGAGCATCGTGTGGATCGTGCCTCTCGCGGCGCCGCCGGCGGGGCGCGTGCGCGAGGGGATCCCGCTCATTCGTGGCCTCGCCGTCGCCAACGGCGTCGCCCGCAAAGGGCCGCACCTCTTCATCGCCGAGCAGCCCCGGATAGTCCGCTATGCGATCCAGGGATCGGGGACCGGGCTCAAGATCGTGCCCGAGGCGGCACTCGCGAGCCTTCCCAACAAGGGCTGGCATGGCTGGCGCTACGCCGCGATCGGGCCGGACGGTCTCCTTTACGTGGCCGTCGGGTCGCCCTGCAATGTCTGCCGCACGCGGGACCCCGAGGGGACCATCGTCCGGATCACGCCCGAGGGCGGGCCGCTCGAGGTCTTCGCCCGCGGCATCCGCAACTCGGTCGGCATGGACTTCCATCCCGCCACCGGCGAGCTCTTCTTCACCGACAACGGTGCCGACAACCTCGGCGACGACGTTCCCGCCGACGAGTTCAACCACGCCCCGCGGCCGGGACTCGATTTCGGCTTCCCGTGGTACGGCGGCGGGCGCACGCGCACGCCCGACTTCGCCGGCCAGGCGCCGCCGCCGGGCCTGGTGTTCCCGGCGGTCGAGTTCGACGCCCACACCGCCTCGCTCGGCGTGCACTTCTACAGCGACGCCATGTTCCCGGCCGAGTACCGAGGCGACGCCTTGGTTGCCCAGCACGGCTCGTGGAACCGGAGCGTGCCGATCGGCTATCGGGTGGTGCGGGTGCGCTTCGCCGGCGGGCGCCTACCCGTCGGCGCCGAGGTGTTCGCCGAGGGCTGGCTCAACGCCGACGGCTCGCGCTGGGGCCGCCCGGTCGACGTGAAGTCGTTGGCCGACGGATCGTTGCTGATCTCCGACGACGAGGGCGGAGTGATCTATCGGATCAGCTACGCCGCCCGGCGTTAGGGCTCGACCGCGACGTTGTCGATCAGGCGCGTCCGGCCGATGGTCGCGGCGGCGAGGAGCCGCGCCGCGCTCCCTCCGTACCGCCAGCCGGCGGCGAGGGGGGCGAGGGTCGCGGCGTCGCGTGCCTCGAAGTAGTCGACGCGGGCGAACCCGGCCTCGACGAGCGACTCGCGGCCCCAGATCGTGGCCTCGGCGGCGGGCCTTCCCGAGACGATCTCGCGCGACGCCGCGCGGAGGGTACGGAATAGGGCGGGGGCGCGGGCGCGCTCCGCTCCGCTCAGGTAGGCGTTGCGCGAGGAGCAGGCGAGCCCATCCGCCTCGCGCACGGTGGGCGCGCCGACGATCTCGACAGAGAGCGAAAGGTCGGCGACCAAGCGGCGGATAAGGAGAAGTTGCTGGTAGTCCTTCTCGCCGAACACAGCCACGTCGGGCGCGGCCAGGATCAGGAGCTTGGTGACCACGGTCGCGACCCCGGTGAAAAAGCCCGGACGCGACGCCCCCTCCAGCGCCTCGCCCAGGCCCGCGACCGTCACCGAGGTGGCGAATCCCTGCGGATACATCTCCGCCGGCTCGGGCGCGAAGACGAGGTCGACCCCCCGGGCGGCGAACTTGGCCAGATCGGACTCCTCCTCGCGCGGATAGGCGGCGAAGTCCTCGCTCGGCCCGAACTGCCTGGGATTGACGAAGATGGTCGCGCACACGCGCTGGGCCCGCGCCCGCGCCAAGTCCACTAGCGAGAGATGCCCGGCGTGGATCGCCCCCATGGTGGGGACGAGACCAATGCGCGCCCCCCCCCGCCGCCACGCGCCGAGGCGCTCCCGCAACGCCGCCTCGGTTCGCGCCACCTCGGGAGCCGCGCGCCCTGCCGCCATTGCGGACCGTCCTTAGGCCCGCTTGCGGAGCGAGGTGGGATCGGGGGCGGGCGCTGGGGCGAGGCTGGGGGTGCGCCCCGCGAAGACGTGCTCGGGACCGGGGAAACGGCCGGCGCGGACGTCGGCCGCATAGGCCGCCACCGCCTTCTCCACCGCATCGCCGAGATCGGCATAACGCTTGACGAAGCGGGGCGTGAACTCGGCGAACAGGCCGAGGATGTCCTCGGTGACCAGGATCTGCCCGTCGCAAGCGGGCGAGGCGCCGATGCCAATGGTGGGGATGGCGAGCTCCTCGGTGAGGCGCCGCGCCACCGGCTCGACCGTTCCCTCCACCACCACCGCGAAGGCGCCGGCCTCGGCCACGGCACGGCCGTCGGCGAGGATCGCCTGGGCCTCGGCCGAGGCCCCGCCGCGGGCGCGATAGCCGGTCGCCTGCACCGACTGCGGCTTCAACCCCACGTGACCGAGCACCGGGATGCCACGGGAGACAAGGAAGGCGATGGTCTCGGCCAGCTCTCTCCCGCCCTCCAGCTTGACCGCCGCGCAGCCGGTCTCGGCGAGCGCACGGGCCGCGTTGCGGTACGCGATCTCCTTCGACTCCTGGTAGGTGGCGAACGGCATGTCGACGACGACGCAGGCGTGCGCGCTGCCCCGCACCACCGCCGCGCCGTGGACGAGCATCATGTCGAGGGTGACGGGCAGCGTGGTCTCGAAGCCGTAGAGGACCATGCCGAGCGAGTCGCCCACCAGCAGGAGGTCGACATAGGGATCGAGCAGGCGCGCCGTCGGCGCCGTGTAGGCGGTGAGACAAACCAGCTTCTCCCCCCCCTTGCGCGCGCGGATCTCAGGGACGCTCAGGCGTTTGGGGCGTTTCTGCGAGCTCACGTCGGATCCTCCAGTGGCCTGCTGGGCCTCGGCCCGCAGGCCGGAGCCTGCGGCCGGGCTCCGTCGGCCAAGCGAAGTCTAACGCCGCGGCAGCGCCAAGGGAACGGCTATTTGTGCGACGCAACATTTCCGCCGCAGGCGGCGCCAATCACAGCCCGTCGGCAATTTCGGCCAGCGCTTCCGGTTTGGGGACGTTGACGTGGTTGAGATCGTTGATTGCGATCACGCCGTCGCGCTTGAGTTGGGTGATCGTACGGCTCACCGTCTCGATGGTGAGGCCGAGGTAATCGGCGATGTCCGAACGGTTCATCGGCACCGCCACGGGGTTGCCCGGGCGTCCTCTCTTCGCCGCCCGCCGCGAGAGCATCACCAGGAACGACGCCACCTTCTCCAGCGCCGTCTTGCGCCCCAGCATGAGCATCTGGTCCTGCACCGCGGCCAGCTCCTCCATCGCCTCGCGCAGCAGCCGCTTCTCGAGTTTGGGATACCGGCCGAGCAGCCCCTCGAGCTTGTCGAGCGGAAAGCGGCAGAAGGTACAAGCGGTTACCGCCTCGGCGGTGAAGTTGTGCTGCTTCTTGAACGCGAGGCCGAGGAAGTCGCCCTCGAACAGGAAACCGGTGATCTGACGCCGGCCATCGGCGAGGAGCTTGTACAGCTTCACCGATCCGCTGGTGACGTTGAAGCAGTGCTCGGCGGCATCGCCCTCGCGAAAGATGGTCTCGCGCGGCAGCACCTCGAACTCGTAAACGATCTGGCCCAGGTGGCCGATCTCGTCGTCGCCGAGGGCATTGCAAATGGAGAGGTGCCTGACCCCGCAGCTCGCGCAAGGCTCGGTCGGCGCTTTCGACGGCTTCCCGCAGGTCAGGCCCGGCTGCATCCGGATCATTGCCCACCCCCTCTCCGGGACGGCCGCACCCGCCTTCGACCCGGCGACCCGCCTGTCCCGATCGCGACCGCGCAACGAACACCGTGCGCCCAGATTCCGTCGCCGTCTGCGGCGGTGCCCTCAACAGCCCCGGGCAGAAACCGAGTTCGCTGCATTGCAGCAATGGCGATTCTACCCGGTTCCGCCGGCGCACGCCATAGGAGAAACGGCCGATTCGCCCCAGGCCGTCGTGAGGCCGCGGCCCGACCGGCCGTCTCCTCGCCCCTTGCCCCGCCAGGCGAGAACCGTAGACTCGCCGGCCATGGAGGCCACCAACGAGAAAGCTGGGCAGGCGCCGGCCGTGGTTCAAGTGACCCAGCGTGCCGCCGATCGGGTGCGCACCGGGCATCCCTGGGTCTTCTCCAACGAAGTGCGCATGGATGCGGAGGCGAAAGCGCACGCGCCCGGAGCCCCGGTCCGGCTCGCCGATGAGGCCGGCCACGTGCTCGGCGTGGCGAGCTTCAATTCGCACTCCCTGATCGCCGCCCGCCTCTTCGCCCGCGGCGCAGAGGCGCGGATCGACCGCGCCCTCCTCGCCGCACGGCTGGAGAGAGCGCTGGAGCTGCGCGGACGCTTCTTTGCGGCGCCTTTCTACCGGCTGGTCCACTCCGAGGGCGACGGGCTTCCCGGCCTCGTCGTCGAGCGTTTCGCCGAGGCGCTGGTGGTGCAGCCGAACACGGCCGGGGCCGAACTGCTGCTTGACGACCTCCTCGTTGCCCTCGACGAGCTCCTCTCGCCGCGACTGATCGTGGTCCGCGCCGACAGCCCGGCGCGCGAGCTCGATGGCCTGGGCCCCTATGTCCGCGTCGCCAAAGGACCGCTCGAACGGCCGGTCGAGGTCGAGGAAGGGGGCGTGCGCTTCCTCGCCGACCTCGAAAGCGGGCAGAAGACGGGCTGGTTCTTCGACCAGCGGCCGATGCGCGACGTGGTCGGAAGCCTGAGCCGGGGCGCGCGGGTGCTCGACCTCTACTGCCACAGCGGCGGCTTCGCGCTCCGCGCCGCAGCCGGGGGGGCGGACTCCGTGCTCGCCATCGATAGCTCCGAGCCGGCGCTCGCCCTCGCCCGCGACTCCGCCGCCCGGAACGGGCTCGCCGGGCGGTGCACCTTCACGCGCGAGGAGGCGTTCGCCGCCCTCGCCCGCCTGCGGGCCGAGAAGGCACGTTTCGGCCTCGTGGTGGCCGATCCGCCGGCCTTCGTGAAGACCCGCAAGAAGCTCTACTCGGGGCTCCGCGGCTATTTCAAGCTCGCCCGCGAGGCGGCCGCCCTAGTCAAGCCGCGCGGGCTCCTCGCCATCTCGTCGTGCTCGCATCACGTCAGCGCCGAGGCGTTTGCCGAACAGGTCCGCAACGCGCTCGCGGCGGCCGGACGGGCCGGGCGCATCCTGCTCGCGCGTGGGGCCGGGCCGGACCATCCGGTGCACCTGCATCTGCCCGAGACGGCCTATCTCAAGTCTCTGCTGGTGCAACTCGACTGACGCCGCGCCGGCCTCAACGCACGGCGACGAGGAACAGCCGGCGGAACGGAAGCAGGGTGCGCCCGTCGGGCCGGGACGGATAATGGGGCCGGACCCGCTCGGCATAGGCGGCGAGGAAGCTCTCGCGCAGCTGCCCCTCCAGCCGTTCAAGGAAGGGGCGAAGCGAGGTGCCCTTCACCCACTCGACCACTGCGTCCTCGCCCTCCAGCACCTGGAGATAGGTCGTCTCCCAGATGTCGAGGCGCCGAGCGAGCGGGCGCAGGAGGTCGTAGTAGAACCCCGCCGGATGGTCGGTGAGCGGATCGGGGAGGGGCGTGAGGCTCGCCCGCCACGGCTCGGACGCCGCCAGTTCCAGGGGCGTGCGGTGGGTCGGCTGGTCGGTCATGTGCGGGATCTGGACCGCCAGCGCGCCCCCCGGCGCGAGCACGCCCATCAGGCGGGGATAGAGCGACTCGTGATCGGGGAGCCACTGGAAGGCGGCGTTCGAATAGAGCACGTCGGCCGGCTCCTCGGGCAGCCAGGCGGCGAGGTCGGCGGCGATCCAGCGAATCGCGCGCTGCCCCTCGGCCTCGGCCTCGCGCCGCGCCCGGTCCAGCATCTCGGCCGAGGCGTCGACCCCGGTGACCAGGGCCTCCGGCCAGCGCCCCTGCAACAGCCGCGTCACCCGCCCCGGCCCGCAGCCGAGGTCGACCACCGTACGCGGCGAGTCGTGAGGGATTCGCGTCAGGAGATCCAGCGCCGGGCGTAGCCGGAGGTCGGCGAACTTGAGGTATAGGCCCGGGTCCCATGCCGGCATGGCCGTGCCTTCCGCTCAGGCCGCGTGCGTGCGCCCGGCCGCGGCCGGCGCGGCCTCGGGGCGCGAGTGGGGAAGGGTGAGGCGGAACGTCGTCCCCGTTTCGCCCGAGGCGACCAACTCGATATCACCGCCGTGCGCGCGCATGAGATCGCGGGCGATGACGAGGCCGAGCCCGGTTCCCCCCGCCCGGCCGGCGCCGGCGAAAGGCTTAAACAGGTTCTCGCGCGCCCGGACCGGAAGCCCCGGTCCGTCGTCGCCCAGTTCCATGACCACGCCGGCACCCTGGACGCGGGCGCTCACGCGCACCAGCCCGGCCCCGGCCTCGACGGCATTGCGCACGAGGTTGGCGAAGACGCGGAACAGCTTCTCGCGGTCGGCGCGCACCTCGAGCGCCGCCGGCACGTCGATTTCCCAGCCGAGTCGGGCGAAGCCCGCCGCGGCCAACTCGGCGCCCGCCTCCTCGATCAGCCCGGCGAGCCGGAATTCGCTCGGCTGCACCGGCGGCGGTCCCTCGCGGGCGAAATCGAGCGTTCGCCGGCACAGCTCCACCGCCCTGTCCATGGCCCGGATGAGTGACGGCGTGACCCGCCTGACCTCGGGATCCTCGCTCGCCTCAAGCCGGTCGGAGAGCATCATCGCCGTCGACAGTACGCCACGCACGTCGTGATTGATCTTGGTCACCGCGGTCCCCAGCGCCGCCAGGCGCGACTTCTGCCAGAGGGTGGCCCTGAGCGCCTGCTGCAGCTCGGCCAGCTCGCGCTGGGCGAGGCCGATCTCGTCGGCCCGATCGCTCGGCGCGATCACGTTGGCGGCGTCCTCGGGATCATCGCGAAAGCGGGTCATCGCCGCGGTGAGATGCCGGAGCGGGCGCACGATCACCCACCGCAGCGTGAGGTAGACGAGGGCGGCGGTCACGAAGGAGATGACGAGCGAGAGCGCGAGGATGCGCCACGAGTAGGCAAGCATCTCGTTCCGCATCGCCTGTTCGTCGACCAACACCTCGACCAGCATTCCGGACTGCTTCGGCGACTCGCCGATCACCCTGAGAATCCGCTTCTCGGTCCGGACGAGCGCGGCGAAGGCCTCGAGGATCGCGCCCGCCCAATTCGTCGCCGGCAGCATCAAAGTGGCGTCGACCTCGGGCATGTCCTGAAGCGAGAGCGCGAGGTAGGTCCGATCCGCCATGCGCAGGCGCACGCCGAAGACCCCGGCATGGGCCAGGAGCTTCGCCTCTAGCTCCTTGCTCACCATGTTGAGCGGCGCCGCCTCGAGGGCGAGGCTCGCCAGATGGCCGAAGGCGATTCGCTCCTCCAGGTACACTTGGCGGAAGCGGGCGATCGAGGGGGCGAAGATCAGCACCTCGCTGACCATCACGAAAGTGACCGTGAGCACGAGGAGCCGTCCCGAGAGGCCCCCGAACAGGGCGCGAAAACGCCCGCTCCCGCCCGAGTCGGTCATCGACCGAGACTACACCAGCGCTGGGGGCGTGGATAGGGCACGAGCCCCAACCGCGCGCGGTCAGCCGAAATGCGCGAGGAAGCGGACCAGCCGGCGCGTGGAGTCGCCGAACAGCCTCGGCGTGTAGAAGCTGCCGGCGGCCCGCTTGCCGACTTCGGCCAGCGTCGGATAGGGCATGATCAGGCCGGCGATCGTGCCGATCTTGACCTTGGCGACGATGGCGAGGCCCCAGAGCGAGATTATCTCGCCGGCGGCTCGCCCGACAATCCCGGCGCCGAGCACGTGGCCGGCCGTGGTGGTGACGACCTTGATCAGGCCCTCGGTCGCCCGCTCGGCCTGGGCGCGGTCGTTCTCATGGTAGGGCCAGCGCAGCACGCGAACCCCGCCCGCCCGCTCGCGGGCCCGCGCCTCGGTCAGGCCCACCTGTGCCAGCTCGGGGGCGGTGTAGGTGACCCACGGCACGGCGCGGTCGTCGACCCGCGCCGGGATGCGGAAGAGGGCGTTGCGGATGACGATCCCGGCGTGGTAGGCGGCCATGTGGGTGAACTGGTAGCCGCCGACCACGTCGCCGATCGCGTAGATCCGCCGGTTGCTGGTGCGGAGCCTCCGGTCCACCCTGATCCCCCGCGGGGTAAACTCGACGCCAGCGGCCTCCAACCCGAGGCCCGCGACGTTGGCGCGCCGGCCGGTGGCGACGAGGAGGTGCGAGCCGGCGACCGCCTCCTCGCCCCGCTCGCCCTCGAGGACGGCGCGAACCCCCTGGCCCGCGCCCTCGATGCGGGTCACCTTCACCCGCTCGCGTACCTCCACGCCCTCCTCGACGATCCGGCGGCGAACCACGTCGATCAGCTCGGGGTCGTCCTTCGGCAGGATCGTGAACATCTCGATCACGGTCACGCGCGCGCCGAGTTGCCGGTGCGCCTGCGCCATCTCGATTCCGATCGGCCCGCCGCCGACCACGATCAGGTGTTCGATCGGCTCGCGGTTGTCGAACACGGTCTCGTTGGTGAAGAAGGGGACGGACTCGAGGCCGGGGATGGGAGGAACGAGCGGCGAGGAGCCGGTCGCCACCACGAAGCGCCGCGCCCGCACCTCGCGATCCCCCGCCACCACCGTGCGCGGCCCGGTGAAGCGGGCAGGCGCCCGGATCACCTCGACGCCCAGGCCGCGGAAGCGCTCCTCCGAATCGTTCGGCGCGATCGCCGCGATCACCTGCTGGACGTGATCGTGGGCGCGCGCGAAATCGACCGCCGGCGCGCCGGCCGAAACCCCGAACCGGGCGCTCCGCCGGATGCCCTCGGCGGCATGGCCGGCGGCGAGGAGCGCCTTGGAGGGGACGCAGCCGTAGTTGAGGCAGTCCCCTCCCATCTTCCCCTTCTCGATCAGGACGGTGGAGGCCCCCATCTGCGACGCCCCGGCGGCGACCGAAAGCCCGCCCGAGCCCGCGCCGATGACACAGAGATCCACCTCGCGCGTGCCTGCCATGCCCCTCCTCCCGCTGCTTTTCGACCACCCCGTGACGCGTGACGCCTAGTCCGCCCGCCCTCGGCCGCGGAACCACTTGTAGGCCACCGGCAGAAGGGCAAGGGCGACGAGGCCGAGAATCGGGACCAGGAACCGGGGCCGGAAGATTGCCCCCGTATCCGGCGCACCGCCCACCTCGAGGATGGCCCCGAGCCCGTCGCCGACGCTGGCGTAAACGAAGCTCCCCGGCATAATGCCGAAGAAGGTGGTGAAGACATAGGTGCCGAGCGGCACTCCCAGGCAGGCCGGCACCAGGTTGACCAGCCAGAAGGGGAAGAGCGGCACCAGCCTGAGGACGAACATGTAGCTGACCGCGTTGTCGCGGAATCCCGCCTCCATCCGCTGGAGCGCCGGGCCGGCGCGCTCGCGCAAGGCGTCGCCGAGCAGGTAGCGAGCGGCGAGGAAGAGCGCGGTCGCGCCCGCGGTCGCCGCGACGACGACGAGGAGCGTCCCCCAATAGGGCCCGAACATGAACCCCCCGACGATGGTGAGGAACACGCCCCCGGGAAGCGAGAACGCGATCGCCGCCGCGTAAACCGCGATATAGAGAAGCGCGGCGGCGGGCCAGTTCCGTTCCAACAGGCCGAGAAGGAGTTCGCGGTTCTCGCGCAGCGCGTCGAGGCTCAGATAGCGGGTGAGCCCGAACGCGTAGGCGACTACCAGCCCGGCCAGCAGCACCACGACCGGCACCAGCCGCCACGGGGAGAACCGCTTGCGCGGGCGCATGCCGCCCTCGTCGACCGGTGCGTTGGCGGCATCAACCGGCTTCATCCGCGCTCCCCTGCCTCGCCCCCGGGCCGCCGCCGAGGGCGGCGGCACTCCGTTCCGTCCGCCTCCATATAATACGGGAAGGCGGCCGGCGCCCCTCATTTGGGGTCCGTTTCGCGCTCCGCCCCCGTCATATTTTCGTGACCGGCCGGCGGGCGAGGCGGGCGGCGGTCGCGTTGACTTCGCCTGCCCGACACCGTATACAGCGGGCCAACCTCGAACGGGCTCGAATTCGACGGAGCATTGCCTTGAAGCGCACTTACCAGCCGAGCAACCTGGTGCGGAAACGGCGACATGGGTTCCGCAAGCGCATGTCGTCCGTAGGCGGTCGCCGGGTTCTGGCCCTGCGTCGCGCCAAGGGTCGCAAGCGTCTGACGGCCTAGGCATGCGGCCCGCAGGCCGGCCACACGCATCCGAGAACGGAAAGCCCGAACGCCTGAAGCGACGACAAGACTTCGTGGCCGTCGCTGAGGAGCGGCGGCGGTGGGTGGCGCCCGGGCTCGTGCTACAGGTCCGCCGACACCCGGAGGCGACGCCCCGGGCGGGGCGCTCGCTTCGCGTCGGCTTCACCGTGAGCCGCAAGGTGGGAGGGGCGGTGGTGCGCAACCGGGTGCGCCGGCGCCTGCGGGCGCTCGCGGCCGAGCTAATGCCGCGACTCGCCGCCCCGGGGCACGACTATGTGCTGATCGGGCGCGCGGCGACGGAGGAGCGTTCGTTCGCCGCCCTCAAACAGGACCTGGAGACCGCGCTCAAGCACGTGGGGGCGCTGCGCCGGCTTGGCGCCGGGCCCGCGAGCGAGGCCAAGGAGCGCGCCACATGAGCCCCGCCGCCCGCGCCCTCGGCCTCCTCATCCGCGCCTACCAGCTCCTGCTCGCGCCGGTGCTCGGCGCCAACTGCCGCTACGAGCCGAGCTGCTCGGCGTACGCCCGCGAGGCGGTGGCGCGCTTCGGCGCGCTCCAAGGCGGCTGGCTCGCGCTCAGGCGGATCGGCCGCTGCCACCCGTGGGGCGACGGCGGCGTTGACCCCGTGCCGGAGACGCGCGGCGCCCGCGGCGGCACCGGCTCGGTTGCCAGCGGGGGACATGATGGGCGGTGACCAGCGCAACCTGATCCTGGCGATCGCGGTCTCGCTCGCCATCCTGATCGGCTACGAGGCGTTCTTCGCCAAGCGCGCCGAGCCGCCGAAGGCGCCCGCGCAACGGACGGAAGAGGTCGCCGCCGGGGCCCCCGCCCCGCCCGCAGCTCCGCCGGTCCCGGCGACGCAGGCCCCGGGCGGCACCCCGCCCGTCCCGGCGACGCAGGCCCCGCCCGCCCCACCTACCCCCGGGACCGCCGCCGCCAGCGCGCGCGCCGGCCTTCTCGCCCGCGAGCCCCGCCTCGAGGTCCGCTCGCGCACGCTCGCCGGCTCGGTCTCCCTGGTGGGGGCGCGGATCGACGACCTGACACTGCTGCACTACGGGGCCAGCCCCAGCCCGCAAAGTCCGCGGATCGTGCTGTTCTCGCCGCCCGGCGAACCGGCCGCCTACTTCGCCCAGTTCGGCTGGTCGGCGGGGACGGCGGGCGTTGCGCTCCCCGACGGCACCACCCGCTGGCAGGCGAGCGCTCCGGCTCTTACCCCGGACACCCCGGTCGAGCTCCGCTGGGAGAACGGCCAGGGACTCGCCTTCATCATTCGCCTCGAGCTCGATCGCGGCTACGTGATGACGGTCACCCAGCGGGTCGAGAATGCCGGCGAGACGCCGGTGACCCTCTATCCGTTCAGCCTGATCTCGCGCTCGGGCACGCCGAAGGTGACCGGCTATTTCATCCTCCACGAGGGGCTGATCGGCGTGCTCGACGGCATCCTCAAGGAGATCGACTACGACGATCTTCAGGAGAGCAAGACCGTCGCCGTGAAGGACACCGGCGGCTGGATCGGCATCACCGACAAGTACTGGCTGGCCGCGATCGCGCCCGAGGTCGGCGGGCGCATGGACGCGCGCTTCTCCTACCATCTCGATGCCGGCCGGACCGACAAGTACCAGGTGGACTACCTGGGCAAGGCGATCGAGACTCCCCCCGGTGAAGCGCGCGAGACCAAGGGATACCTGTTCGGCGGCGCGAAGGAGGTCCAGGTCCTCGACCGCTATCGCGACACCCTCGGGCTTACGAGCTTCGACAAGGCGGTCGACTTCGGCTGGTTCTACTGGCTGACCAAGCCGATCTTCTACGCCCTCGACTGGCTCAACAAGTTCCTCGGCAACTTCGGCCTGGCGATCCTCGCCCTCACCGTCGCGGTCAAGCTCGCCTTCTTCCCGCTGGCCAACAAGTCCTACCGCTCGATGAGCCGGATGAAGAAGCTGCAGCCGGAGATGATGAAGATCCGCGAGCGCTGCGGCGACGATCGGGTGCGCATGAACCAGGAGATCATGGCCCTCTACAAGCGCGAGAAGGCGAACCCGGCCTCCGGCTGCCTGCCGATGGTGATCCAGATCCCGGTCTTCTTCGCCCTCTACAAGGTGCTGTTCGTCACCATCGAGATGCGCCACGCGCCCTTCTACGGCTGGATCAAGGATCTTTCGGCGCCCGACCCGACAAGCATTTTCAACCTCTTCGGACTCATCCCCTGGTCCCCACCGGAGGTGATGATGGTCGGCGCCTGGCCGCTCATCATGGGCTTGACGATGTTCGTCCAGCAGCGCCTCAATCCGCAGCCGCCTGACCCCATCCAGGCCAAGGTCTTCCTGCTGATGCCGATCGTCTTCACCTTCCTGCTCGCCCAGTTCCCTGCCGGCCTGGTGATCTACTGGGCCTGGAACAACGTGCTTTCGGTCCTGCAGCAGTGGGTGATCATGAAACGCATGGGCGTGCCGACCTGAGCGGCGGGCCCGCCGAGGCGCCCGCGCCGGGGGACCTGGAAGAGGGACGCCTGCTGTTCGCCCAGGCCTGCGAGTTCGTGGCCGGCGCGGCCGATCCGGCCGGCCTGCCCTCCGCCGGCCTCCCCGAGGTCGCCTTCGCCGGGCGCTCGAACGTCGGCAAGTCGAGCCTCTTGAACGCGCTCACCGGGCGCAAGACGCTGGCGCGGGTCTCCAACGCCCCGGGCCGCACCCGCCAGATCAACTTCTTCCGCCTCGGCCATAGGCTGATGCTGGTCGACCTCCCCGGCTACGGCTACGCCAAGGCGCCGAAATCGCTGGTGAGGAGCTGGACCGAGCTGGTGCGGCTCTACCTGCGGGGGCGGACGAGCCTGCGTCGGGTCTGCCTTCTGGTCGACGCCCGCCACGGCCCCAGGGCGAGCGACCTCGAGGCGATGACGCTGCTCGACGAGACGGCGCTCGTCTACCAGCTCGTGCTCACCAAGGCGGACGTGGCCACGCCGGGCGCCCTCGATCAAAGCCTCGCCGCCTGCCGCGCGGCCGCCCGCATCCACCCGGCGGCGCATCCGCATGTTGTCGCCACCAGCGCCCGCACCGGCCTCGGGATCGCCGAACTCCGCGCCGCCCTTGCCGAGCTTGCCCAATCGCGCTAGACCCGTCGCCGCGCGAACGCGAGCAGCGGCCACATCGGGGCAGGCGATGAGCGGGCTCCACGACCAGAAGGAACGGGCGGAGTGGGTTGAGAAGGCGAAGACGCTCTCCGAGGCGCTGCCCTACATGCGCCGCTACACGGGGGCGACCTTCGTCATCAAGTACGGCGGCCACGCCATGGGCGACGAGGCGGTGGGAGCCACCTTCGCCCGCGACATCGTGCTCTTGAAGCAGGTCGGCATCAACCCGGTGGTGGTGCACGGCGGCGGGCCGCAGATCGGGCAGATGCTCGAGCGGCTCAAGATCAAGAGCTCCTTCGTCGACGGGCTCAGGGTCTCCGACCGGGAGACGGTCGAGGTGGTCGAGATGGTGCTCTCGGGGACCATCAACAAGCAGATCGTCACCGCGATCAACACCGCCGGCGGCTTCGCCGTCGGGCTTTCGGGCAAGGACGGCAGGCTGATCGAGGCGCGGAAGCTGATGCGGGTGCGCCGCGAGACCGACTCGAACATCGAGAAGGTGCTCGACCTCGGCTTCGTCGGCGAGCCGAGCCGCGTCAACCCCCACATCATCGAGACCTTCACCGCCTCGGACGTCATCCCCGTGATCGCCCCGATCGGGGTCGGCGCCGAGGGCGAGACCTACAACATCAACGCCGACACCGTCGCCGGCGCGGTCGCGGCCGCGCTCCGCGCGACGCGCCTGCTCATGCTGACCGACGTCGTCGGCGTCCTCGACGCCGCAGGCAAGCTGATCGCGGACCTCTCTCTGAGCCGCGCCAGGTCGCTGATCGCCGAGGGCGTGATCAAGGGCGGGATGATCCCCAAGGTCGAAACCTGCATCGCCGCGGTCGAGGGGGGCGCGGGCGCGGCCGTCGTCCTCGACGGCCGAGTCGAGCACGCGCTGCTGCTCGAGATCTTCACCCCGCACGGGGTGGGCACCCTGATCCGCAAGGAGTGAGCAGAGGCGCAACCGGGCCTTCACTCCGCGAGGAGCGCGGCGAGGACGTCCCGGATCTCCGCCTCTTCGAGGGGGTAGCCGCCGAAGCCGTCGTCCTTCAGCACGGCGGCAGCCGGAATGTCGGCGAGGTAGGCCTGCAGCTTGATCGCGAAGCGCATGCTGATCCCGGCCTTCCAGGCGAGCGCGACCACGCCTTTGGGATCGCGGGCGAAGATGATCCGCTCGACATCGGGAACCGGTAGCTCGGCGAGGAGCGCAAGCCCGGCGACGACGAAGTTGTTCTCGTCGTCGGCGAGCGCGTTGTAGAGCACGTTCTCATCGAGCCGCCCCGCCCGGCGGAGCTGGGTCGCGCGCTTGAGCGCCTGCTCGGGCGTCTCGCGCCAATGGCCCCGCTCGCCCTCGTCCGCTGCCGGCTCGGCCGAGGGGGCCCCGTCCGCGGGTGGAGCGCTTTCGCCGGAGGGAGCAGGTTCCGCCCCGGGCGGTGCGCCCGCCGGCAGAGCGGGCGCCGCGGCGGCGGGCTCGGGGGCGCCTCCTGCTCGCGCCTCGGGGCCCGGGGGACGAGCGGCCGGGGCGTCGGCGGCGGGGCACGCTATAGGGGCCGGAGGCGGAGGCGCCGGCGCATCGTCAGCCGACGCCGCGGCCGCCCTCGTGGCCGTGCCGGCAGGGCGCGGTTTCGGTGGGGCCGTGGGCTTCGGCCGAGCGGCGGGGACCGGCGGTTCGGGTGCCGTCGATTCGGCCGCCGGCCCGGCGTCGAGTCTACGGCGCACTGCCGCCGCCACCTGGTTGAGCGTCGCCGGATCGACATCGGCCCGCGCCTGAAGGGTCTGGATCAGGCTGTCGGCCACGAAGTGGGCGAGCTTGAGCGCGGCCCCCGGGGACAGCCGCGGCCGGCGCACCAGCGGCTCGTGCCAAGCCTCGATCGTGGGCGCACGGTCGATGAGGAAATCGAGGGTCTCCTCCCGGATCTGGGCGCTCCGGTTCGCGAGCAGGCTGGTGATCGCGCCGACGTCGTCGGTGGCGACGATGGCGTCGGCCACACCCTGGGCCAGCCCCGTGCGGCGCGAGATCGCGCTCAAGGCGCCCGAGGCTGGCGTCGACTCGATGATCCCGACCAAGTCCTCGTCGGTCAGCACCGGGGAGAGCTCGAGCACGGGCACCGAGACCTCGAGCTCGGGGTCGCGGGCCAGCCGGTTGATCACCTCGTGGGGGGCGTGGGCTACATCCTTCAGTGCCTCGGCCAGGATCTTCCGTACCCGCACCAGCTCGTCGCGGGCGAGCGCGTCGAGGGCCTCGTAGGCGGTGCGGTGCAGGCGCTCGATCTCGCGCTTCCCCAGTCCGGGAAAGATCCGGGCCAACTTCCCGGCCACCCCGGTGCGGACCTCCTCGTCGCGGTCGCGGGCGAGCAGCAGGTTCGCTTGGTGCGGCGCGGTCGGGTTGACCGCGACCACCCGGCGCACCTCGGGCGCGGCGTCCTCGGCCAAGTAGTAAAGGATCTCCGGTCTGAGGTCGCGCCGGCGGGCCAGTACCACCCGCTTGGCGAGATCCGGGTCGCGCGCCAGGCGCTTGGCCTCGTCGTAGGAAATGTGCCGCGGCTTGGACACGGGTCGTCCGTATGGCTAGAAGGGGACGGGGACGCCGGCCCTTCGGCGTCGCCCCTAGCCGGCCCTCTTGGCCGACGGCGCGACGCGATAATTACCCTTGCCCCCGCGCTTGATGTCATACATCGCCGCGTCGGCGCGCGCCAAGAGGGCATCCAGACTCTCGCCCACGTTGGGTCGGTAAATGGCGATTCCAAGCGAAACCCCGAGCGGGCGGGCGGGATCGCCCGAGAAGACTGCAAGGCGCCGACTTTCCGCCAGCAAACGCTCGGCCCGCTCGCGCACCGTAGCCTCATCGACGTACTCGAACCAAAGCGCGAACTCGTCGCCGCCGAGCCGGGCGAGAAGGTCGCGCGACCGGCTACCACCCTTGAGGATGCGGGTCAGCGCCAACAGCGCCTCGTCGCCGCGCTTGTGGCCGTGGATGTCGTTGACCAGCTTGAAGTTGTCGAGATCGACATAGACCAGCGCCGCCGGCTCGCCGTCGCGCTCGAGGCGGGCGAAGCGCCGGGCAAGGTCGGCGAAGAACGCGCGGCGGTTGAGAAGCCCGGTGAGCGCGTCGGTGCGCGAGAGCTCGACGATGTGTTCGTGATTCGAGATCTGCTCGATCGCGATCCCGATTTGGTTGGCAACCTCGACGAGGAGGCCCGCGTCATCCTCGCCCCAGGGGCCGAGCGGCGCCTCGCGCCACAGGCAGACCGCGCCGTTCACCTGCCCCTTCTGGCGGGTGAGGGTGGCGAGAAGGCGGTGCCCGGCCACCTCGGCCTGGTGCAGTTCGGCCGCGTCCCCCAGGCCCTGGAGCACGACGAGCGCCGGCTCCGCCAAGTCCGCCGCACGATGGTCCGCGGCAAGCTTGAACCCGCCGCCGACGGCGCGAAAGACCTGGCAGCCCCGCGCCCCGAGCGCGCCGGCGGCGGCCGAGGCGGCGGCCGAGAGCATGTTCGCCGGCTCGACCTCGTCGCGGGTCGCCCGTACGATCTGATTGATCAGGGCCTCGCGGTGGCGGGACCGGGCGAGCGCCGCGTCGCGCTCGCGCTCGATGGTAACGTCGCGGCACACGCCGCGCGCCCCCAGCCAGCGCCCGTCGCGCCCCAGCACCGGCCCGCAGGAAGCGGCGAGGATGGCGACTCCGCCGTCGGCGCGCCGGAAGCGGAGCTCCAGCTCGTCCAGGCGGCGGGTCGTAGTAAAGGGAGAATCGCCCGCCGGCGCCCCGACCATGAAGACGGCGGCATCGCGCCCGACGAGATCGGCCGGCTTCCACCCCAATGCGCCACGCGGCGAGACGAAGGCGAAGGTGCCGTCGGCGGCGGTCTCCCAGGCAAAGTCGCTGGAGATTTCGACCAGGTCCTTGTAACGCTGGCGCGACTCGACCAGGGTCGCGCGAAGATGTCCGTCGAGCGAAAGGTCGCGCCCGAGGATGAGGGCGGACCGACCGTCGGATTCGGGCAGCACGATGAGATCGAGGAAGACGCTGGCCGGCTCCCCCTCGAGGCGGAGAAGGGTGCAGCGAAGCCGCCGCGAGGCGAGCGCCTGTTCGACGGTCAGCCGCAACTCCGGCGCGGCGCCCCGGCGAAGCACGTCGGCGAGCCGCGCCGCCTCGGCGTTCTCGCGCGCCACCGTGCCGTCGGCGAGGACGACCACGGCGGGGCCGGGAAAGGAATCGATGCCGGTCGAGTCGAGGGCCAGGACATCGGCGCGCCCGCCCGGCCCCCGCGCGCTCCCGGCGCCGCGACGCCCCGCGCTCACGGCCCGTGCCGCGCGCGACGTCGGCGCGCGCCCGCGTTACCGCCGGTCATGGCGAAGCCTGCTCTCCATCGTCAGGCGCGGATTGTGCCATGCGCGAGGCGCCCAAGGCCAGCCGCGGGCCGCCCGGGACTTTGCCTTCCCCGGGGCGGGGCGCTAAGACTCGCCCCCATGACCGGGCCGGACAAGGATTTGCCGGGGCGGATCGAGGCCTGGATCTTCGATCTCGACGACACCCTCTATCCCGCATCCTCGAACCTGTTCGCCCAGGTGGCCGAGCGCATGACCGATTATGTCTGCGGCTTCCTCGGTCTCGACCGCGCCAACGCCGAGGACTTGCGCCGCCGCTACTTCCGCGAATTCGGGACGACGCTCAAGGGCCTGATGACGCGCCATCGTATCGACCCGCTCGCCTTCCTCGACTACGTCCACGACATCGACCTCGGCGTGATTGAACCCTCGCCGCGGCTCGCCGCGGCGCTGGCCGGCCTCGCCGGGCGCAAGATCGTCTTCACCAACGGCTCGATCCGGCACGCCGAGCGGGTTCTCGCCCGGCTCGGGGTGAGCGGGCAGTTCGATGCCATCTTCGACATCGTCGCCGCCGGCTTCGCGCCGAAGCCGGAGCCCGCCGCCTACCGGGTGCTGATCGACCGCCATCGGATCGAGCCCGGGGCGGCGGTGATGATCGAGGACCGGGCGGTGAACCTGGGCCCGGCGGCGGCGCTCGGCATGACCACGGTCTGGCTCCGCACCGGGCGCAACCTCGGCGATCCCGGCACCGCCCCCGAGAACATCCATTTCACCACCGACGACCTCCTCGGCTGGCTCGAGGCGGCGGGACGCCGCCCGGGCGGCGGTTGACAGCGGCTTCGGCGCGGGCCCATTGTCAAACGCGCGCCCGTCGCCGCCACGGACCAACCGGATTCCCGCCATGGACAGCGCCAGTCTGCAAGCCGTCATTGACCGGGCCTGGGAAGGCCGCGACGGCCTCGGCCCCCAGAGCAAGGGCGAGGTGCGCGACGCGGTCGAGGCGGCCCTCGGCCTCCTCGACCGCGGCAAGGTGCGCGTCGCCGAGAAGGCGGACGGGACATGGCGCGTCAACCAGTGGCTCAAGAAGGCGGTGCTGCTCTCGTTCCGCCTCACCGACACGACCCCGATCCCGGGCGGCCCGGGCGATCCGGCCAAGGGGGGTGCGCCCTGGTTCGACAAGGTGCCCTCCAAGTTCCTGGGCTGGGACGCGGCACGCTTCCGCGAGGCGGGGTTCCGCGCGGTGCCCAACTGCGTGGTGCGCCGCTCGGCCTATGTCGCGCCCGGGGTGGTGCTGATGCCGTGCTTTGTCAACGTCGGCGCCTACGTCGACTCGGGGACGATGATCGACACCTGGGCGACCGTCGGCTCCTGCGCGCAAGTCGGCCGGAACTGCCACGTCTCGGGCGGGGCCGGCATCGGCGGCGTGCTCGAGCCCTTGCAGGCGGACCCGGTGATCATCGAGGACAACTGCTTCATCGGCGCGCGAAGCGAGGTCGCCGAGGGGGTGATCGTCGAGACCGGGGCGGTGCTGTCGATGGGCGTCTTCGTCGGCGCCTCGACCCGGATCATCGACCGCGAGACCGGCGAGGTCCACCAGGGGCGCGTCCCCGCCTACTCGGTGGTGGTGCCGGGCACCCAGCCGGGCAGGCCCATGCCCGACGGCCGGCCCGGGCCCGGCCTCTACTGCGCGGTGATCGTCAAGCGCGTCGACGAGCGCACCCGGGCCAAGACCTCGATCAACGAGCTCCTCAGGACGTGAGCGCGACTCGCCGCCGTGCCGACCAGCGGGCGCTTCCTGATCCGCTGGCCTTGGCCCAGGCGCTGGTCCGCTGCCCCAGCGTAACCCCACGCGACGCCGGCGCGCTGGCGGTGATCGAGCGCGCGCTCGGCCCCCTTGGCTTCGAGTGCCATCGCCTGCGCTTCGGCGAGGGCGGGCGCGAGCCGGTCGAGAACCTCTATGCGCGCCTTGGCCGGCTCGCCCCCAACTTCTGCTTCGCCGGCCACACCGACGTGGTCCCGCCGGGCCCGCGAGAGGCGTGGAGCGCCGACCCCTTCGCCGCCGAGGTCCGCGACGGCGTCCTCTACGGCCGCGGCGCCTGCGACATGAAGGGGGCGATCGCCTGCTTCGTCGCCGCCGTCGCCCGCTTCCTCGCCGCGCGCCGCGGGCCCGCCGCCGGCTCGATAAGCGTCCTGATTACCGGCGACGAGGAGGGCGAGGCGCTCGACGGCACGGCGCGGGTGCTCGCCTGGCTCAAGGAGCGGGGCGAGCGGCTCGACGCCTGCCTGGTGGGCGAGCCCACCAATCCCAAGCGCCTCGGCGAGATGGTCAAGATCGGCCGGCGGGGCTCGATGAGCGGCTGGCTCACGGTCCAGGGCCGGCAGGGCCACACCGCCTATCCGGCCCGCGCCGACAACCCGGTGCACCGGCTGATCGCGATGCTCGCCCCCTTTGCCGCCGCGCCGCTCGACGACGGCACCGCCGACTTCGAGCCCTCCACCCTCCAGGTCACCACCATCGACGTCGGCAACCCGACGGTGAACGTGATCCCGGGAGAAGCGCGCGCCGCCTTCAACATCCGCTTCAACGACCTGCACACCGCGGCCTCGATCGAAGAGCGCCTGCGCGCGGCCTTCGATGCGAGCGGTGCGCGCTACGAGCTCAGGGTCATGGTCTCCGGCGAGGCGTTCCTGACCCCGCCCGGCCCCCTGAGCGAGGTGCTGGTGCGCGCGATCGAGCGGGTCACCGGGAGTGCGCCGGTGCTGGGCACGACCGGCGGCACCTCGGACGCGCGGTTCATCCGCGGCGTCTGCCCGGTGGCCGAGTTCGGGCTGGTGGGCCAGTCCATGCACGCGGCCGACGAGCGGGTTCCGCTGGCCGATCTCGAGCGGCTGACCGAGATCTACCGGGCCGTGCTCGATGAGTTCTTCGCCTCCCGGCCGAAGCGAGCCGAATAGGCGCTTCCATGGCGACTCTTACCAAAGAGGAGGCAGCTTCGGCCATCTTCGGGGCTTGGCGGCTCGCCTGCCGCGACGCCGGCGGCATGGCTTTCTTCGACGCCTCGATCGAGGGCTTCTGGAAGTCCTTCTACGCCGCCCTCTTCGTCGCCCCCGGCTACCTGTTCCTCAAGCTCCTCGCCCTCTCGGGCGCCGGGCCCGACTTCCCTTTGGCGCGGTTCCTCGCCCTCCAGTCGATCGCCTACGTCACCGGCTGGGTGGCCTTCCCCCTGGCCATGAACTACGTCGCCGACGCCCTGCAGCGGCGCGGGCGCTACCTCGCCTTCATCGTCGCCTTCAACTGGTCGAACGTACTGCAGATGGCGCTCCTCGTGCTGATCGCCGTGATGACCGCGGCCGGCGTCCTTCCCGGAGGGCTCGGCATGTTCGCCACCCTGATCGCGACGTTCGCCATTATCTACTACGAATGGTTCATCGCTCGGACCGCGCTCGACCTGAACGGGGGTCAGGCCGGCATCGTGGTGGCCGTCGACATCCTGCTCGGCATCCTGATCAACGCCATCGCCGCCGGGATGCTGTAGCGGTCGCGGACGTGTTCGGCAACGAACTTTCCGATTTCGGCGATCGCCGAGTTTAATTCGCCGAAACTTATGGACCGTCGTAGTATGGATTCTTCGGCAGACCGTACGGGGACAATTTGCCTGTGCAGGCAGAGCATTTGAGCCGTTCATTAGCCCGGAGCGCAACGAATGGCCGATTCAGATAACTGTAGTCAGAAAGAAAAATTCGATGCTCTAATGAAACAAGGGCAATTATATACTTGACATAAGAAGCGCTATCGGTAGAATGAAGATCAACAAGGAGAAACCCACATGTCTGCCGATATCGAGAGCCCGATTTTCACCGACGAAACCAAGGCCCGCGAGGCGCTTGAATCCGTCCGCTGGCCCGATGGTCCCGTGTGCCCGCATTGCGGCGGCACGGAGAAGATCGGTCGCATACAGGGCAAATCGCATCGTCCAGGCCTCTACTATTGCGGCGACTGCACCGGCCATTTCACCGTGACCGTTGGCACCGTTTTTGAGCGTTCCAAAATTCCGCTGTCGAAGTGGTGGCTCGCGGCGCATTTTCTCGGCTCAAGCAAGAAGGGCATGTCCAGCCACCAGCTACATCGGATGCTCGGCGTGACCTACAAAACCGCTTGGTTCATGACGCATCGGATTCGCGAGGCCATGCGCGACCTGAGCCCGAACGCGAGTGGCCCACTCGGCGGCGTGAACAAGGTGGTTGAAGCCGACGAAACCTATGTCGGCGGCAAGGCTAAGAACCGCAAGTATCACGTCCCGAAGAAGGATGCCGTATTCTCCCTGGTCGAGCGTGAGGGCAAGGTCCGCTCCGCCCACGTCCCCAAGGTCAACGCCAAGAACCTCCGCAAGGCCATCGTCACCCAAGTATCGCGCAAGTCGTACCTGATGACCGACGAGAGCGTGATCTACCCCAAGATCGGGGAAGAGTTCGCCGGGCACGGCACCGTCAACCATTCGATCGAGGAATACGTGCGCGGCAACTTCTGGCACACAAACACGGTCGAAAACTACTTCTCGATCCTCAAGCGCGGGATCACCGGCACTTATCATCACGTCAGCCAACAGCACCTAAAGCGCTATCTCGCCGAGTTCGACTTCCGCTACAATGAGCGCATGGGCCTCGGCGTCAGTGATGCAGGCCGCGCCGCAAAGATGATGAAGGGCGCGGAAGGCAAGCGACTGACGTATCGACAGCCTGACCGGGAAGCGACCGCTTAAGAAGCGGCGCGCCCTTTCCGCCGCCGAGGTTGTCGCGAGGCTCTTGGCGCGTCGCCCTTCTTAGGCATGGCCTTGTGGGGTTGCGGCGGCAACCGCACAAGGCGCTCCATAATCTTCCGAGCTTCGCCGAGATGGTTACTCTGGTTCCTGCTCATTCCGTGAGACTACCATGACCGAAACGAAAAATCAGCCAATCGGGCCAGCATACAATATCCCGCTGTCGCAGGATGAGATTGCACTCATAGGCGCGTACATCTTGGTTTGGAACCTAATCGAATCGGAAATGGAGAGCGTCGTAATGACCGCTCTCGGGATCAATCTGCTCGTTGTCGATGCGATCATGGCCTCACCACATGTGCCGACGAAAGCGGACATCATGCAAAGTGCCGTTGGCACCAAGATCGCCGATAAGGCGATACAGGCTGACGCCAAGAAGTGCGCCGACGCGATCAAGAAGCATTCAAACTTTAGAAATGAGGTTGTTCACGGGCGATGGCTGACGCACTGGCCTTCCAAGGAAGCCGTCAGCACCAAAAGAGCCGCATCAAAGAAGCTCGTCCGGATTAAAGAAATTGAGAAAGACTTCGGCAAGCTATGCAGGCTGTCTAATCGCTTGGCCGATCTACATTGGCGGATGGTGTGCCACCGGCAACCAACGAAATTCTCCTTGCCGTCTCCATGGCACGGTAAATTCTAACAAGCGCATCCTCTACATCTTCGCGCGGAGAGTAGAGGGAGGGCATTTCAATGATGCCAACCCTAATCATCTCGGGCGTGATTTTGATTTCCTCGGTTGTCGCCGGCCTGTCGGGTGGAGCATCTATCATTTGCGGTCGCTTATCTCAAGTATATAATTGCCGAAACAAGCGGAATATGCCTTCGCATCGTTCAACGGCCGCCGCCAGTATGAATGGAAGG
>JACQOE010000072.1 GCA_016202695.1 Pseudomonadota bacterium | reverse complement strand
GTCGTAGACCTTGCGCATCGCCGGCGCCATCTTGTTGGTCAGCGTCCCGGCCACGATCATCACGTCCGACTGGCGGGGGCTGCCGCGCGGGATGACGCCGAAGCGATCAAGGTCGTAACGGCTCATGTAGGCATGGATCATCTCCACCGCGCAGCAGGCGAGGCCGAAGGTCATCGGCCACAGCGAGCCGGTGCGCGCCCAGTTGACCACCTTGTCGAGCTGGGCGATCACGAAGCCCTTCTCGGCGATCTCGCTGGTTACCCGCTTCAAGAGCGCGTCCTGGGCGGGGCCGGGGGGCAGGGGCCGGGCGCGGCTGTCGCCGCGGGCCAGGGCGTCTACTCCCATTCCAGCGCTCCCTTCTTCCACTCGTAGATGAAGCCCACCGTTAGGACGGCGAGGAACACCATCATCGACCAGAACCCGAACAGGCCGATCTCGCCGAATGCGGCCGCCCACGGGAACAGGAAGGCGACCTCGAGGTCGAAGATGATGAACAGGATCGAGACCAGGTAGAAACGCACGTCGAAGCGCCGGCGCGAATCCTGGAACGGCTCGAAGCCGCACTCGTAGGTGGAGAGCTTGGCCGAGTCGGGATGCTGGCGCGAGATCATGTAGGAGGCCATCACCATCATCGCCGCCATGCCGATAGCGATGACGATGAAGATCAGGATCGGGAGGTAGTCGCTCAGCAACGGGTTCATGGCCGCTCCTCAGCGGTGGTTGCCGTCGCGCCGCCGGCCGCGCCCTCGCGCTTTCCCGCCGTCGGTTTACCGCCACGACCAGAGACATGGTGACTTCGTCGCCTCATAGGAAGGACGACCAGTCGGTCCTCGGTCGCGCCGGCGGCCCGGCCGCAGGGATGGCGAAGAACGGTCGCGGTGGGCGCCCCTGGACATGTCCGCCCGTGGCGGGAGTGACGGGACTCGAACCCGCGGCCTCCGGCGTGACAGGCCGGCGCTCTAACCAACTGAGCTACACCCCCTTGCCGTCTCGTCGGGCGCTCTCATCTAATGCAGCCCTCCGCGGGTGTCAAGCAAACCCGGCCAGCGGCGCGCCCGGAACCGCCGGCGCACGGCGAGGACGGCACGGGGTGGTGGGCGATGACGGACTCGAACCGCCGACCCCCTCGGTGTAAACGAGGTGCTCTGCCAGCTGAGCTAATCGCCCGTCCGCGACGACCGCCGCGCCCGAGCGTGAGCCGTCCTCCCGAAATGGCGATGCCGGCCGCGAGGGGCGGCCGGCATCGCCGGACTCGCAGCAAGATGGGCCCGGGTCACCTCACGGCGTCCTTGAGCCCCTTGCCGGCCTTGAACTTCACCTGCTTGGAAGCGGGGATCTTGATCTTCTCGCCGGTGCGCGGGTTGCGCCCTTCCGACGCCGCCCGCCTGCTGATCGAAAAGGTGCCGAAACCGACCAGGCGAACCTCGTTCCCCCTCTTCAGCGAGTTCGTGACCGCGTCGAACACGCCCTCGACGGCGCGAACGGCGTCCGATTTGGAAAGACCACTGCTGCTCGCCACAGCCGCCACCAGGTCATTCTTGTTCACTGGAAGCCCCCTTTCGTCTCGAGAATCGCAAGCCAAGAAGAATTGCCGAAAGCGCTGACCGCACGCCCGGCAGTCTAGTTGGCGCCGCCCATCGCGTCAATCGCGGAAGCCGCGGTTTTCGCGTTTTTTCGCGGGCCGCGGCGCACGCGCATCAGTGCGCACAAACGAGCCATCAATGCGTGACGACGCCGCCGACGTCGTCGTCGGGTCCGGGATGCGATACCGGCTTTGCCGCCCGCTCGGAAATCGACTCCTCCCCCGGTTCCTCCCACTCGATGGGAACCGGGGCGCGGATGAGCGCGTGCTTCAGCACGCCGTCGACACTGGCCACCGGCTCGATCGCGAGTTCCCGTTTGACGTTGTCGGGAATCTCGGCGAGGTCCTTCTCGTTCTCCTTGGGGATGAGCACGGTCTTGATCCCGCCGCGGAGCGCGGCGAGCAGCTTCTCCTTGAGCCCGCCGATCGGCAGGATGCGCCCGCGCAGCGTGATCTCGCCGGTCATGGCGACGTCCTTGCGCACCGGGATGCCGGTGAGCACCGAGACGATCGAGGTGACCATGGCGACGCCCGCCGACGGACCGTCCTTCGGCGTCGCCCCCTCGGGCACGTGGACGTGGATGTCCTTCTTCTCGAACAGCGTCGGCTTGATCCCGAACGCGGCCGCGCGCGAGCGGACGTAGGAGGTAGCGGCCTGGATCGACTCCTGCATCACGTCGCCGAGCTTGCCGGTGTGCTTGATGTTGCCCTTGCCCGGCAGCATCACCGCCTCGATCGACAAGAGCTCGCCGCCGACCTCGGTCCAGGCGAGCCCGGTGGTGACGCCGACCAGATCCTCGACCTCGATCTCGCCGAACCGGTAGCGCCGCACGCCGGCGTACTTTTCCAGCGTCCTCAGCGACACCCGCACCCGCTTCAGGCGCTTCATCAGGATGTCCTTGATCGCCTTGCGGGTAAGGTTGGCGAGCTCGCGCTCGAGGTTGCGCACCCCCGCCTCGCGCGTGTAGTAGCGGATGAGGTCGCGAAGCGCGTCGTCGGCGATCGACCACTCGCCCTTCTTGAGCCCGTGCTCCTTCAACAGCTTGGGGATCAGGTGGCGCTTGGCGATCTCGACCTTCTCGTCCTCGGTGTAGCCGGAGAGGCGGATGATCTCCATGCGGTCGAGGAGCGGCTGCGGCATCCGGAGCGTGTTCGCGGTGGTGATGAACAGCACGTCCGAAAGGTCGTAATCGACCTCGAGGTAATGGTCGTTGAAGGTGAAGTTCTGCTCGGGGTCGAGCACCTCCAGGAGCGCCGAGGCGGGATCGCCGCGCCAGTCGGCGCCGATCTTGTCGACCTCGTCGAGGAGGAACAGCGGGTTCGACGACTTCGCCTTCTTCATGCCCTGGACGATCTTGCCCGGCATCGAGCCGATATAGGTGCGCCGGTGGCCGCGAATCTCGGCCTCGTCGCGCACGCCGCCGAGCGACATGCGCACGAAGTTGCGCCCCGTCGCCCGCGCGATCGACTTGCCGAGCGAGGTCTTGCCGACGCCGGGCGGGCCGACCAGGCAGAGGATCGGCCCCTTCACCTTCTGGGTGCGCTGCTGCACCGCCAAGTACTCAAGGATGCGCTCCTTGACCTTCTCGAGACCGTAATGATCGACATCCAGCACTTTCTGCGCGGCGCGGATGTCGGTCTTGATCTTGGTGCGCTTCTTCCAGGGGATCGAGAGCAGCCAGTCGAGATAGTTTCGCACCACGGTCGCCTCGGCCGACATCGGCGACATGTTGCGCAGCTTCTTGACCTCGCCCAGCGCCTTCTCGCGCGCCTCCTTGGAGAGGCGGGTCTTCTTGATCCGGTCCTCGATCTCGGCGACCTCGTCGCGGCCGTCCTCGCCCTCGCCGAGCTCCTTCTGGATCGCCTTAAGCTGCTCGTTGAGATAGTACTCGCGCTGGGTCTTCTCCATCTGCCGCTTGACGCGGCTGCGGATCCGCTTCTCGACCTGGAGGACGCCGATCTCGCCCTCCATGTAGGAGTAGACCTTCTCCAGCCGCCCGATCACGCCCTCGGCCTCGAGCAGCTCCTGCTTCTCGGCGATCTTGAGCGAGAGGTGCGAGGCGACCGTGTCGGCGAGCTTGCTGGGGTCGTCGATCTGGTTGATCGAGACCAGCACCTCGGGCGGGATCTTCTTGTTGAGCTTGATGTACTGCTCGAACTGGGACAGCACCGAGCGGGCCAGCGCCTCCTGCTCCTTGGCGTCGCCCAGCTTCTCCTGGACGGGAACCGCGTGGGCCTCAAAGAAGTCCTCGTTCTCGGTGTAGCCGACGATCTCCACCCGGCCGGTCCCCTCGACCAGCACCTTGACCGTGCCGTCGGGCAGCTTGAGCAGCTGCAGCACGGTGGAGAGGGTGCCGACCTTGTAGATGTCGTCGGTAGTGGGGTCGTCCTGGGACGCGTCCTTCTGCGCCACGAGCAGGATCTGCTTGTCGTTCTTCATGACGTTCTCGAGCGCGCGAACCGACTTCTCGCGGCCCACGAACAGGGGAACGATCATGTGCGGAAACACGACGATGTCCCGCAGCGGCAGGACCGGATAGAGCTCGCCTCGCAACAGACCCTGAGCTTGCATGCTACCTCTTTCCCGGGTTGCCACCCGGCCGCCACGGCCGCACCCGCGTCCCGGTCACACTCCCAGCCCTAAAGGTGGTGCAGGCCGCCGCCACATCAAGATCACCCCCGCCGGCGGTCAGGCGGTGGTCTCGAGTTCGCCGGGGCGCTCGCCATAGATGAGAAGCGGCTCGGCCCTGCCGTCGACCACCTCGGCCTTGATCACCACCTCCTCGACCCCGTGCTTGCTGGGCAGCGTGAACATGGTATCGAGCAGGATCGCCTCCATGATCGAGCGCAGCCCGCGGGCGCCGGTCTTGCGCAGCAGCGCCCGGTGCGAGATCGCACGCAAGGCGTCGTCGGTGAACTTGAGCTTGACGTCCTCCATCTCGAACAGCCGCTGATACTGCTTGACCAGCGCGTTCTTCGGCTTGGTGAGGATGTCCATCAGCGCCCCCTCGTCGAGATCGTCGAGGGTGGCGATGACCGGCAGGCGGCCGATGAACTCCGGGATCAGGCCGAACTTAAGCAGGTCCTCCGGCTCGACCTGGCGCAGGACCTCCCCCGCCCGCCGGTCCTCGGGCGCGCGCACGTCGGCGCCGAAGCCGATTGAGGTCCCGCGTCCGCGCTGGGAGATGATCTTCTCCAGCCCGGCGAAGGCGCCGCCGCAGACGAACAGGATGTTGGTGGTGTCGACCTGCAGGAACTCCTGCTGCGGATGCTTGCGCCCGCCCTGCGGCGGCACCGAGGCGATGGTGCCCTCCATGATCTTCAGCAGCGCCTGCTGCACCCCCTCGCCGGAGACGTCGCGGGTGATCGACGGGTTGTCGGACTTGCGGCTGATCTTGTCGACCTCGTCGATGTAGACGATGCCGCGCTGGGCCCGCTCGACGTTGTAGTCGGCGGCCTGGAGAAGCTTGAGGATGATGTTCTCGACGTCCTCGCCGACATAGCCGGCCTCGGTCAGCGTGGTGGCGTCGGCCATGGTGAAGGGAACGTCGATGATCCGCGCCAGGGTCTGGGCGAGCAGCGTCTTGCCGGTGCCGGTGGGTCCGACCAGCAGGATGTTCGACTTGGCCAGCTCGACGTCGTTGCTCTTGCTGCCGTGGGCGAGACGCTTGTAATGATTGTGGACCGCGACCGAAAGCACGCGCTTGGCGTGGTCCTGGCCGATGACGTAGTCGTTCAGGACGGTGCAGATGTCGGCCGGGGTGGGCACCCCGTCGCGGCTCTTGACGAGATGGGTCTTGTTCTCCTCGCGGATGATGTCCATGCACAGTTCGACGCATTCATCGCAGATGAATACGGTCGGACCGGCGATGAGCTTGCGGACCTCGTGCTGGCTCTTGCCGCAAAACGAGCAGTAGAGCGTGTTCTTCGAGTCGCCGCTGGATTTGCTCATGAACACTCCGTCTCGACAAACAGCGTCGGGCCTGCGAGGCGAGCCGCGGCGTTCATGCTAGTCGCCCCGCCGGCGCCCCGCAAACGCCCCGGGGGAACGGCACCTCGCCCCCTCCGGGGTCGGGAGCGGCACCCGCCGGCGCAGGCCGCGGTCACGCCCAACAAGCAATCCCTAGGATAGAATAACTATCCGAAGGCCGCCAACCAATCAATATATTGTGGCTTCTTTATGATTGGTTAATTCCGTCGCCCTCGCTCCGCGGACGCGTCACCACGACCTCGTCGACGATGCCAAACGCCTTGGCCTCCTCCGCCGTCATGTAACGGTCGCGGTCGACCGCCGCCTCGATCACGTCGAGCGGCTGGCCCGTGTGCTTGACGTAGATGTTGTTGAGGCGGGCCCTGAGGGCCAGGATCTCGCGCGCCTGGATCTCGATGTCGGTCGCCTGCCCCTGCACCCCCCCCGAGGGCTGGTGGACCATGATCCGCGAATGGGGCAGCGCGAAGCGCTTGCCCTCGGCCCCGGCGGCGATCAGCAGCGAGCCCATCGACGCCGCCTGGCCGATGCAGACGGTGGAGACGGCGCAGCGGATGTACTGCATGGTGTCATAGATCGCCAGCCCGCTGGTCACCACCCCGCCCGGGGAGTTGATGTAAAAGGCGATGTCCTTATTGGGATTCTCCGACTCCAGGAACAGCAGCTGGGCGCAGATCAGGCTCGCCACCTCGTCGTGAACGACGCCGGTCAGGAACACGATCCGCTCCTTGAGCAGCCGGGAATAGATGTCGTAGGCCCGCTCGCCGCGGTTGGTCTGCTCGACCACGATCGGCACCAGGGTGTTCATGTAGGTCTTGATCGGGTCTGGCATCGTCCTCTGTCCTTCCCTCGCCCGGGGCCGCGCCCCGCCGGTCAGCCCCCCTCGCCGTCCTCGTCCGTCCGGCCCTTGCCCTTGGCCGCCTTCCGCCCGCCGCCCTTGGCCGCCGGCTTGGCCTCGGCCTCGCCCTCGGCGGCCTCCGCCGCGGACTCGGCCATCAGCTCCCCGGGGGTCACGCTCCGCTCGACCGGCGCCGCCATCTCGAGGATGAAGTCGATGACCTTGTCCTCGAAGATGGGGGCGCGCAACGAGGCGAGCGCCTGAGGGTCCTTCTGATAGTACTCGACAACGCGGCGCTCCTGGCCGGGGAAGCGCAACGCCTCGTTGCGAATCTGGCGGTTGAGCTCCTCCTGGGTGACGGTGATGTTGTTGCTCCGCCCGACCTCGGAGAGGAGCAGGCCAAGACGAACCCGCCGCTCGGCGATACCCCGGTACTCCGCCTTGAGCTCGTCCTCGTCCTTGCCCGCGTCGCTGGGGTCGAGCTGGCCCCGCTTGAGATCCTCTTCGACCCGCTTCCAGATGGCCTCGAACTCGCCGTTCACCATGCCCTCGGGAACAGGGAAGTGATGCCGCTCGGCGAGCCTGTCAAGAAGCTCGCGCTTGAGCTTGAGCCGGGCGTAGGCGTCGAGCTCACGCTGGCTCTGCTCGCGCACCGCGGTCCTGAGCGCGGCGAGATTCTCGGTGCCGAGCGACTTCGCGAAGGCGTCGTCGAGCGCCGGCACCACCGGCCGCCGGAGCTCGTGCGCCGTGACCGTGAACTCCGCCTCCTTCCCGGCCAGGTCCTTGCCCGGATAGCTGTCGGGGAAGGTGAGCGTGAAAGTGCGGGTCTCGCCCGCCTTCGCCCCGACGAGATGCTCCTCGAAGCCGGGCAGGAACCACTTCGAGCCGAGCTCGACCTCCACTCGCTCGCCCTTGGCCCCGGGAATCTCCTCGCCGCCGATCCGACCGGTGAAGTCGACGACCACCAGGTCGCCCTCGGCGGCGGGTCGTTCCTCGGCGACCGGCTCGCTGGTGCGCCGGCTGCGGGCGAGGCGCGCCAGCGCCCCCTCGACCATCGCCTCGTCGGGCTCGGCGCGCAGGCGGACGAGGTCGAGGCCGGAAAAGTCGACCGCCTCGATCTCGGGCAGCGCCTCGACCGACAGCGTGAACTCCAGGTCCCCGCCTTCCGGGAAGGCGGTGATGTCGACGGCGGGCTGGGTGGCCGGGCGCAGGCCCCGCTCGCTGATCGCCCTCTGGGTGCCGTCGCCGACCACCGCCTCCAGCACCTCGGCGCGCACCGCCGCCCCGTACTTGCGCTGGAGCAGGTCCACCGGCACCTTCCCGGGGCGAAAACCGGGGAGGCGCGTGGTCCGCTGCACCTCCGCCAGGCGCTTCCTGACCCGGTCGGCGATGTCGTCCGCGGGGAAGACCACCCTGAACTCGTGCTTCAGGCCGTCGACCTGGGTTTCCGTCACCTGCGCTGGCATCATCGTTCTCGGCGTTCCTGTTGGCTGGCGTCGTCGCGCCGTCGGGGGCGAGACCGCGTCGGGCCGCGGCGGGGTCGCTGGTGCGGGCGGAGGGACTCGAACCCCCATGCCGAAGCACTGGTACCTAAAACCAGCGTGTCTACCAGTTCCACCACGCCCGCACGGGCGACACGGCTCTTCACCCGGCCCCGGCGTGGGCCGGATGTATCGCATGTGTGCCCCGACCGCAACAGGCTAGGCTAGGCCGGCCCCGGCGCCGCCCGGCCCCCACGCTCGAGGAGCGCGAGCGCGGCCGCGGCGATGATCGCCTCGGCGTCGATCCCGTGCAGCCGGTAGAGGTCGGCGATGTCGCCCGACTGCCCGAAGGCGTCGACACCGAGCGGATGTACCGCGTGGCGCGCGACCGACCCGAGCCAGGACAGGGTCGCCGGGTGCCCGTCCTGGGCGGTGACCAGCGCGGCATCGGGGGCGAGCGGCGCGAGCAGGGTCTCGACCGGCGCCCGCACCCCCCGCTCGCCGGTTCGCCGCCGGCGCTGGGCCGCCCGCCAGCCGCGATAGAGCCGGTCGGCGGAGGTGACGGCGAGCAGCCCCGCCCCCGGCACGTCCTCGCGGATGGCGCGATGGGCGGCCAGCGCCTCGGGGGCGACCACCCCCTGATAGACGATGGCCAATTCCGCCCCCGGCGCCGGCGGCACCATCCAGTAGCCGCCGGCGACCGCCCCGGCCGAGAGCTCGTCGCTCCAGGCCCGCTCCGGCTGCTCGATCGGCCGGGTCGAGAGCCGGAGGTAGACGGCGCCGCCGTCGTCGGCCTGCATGTGCTCGAAGCCCCAGCGCATGATCGCCGCCAGCTCGTCGACGTAGGCCGGCTCGAAGGCGCTCAGCCGGTCCTGGCCGAGGCCGATGAGCGGGGTGTAGACCGACTGGTGCTGGCCGCCCTCCGGCGCGAGCGAGATGCCCGAGGGGGTGCCGACGACCATGAAGCGGGCGTCCTGGTAGCAGGCATAGGACAGGGCGTCGAGGCCGCGCTTGACGAACGGGTCGTAGAGGGTCCCGACCGGCAGCAGGCGGACCCCGAAGAGTGAGTGGGCGAGGCCGAGCGAGGCGAGCAGGAGGAAAAGGTTCTGCTCGGCGATGCCAAGCTCGATGTGCTGCCCCTCGGGCGACATGGTCCAGAGCTGCGGCGAGGGCACCTTGCGCTCGCGGAACACGTCCTCCTGACGGCTGCGGCGGAACACGCCCCTACGGTTGACCCAGGGTCCGAGGTTGGTGGAGACCGAGACGTCGGGCGAGGTGGTCACCAGGTGGCGGGCGAAGGCGTCGTTGGCCCGGCCCAGCTCGCCGAGGATGCGGCCGAAGCCGTCCTGGGTGGAGATCGGCGCCCCCCGGCTCGGCGCCGGCACCGGCAGCCGCTCCGGAACCGCGATCTTCGGCGCGTCCAGCCGGCGGGCGCCGCCCTGGGTGAAGGGAACCGAGGCGAGGAAGGCGGCGATCTCGTCGGGCGAGCGGTCGAGGCCGGCGACGGGGTCCCACTCCTGGCCGTCGGGGATGCGGTTGGCGCGCTTGAAGGCGGCCATCTGTTCGGGGCTCATCAACCCGGCGTGGTTGTCCTTGTGGCCGGCGATGGGCAGCCCGGCGCCCTTGATGGTGTAGGCGATGAAGCAGGTCGGCTGGTCGGTGGTGGCGGCATGGAAAGCCTCGAGCACGGTCTCAAGGTCGTGCCCGCCGAGGTTGGTCATCAGCCGCGACAGCGCCTCGTCGTCGTGGGCGGCGAGGATCTCGGCCATCCCCCTCTCGCCGCCGATGTCCTTGCTCAGGTACTCGCGCCACGCCGCCCCGCCCTGGAAGGTGAGGGCCGAGTAAAGCGAGTTCGGGCACTCGTCGATCCAGTCCTTGAGCGCCCGCCCGCCGGGCTGGCGAAAGACGCGCTTGAGCTGGCGGCCGTATTTGAGGGTGACCACCTCCCAGTTCATGTCGCGGAACAGCCCCTCGATCCGCTGGAAGAGGAAGTCGGAGACGATGCCGTCGAGGCTTTGGCGGTTGTAGTCGATCACCCACCACACGTTGCGGATGTCGTGCTTCCAGCCCTCGAGCAGGGCCTCGTAGATGTTGCCCTCGTCCATCTCGGCATCGCCGACAATGGCGATCATCCGCCCGGGGCGAGAGCCGATCGGATGCATCTTCTTGAGTCGGACATAGTCCTGGACCAGCGAGGCGAAGCTGGTGAGGGCGACTCCGAGGCCGACCGAGGCGGTGGCGAAATCGACCTCGTCGGCGTCCTTGGTCCGGCTGGGATAGGCCTGGGCGCCGCCGAGGCCGCGGAAGCGCTCGAGCTGGGCCCGGCTCTGGCGGCCGAAGAGGTACTGGATGGCGTGGTAGACGGGGCTGGCGTGCGGCTTGACGGCGATGCGGTCCTCGGGCCGGAGGACATCGAAGTAGAGCGCGCTCATCAGCGTCACCACCGAGGCGCAGGACGCCTGATGGCCGCCCACCTTCAGCCCGTCGCGCTTGGGCCGAACATGGTTGGCGTGGTGGATCATCCACGCCGACAGCCACAGCACCTTGCGCTCAAGCTCGCCGATGAGCGCGACCTTGTCCTTGTCCGAGAACCGGGAGGCGGCGCCTCGCCAGCCTTCCGCGGCCTCCGTCACCAGCGGCATGGGAACGCTCCTCGTCGTCTCCTTCTCACGCTCAAGATAGTGCATGGGCCGGGGCGAAGGAAGGAACGCCCCCGCGCTGGCCCCGCCGGCGCACCCCTCGCCGCGCCCGCGCCGGTCGGCGCTAGCCTTGTGCGAGGGCCCGCATGGCGCTCGATACCGCGACCTCGCCCCGCTCCCGGTAGGCTTGGTTGTTGGCGTCGATGTCCTTGAGCCGATAGAGGTAGTTGACCATCAGGCCGGCCGACTGGCGAAGGCCCTTGGGCGAGGTGTCGGCCAGCCAGTTGATCCGCTCGACTCGGGCGCCGTTGGTGAGATGGAAGTGGGTGACGGGGTCGCGGGCGCGCCCGTCGGCCCGCTTCTCGCGGATGATGTAGCGGGCTGAGAGCCGCATCAGTGGGTCCTTCATCGCCTGCGCGAGCGCCCCGTCGCGGTGCCAGTCGGGAGCGTCGAGGAGCGTCGCCAGCGGCGGCAACTCCTCGCCGCCTCCCAGGGCGACGGCGAGGGCCTCGCGCTCGGGCGGCGTCAGAAGCTCGGGTTCCGCTCCCGCCTCCTCCAGCCACTTGCGCAGCCCCGGGATCGGCGACAGGGTGGCGAAGGTCTTGAGGCCCTTGAACTCGTCGGCCAGACGGTCGACCACGCGCTTGATCAGGAAGTCGCCGAAGCTGATGCCGGCGAGCCCCTTCTGGGCGCTCGAAATCGAATAGAAGATCGCCGTATCCGCACCCTCGGGGTCCTGCACCGGCGCCCGTTCGTCGAGCAGCGCCTGGATGTTGTCGGCCAAGCCGTTGACCAGCGCCACCTCGACGAAGATCAGCGGCTCGTCCGGCATGGCGGGGTGGAAGAAGGCGAAGAAGCGGCGATCGGGATCGAGCCGGTTCTTGAGGTCGCGCCAGCTGGTGATGGCGTGAACGGCCTCGTAGCTGACCAGCTTCTCCAGGAGCGAGGCCGGCGAATCCCAGGTGATCCGCCGCATCTCCAGGAAGCCGATGTCGAACCACGAGACGAGGAGCGCCTTCAAGTCCTGCTCAAGAGCGGCGAGCGGGGGTTTGTCCCGGCTCCACTCGATGAGCTCGGCGCGCATGTCGACCAGGAACTTCACCCCCTCCGGAAGGCCGTTGAAGCGGGTGAGGAGTCGCACGCGCGCGGCCTCCAACGCGCCGCGGAGCGCCTGCTCGGCCCGCCGCCGCGCGGCCTCGCCCTCGGCGCGGCGGTAGTCCCGGATCGCCGCGTCGACGCCGCCGCGGTCGATGTCGAAGTCGCCGGCGAGCAGGATCAGGAACCGCTCGCGGCCGCCGGCGTCGAGGGCGAGATAGGCGCGGGCAAGCGCCGCCGCCTGGGCGCGGGCCGAGACCTCGTTGCCGTGCGCCCCGAGGCAGGCCCGGATTTGCGAGCGCACCCGCTCGAGGTCGTCGTCGGGAAGGTCGGGCCTGAGGCTCGCCGTGGTCTCGTCGTAGGCGGTGCCGGCGATCCCGCGCCAGGCGAGCCGGAGGTTGCGCCAAGCCCGGTCGAGCAGAGTCGGTTTCGCCGCCGATTCGGGCATCGCTTCGCCTATCCCCCCAGCAGGCGATGGAGCACCACCGGAAGGGCGTCGATCAGGTCCTCGGCGATCAACCCGCTCCCGACCTCGCGGGCGGCCTCGCCGTGCAGCCAGCAGGCGGCCCCGGTGGCGGCGAACGGCTCCATGCGCTGGGCAATCAGGCCGACGATAAGCCCGGCGAGCACGTCGCCGGTACCGGCGGTGGCCAGGTCGAAGGGGGCGTTAGCGGCGATCAGCGCCCGGCCATCGGCGGCCGCCACCACCGTATCCGGCCCCTTGAGCAGGACCACGGCGCCCGCGATTCGGGCCGCGGCGCGCGCCCGCCTCAGCCGATCCCCGGTTTCGTTGAACAGGCGGGCGAACTCGCCATCGTGGGGGGTCATCACGCAGGGGCCGTGGATGGCGGCGAACAGTGCCTGGGGATGATCCTTGAAACTGCTCAACGCATCGGCGTCGAGGACGCACGCCCGGCCGGCGCCAAGCGCCGTTTCGACCCGGGCCCGGGTCCAGTCGCTGATGCCGTTGCCGGGGCCGATCAGCACCGCGTTCATGCGGGCATCGGTGAGCAGGGTGGTGAAGGCGATCCGGCCGTCGACGGGAGCGACCAAGACCCCGGGCCAATCCCCCTGATAGACGGGCATCGCCTCGGCGGGCGAGGCGATCGTCACCAGTCCGGCGCCCACCCGGCGGGCCGCCCGCGCCGCCAGCCGGGCGGCACCGGTGAGGCGCAAGCCCCCGGCGATGAGGGCATGGCCGCGGCTGTACTTGTGGTCCTCCCAACCCGGCCGCGGGAAGGGCACGCGCCATGCGGCAGGGGTGTTGACGCGCGCCGTCGGCCGGACGTCGCCCAGCACCGCGGCGGGAATGCCGATATCGGCGACCATCACCTCGCCTGCGAACTCCCGGCCGGGATAGAGAAGATGGCCCGGCTTGCGGCGAAAGAAAGTGACGGTGAGGCGGCAACGCGGGGCCGCTCCGAGCACCTCGCCACTGTCGCCATGCACGCCGCTCGGCACGTCGACCGCGACGCAGTCGAGCCGGCGCGCGTTGATCGCCTCGATCGCCGCCCGCGCCGGCCCCTCGATCGGGCGCGCAAGGCCAGCCCCGAAGAGGGCGTCGATTACCAACCGCGCCCCCTCCAGGACCTCGGGGCCGGCGAGCGGCTCGCAGGGGCCGGACCAGCCGCTCGCGGCGCGTGCGGCGTCGCCCTTGAGCGCGGCGCGGTCGCCGAGCAGGGCAACGCGCACCGGCCAGCCCCACTCGGCCAGCGAACGCGCCACGACGAAGCCGTCGCCGCCGTTGTTTCCCGGGCCCGCGAGCACCACCGCCGGCCGGGGGGCGAAGCGCCGGTGCGCGGCACTGGCGACCGCACAGCCCGCGGCCTCCATGAGCCTCTCCCCGGCGACGCCGCCGGCGATCGCCGCCGCGTCGGCCCGGCCCATCTCCTCGACGCTCAACAGCTCGTCGGCAATTCCGATCACGCCTGTCTCCCGGAGGCTCGAACCCGCTCGACCGGAGCGCCCGCACGGCACGCGCATAGCACGGCCCGCGCACGCGGCAAAGCCCCTTCGGCCCCCCGGCTGCGGATCGCGCTTGACAGCGGCGCCGACGCCCGCCCTTTTAGGCCGTGGCCTGGGCGGGCGGGGACCGCCGTGCCCGGAAGGGGCTTGTGCCGTCAAGCCGAGGGGAGAGCCGGCCCATGAAAGTGCTGGTCCTGGGCGCCGGGGTCATCGGTGTCACCACCGCCTATTTCCTCAACCGGGCCGGCCACGAGGTCACGGTCGTCGACGCCGAGGACGGCCCCGCCCAGATGACCAGCTTCGCCAACGGCGGCCACATCTCCGGCTGCAACGCCTCGGCGTGGGGCGCCCCCGGCGTCCCCCTGAAGATGCTGAAATGGATCGGGCGCGACGACGCGCCGCTCCTGATGCACCTCCGCTTCGACCCGCAGCTCGTCGCCTGGGGCCTCCGGTTCCTGCGCAACTGCACCAAGCGGCGCTACCTGGAGAACACCCGCCACATCCAGGAGATAGCCGGCTACAGCCGGAAAATGCACAAGGAGGTGCGCGCCGCGACCGGCGTCACCTTCGACCACAACGCCGACGGCATCCTCAACCTCTTCCGGACTGACGAGGACTTCGCCGGGGCGCGGGCGAAGATCCCGCTCTGGCGCGAGGTCGGGCTCGATCCCCAGGTGCTCGACCGCGATGGCCTGCTCGCGGTCGAGCCGGCGCTGGAGAGCGCCAGGCACCTCTATCGGGGCGGCATCTTCAGCGCCGTCGACGAGGCCGGCGACGCCTACCAGTTCACCACCCGCCTGGCCGAGTGGTGCGCGGCCAACGGCATCGCCTTCCGCTATTCGACGCGTATCTGGGCCCTGGAGCACGCCGACGGCCGCATCGCCGGCGTCGGCACCGATGGCGGCCGGCTTGAGGCGGAGGCCTATGTCGCCTGCCTCGGGGCCGAGAGCCCGCTGCTGCTCCGCTCGCTCGGCCTGAGGCTGCCGATCTACCCCGGCAAGGGCTACTCGGTGACCGTGCCGGTGGCCGGGCACAACGGCGCACCCCGGGTGAGCCTCACCGACGAGTCGGTGAAGGTGGTCTTCGCCCGGCTCGGCGACCGCTTCCGCGCCGCCGGGACCGTCGAGCTGGCCGGCTATGACCTGTCGCTCAACGAGAAGCGGGCCGAGGCCACCAAGGCGGTGATGCAGGGCCTCTTTCCCGACGGCGGCGACTACGCGCGGGCGAGCTTCTGGGCGGGACTGAGGCCGATGACCCCCGACGGGCGGCCGCTCATTGGCAGGACGCGCTTCGAGAACCTGTTCCTCAACACCGGCCACGGGCCGCTCGGCTGGACCTTCTGCTGCGGATCGGCGCGGCTCGTGGCCGACATCGTCGGCGGCAAGGCCCCCGCGCTCGATCCCGCCCCCTTCGCCCTGGCCCGCTTCCGGGGGCATCGAGTGAGGGACGCCCGATGTTGACCTCGATCGCGCTTCTCCTGCACGCGCTCGCGGCCACCATCTGGGTGGGAGGCATGTTCTTCGCCTACGTGGTGCTTCGCCCGGTCGGGCACGAGATGGAGCCGCCCGCCCGGCAGGACCTGTGGCGGGGGGTCTTCCGGCGCTTCTTCCTGTGGGTGTGGAAGGCAGTGGCGGTGCTGGTCGTCACCGGCTACCTGCTCGTCTTCTGGACCTTCCAGGGCTTCGGCCACGCCGGCATCCACATCCACATCATGCATCTCCTGGCGTGGATCATGATCGCCCTCTTCGCCTACCTGTTCTTCGCCCCCTATCGGCGCTTCAAGGCGACGCTGGAGGCCGGCGACCGGCCGGCGGCGGGCGCGCAGTTGAACCGCATCCGCCGGATCGTGCTCGCCAACCTCTCGCTCGGGCTGCTCCTGGTCGCGATCGCCGTCTCGGGCCGCTACTGGGCGCCGGTGCCGGGCTGAGCGATCTCCTTCGTCACCACGTCGATCTCGGCGTGCAGGGTGCGGTGCACGGGGCACTTGTCGGCGATCTCCATCAGCCGGGCGCGCTGCCCGGCGTCGAGCGGCCCGTCGACGCGGATGTCGCGCCAGATGCGGTCGACCATGCCTTCCACCGTCTCGCAGGTCTCGCAGTCGGCGGCGTGGATCTTCTCGTGCCTGAGCTCGACCCGCACCTTCTCCAGCGGCCAGCTCTTGCGCACCGCGTACATGCGGAGCGTCATCGCGGTGCAGGCCCCCAGCGCCGCGAGCAGGAAGTCGTAGGGCGCGGGGCCGAGGTCGTTGCCGCCGAACGACCTCGGCTCGTCGGCGCGCATCAGGTGGCGCCCGGCGGCGACCCACTGGGTGAACTTGCCCTCGCCCGAGTCCTCCACCACCACCCTCCCCTCGGCCGCCCTCGGCCCCGCCGCGCCGACCGGCGGCCCCTCGCCGAGGTAGCGCGAGGCCCAGGCGGCGGCGACCTCGGCCACGTACTCGGCGTCCTCGCGCCGCGACAGGAGGTGATCGGCGTCGTCGAGGCTGACGAAGCTCTTGGGGTGCTTGGCGGCGGTGAAGATGCGGGTGGCGTTGTCGATGCCGACGATGTCGTCGCGCGGCGCGTGAAGGACGAGAAGCGCCTTGCGCAACCCCGCGACCGCCTCGCTCATCCTCTGCCCGGCGATGTCGTCGAGGAATTGCTTCCGGATGCGGAAGACTCGCCCGGCGAGCCGGACCTCGGCCTCGCCCGTCCGCTCGATCTCACCGAGCTCGGCCTGGAAGCTCTGCGCCACGTGCTCGGGGTCGCAGGGCGCGTTGATGGTGATCACCGCCCGCGCCTCGGGGATCCGCCCGGCCGCGGCCAGCACCGCGGCGCCGCCCAGGCTGTGGCCGATCAGGAGCCTGGGCGCCTCGTGCGCCCCGGCGAGAAACCGGGCCGCCGCCACCAGGTCGGCGACGTTGGACGAGAAGTTGGTGTTGGCGAAGTCGCCCTCGCTTCCGCCGAGGCCGGTGAAATCGAAGCGCAACACCCCGATCCCGCGCCCGGCGAGCGCGCCGGCGATCCGCGAGCTGGCGAGCGTGTCCTTGGAGCACGTAAAGCAGTGGGCGAAAAGGGCGAAGGCGCGCGGCCGCCCCGCGGGGAGATCGAGGCGGGCGGCGAGCGTCGCGCCCGCCGCCCCGGTGAACGTGACCTTCTCGCTGCTCGGCGTCATGGCGTCACCTCGCTGGACGGTCCCCGGCCCCTCGCCTTGTTCCTCCCGCCTAGCACAGCCGGCCCCGGCGGGGGATTAAATTCTTCGTCATCGCCCTGACCCCGGGTTATGTTGCGGTCCATGAAAAACACCCGCCTTCGCCCCGACCCGCGCGTCGAACTCGTCGGCCGGCGCACCCTCTTCGAGGGCTTCTTCCGCATCGAGGAGTACCGGCTCCGCCACCGCCTGCACGACGGCGGCTGGAGCCCGGAGCTCCGCCGCGAGATCTTCGAGCGCGGCCACGCGGTCGGAGTTCTCCTTTTCGATCCCGGGCGCGACGGCGTGGTGCTGGTCGAGCAGTTCCGCGTCGGCGCGCTGGCCGCCGGCTGGGACCCGTGGCTGATCGAGATCGCCGCCGGCATCATCGAGGAGGGGGAGAGCCCGGAGGAGGTGGTGCGCCGCGAGGCCAAGGAGGAGACCGGCTGCGAGGTGGGCGATCTGATCCACCTCCAGGACTACCTCGCCTCGCCCGGGGGAAGCTCCGAGACCGTCGGCCTCTACCTCGGCCGGGTGGACGCGGGCCGCGCCGGGGGCGTGCACGGGGTTCGCGCCGAGCACGAGGACATCCGGGTGCGGGTACTGCCCTTCGCCGAGGCGGTGGCGATGCTCGACGCCGGGCGCCTCGACAACGCCGCGGCGATCATCGCCGTCGGCTGGCTCGCCCGCCATCACGACGAGGTGCGCGCCCGGTGGAGGGCCGGCTGACCGACCTTCGGGCGGCGCCGCCGATCGCGACACGGTTGACCGAAGGGCGTGCCGGCGGCCATCCTTGGCCGCCCCGCATCAACTCCGCACACGGACCGCTTCCGCCATGGACATCCGCAACGGCTTCGTCGAGACGGTCGGCAGGACGCCCCTGATCCGGCTCAGGCGCGCCTCCGAGGAGACCGGCTGCGAGATCCTGGGCAAGGCCGAGTTCCTCAACCCCGGCGGATCGGTCAAGGACCGGGCCGCGCTCTATATCGTCCGCGACGCCGAGGAACGGGGTGCCTTGAAGCCCGGCGGGACCATCGTCGAGGGCACCGCCGGCAACACCGGGATCGGGCTCGCCCTGGTGGCCAACGCGCTCGGCTATCGCACCGTGATCGTCATCCCCGACACCCAGAGCCAGGAGAAGAAGGACATGCTTCGCCTCTGCGGGGCGAAGCTGATCGAGGTCCCGGCGGTGCCCTACGCCGATCCCAACAACTACGTCCGCTACTCCGGGCGCCTGGCCGAGGAGCTGGCGGCGAGCGAGCTCAACGGCGCGATCTGGGCCAACCAGTTCGACAACGTCGCCAACCGTCTCGGCCACGTCCTCAGCACCGGCCCCGAGATCTGGGAGCAGACGGGCGGCAGGATCGACGCCTTCACCTGTGCGGTCGGCACCGGCGGCACGCTCGCCGGAGTGGGCGTGGCGCTCAAGGAGCGCAACCCCAAGGTCCAGATCGTGCTCTCCGACCCGCTCGGCGCGGCCCTCTACAGCTACTACACCTACGGCGTGCTCAAGGCCGAGGGCAGCTCGATCACCGAGGGGATCGGCCAGGGCCGGATTACCAAGAACCTCGAGGGCGCGCCGATCGACTGGGCGCTCCAGGTGACCGACGCCGAGGCGCTGGCCGTCATCTTCGACCTCGCCCAGCACGAGGGCCTGATCCTCGGCGGCTCCTCGGGCATCAACGTGGTGGGGGCGATGCGGGTGGCACAAAAGCTCGGTCCCGGCCACACGGTGGTGACCATCCTCGCCGACTACGGCACCCGCTATCAGAGCCGGCTCTTCAACCCCGCGTTCCTGCGCGCCAAGGGCCTGCCGGTGCCGCCCTGGCTCGATCATGGCGGCTGAGGGCGCCCCCGCCATGGACCTGATCTTCCGCGACGATTCCTACGCCCGCTCCTGCGAGGCGACGGTGGCGAGCGCCGGCACCGAGGGCATCCGCCTCGACCGCACCGTCTTCTACGCCCAGAGCGGGGGCCAGCCGGGGGATACGGGCCGCCTCGTGCTCGCCGACGGGCGGATCGTCGCGATCCAGGTCGCGGTCAAGGGCGCCGGGTCCGACGACGTGCTCCACCTCGCCGCCGCGGGCGCGCCGCTGCCGGAGCCCGGCCAGCGGGTGAAGGCCGAGATCGACTGGGAGCGCCGCTATCGGCTGATGCGGGTTCACACCGCCATGCACCTCCTCTGCTCACTGATCAAGGGCGCGGCGGTCACCGGGGGCGCGGTCGGCGACGGCAAGGGCCGGCTCGACTTCGACCTGCCGGAGCATGGCCTCGACAAGGCGGCGCTCGGCGAGGCGATGAACCGCCTGATCGCCGCCGATCACCCGGTCGTAGCCGGCTGGATGACCGACGACGAGCTTGCCCGCCGGCCCGAGCTGGTGCGGACCATGTCGGTCAAGCCCCCGGCCGGCGCCGGGCGCGTGCGCACCATCCGTATCGGCCCGCCCGACGGCGAGGCGGTCGACTTCCAGCCCTGCGGCGGAACCCACGTCCGGCGCACGGGCGAGATCGGCCGCATCGAAGTCAACAAGATCGAGAGCAAGGGGCGCCAGAACCGCCGCGTCTCGTTCGTGCTCCTCGACCCGTGACCCGCTCCCGCGAGGTTCCGCGACCATGCCCTACGCCAACCCCCACGCCCTCGTCTCCACCGACTGGCTCGCCGCCCGGCTGAAGGCGCCCGAGATCCGCGTCATCGACGTGACCAAGTTCCTGCCCACCGAGAAGCGCGACGGCAAGGCCGAGTTCGCGGAGCGCCACATCCCCGGCGCGGTCTACTTCGACATCGACGACATCGCCGATCCGAACACCACGCTGCCGCACATGATCCCCGGCCCCGAGCTGTTCGCGGAGAAGGTGGGCCGGCTCGGCATCGGCAACCGACACCACGTGATCTGCTACGACGTGAAGGGGCTGGCGAGCGCGGCCCGCGGCTGGTGGATGCTCCGCCTCTTCGGCCACGACAAGGTCGCGGTCCTCGACGGCGGCCTGCCCAAGTGGTTGAGCGAGGGCCGGCCGATCGAATCGGGCGCGGCCCGGCCCCAGCCGGCGACCTTCGCCGCCTCGTTCCGCCCCGAGCTGGTGCGCACCCTGGAGCAGATGCGGGCGAACCTGACGGCACGGAACGAGCTGGTGCTGGATGCGCGCTCGCGCGGGCGCTTCCGCGGCACCGAGCCCGAGCCCCGGCCCGGCATGCGCGGCGGCCACATCCCGGGAAGCGCCAGCCTTCCCTACACCGACATCCTCAATCCCGAGGAGAAGACCGTGCTCCCGGCCGACCTGCTGGCGCGCAAATTCGAGGCCGCCGGCGTCACCTCGGAGAGCCCGGTCGTGACCACCTGCGGCACCGGCGTCACCGCCGCCGCGCTCGCCCTCGGGCTCTACCTCCTCGGGCGCGAGGATGTGGCCGTCTACGACGGGTCGTGGACCGAGTGGGGCGGGCGCTCGGACACCCCGATCGAGACCTAGCCGCCCACCGCCGTCCGCACCTCCCGGGCGCCGGCCGCCGGCCGCCAGCACGAGCACCGAGGATCGCACGCGTGCCCTCTCCCATCCCCTGCCAGCGCCATCTGTTCGAGCTGCCGCGCGACGTGGCCTACCTCAACTGCGCCTACATGTCGCCGCTGATGCGGAGCGTGGCCGAGGCGGGCCGGCGGGGGATCGACGGCAAGGTCCGGCCCTGGACCATCGCCGCGCGCGACTTCTTCGCCGAGTCCGAGGCGGCGCGGGCCTTGTTCGCCGAGCTCGTCGGGACCCGGGCCGACGACGTCGCCATCGTGCCCGCCGTCTCCTACGCCATGGCGATCGCCGCCGCGAACATTCGCGTGCGGCGCGGGCAGACCATCGTCGTGCTCCCCGACCAGTTCCCCTCCAACGTCTATCCCTGGCGCGAGCTGGCCCGCGAGAACGGGGCCGAGATCGTGACCGCGCGCGAGCCCGGCAACGGCGACATGACGGACTCCGTGCTCGCCGCGATCGACCGGCGGACCGCGATCGCGGCGCTGCCGCACTGCCGCTGGACCGACGGCGCGCTGGTCGATCTTGCCGCGGTCGGGCGCCGCGCGCGCGAGGTGGGCGCGGCACTGGTGGTGGACGCGACACAGTCCCTGGGGGCGCTGCCGCTCGACGTGGCCGAGGTCCAGCCCGATCTCCTGGTCAGCGCCGGCTACAAGTGGCTGATGGGGCCCTACAGCCTTGGCTTCGCCTATATTGCGCCCCGGCATCACGGCTGGCGGCCGCTCGAGCACGGCTGGATCGCGCGGGCGCGTTCGGACGACTTCGCCCGGCTGGTGGACTACCGCGACGAGTTCCAGCCGGGGGCGCGGCGCTTCGACGTTGGCGAGCGCTCCAACTTCATTCTGGTGCCGATGATGCGCGCCGCCCTCGCCCAAGTGCGCGCCTGGGGCCCGGCCAACGTGCAGGTCACGCTCGCGGCGATGACCGAGGCCATCGCCGGCCGCGCCGCCGCGCTCGGGCTCTCCGCCCCGCCGGTGGGGCGGCGCGCCGGCCACTATCTCGGCCTCGGCTTCGCCGGGGGCGTGCCCGAGGGGCTGCCGGCGCGGCTCGCCGCCGAGAAGGTTTATGTCAGCGTCCGCGGCTCGTCGATGCGCATCACCCCCCACCTCTACAACGACGACGAGGACGTCGAGCGCCTGTTCCGGGCCCTCACCGCCGCGCTGTAGCGAGCGCGGGACGCGCGCGGGGCCTTCCCCTGCCCGCGAAAAGGGATGATAAGGGGGCCTCCCTTCACCTCCGAGGATCGGCAGCATGAAGCGCGACACCGTCATCGCCCATGTCGGGCGCCACCCCGAGGAGCACTTCGGGGCCGTCAACCCGCCCGTCTACCGGGCCTCGACGCTGCTCTTCAAGACGATGGAGGACTACCACCACGCCCGCGCGCACCGCCTCGACCGGACCAGGCGGAGCGCCTACGCCCGGATCGGCACCCCGACCAGCTTCGCCCTCGAGGACGCGATCTCCGAGATCGAAGGCGGCGAGCGCTGCCTCCTGGTCGGCTCCGGCATGATGGGGATTGCGGTCGCGCTGCACGCCTTCCTCGAGGCCGGCGACCACGTCCTGGTTGTAGACACGGTCTACGCCCCCACCCGCCGCTTCTGCGACCAGTTCCTCAGCCGCTACGGCGTCGAGGCCAGCTACTACGATCCCTACCTCGGCGCCGGCATCGCGGCGCTGATCCGGCCCAACACCCGGGTCGTCTACTGCGAGTCGCCCGGCACCTCCACCTTCGAGGTCCAGGACGTGCCGGCGATCGCCGCCGCCGCTCACCGCAAGGGCTGCAAAGTGCTGATGGACAACACCTGGGGCCTGATGAACTTCCGGCCCTTCGAGCACGGCGTCGACGTCTCGATCCAGGCCGGCACCAAGTACATCGGCGGCCACTCCGACCTGGTGCTGGGGACGGTGACCGTGCGCAACGAGGACTGGGAGCGGGTCGGCACCATGTCGCACTTCCTCGGCACCCATGCCGGCCCCGACGACGTGTATCTCGCGCTCCGCGGCATCCGCACCTTGCCGGTGAGGCTGGAACGGCACATGGAGAACGCGCTCGCCGTGGCGCGGTGGATCGAGAAGCGCCCCGAGGTCGTCCAGGTCATGTACCCCGCCCTCGAAAACGATCCCGGGCACGCCCTGTGGAAGCGCGACTTCACCGGCGCCTGCGGGCTCTTCGGCGTGGCGCTGAAGCCCTATCCCGACAAGGCGGTCGCCGCGCTCATCGAGGGGATGGAGTACTTCGGGCTGGGGGTGAGCTGGGGCGGCTACGAGAGCCTGATCACCCCGTTCAAGAACGACACCGTGCGGACCGCCACCAAGCTCGACCTGCCCGGCCCGGCGCTCCGCCTCCACGTCGGCCTTGAGGACCCCGACGACCTCATCGCCGACCTGGAGAAGGGCTTCGCCCGGCTCAACGCCGCCGGCTGACCGCGCGCGGCGACAAAGACCCCGAGACTTCCGAGAGAGCCCTGCCATGATGACCGACACCCGGATCGTCCACTCCGGCCGCGATCCCGAGGCGCAGTTCGGCGCCGTCAACCCGCCCGTCTATCATGCCTCGACCATCCTCTTTCCCTCGATCGCGGCCTACAACGACTCGCGCAAGGACCGCTTCAAGCGCGGCCGCTCCTACGGCCGGCACGGCACTCCCACCCACTTCGCGCTTGAGGACGCGCTCGCCGCGGTCGAGGGAGGCACGCGCTGCCTCCTGGTCGGCTCCGGCCTGATGGCCGTCACCACCGCGCTCCTTGCCTACCTCAAGGCCGGCGATCATCTGCTCATGGTCGATACCGTCTACGGGCCGGCGCGGCGCTTCTGCGACACCATGCTCGCGGGCTTCGGCGTCGAGACCACCTATTACGACCCGCTGATCGGCGACAACATCGCCGGGCTGATGCGCCCCAACACCAAGGCCGTATACGTGGAGTCGCCCGGCTCCAACACCTTCGAGGTGCAGGACGTGCCGGCAATCGCCGCCGCGGCGCACGCCCGCGGCGCCAAGGTGCTGATGGACAACACCTGGGGCGTCCTCAACTTCCAGCCCTTCGCCCACGGAGTCGATGTCTCGATCCAGGCGGCGACCAAGTACGTGGTCGGGCACTCGGATGCGATGCTGGGCGCGATCACGGTCAACGCCGACGCCGACTGGGTGGCGGTCAAGACCGCCGGCACCAACCTCGGCACCAACGCCGCGCCCGACGACGTGTATCTCGGCCTTCGCGGGCTGCGCACGCTCTCGGTCCGCCTCAGGCGCCACATGCGCACCGGCCTCCGCCTCGCCGAATGGCTCAAGGGCCGGCCGGAGGTCCTCAAGGTGATGCACCCGGCGCTTCCCGGCGATCCCGGCCACGCCCTCTGGCGGCGCGACTTCGCCGGCGCCTGCGGCCTCTTCGGGCTGATGCTCAAGCCCTGCCCCGAGGAGGCGGTGACCGCCTTCATCGACGGGCTCGAGCTCTACGGCCTGGGGGCGAGCTGGGGCGGCTTCGAGAGCCTCCTGATCCCGATGAAGAGCGACATCAAGCGGACCGCCACCCGGCTGGATGCGCGCGGGCCGGGCCTGCGCATCCACGCCGGGCTCGAGGATCCGGACGACCTGATCGCCGACCTCGAGGCGGGCTTCCGCCGGCTGGATGCGCGCCGCTGAGGCGGCTCAGCGGATCAGCTCGCGCACCCGCCTGGCGATCAGGGCCGGCTCGCCCGGCTTGAGGCACATCGGGTTGAAGGTAACGATGCGCTCGCGCCAGCGCCCGGGGTCGGCCTGGATCCCGGGCGTGCCCTCCTGGAGCCGGCAGACGAGGTCGAGCGCGCTCATCCCCGCCGCCTCGGTGTCGAGCGTCAGCCGCACCCCCGGCACCCCCGTCTTGATGCCGTCCTCGACGACTTCTACGCGGGCGTGCTGCAGCCCCTTGAGGGCGCCGGCCAGCTCCTCGACGTAAACCCGCCAGAGTGGCGCGCGAGGATGGGCCTCGCTGGCGGCGAACAGGCGGAGCGCGGTCAGGAGACCGACGATCTCCTCCTTCCCCACCTTGCAGCTCCGGCCGATGCCGTGCTGGGGCAGGCCCTTGAGCCGCGCCTTGTCGATGAATCCCGGCGGCGGGTTCCACTGCTCGAAGAAGATGTCCTGGTCCAGCGTCTGTAGCGCCGCCGCGGCGACGAGGTCGCGCCTGCCACAGAGGACGCCCGAGGCCTGCGGGCCAAAGATCGCCTTGCCGCCGCTGAAGGCGACGAGGTCCGCCCCCTCGGCGATGAAGCGCCGGAGGTTGGAGGCCGGCGGCAGTTGCGCCGCCGCGTCCACCAGAACGGGCACGCCCTTGGCGTGGGCGGCCTCGGCCACCTCGCGAAGCGAGGGGAGCGCGTGCGGCTGGGCGACGTAGAGGACGGCGGCCGTCCGCTCGCCGATCGCCTCGGCGATCTCCCACGCCTCGGCGTCACGCACTCCGGCGCCGGCGAAGCGGTCGGCGAGCCCGACCTCGACCAGGCGCGCGCCGGTGGCCCGCACCGCGTGGTCGTAGAAGTTCCGGTGGCTCCGCGGCACCACCACCTCGCCCTTGAGGCCGCTGGTATCCGGGAGCCGGTTCATCCTCGCCGGATCGAGGCCGGTGATGCAGGCGGCCGCGCCGAGGAGGAGCGCCGCCGAGGCGCCGGAGGTGACCAGCCCGGCCTCGGCCCCTGTCGCCTCGGCGATGATCTCGCTCGCCCGCGCCTGCAGCTCGAGGATGTCGACGCAGTGCTGCGAGGCCTCCTCCATGGCCGCCGCCGCCTCGGGCCACATCAGCCCGCCGCTCACACGGGTCGCTGGGCCCTTGGCGTTGATGATGGTCCGCACCCCGAGGCGCTCGAAGACGTTGGCCATGAAGACCCCCTTTCGCTTGCCGGTCCCCGGAAGCTTAGCGTAGCCCCCGGCGAAGGCAACCCGCGGGCAGGCGGGGCAAGGCCGGCATGGGCCTGCGCCCGCCCCCCGAGCGGTGTAGTATGGGGCGAACAAGGAGGAGAGCCGAGGCGTGACCCAGCCCACCGCCCCCCCGGCCGGCCCCCCAACCGGCATCGATCCCGAACCGATTCTGGCCCTGATCGTCTTCGACGGCCAGGGCCTGGTTCCGGCCATCGCCCAGCAGTCCGACACCGGCGAGGTGCTGATGATGGCCTGGATGAACCGCGAGGCGGTGGCCGAAACCCTGCGCACCGGCCGGGTCTGCTACTTCTCGCGCTCGCGCCGGCGGCTGTGGCGCAAGGGCGAGGTTTCCGGCCAGACCCAACGCCTGGTCGAGTTGCGCCTCGACTGCGACGGCGACACCTTGCTCCTGCTCGTCGACCAGGCCGGGCCGGCCTGCCACACCGGCCGGCGCAACTGCTTTTTCCGGGCCGCCCGCCGCGGGGGGGCGGAGATCATCGCCGAGCCCCTGATCGATCCCGGGCGGCTCTATGGCGGCCAGGAGACGGGCTGAAATCCGCCGCCAAAAAATTTTTTGGCCTATTGATATATATCAATGAGCCGGGGGCCCCGGTGCCTTAGAAAGGGGGCGTTGTTTCAGCCTCCCTCTCAATCGCGTAAGGATTGGTGGTCCAAACAACCACCGTCCGCTCAACCGGCGGCCCGCAAGGACCGCCGGTTTTTTCTTGCCCGCCCGCGCACGCAGCCGAATGGCCGGCCGTCCCCGCCGCGTGCTATGCTGGCGCCCGGTTCGGTGCCGCACACGGGAGGCAAACACATGACCACGCGCGCTGACCGCTTCGCCCGTTCCCGCCCGGCGAAAGCCCGAAGGCCGGCCCCGGCGGCCCTGATTCTGGCCCTGGGGACGGCCCTCGCCCTCTGCCTGGCCCTCGCCGGGCCGGCCCGGGCCCAGCTCGATCCCGAGGCCGTGGTCTCGGCATTGGTCAAGGTGAGCGCGGTCATCCCGGCCGACGCGCAAAGCGCCCGGACGCTGGGAACCGAGCGCGAGGGAAGCGGGGTGGTGATCGGCTCCGACGGGCTCATCCTTACCGTCGGCTACCTGGTCCTCGAAGCGAACGAGGTTCGGATCGAGGCCGCCGGCGGGGTGGAGGCCAGCGCCGAGGTAATCGCTTACGATCAGGCCACGGGTTTCGGCCTGCTTCGGGCGCGCAAGCCCCTGGGCGTGAAGCCGCTGCGGCTGGGAAGCTCGGAGAAGGTGTCGGTGCGCGACCAGGTGCTGGTCGCCAGCTCCGGCGGCGTCGGGGGCGTGATCGGCGCCGTGGTGGCCTCGAAGCGGACCTTCGCCGGCTATTGGGAGTACCTCCTCGAGACGGCCCTCTTCACCGTCCCCGCGCATCCCCACTTCGCCGGCGCGGCGATGATCGGCACCGACGGCACGCTTCTCGGCATCGGCTCGCTCTTCGTCGGCGAGGCGCTGCCCGGAGTTCCCTCGCCGGGCAACATGTTCATCCCCATCGACGCCCTCAAACCGATCTTCCCGGACCTGCTGGCGACCGGCCGGAGGAACGTGCCCGACCGGCCGTGGATCGGCGTCAACTCGCAGGAGATCCAGGACCGCGTGATCGTCAGCCGGGTGACCCCCGGCGGCCCGGCGGCGAGCGCAGGGCTCAAGCCCGGCGACATCATCCTCAAGGTCGGCGAGAGCCCGGTGACCAGCCTCGAGGACCTCTACCGCGCGATCTGGCGGCTCGGGCCGGCCGGGGTCGAGGTGCCGCTGACCGTGCTCCAGGGCGTCGAGGTCACCCGCATCCCGATCCGCTCGACCGGCCGCACCGACTGGCTCAAGCGCCGGACCTACTGATCAGCGCCCGAGCCGCCTCCGCAGGAGAAGATAGGGCCGCCTGAGGGCGCGACGGAGCGCGTTGGCCGGGCTGAGGTAGCTCCGCTCGGCCGCGTCGAGGCGTGCGCGCACGTCCTCCGCCCGGCCCGTCGCCGGAGCGACGCCCCCTTCGGATGTGCATGCAGGGACCAGGATCGCGCGCACCACCTCGTCGCCGGCGAGCCGGCGATATCCCGCGCTTGCGGCGAAGGAGTCGAGGGCGGCGAGGTCGAGATGGTAGGCGTGCTCGAACTGGAGATAGCCGAGAAGGTCGTGGCTGCTGGCGTAGCCGTCCACCGCGAGCGCGTCGGCGCGGGGGCGGATGAAGGCTAGGCCCGGAACCTCGACGTAGAGAACCCCGTCGGGCGTCAGGAGGCGACGGACACGGGCGAGGGTGGCGCCGATCTCGCCGACATGTTCGAGGACGTGGGAGAGGATGACCAGCCCGGCCCGCACGCCGCCCGCGAGCAGCGTCTCGAGGTCGCCGGCGACGAGATCGAGCCCGGCGCCCCGGCCGGCGGCCAGGCGCGCCTGGTCGAAATCGCAGCCGATCGCCCGCTTGCCGTCGCCGACATAAGGCACGAGGTTGCAGCCGTCGGCGCAGCCGATCTCGGCCACCGTCTCGACCCGCTCGTAGGCCGCGGCGAGGACGTCGCGCACATAGCGGTGGCGCCGCCAGCAGTAGGCGCCGGGCGCAATGCGCCGGCGGAAGGCGGCCTCGGCCGACTCGTCCTCGAGCTTGAAGGCGCCGGCGGGCCCGGCGTAGTAGCGGGCGGCGAAGGCCGGGGCGAGGTAGGCCGCCGAGTAGACCAGGCCGCAGGCCGGGCACAGGTTGACCGGGAGCGGCAGGCCGTGGCGGTCCTTCTCGGCGATCCGGTCGGCCTCCCCGGCACCGCAGAGCGGGCAGTGCCGGTGCCAGACGCGCGCCGCCGCCCCCTCCTCGCCGGAGAGGAGGGCGCGGAGCTCGCGCACCACCGCCCGCGCCCGCGGGCCGAGGGGCACGTGCGCACGGCCGTCGTCGCGAAAGCGCGGCGAGAGAAGGCGGAGCCGGGTTTTCATCGGAGGACGAGGCTACACGGAAAGCGCGCACCGCCACAGGGCGAGGCGGGGCGTCGGGAGGCTGGACCGCGGCCCGGGAAACCCTCTATTTGGAACACCTTCTGTCATTGGGCGTTGATGAGCAAGGGGGGGATCGGTCGTGGGGTTCATGCTTCTGTCCGTGATGCGCGCGATGGCGCTCACCTGATGCGGTACGTGCGGGCGGGAGAGGAACCGATCTCGAAAGCGGGATTGC
>JACQOE010000071.1 GCA_016202695.1 Pseudomonadota bacterium | reverse complement strand
CCCGGCCGAGCAAAGCGAGAGCCGGGGTCTATCGCGCCACCGGAGAGATGGACCCCGGGTCGCGCGGCTTCGCCGCTTGCCCGGGGTGACGATGACCGAGACGGTGGGACTCATCTGTTTGGTTCGATCCACTAGTTGACCGGCGCCGGCTCCTCCTCCGTCGCCGCCCCCTCGCCCTTGCCCGCCCGCTTCAGGAGCAGGGGCAGGAAGAGCGACAGCGCGGAGAGGACGACCAGGGTGAGCGAGATCGGCTTGGTGAAGAAGATGCTCCAGCCCCCCACCGCCAGGCTGCGGAAGAAGTTGTGTTCGAGGAGCGGCCCGAGGATGAGCGCGAGCAGCAGCGCCACCGGCGAGTAGCCGTAGCGGCGGATGATGAAGCCGATCAGCCCGAAGACGACCATGATGCCGATGTCCACCAAGTACTGGCGGGCGCTGAAGACGCCGACGATGCAGGCGATCGAGATCAACGGGATCAGCGCCTTGAGCGGGATGAGGGCCATGCGCGCGAAGGTCCCGGCGAAGGGGAGCGCGATCATGGCGATGAACGCGGTGCAGAGGAGCAGACTCCAGCCGATGGCGTAGGCCTGCATGCCGTAGGCCTCGTAGAAGCCGGGTCCCGGGCGCACGCCCTGGAGCATCATCGCCGCGAGCATGATCACCGCCGTGCCGCTGCCGGGGATGCCGAGGGTGAAGGTGGGGATCAGCGCCCCCGGCACCACCGAGTTGTTGGAGGAATCGCTCGCCACCAGCCCCTCGTAGGTGCCGGTGCCGAACCTCTCGGGGGTGCGCGACCACTGTTTCGCCTGGGCGTAGGCGATGACGTTGGCGGCGGTGGCGCCGGTCCCCGGGATGATGCCGATGATCATGCCGATGAGGGTGGAGCGGAACAGCACGAAGGGGTGCCGGAACGCCTCTCGCACCCCTTCGAGCGGCGCCTTGAGGCCGAGGGAGGTCACCAGCTCGGGCGGCACGATGTAATGGCGGTTGGCGAGGACCAGGATCTCGGAGAGGCCGAAGAGGCCGAGGAGGGCCGGCACCACCGGGATCGAGTCGTAGACCTCGAGGAGCCCGAAATGGGCGCGCGGCAGGCCGTTGAAGAGGTCGAGGCCGGTGGTGGCGATGAGCAGTCCGAGGGCGGCCGAGATCAGGCCCTTGAGCACGCTCTCGCCGGTGAGCGAGCCGACCGCGGTCATGCCGAAGACGCCGAGCATGAACAGCTCGGGCGAGCCGAAGTTGAGGGCGAAGGCGGCGAACAGCGGCCCCAGGAACATGAATATCAGCGCCCCGACGCAGGTGCCGTAGGCCGAGGCGGCGACCGAGCAGCCGACCGCCTGGCCGGGGAACCCCTTCTTGGTCAGCGGATAGCCCTCGAAGGTGGTGGCGCTCGTTCCCGGCGTGCCCGGCATGTTCATCAGGATCGCCGGGTACGAGCCCGCGGCCTCGGCCCCGACATAGGCCCCGGTCATGAAGAAGAGCGCGGTCCATATGTCCATGTAGAGGGTGAAGGGGAGCACGATCGCGAGGTAGGTGCTCTCGACCAGCCCCGGGATGGCGCCCACCACCATGCCGGTGGTGAAGCCGATCAAGAGCCAGAGGACGTTCTGCCAGGTGAGCAGAAGATCGAGACCGCGCAGGATGGCGTCGGCGTCCCACATGGGCGGGCCTCAGATGTTGAACGGGAGCCGGGCGAGCGAGAAGGTGGGGAGCGTGAGCGAGGCGAGGTCGATCAGGAGCCACTTGAGGACGAAGCTGATCGCCAGCGCCACCGGCACGGCGTGGAGCCGCCTCATGGTCTGGAAGATCCAGAACAGGGCGGCGAGGAACAGCGTGGTGGTGACGATGAACCCGAACAGCTTGATGATCTGCGGGTAGAGGGCGATGCAGACGATGATGCCGAGCGACTTGTGGTGGGTGCGGCAGAAGGCCACGCCGCGCTCGACCAGGCCGCCCTCGGGCCGGCGAGCCGCGGCCTCCGCCGCCGGGCCCTCGCCCGGCGGGTTGGAGACGAACTCGCGGAACAGGAAGACGCCGAGGAGCGCGAGCAGAAGCCCGATCACGAGGTAGGGATAGAGCACCGCGTCGTAGGGCAGGTCGAAGGTCTGGGCGATGTAGGCGATGAGATAGAGCACGATCAGGACGGGGACGACCAGCTCGGCCCGTTTCGTATGTCTCATGGAACGCCTATCCTTGCCGCTCCTTGGCCGCGATCACGGCGACGGCCCCGGGGCGCCGTTGCCGCGCCCCCCGGGGCCGCCCGTGCCGTCTCCCCGCCCGATCCCGCCGCGGCGGGATCGCCCGGCGGTCACAGGGTGATGGTCTTGAGCTCGGCGATGAACTCCTTCTCCCACTCGGCGATCTCTTGCAGCGACCAGTTGATCAGCGATTCCTTCTGGAACCCGGCCTTGACCAGCCGCTCCACGGTCGCCGGCGCGGCCATCGACTTGCGGAAGGTGTCGACCAGATAGGCGTAGCGGTCGGGGTGCTGTTTCTTGACCTCGGCCGAGGTGGTGATTCCGGCCGGGTGCATCATCTCGATCGCCTTGTCGGGCCAGACGTCGAACATGGTCGGGGCCTTGATCACGTCCGGGATCGGGTTCTTCTTGGCGAAGATCATCAGGCAGCGGAGGATGCCGTAGTCCTGCGCGGCGTCGAACAGGCCGGTCATCACCGTGTCGGTCTCGCCCGAGGCCGCCGCCTTCCGCGACGGGCCGCCGCCGCCGTAGGGGATGTAGTCGATGTTGAGTCCGGCGCGCTTGTTAAAGATCAGCCCGCCGATGTGGTACCACTCGCGCGCCCCCGAGATTCCGGCGGTGAGCTTCTTGGTCTTGCCCGCCTTGACCAGGTCGTCGATCGTCTGATAGGGCGAGTTCTTGCCGGTGAACAGCGCCAGCGGGCCCATGTAGGAGGTCCCGAGATGGGCGAACGAGCCGAAGCCGAAGCCCTGCGGCTTGGTGTAGTGGATGGAGACGTTCATGCTCGAGTAGGCGATGAAGGCGAGCGTGTGGCCGTCCGGCGGCGCCGACAGGAGCTTGGTGGCGGTGAGCACGCCGCCGGCGCCGGGGGTGAAGATGATCTTGTAGGGCTGGCCGGTGATCCGCTCCCACTCGGGGGCGAGGCTGCGGGCGACCAGGTCGAAGCCGCCGCCGGCCGACCCCGCCGAGTACTGGGTGAACGGCTGGCTCGGGAACTTCTCCTGCGCCAACGCGGCCGGGAGGCCGAGGCCCCCGACCATCGCCGCGCCGCCGGCGGCGGCGCCCGACTTCAGGAAACTCCTGCGCGTCAATTCCGACATCGAAGACCTCCCGTCATGGATCATGGGCCTGGGGCGGGCCGCCGGCCTCTCTGGCCGCGATGGACCGCCCGACTCGTTGCCGTCTCGCTGGCCGGCCGGATCGCGGGCCGCCGGCTCTTGTTCTGGGTGCCGCGTCGAGGCGCCTCCCGGCCCTACGGGCTCGCACCAACGCGGCTGAGGACACCGTTGCCCTTCGCCTCCCGTCCCCGCACCCCGTTCCGGGCCGGCGATTTCGCCCCGACCCTTTCGGCCGCGCGCGGGGTTTGGCCATAAGACTGGCTTAAGACGTGCAAAAGACGCTAGTGAATCCGCCGCGGCCAGTCAACCCGATCCGCCGGGCGGGGGCCGGCGTCCGGCGGGAACGAGACGAGGAAGGACGAGGCGATGGAGCTGATCAGCGCGTGGGATCGCATCGAGGCGGAGCTCGGGGTGTCGCTCCGCGACAACTTCCTGATGCCGGTCCGCACCCTCGACAACCCCAAGGTCTTCACCACCCTCGTGCTCAGGTCGCGCGGCCGGCGGGTCGCCATCTTCGACGACGTCGAGTCGGGCAACGTCGAGGCGCTCGCCCTTCCCCCCGACCTCGGGGTCGTCTACCGGCGCTGGTACTTCACCTTCGACGACCTCGGCCGCGAGCTTCCCCCCCGCACCCTCGCCCAGGCGGTGCGCAAGGCCGGGCTCGACGACGACGACATCGCCGTCGATCCCGATCTGCCCGTGGCCCTTTTCGACGAGCTGGCCGGCGAGTTCCGCGTCGCCGTCGCCGCCCCGGCCGCGCCCGAGGCGCCGGTGGCGGTGACGGCGGTGCCCCGGGCCGAGGTCGCGGCGCGGCTCCGGGCGGGGCGGGCGGAGGCCGGCCCGGTGGTGCTCGGATCGCTCCTCGCCCGCTCGCCCATCCGGGCGGCGATCGCGCCCTATCTCGAGCCCCCGCCCGAGCGCCGCTTCGCCGAGCTCGACCGCCTCCTCGCCGGGGCCGGGCTCGCCGCCGTGCTGGTGAGCTCGCGCCTGAACGCGCAGGAGATCGCGGGGCTTCCGCTCGCCCGCGTCCCGCGCCCGCTGGCCGTGCTCTATCCCGCCGGCGGCCCCTCGGCCTACGTGATCGGGCCGGGCGGGGGCGGGACGGGCCGCGGCCATGCCACGGCCGGGGCGGCGCTCCGCTCGCTGCTGCCGGCGGGGCGGATCGGGATCGAGGCCGAGGATCTCGGCATCGGACTCTTCCGCGCCCTCGGGCTCGAGTCGCGCGACACCGCGCCCGCCGACCGCCTGCTTCGCCGCTGGCGCGACCGCGAGGCGCGCCTCGACCTCGCCTACTACGTGCTCGCCGCGCGGGCCTCGGCCTTCGCCATCGAGTCCGCCCTCGCCTTCGCCGCCGCGGCCGTCGGCGAGGGCCGCGAGATCGGCGAGCGCGAGGTCGACGCGCGCTACCTGGCCGGCCTCGGCGCCTATGTGCGCGAGAGCGGCCTGCCGGTGACGGTCACGCGGCTGATGACCAACCACCACTGCGGCACCCGCACGCTCAGGCCCGCCAACCCGGCCGACTATCCGGTGAGCGCGGCGGTCAACACCCTCAAGATCGACGCCGGCTGCATGATCTTCGATGGCGGCGGCTTCCTGCTCGCCTGCTCCGACATCGCCCGCACCCTCAACTTCAGCCCGGCGGCGCGCGAGATCTATCCCGCCCTCGTCGCCGGCGTGCGCGAGACGCTGATCCCGGCGGCGCGGGCGGGGGCGGTCGCCGAGGACGTGTTCGAGGCGGGGACGGAGGCGGTGTGGGGACGCCGCGGGCGGATGGCGTGCCGCGGCCTCGCGCCCGATCTCCCCTCGCTCGGCGCCGTCTACGACCGCGACGTGGGGCACCTCCTGGGGCGGAACGACCTCGCCCATCTCCGCTTCGCGCGCGGCGACAGGGGGCGGCTGGAGGACGGCATGGTCGCCTGCCTCGAGTACCAGTGGCCGACCCGCGGCCACGCCCTCGCCTACGAGGACGCCTGCGTGGTCACGCCCTCGGGCGGGCTCAACTTCACCTCCGACGGGGCGCCCTGAGCGGTATCCGATGACACCGGACCACCCTCCCCTCACCCAGCTCCGGCTATGGCTCGGCCTTCGGCCTCGCCGAGCCTACGCAACCCTCTCCCCCCGCCGGGGGGAGAGGGTAGGGTGAGGGG
>JACQOE010000073.1 GCA_016202695.1 Pseudomonadota bacterium | reverse complement strand
TGATGGACCAGGTGTTCGTGCCCGAGGCCAATGCGCTGCCCGGCGCGCGCGGCCTCAAGGGGCCGTTCTCCTGCCTCAACAACGCCCGCTACGGGATCGCCTGGGGGGCGCTGGGCGCGGCCGAGTTCTGCTGGCACGCCGCCCGCAAGTACGTGCTCGAGCGCAAGCAGTTCGGCCGCCCGCTCGCCGCCAACCAGCTCATCCAGAAGAAGCTCGCCGACATGCAGACCGAGATCACGCTCGGGCTCCATTCGGCGCTCCGGCTCGGGCGGCTGATCGACGCCGGCCGGGCGGCGCCGGAGATGATCTCGCTCTTGAAGCGCAACTCCACCGGCAAGGCGCTGGACATCGCCCGCATGGCCCGCGACATGCACGGCGGCAACGGCATTGCCGACGAGTTCCACGTCATCCGCCACGTCATGAACCTCGAGGCGGTGAACACCTACGAGGGCACCCACGACATCCACGCCCTGATCCTCGGGCGCGCCCAGACCGGCATCCAGGCGTTCACCGGCTGAGGGCCGCGCCCCCCGGCGCGAGCGGGGGCGGGCGGCGGTCAGCGGCAGGTCGAATCGGTCTCGACCGACGCCGCGTCACCGTGACGTGGATCATGCTCAAGCATCGAGCGCTCTGCGATCCCACCACCGCGCCGTCTGAAGGTCGCGCTACTCGGCCGCGCTCAACACGCCCGCGCGCTCCCGCCAGAGCGCGCCGAAGACCTCCAGCACCCGCTCGACCTCGGCCGGGCCGATGTCGCGGTGGGTCACCAGGCGCAGCGCCCACGGCCCCTTCGGCGCGCTGAGCACGCCCCGGGTCTTAAGGTCGGCGGCCCATTCCGCGGCCCGCCGGCCGGTCGGGCGCATGTCGAGGATGATGAGGTTGGTTTCCACCTCGGCGGGATCGACCAGCTCGGACGCGATCCGCTGCAACCCGAGGGCAAGGCGGCGGGCGTGGCGGTGGTCGTCGGCCAGCCGATCGACCATCTCGTCGAGGGCGACGATCCCGGCGGCGGCGAGAATCCCCACCTGCCGCATCGCCCCACCGAGCTGCTTGCGGAAGGCGAGCGCGCGCTCGATCACCGCCCGCGGGCCGACCAGCACCGCCCCCGCCGGCGCCCCCAGCCCCTTGCAGATGCAGAAGCAGGCGGTGTCGGCGGTGGCCGCGATCTCGGCCGGGTCCACCCCCAGCGCGACCGCGGCATTGAACATGCGGGCACCATCGAGGTGCACCGGAACGCCGTGCGCGCGAGCCAGCCCGGCGACCGCCACCATGTGCGCCATCGGCAGCACCGCGCCGCTCGCCGCGGTGTGCGTGTTCTCGGTGCAGACGAGGCCGGTCCTCAGTCCCTGGGGCGAGAAGCGGCCGCGGATCGCGTCGGCGAGCGCGTCCAGGTCCATGGCCCCGCGCCGGCCGGGAAGCCCCCGATAGGGCACGCCGGCAAGCGCGGCGATGCCGCCCAGCTCGGCGGCGATGATGTGGGTGTCGGCCTCGGCCAGCACCTCCTCGCCGCGACCGATCTGGGCGAGGATGGCGACCAGGTTGGCCATGGTGCCGCTGGCCAGGAACAGCCCGGCCTCCTTGCCCAGCCGCTCGGCCGCCCGCTCCTCAAGGGCAAGGACGGTGGGGTCGTCGCGCCAGCCGTCGTCGCCCAGCTCGGCCCTCTGCATGGCCTCCCACATGGCCGGGGTCGGCTTGGTCACGGTGTCGCTTCGCAGGTCGATCATTCTCGGTCTCCCCTCGCTCCGGCACGCCGGGCGCGGCCGAGCGCGATCATAGCCGCCGCGGGGGCCGCGCTCCATCCCCCGCTTGGCGCCGCCGCTGGACCGGCCGATGGGCGGCCATTAGGATCGCCCCATGCCGGACGCCCGCCGCCCGATCCGCCTGCTGCACCATCTCGCCCGCACCGGCGGAAAGGTAATCAGCCGCTGCCTCGCCAGCATGTCCGAGGTGGTGCTGCTCTCCGAGATACACCCCCGCGGGGCGAACGTCTTCAATCCCCTGCAACAGGCGTTCGAGTGGTTCCAGCTCGTCTCGCTGCCCGAGTTCGTGGGCCGGCCGATCACCGACGACGACAGCTTCATCGAGGCGATCGCGCTGATCGAGAGCCGCGCCGCCGAGCGCGGCAAGACGCTGGTGATCCGCGACTGGACGCATCTCGACTACACCGGTGCGCCCTACATCAAGGCACCGTCCCATCGGCTCCTCCTTGCCGAGGTGCTGTCGCGGCGCTTCGCGGTCATTCACGCCGCGACCGTCCGCCACCCGCTCGACCAGTGGCTGAGCCTGCAGCAGCTCCGCGCGGTTGCCCGCGAGCTCACGGTCGAGGCGTACCTGAAGGGCTACCGCGCCTTCGCCGAGCGCGCCCGCGCGATCGGCTTCATCCGCTACGAGGACTTCGCCGCCGACCCCGACGCGGCGCTCACGGCGCTCTGTGAGCGGCTGGCGGTCGCCTTCGATCCCGGCTACCGCCAGCGCTGGCAGGAGTACCGGTTCGTCACCGGCGAGGTCGAGCCCGACCGCGCCAAGGGCGGGATCGCGAGCCTGCCGAGGCGCGAGCTGGACTGGGCCACCCTCGCCCGCTTCCACGCCAGCCCAGACTTCCGCGCCGCCCTCGACCTGCTCGGCTACGAGGAAAGGGTGCCGGTCGGCGCTTGAGTCCCCCGCCGGGGGGATCTACCCCCGCGGCTCAGCGCGCCAGCGGGCCGTAGGTGAGGCGCTCGGCGGCGCGCTTGACGAACTCGCAGATGAACTCGGACAGGTTGTTGAAATAGAGGGCGAGGCGCTGCTCGGCGACCAAAGCCTTCTGCCTGCGCTGATCCGACGCCGACCCCTCGGCGGCGCGGCGCAGCGCGACGAAATCGGCGACGGTGCGCTTGTAGCAGTAGTTGGCCAGATCGACGGCCAGCAGCAGCGCCGCCTCCGCCTCGCCCACCGGGCCGGCCGTCCGCCTCGCCTGGGCTTTCTCGTGGGCGCTCCGGTGGAGAAAGTCGGCAAGCTGCCCAGCGTAAGTAAACCATCCGCCGGCGCCGCCGCGCCAGTCGGAGTCGTGGGCGACATGGAAGGCGATGCGCGAGGCGAGGTGGCGCATCGGCGCCCCCTTGAGGGCGGGGATCAGGGGCGCCCAGTAGTCCCACCACGGCATGCCGAGGCAGAAGCTCGATCCCGGGTAAACCTGAGTCACCGCCTTGTCGAGGAAGAAGTAGTCGAAGCCGCGGTCGTAGACCGCGCCGGCGACGCCGTCGGGGGAATCCACGTCGACCCGCGAGCCGAACAGGAACCCGCCCTCGGCCCGCTCGCGGATGAAGTCGTGCAGCCCGCCGTCGGCGCGGAGAATGATGTCGGAGTTGACGATTCCGACCACCCGCCCCGCGGTCTTGCGCAGCTCTCGGAGCACATCGTCGAAGTAGACGAGCGGGCGGCCGAAATGCTCCTCGGCGGTGCGCCGCACGGACGCGAAGCCGATGCCCGGGAACGCGTCCCTGAGGGCCTCGATCTCGGCCGGAAGGTTGAGCGAGACCACCTCGAACCCGAGCCCGCGCCAGCTCTCGACCGCGACGCGCTGCTTCTCAAGCCCCTTCGGCGCGAGGCTGGTGGCGATGGTAATGTTCGACGCCAACACAAACGCCCCCCTCTAGGCCGCTGACATCCCCGGCGACATGACCGCTAGGCGCGCCCCGGCCCCGCCTTTTCACTCGCGCACCAAGCCCGCCAGGCGGCCCGGTAGGCGGCCTCGAGCCGGCGCGTGAAACCGATCTCGTCGCGAAGCGGCGAGGACTCGAGCCGGGCACGAAGCCCGCGATGCAGGTGGGCGCGGCGCGCCTCATCCCCGGCCAGGCGCGCGGCCAGCGCCACGTAGTCGTCCACCGTCCCGGCGACCAGCCCCTCGAGCCCCGCCTGGGCCAGCAGGCTGAGCCCCACCCTCCCGGCATGGCGCGTCCCGACGAGGCTGACTACGGGCACGCCCATCCACAGTGCCTCCAGGGTGGTGGTGGTGCCGTTGTAGGGGAAGGTGTCAAGGGCGATGTCCACCCGCCCGTAGAGCGCAAGGTGTTCGCGCGTGGTCTTGGTCGGACCGATCAGCTCCAGGCGCCCCGGGTCCACCCCGCGGGCGGCGAAGCGCGACTCGATCCGATGGCAGATGCCGGGATCGCCAAGCGGCGCGGCCTTCAACACCAGGCGCGCCTCCGGCACCGCCTCGAGGAGCCGTGCCCAGGCGGCGATCGCCGGCGCGCCCACCTTTGCAAGGTTGTTGAATGAGCCGAAGGCGAGCCCGCTCCGCTCGCCGCGCCCGGGCTCGGGCGATTCGGCCGGCGGCCGATAGCAGAGGAATCCGGGGGCGAGGCGGATCAGGGTCTCGGTGTGCAGCCGGTCGGCCTCGCCCGGCGGATCGGCGCGGGCATCGGTGATCCGGTAGTCGATGGTCGCGAGCCCGGTTGTGTCGGGATACCCGATCCAGCTCATCTGCACCGGCGCCGGCTTGCGCAGGAACGCCTCCAGCGCGTGCCCGGCGGTATGTCCGGCGAGGTCGACGAGGAGGTCGATGCGATCCTCGCGCACCTGCGCCGCCAGCCGGTCGGGCGACACCCCGTTCACCTCGCGCCAGGCGTCGCACAGCCCGGCAAGGCGCCGGGTCGTCTCGTCGGGCGCGGCGACGGCCGAGTAGCCGAAGACCTCGACCTCGGCGCGGTCGTGGCGGGCGAGCACCGGCTCGATGAAGAAGGCGACGGAGTGCGTGCGGAAATCGGGCGAGACGTAGCCGACGCGGAGCCTTCGGTCGGGCTGGCGCGGGTCGGGGGGCGGTGCCGCGCTGGAGCCCTTGGGGGCGAAGCGCTCGGCCCAGCGGGCGTGGGCGCGCGCCACCTCCGGCTCCGGCGTCGAGTCGTCGTAGTGCAGGGCGAACAGGTAGTTCGACAACACCCGGCTGTCGTCCGGGCTCTCGTCGATCGCCGCCCGATAGGCCTCGAGCGCCGGCCCCACCTCACCGATCTCCAGCATCACGGCGGCAAGGTTGCTCCGGGCCTCGGCGAAGTCCGGCCTGGCGTCGAGGGCGGCGCGGAACGCCGCCTCCGCCCCCGAGTAGTCGGCGCGGAGCTTGAGCACCGCGCCGAGGTTGTTCTGGGCCGCCGCGTGATGGTGGTCGATCGCGACCGCCCGCCGGAGTTCCGCCTCGGCGCGGGCGAGGTCGCCCCTGCTGCGCAAGGCGGCGCCAAGGGCGCTCAGCGCCTCCACATCTCTCGGCTGCTTCGCCACCAGGCGATCAAGGCACGCGATGCCCTCGTCCAGGGCACCGGTCCCGGCGAGGAGGCTGCCGAGGTTCCTGAGCGCCTGGCCGTAGTCGGGATCGCAGGCGAGCGCCTGGCGATAGGCGGCCGTGGCCGCCTCGGGCAAGCCATCGAGCTCCAGCGCGCGGCCAAGGTTGTTGCACGCCTCGGGGATGTCGGACTTGAGGCGGAGCGCCTGATACAGAACCTGCTTCGCCCCTGCCAGATCGCCGAGCTCGATCAGTGCCGCCCCCAGGTTGGTAAGGAGCAGCGGATTCTCGGGTGCCTGCGCAAGTGCGGCGCGATACTTGATCACTGCCTCGTGGTACTGGGCGGCGCTGAGGAGCGCGTCGGCCAGCGCGAGCGTGATCGCCAAGTTCCCGGGGTCGAGCCGAAGCGCCTTGCGGAACTGATCCGCCGCGCCGGCCGGATCGCCCTCGCGCTGGAGCGCCATGCCGAGGTGGAAGAGCGCCGGTGCCGACTTGGGATCGCGCGCCACCGCCTCGCGGAGCGTCGCCACCGCCTCGCTCGGGCGCCCGCGCGCGAGCTCGACGAGTCCGAGGTTGACCCGGAATTCGGTGTTGTCGGGGGCGCTCGCCACGGCCCTTTCGATCAGTCGCGTGGCCTCGGCGTTGTCGCCCCGCTGATGCACCAGGATGCCGAGATGGTGGAGCGCGCTGGCGTTGGCGGGCTCGGCCGCCAGCACCGCCCGGTAGTCGGCCTCGGCCTCGGCGAGGCGCCCCTTCTGATGATGCTCGATCGCCCGGGCGAGGCGGGATCGGGAGTCGCTCGCCCTCCCGGGCCGCGGGGGGGGCAAGCGGTCAGCGGCCACGGTCATCCCGCATTGCGTACATGGCGCCGAATGCTAACACAGGGACCCAGTCAATGACAGTCGGGCGACCGTAACAGGCGCATGGTCATGGGCAACAAAATAACATTTTTTTAATGTTATATACAACATTCAACAGTTTTGTTACGATTAACAATTCGCGCGTCCGTTTCTGCGTGTAGAATCGCCCGGTGGTCGAAGGAGTCTGGCAATGAAGAGAGTCGTCCTGGCGCTCGCCCTGTTGCTCATGGCCGCGGCCGCGCTGCCGGTGGGGGCGGCCGAGCCGCTGGTGGACGTGGCGTGGCTGAAGTCCCACCGCACGGAGGCCGGCGTCGTGGTTCTCGACATCCGCTCCGGGTTCGCCGGCGGGCACGTCCCCGGGGCGGTTGGGGCCGATTACGCCACGGCCGGCTGGCGGGTCGATCGCGACGGCGTGCCCGGGATGCTGGCCCCGGTTGCCGACCTCGAGGCCCTGATCGGCGGCCTGGGCATCTCGCGCGCCTCGCACGTGATCGTCGTCGCCGACGGCAAGACCTCGACCGACATGGGGGCGGCGACGCGCGTCTACTGGACCTTCAAGGTACTCGGCCATGACCGGGTGAGTGTGCTCGACGGCGGCTTCGCGGCGTGGACCGCGGACTCGACCAACCCGGTCGAACGCGGCGCGCGAGACGTGACGCCGGTCGCCTACAAGGCCGACTTCCGCCGCGAGATCGTCGCCGACCGCGCCGACGTCGCGGCGGCGCTCGAATCCGGCGTGACCCTGGTCGATAACCGCCCGGCCGATCAGTACGCGGGGGCGAAGAAGCATCCGGACGCGAAGCGCGCCGGCACCATTCCGACCGCCGTGAACCTGCAGCAGCAGGACCTCACGGTCGACGGCTCCGGACGGTTCATCAGCCTCGCCCGCCTGGGCGAGCTGCTGAAATCGGCGGGCCTCAAGCGGGAGGGCGAACAGATCACCTTCTGCAACACCGGCCACTGGGCCTCCCTCGGCTGGTTTGCGCTCTCCGAGATCGGCGGCAACAAGCGGGTGCGGATGTACGACGGCTCGATGGTGGACTGGACGGCAAACTCCGACGCGCCGGTCGTTCAAAAGGCCGCGAGCGCGAACTGAGGCCGCTGCCCACGGCCCGTTCGGTCCGGTAGACTCGTCTTGTGACCCTCGGGGGAGCCCTCGGGCCTCTCCCCCGAGCGGCCGCGGAGGCAGACGGGACGACCCCGCTATGAGTGCCCTCGCCGAAACCCGACCCGTGTCCGCGACGGCCAAGGCGCCGACGCCCGGCGCCGCGGCCCCCGCGCCGCGCACCACCGCGACCGCGCTGGCGCTGAGCGCCGCCCTCGCTCTCCTCATCCTCCAGGCGGCGGGACCGAGGCAGGCGGCGCTCTTTCTCCTCGGCCTAGCGATGGGCCTCACCCTCTACCATGCCTCGTTCGGGTTCACCGCCGCCTGGCGGGCGTTCCTGGTGCACGGGCGCGGCGCAGGGCTCCGCGCGCAGATGCTGATGCTCGCGCTCGCCAGCCTTCTCGTCATGCCGGCGGTGGCCGAGGGCTCGCTCTTCGGCCGTGAGGTCTACGGCGCGATCGCGCCGGTCGGAGTCTCGGTCCTGGTCGGGGCCTTCCTGTTCGGCCTCGGCATGCAGCTCGCCGGGGGCTGCGGCTCGGGCACCCTGTTCACCGCCGGCGGGGGCAACCCACGGATGATGGTGGTGCTCCTTTTCTTCGTCGTCGGCTCGCTGGTCGGCACGCTGCACCTTCCCTGGTGGCTGGCGCGGCCGTCGCTGGGGGCGGTCGCGCTCTCCACCCGGCTCGGACTCCTGCCGGCCATCGCCCTGCAACTCGCGGCGCTCGCCGCCGTCGCGCTCCTCACCGCGCGAATCGAGAGCCGCCGCCACGGGCGGCTCGAACATGGCGATCCCACGGCGCCGAGGCGCGCGGGGCTTCGCCGCCTCGTCCAGGGCCCCTGGCCGCTGCTGGCCGGCGCGGTGCTGCTCGCGCTCCTCAACTGGGCGACGGTGGCGGTCGCCGGGCACACCTGGTCGGTGACCTTCGCCTTCGGCCTCTGGGGCGCCAAGGCGGCTTCGGCGGCCGGCCTCGACGTCGCGTCCTGGGAGTACTGGACCTGGCCTTTCCCCGCCCAGGCGCTGTCCGCGAGCGTGCTCGCCGACACGGTCTCGGTGATGAATTTCGGCATCCTCTCAGGCGCGTTCCTCGCCGCCGGCCTCGCCGGGCGCTTCGCGCCGTCGCTCGGCATCGCGCTCGGGCCGCTGGTCGCGGCCGTGCTCGGCGGCCTCCTCATGGGCTACGGCGCGCGCCTCGCCTTCGGCTGCAACATCGGCGCCTTCTTCAGCGGCGTCGCCTCGGGTAGCCTGCACGGCTGGCTGTGGTTCGCCGCCGCCCTTGCCGGCAGCGCGCTTGGCATCCGCCTCCGGCCGTTCATGGGGCTGGAGCCCGCCCGCTAACCTGCAAGGCCGACGATCTGACGCCTCCGCAGGATCCGCCCCAGCACCAGCATCACCACCAGCGAGGCCGCGACCAGCAGGCTCGAGACCGCGGCCACCCCCGGGTTGGCGTAGAACTGGATGTGCTGCATGAGCCGGAGCGGCAAAGTGTCGCCGCGGGTGAGGAAGATCGACAGCGCGACATTGTCGAAGGAGATCAGGAAGGCACAGATCGCGCCGGCCAGGATGCCGGGTGCGATCAGGGGGAGCGTGATCCGGCGGAAGGTCAACCAGCGGCCGGCGCCGAGATTGAGCGAAGCCTGCTCCAGGGTGAGGTCGTAGTTGGAGAGAGTGGCCAGGACGAGGTAGGTCACATAGGGCACGCCGAGCACGCTGTGGCCGGCGATCGCCGCGGCGATCCCGCTCTTCATCCCCAGCATTCCGAGCGCGAACAGGATGCCAAGCCCCACCACCACGCCGGGAATCGAGAGCGGCAGCAGGACGAAGCTCTGCACCAGGGCGCGGCCGCGGAAGCGGAAGTGATTGATGGCGATGGCCGCCCCGGTTCCGCCCAGCGCCGAGACGGCGCCCGTGGCCAGGGCGATCACCGTGCTCACCCAGACGCCGGTCAAGAACTGCTCGGTCGCCAGAGCCTCGCGGTACCAGCGCAGGCTGAAGCCGGGCGGCGGGAAGGCGAGCTGCTCGCCGCTGCTGAACGAGAGCGCCACCGCAATCACCAGGGGCGAGAGCAGGAACACGCACACGAGGGCCGCGTAGGCGCCGAGCGGAACGGTAGCGCGCAGGCGCCGGCGGGCCCCCTTCCCGCTGCCGGTCATCCCGCCCTCCTCACAGCGTGCGCGCCCAGGGCGCGAAGCGCCGGAGCGCCAGGTTCGTGCACACCAGCATTGCCACGACGAGCAGCAGCATCACGATCGCCATCGCCGCCGAGGTCGCCCAGCTCAGATTGGCCACCGCCTCATCGTAGATCGTCGGCGCCAGCATGCGGAACCGCGTGGTTCCCATCAGGTTCGGCAGCACGAAATCGCTGAGCACGCCGGCGAAGACGAGCTGGAAGCCCGCGACCGCCCCCGGAATGCTGAGCGGCAGAACCACGTAGAGCTGGGTCCGTGCCGCGCCGGCTCCGAGGCCGACCGAGGCGGCGAGCAGCGCCCTGTCGATCTTGGCCATCGAGTTGACCAGCGGCAGCACCATCAGCGGCAGGTAACGGTGCGTGAGCCCGATCACCATTCCCGCCACCTCGTAGAGGAGCCGGACCGGCCGCTCGATGACCCCCATCGACAGGAGCGCGGTGTTGATCAGGCCGCTGTCGGCGGTGATGACCATCCACCCGAACACGCGCACGATCACGCTCACGATCAGCGGCGTGTAGACCGCCCACAGGAGGAACGGGCGCGAGCGGCCCGCCCACCGCACCAAGTAATAGGCGAACGGGTAGCCGATCATCAGGGCGGCGAAGCTCACCCCGAAGGCCACCATCAACGTATTGACGAAAACGTCGGCGTAATAGGGATCGGTAATGATGCGGAGATAGTTGGTGGCGACGAAGTCGGGGACGATGAGCGCCCCCGGGTCGTCGCGATAGACGCTGTTGCGCAGCAGAACCGCAACCGGCAGGAGGAAGAACGGCACCAGCACCGTCATCGCCGGCAGGAGCCACAGCCACGGGCCCGCCCGTCTGACGGCGCGCGCGAACCGCGCGCCCGCCGCCATGGTTCCGACCGGTCCGGGCGGCGGCGCCGGCGCCGCCTCCGTCATCGACTCAGGAGTCGCGAAGGACATGGGCGGAGCCGGGCCGGAAATCGACGAACACGCGCTCGCCGGCGCCGAAGTCGCCGGTCTCGCCGGCGGGTCGCTCGGCCAGGACCTGCTGGCCGCCGAGGTCGATCACCACGCGCCGGACCGGGCCGAGGAAGGTGACGAGCAGCACGGTCCCGGGCCCGGCCGCATGGACCGCGGTGGGGCTGCGCGAGAGGGCCACGTCCTCGGCCCGCACGTAGATGCGCACGGCGGCACCGTCGGGCGCCTCGACCGGCGGCTGCGGGCGGAACGAGATTCCGCTCGCCGTCTGCGCGACCTGCCCGTCGGCCCGGCCGCGGATCATGCCGGCAAGCAGGTTGACCGAGCCCAGGAACTCAAGCACGAAGCTCGACCGCGGCGCGAGGTACACCTCGCTCGGCGTGCCGACCTGCACGATCCGGCCGTGCTCCATGACCGCGATGCGATCAGCCACGGCAAACGCCTCGCGCTGGTCGTGGGTGACAAGGATGGTGGTGATGCCGAGGCGGCGGAGCAGAAGCGAGAGCTCGATCTGCATCTCCTCGCGCAGGTTCTTGTCGAGGGCGCTGAACGCCTCGTCCAGGAGCAGCACCTGCGGACGGACGGCCAGCGCCCGCGCCACCGCCACCCGCTGCTTCTGCCCGCCGCTCAGTTCCGAGGGATAGCGCTCGCCCAGCCCGTCGAGCTTGAGGAGCGCGATCGCGTCGTCCACCTGGTCGTTGATCTCGTGGCGCGGCCGCCGGCGCGCGCTCAGCCCGTAGGCGATGTTGCCCCTCACCGTCATGTGCGGGAACAGCGCGTAGTGCTGGAACACCATGCCGGTCTCGCGCCGGTTGGGGGGAACCTCGTTGAGGGCACGCCCGCGGAGTTCCACCGTGCCCGCATCCGGGTCCTCGAAGCCGGCGACGATGTTGAGGAGCGTGGTCTTGCCGCAGCCGCTCGGCCCGAGGAGCGCGAGGATCTCTCCCCGATGCACATCGAGCAAGCAGTCGCTGACCGCCGTCACCCCGCCGAACCGCTTGGAGACGCAGCGGAGCGCCAGGTCGACCGGCCGCTCGGCCCAGGCGGAGCCGGCGGCGCGGCGCGCGGCCCCCTTCGCCGATGGCGGGCGCACCTCGATCACCCCGCGCTTGGCGGCATGGAACGGCTCCCCGGCACCGGTTCGGACGACGGCGGAGCGATCGGCGCGGCGCCGGGCGTGGCGTCGCCGCCCCGGGCTAGCTCTGCACCTCGCGGGTCCAGCGCTGCGACCATTCGGGCTGCTTGGCGGCGGCGTATTCCTCGTCCGGGAACCACACCCGCTTGAGGTCGACCACCAGTTTCTTGAGGTCCGCCGGCACCGCCACCGCCTTGTGTACCGGTGTCGCCAGCAGGTCCCGAACCAGCCCCTCCTGGCTCTCCTTGCGCACCGCGAAGTTGACGTAGCGCCTGGCAACATCCTGATTGTCCGACCCCTGCGTGATGCAGAGGTCATAGGGAATGCCGGGCACGCCCTCCTTCTCCGGGCTGGCGCGGGCGATGTGCGGGTTGGCCTTGATGATGTGGCTGGTCCGGATGCCGAACTGAACCGCCACCGCGACATCGCCCCGCTCGATCATCTGCGTCGCCTGGATCGGGTCGCTGTAGAACGTGCGGACGTTGGCCTTCATCTCCTTGAGCTTGGCGAACGCGTCGTTGATCGCCTTGTCCGACTTCTCGCTCCCACCCAGCGAGCGGGCGATCTGCATGACGATAAACTGGATCGGCAGCGCCGCCGCCGGCATCACCACCTGCCCCTTGAGATCGGCGCGCCCAAGGTCCAGCCACGAGGTTATCGGCGCCGACACCTTCCTGGTGTCGTAGGCGATGTCGATGCTGTCGAGCATGATCCCCAACCCGAAGCCTCCCGGCACCATGGCGTCGGGCGACAGCTCGCCCAGGCCCGGAACATCGGCAAGGGTCAGCGTGGTCAGGAGCCCGGCCTTGCCGGCGCGGATGGCGAAGGCACGCGAGAACATCACGATGTTGAAGGGCGGGTTGCCCTTCTGCGCCTGCAGCTTGGTCAGGGCCGAGACCGAGTTCTCGACCTCGTAGATGACGCGCCCCTGCCGGGCTGCCTCGAACGGATCGCCGATGGCGGTCTTGACCACCTGGAAGGGACCGCCGAACTGCGTCACCCGGATGGTCTTGAGGTCCTGGGCGGCGGCACGCCGCACCCCCCAGGGCGCGCCGACGAGGGCCATCGCTCCCGTCGCCGCGCAGCCGCGAAGAAACCTGCGCCGGTGAATCGTCATGACATTATCCTCCCTCTTTCGGACCGCAGCATCCCAGCGGAACGCCGGCCCCGTGAACGCTTATTCCGATATGTTAGCGGTTCGGGCGCCGCGTGGGTATTGCGACGTGGCCGCGCCTCGACGGAACTGTGACCGGGCCGAGCGCTCAACCCTCGGCGTAGGCGGCCTCGAAGAAGGCGGCCTCGAGCTCCAACATTCGACGAAAGAACGCCCACAGATGCCCCTGCTCGGCGGGCGCGAGCGCGGGGCCGATGTGATCGAGCTCCGCCTTGAGCCAGCCGACGAGGGCGGCGAACGCCGGCGCCGTGTGCAGCTCGATCCACTCCCGGTAGTAGAAGCGGCCCGGGTTCTGGCCGCCGACCCGCGTCGCCCAGGCGAGATAGGTCCACTCGGCGGCGGCCAGTACCGCCAGCGCCCGCGCATAGGAGCCGCTCCTCGCCGCTTCGAGCATCACCTCGGCGAAGCCCCGCGTCGCCGGGGCGAGCGGCACCGGGCTGCGCGCCCGGGGTGGAACCGAAAGGGCGGCGAAGGCGCGCTCGAAGTAGTCGTTCTCGCCCCCGGTCAGCACCGAGAGGAACCCCGCCAGCACCTTCTTCTCGGCCATCGACGGCGCGTCAGCCACCGCCAGCGCGACCACGGTCACGAGGGTCTCGATGAAGGCGAAGTCCTGGACGAGATAGCGCCGGAAGACCTCCTCCTCCAGCCGGTTGGCGGCGAGAGCGTCGGTGAAGCGGTGACCGACGGCGGCGCTCCAGTGCGGCTCGGCGCCCCGACGGAGCCACTCGCTGAAGCGGAGACCGGGCTCGGCGGCACGCGCCTCCGCGAAGGTCGTCGACGGCCCGTCCATCCCTCCCTTGCCCTCGCGCCCTCCCGTCCCCCAGGCCGGCCGGTCGAGAGGCGCCGCGACCTGGCCGGCCCTTGAATTGTAGCCGGGTTTCCCTAAACTGGCGCGCCCTCAAAAGCCGGCCGAGCGCAAGCGGGGGCGGAACGGCGGACGGAGGTCAGCGGCCCTGCCCGGGGGCAGGGCCGGAACGGTATCCGGGTCCGCGCTCCGGGCGTCGACTCGGCCGGGTGGGCCCTGTTTTCCGGACGTGACGACATGAGCACCCAGCGTTCCCTGCCCTTGCGAGACCGGGCGCCAGTCCGTATCGCGAAGAGGCCGGGGCCGATCCCCGCCGCGCCCCGCCCCCGATTCCCCGACCGCGCCGCGCGCCGGGGCCTCTCGCAAGGGGACCGAACGAACGTGGCAAGGAGTTGGCTGAGATGACCCCGATCAGGCTGGCGATTGCCGGCGTCGGAAACTGCGCGAGCGCCCTCGTCCAGGGGCTCCACTTCTACCGCGACAAGGACGAGCGCCAGATCGCGGGGCTCATGCATCCCCGCATCGGCCCGTGGGGCTGCGGCGACATCGAGGTCGTCGCCGCCTTCGACGTCGACAGGCGCAAGGTGGGGCGGCCGGTCGAGGAGGCGATCTTCGCCAAGCCCAATTGCACCCTCGTCTTCCACCGCGCGCTCCCGGTCTCGGATGTGCGGGTACGGATGGGGCCGGTCCTCGACGGCGTGGCGCCGCACATGGCCGAGTATCCCGACGACGAGGCGTTCCGCGTCGCCGAGGCCGAGCCGGTGGACGTGGCGCGGGCACTCCGCGAGGCGCACGCCGAGGTGATGGTCTGCTACCTCCCGGTCGGCTCGGAGGCGGCCGCCCGCCACTACGCCGAGGCCTGCCTGGCGGCGGGCGTCGCCCTCGTCAATTGCATCCCGGTGTTCATCGCCTCGGATCCCTCCTGGGCCGAGCGCTTCCGCAAGGCGCGCCTGCCCTTGATCGGGGACGACGTGAAAAGCCAGGTGGGCGCGACCATCGTCCATCGCACCCTCGCCCGCCTCTTCGGCGACCGCGGCGCACGCGTCGACCGCACCTATCAGCTCAACACCGGAGGCAACACCGACTTCCTCAACATGCTCGCCCGCGAGCGGCTGAAGTCGAAGCGCACCTCGAAGACCGAGTCGGTGCAGTCGCAGCTCGACGCGCGGCTCGCGGGGCGCGACATCCACATCGGGCCCTCGGACTACGTCGCCTGGCAGAAGGACAACAAGCTCTGCTTCATCCGCATCGAGGGCCGCGGCTTTGGGAACGCCCCCATCGAGCTGGAGCTGCGCCTGTCGGTGGAGGACTCGCCCAACAGCGCCGGGGTGGTGATCGATGCCATCCGCTGCGCGAAGTTGGCGCTGGAGCGGGGCGTGGGCGGGCCCTTGGAGGCGGCCTCGGCCTACTTCATGAAGTCGCCGCCCCGGCAGATGCGCGATGCGCTCGCCGCCGAGCGGCTGGAGGCCTTCCTCAAGGGCGGGTCGGAGGTGGACGAGGGTGCCGCCCCCGGCAAGACGCCGGTGATGGCCAGCCGCTGAGCGGGCGGCGACCGTTTCCTGGCGGCGCCCCGGGGCACCTTGGCCCTGGCGCTCGGGGCGCGCCCGCGGGTAAGAATCACGTGGAGGATGGGGGCAAGGGGTGCGGGCCCGGTGTTGCCGGGAGCCGGCACAGGGGCGCCCAAGGGGGCAGGAACCGATGACCGAAGACAGCGCCATCGAGACCCTAAAGCGCCGGACCGGCCTCATCGAGGCGGACCTGGAGGTGCTGCGCCGGCACCCCGTGTTCTCGGGCCTGCCAGGGAACGTGATCGCGACCCTCCTCGCCGAGGCCACGGTCAAGGACTTTCCCCGGCACGCGGTCCTCTTTCTCCAGGACGAGCCGGCGACGCACTTCTACGTGATCTTCGACGGCTGGGTGAAGCTCTTCCGCCAGACCCCGGACGGACAGGAGAGCGTGATCGCCGTCTTCGGCCGGGGCGAGTCCTTCGCCGAGGCGGCGATCTTCGAGAGCCAGGACTTCCCGGTCAGCGCCGAAGTGGTGGAGGGCGCACGGCTCCTGGTGGTGCCGGCGGCGCCCTTCCTCAAATGCCTGCGCGAGGACGTGACGATCGCGCTCAACATCCTCGCCTCGATGTCGCGGCACCTCCGGGGTCTGGTGCGCCACGTCGAGCAGCTTACCGTCAAATCCTCGGCCGAGCGCCTCGCCGTGTTCCTCCTCCGCCTCTGCCCGCGCGGGGCCTCCTCGGCGGTGATCCGGCTGCCGCTCGACAAGTCGCTGATCGCGGGGCGCCTGGGCATGCAGCCCGAGACGCTGTCGCGATCGCTGGCCAAGCTCCGCCGGATCGGGGTCCGCACCCGGGGGTCCGAGGTCATCGTCGCCAACGTGGTCGCGCTCAAAGGCATGAGCGAAGGCCGTCCCGCCGAACGAGCCTCCTGCGCCTAACCTGGTCTTCCGTCGATCCGCCGGCGGGTGAGCACCGGGAAATAGACCCAGGTGAAGAGGGCGAAGGCGAGCGCCCAGAGCGCGCCCGCGAGCGCATAGGCGCCGGGGCCCGGCCAGGCGACGGGGAGCGCGATCCGCCCGATGGCGGCGAGGCTGACGAGCACATAGGCGGCGACGATGGCCGGCGGGGCGACGATCTCGCGTCCCGTGTGGCCGAGCGCCGCCCGCGACATCACCGCCAGCGTCATGGTCCCGATCGCGCCGACGGTGAGCGCGTGCAGGGCGCTCGCCGGCGGCACCCCGGCCCCGAGCCCGGCCAGGCCGGCAAGCGCGAGGCCGATGATCGTCCAGGCATAGCCGAGATGGAGCACCCAGAGGATGGGCGAGCCGAGGGTGCGGCGCGTCTGCCAGCCGGCGAGCCGGAGCGCAAGCACGAGGGCGGCGCCGAGCGCGAGGGCGCCGGCCGCGGGCGAGTCCTCGGCCACCAGCTCGGCCACGATCCAAAGCACCATGAGCGCCATCGATGCCCGCTCGAGCCCGGGACGGAGCACGAGGCCCGGGTCGCCGCCCTCGCGCCGGAGCGTCGAGGAGGTGAAGCTCGGCACGATCCGCCCGCCGACGATCACGATCAGGAGCACGAGCGTGCGGACCGCGAGGCGAATCCCCTGCCCCGCGTCCGCCCAACCGACGCCGAGCGCCGCGAGGTGGCCGAGCAGGTTGCCGGCGAAGAGCACGGCGAGGATGGGGATGAAGACGAAGTTCCGCCGCGAGGCGGCGCCGAACAGGGCCGGGCTTACCACCGCGATCAGGAAGGGGATGTGGGCGAGGTCGAGCACGGCGACGAGGAGCGGCGGCAGGATTCCGGCCGCGCCGTAAGCCAGTCGCCCCGCCAGCCACGCCGCGGTCAAGGCGACGAGGAGCGGCCCGCGCACCGCCGGCCGGCTGGTCCAGTTCGGCACAGCGGTGAGGAAGAACCCAGTGACCACCGCCAGGGCGTAACCGAACACCATCTCGTGCCCGTGCCAGACCGGGGCAGGCACCGGAAGCGCCAGCGCCACGTCGCCCAGGCTGACCGGAATCCAGACCAGCATGGCGAGCGTCGCGTATGCCCCGGCGACGAGGAAGAACGGCCGGAAACCGTAGGCGAAGAGGGCGAAGCCCTCCGCCGAGGCGGGCGGGTGATCGGATTCCGGCATGACGCGTTCCATCCGTAAGGCTCCTCTCGGGAACGAAGGCGACCGCCCCGGACCCTAGGGATGCGCGTCCGACCATTCCTTGATCGAAATCAAGCTTTCCGGAAAAACCACGGCGTCGCGGTCAGAGGGCTCGGGCGTGGGCCTTGCGCTCGACCGAGTAGTAGCGATCGAACGCCGCGGCGACCACCCGAACGAGCGGCCGCCCGCCCTCGGTAACGGCGACCACCGGACCGTTGATCTCGACCAGGCGATCGGCGACCAGGGGCGCGAGCGCCTCCATCTCGGCCCGGAACCCGGCCGCGGAATCGCCGTGTGCGGCGGCGACCTGGATGAGATCGACCCGGAAATCGCACATCAGGCGCTCGATGAGTGCCCCTCGCAAACGATCGTCGCCGTGGAAGGCGACGCCGCGGGCGGTGGGCAACCGCCCCTCGCCGAGGGCGGCGAGATAGACGGCGGCGGCTGGCGCGTTCTGGGCATAGCCCTGGGGCAGCCGCCCGATCGCCGAGGCGCCGAAGGCGACCAGCACGGCCGCCGGATCGGTGGTGTAACCCTGGAAGTTCCGCCTGAGCGTGCCCTCGCGCGCCGCCACCGCGAGCTCGTTGTCGGGGCGGGCGAAGTGGTCGATGCCGATCGCCTGATAGCCGAGGGCGACGAGGCGCGCCGAGGCCGCCTCGAGGAGATCAAGGCGGAGCGAGGCGTCGGGAAGCTCGTCCTCCCTGATCAGCCGCTGGTGCTTCTTCATCCACGGCACGTGGGCGTAGCCGAAGACGGCGAAGCGCTCGGGGGCGAGGGCGTGCGCCTTCTCCACCGTATCGAGGAAGGTTGCGAGCGTCTGGCGCGGCAGGCCGTAGATGAGGTCGAGGTTGATGTCCTTGACCCCGATCGCGCGGAGCTTCTCGACCGCCCGGCGGGTCATGTCCACCGGCTGGATGCGGTTGACCGCCCGCTGCACCTCGGGGTCGAAGTCCTGCACGCCGAAGCTCGTCCGCGTGGTGCCGATGTCGCGGAGCGCCTCGACGATGCCGTCGTCGAACACCCTGGGGTCGATCTCGACCGCAATCTCCGCCCCGTCGACGACGTCGAACCTGCGGCGGAGATGGGCGTCGATCCGGCGAAGGGCGGGCCCGCGCAGGCTGGTCGGGGTGCCGCCGCCCCAGTGCAGCCACGAAACCTTGAGCCGCCCGGGAAGGCGGGCCGCGACCATGTCGATCTCGCGGGTCAGCGCCTGCACGTAGCCGTCGATGGCGGCGGCGCTCCGCACCACCTGGGTGTTGCAGCCGCAGTACCAGCAGAGCTTGTCGCAGAAGGGGACGTGGAGATAGAGCGAAACCGGCTCGCGCGTCTCCATCCGCTCGAGCCAGCCGCCGTAAGCCTCGGGCGTGATCCCGGCATGGAACTGCGCCGCGGTGGGATAGCTCGTATAGCGCGGCACATTCGCGTCGTACTTGAGCAGCGTCGCGCGGTCCATGGGCGCGGCCCGGTCCCTCTCTCGTTCCCGTTCCGCAACCAATACCCCCGGCCGAAGGCCGGGGCATTGATCAAAATCAAACCGGCCGGATCGAGGAATACCGGCGCCCGCTCAGATGTCGGCGTAGGTGTGGGTTTCGGCTTCGCCGCCGGGATGAGTGACGGCACCCCAGCGGGCACTGCCCACGGTCTGGGCGTAGCGCCACAGCGCCCCCGACTGGAAGTCGTTCTTCCGCGGCTTCCAGGTCTTCTTGCGGGCGGCCAGCTCGGCCTTGGAGAGGGCGACCTCGAGGATGCCCTTCTCGGCATCCAGGATGATCCGGTCGCCGTCCTTGAGAAGCGCGATCGGCCCGCCGACCGCGGCCTCGGGCCCGACATGGCCGACGCAGAAGCCCCGGGTCGCGCCCGAGAAGCGGCCGTCGGTGATGAGCGCCACCTTCTCGCCCATGCCCTGGCCGTAGATGGCGGCGGTCGTCTCCAGCATCTCGCGCATGCCGGGGCCGCCCCTGGGTCCCTCGTAGCGGAGCACGATCACGTCACCCTCCTTGTACTTGCGCGCCTGGACCGCGGCGAAGGCCTCCTCCTCGGAGTCGAAACAGCGAGCGACCCCCTCGAAGCGGAGAGTCTTCATGCCGGCGATCTTGACGATCGCTCCGTCGGGGGCGAGGTTGCCTTTGAGCCCGACCACGCCGCCGGTCCGCGAGAGCGGGTTGGAAACCGGGCGCACCACGTCCTGGCCGCTCGGAAACCTCACCGACTTCAGGTTCTCGGCCATGGTCTTGCCGCTGACCGTGAGGCAGTCACCGTGCAGGAAGCCGCCCTCGAGGAGCGCCTTGAGGACCACCGGCACGCCGCCGACGTCGTAAAGGTCCTTGGCCACGTACTTGCCCGACGGCTTGAGGCTGGCGAGATACGGGGTCTCGCGGGAGATCTCGCAGACGTCGAAGAGGTCGAACTTGATCCCCGCCTCGTGCGCGATCGCCGGCAGATGCAGCGCCCCGTTGGTCGAGCCGCCGGTGGCGGCGACCACGCGGGCGGCGTTCTCCAGCGCCTTGCGGGTGACGATGTCACGCGGGCGGATGCCTTTCTTGAGGAGGTTCATCACCGCCCGGCCCGACGCCTCGGCATAGGCATCACGCGAGGCATAGGGCGCCGGCGCCCCGGCGGAGCCGGGCAGCGCCAGCCCGATCGCCTCGGAGACGCAGGCCATGGTATTGGCGGTGAATTGCCCCCCGCAGGCGCCGTCGGAGGGGCAGGCGACGCACTCCAGGCCGTGGAGGTCGCCCGCGCTCATCCGCCCGGCGCTGTGCTGGCCGACCGCCTCGAACACGTCCTGGACGGTGACGTCGCGGCCCTTGAAGCGCCCGGGCAGGATCGAACCGCCGTACATGAACACGCTGGGCACGTTCAGCCGCACCATCACCATCATCAGTCCCGGGAGCGATTTGTCGCAGCCGGCGACGCCGACCAGCGCGTCGTAGCAGTGGCCGCGCATGGTGAGCTCGACCGAATCGGCGATGATCTCGCGGCTGACCAGCGACGACTTCATGCCGGCGTGGCCCATGGCGATGCCGTCGGTGACGGTGATGGTGGTGAACTCGCGGGGCGTGCCGCCGGCCTCCTTCACCCCCTGCTTGACCACCTGCGCCTGACGGGAGAGCGCGGTGTTGCAGGGGGCCGCCTCGTTCCAGGTCGAGACCACGCCGACGAACGGCTTGGCGATGTCGTCGGCGTCGAGCCCCATGGCGTAGTAGTAGGAGCGGTGCGGCGCCCGCTCGGGGCCGATGGTCACGTGCCGGCTCGGAAGCTTGGCTTTCTCGAACTTCGCGCTCATCGCTGGTCCCTTCCCTGTCCGTCGGTTGTCCGATTCAGGCGGCGCTCCAGCCCGACCGCGGGACCGCCTGGGTTCCAATTCGTTTCGTGTTCCGTGGCGTCGCCCCGGCGCTAGGGCGCGTTGAGGCGGGCGAGCGCGTCGCTGAACTTGCTCCGCGCCTCGGCCCGCTCGGCGAGCCGCTCGCGCTGCTCCTCGACCACGTCCTCGGGCGCCTTGGCGAGGAAGTCCTGGTTGGCGAGCTTCCTCTCGATCCGGCCGATCTCCCCCTCGACCACGGCCAGCTCGCGCCCGAGCCGCGCGCGCTCCTTCTCCAGGTCGATCACGTCGGCGATGGGCAGCAGTCCGGTCGCCTCGTCGATCACGAAGCGGACCGCGCCGCCCCCGACCTCGCGCGTGATGGTCTCGGCCGAGGCGAGGCGCGCGAGCCGGGCGATCACCCCGCGCCAGCGCCCGAGCCGGGCCCTGGTCGCCTCCGCGGCCCCCTTCAGGAGGAGCGGGATCGGCGCCCCGGGCGGCACGTTCATCTCCGCGCGGATGGTGCGGATCTGGCTCACCAGGCGCACCACCCAGTCGATCTCGGCCTCGGCCTCGGCGTCGCGCAGGCCGCGATACTCGGGCCAGTCGGTGACGATGAGGCTCCGCTCGCGGCGCCGGGCGAGTTTCTCCCACAGCTCCTCGGTGATGAACGGCATGAAGGGGTGGAGGTGGATCAGGAGCTGATCGAGCGCCCAGCCCGTGGTCGCCCGGGTCTCGGCGACCGCCGCCGGGTCGCCGCCGGTCAGGATCGGCTTGGTGAACTCGAGATACCAGTCGCAGAACGTGCCCCAGGTGAAATGGTAGACCGCCTGGGCGGCGTCGTTGAAGCGGTAGCCCTCGAGCGCCGACGCCACGCCCTCCGACATCTCCTGCACCTTGCCGATGATCCAGCGGTTGACCGCCAGCCGGGCCGAGCCGGGATCGAAGCCGTCGGTCGCGCGCGCGCCGTTCATCTCGGCATAGCGGGCGGCGTTCCACAGCTTGGTGGCGAAATTGCGGTAGCCCTCGACCCGGCCCTCGGCGAGCTTGATGTCGCGGCCCTGGGCGGCGAGCGAGGCGAGGGTGAAGCGGAGCGCGTCGCAACCGTAGCGGTCGATCAGCTCCAGGGGGTCGATGATGTTGCCCTTGGACTTCGACATCTTCTGGCCGCGCGCGTCGCGCACCAGGGCGTGGATGTAGACGTCGCGGAAGGGCACGTCGCCCATGAAGTGGATGCCCATCATCATCATCCGCGCGACCCAGAAGAAGATGATGTCGAAGCCGGTGACCAGGACGTCGGTCGGATAGTAGCGCTCGAGCTCGAGCGTCGCTTGCGGCCACCCCAGGGTCGAGAACGGCCACAGCGCCGAAGAGAACCAGGTGTCGAGCACGTCGGCATCGCGCTCCAGCGCCACCTCGCGGCCGTAGTGCCGCGCCGCCGCGGCCAAAGCCTCGGCCTCGGTCATCTCGACGAACACTCCCCCGTCCGGTCCGTACCAGGCCGGCACCTGATGGCCCCACCAGATCTGGCGCGAGATGCACCAGGGCTGGATGTTGCGCATCCACTCGAAGTAGGTGTTCTCCCAGTGCCTGGGCACGAAGCGGGTGCGCCCCTCCTTCACCGCCGCCACCGCCGGGCCGGCGAGCGCGGCGGCATTGACGAACCACTGGTCGGTGAGCCAGGGCTCGACCGGCACCCCCGAGCGGTCGCCGTAGGGCACCACATGGACCTGCTCCTCGACCTTGACCAGGAGCCCGAGGCGCTCCAATTCGGCCACCACCCGCTCGCGCGCCTTGAAGCGGTCGAGCCCGCGGAAGGATTCGGGAACGTTGTCGTTGAGGCGGGCGTCGCGGTCGAAGATGTTGACCAGTGGCAGGTCGTGGCGGCGCGCCACCTCGAAGTCGTTGAAGTCGTGCGCCGGGGTGATCTTGACCGCGCCGGTGCCCTTGGTCGGGTCGCTGTAGCCGTCGGCGACGATGGGCAGGCGCCGACCGACGAGCGGAAGCATGGCGTTCTTGCCGACCAGCCCGCGATAACGCTCGTCCTCGGGGTGCACGGCGACGGCGGTGTCGCCGAGCATGGTCTCGGGGCGGGTGGTGGCAACGGTGATGAAGACCCCCTCCTCGCCCTCGATCGGATACTTGAGATACCAGAGCCTGCCCTTGACCTCGCGCTGCTCGACCTCGAGGTCGGAGATGGCGGTGTGAAGCTTCGGATCCCAGTTGACCAGGCGCTTGTCGCGGTAGACGAGGCCCTGCTTGTAGAGGTCGACGAAAACCTTGGTCACCGCCCGCGACAGCCCCTCGTCCATGGTGAAGCGCTCGCGCGGCCAGTCGAGCGACGCCCCCAGGCGGCGGAGCTGGCGGGTAATCGTGCCGCCCGACTGCTCCTTCCATTTCCAGACCTCGCCGACGAAGCGCTCGCGGCCCAGATCCTGGCGGGTGAGGTTGCGCTCGGCGAGCTGGCGCTCGACCACCATCTGGGTGGCGATCCCGGCATGGTCGGTGCCGGGCTGCCACAGGGCGTCGCGGCCGCGCATACGCCGATAGCGGATGAGCACGTCCTGCAACGTGAAGGTCAGCGCGTGCCCCATGTGCAGGCTGCCGGTTACGTTGGGCGGCGGAATCATGATGGCGTAAGGTTTCTTGTTCGACTCCGGGTGCGCCGAGAACGCCCCGGCCTCCTCCCATCGGCGATAGTGCCTGGCCTCGACCTCGGCGGGCCGATACGTCTTATCCAGCATTCCTGAGCTGATCCTGGTGCGACGGCGCGGGATGCGCGGAGGTGTGCCCAGCGGGTTCAGAGGCCCTCGGCCCGCTTGATCATCTGCTCGATCTCTTTCTTCACCAGCCGCTCGATCAGATAGGGCAGGTTCTCGTCGAGCCAGTCCTTGAGCATGGGCCGCAGCATGGCGCGGACCAGCTCCTCGAGGGTCATCGGCGAGGCGTCGCCGACGCCGACCGCCCGCTCGCGGGCCACCGCGCGCGCCAGCTCGGTGAGCGACATGGTGGAAACCCGCGCCACAGGCGGCGACAGGAGGTTGTCGTCCATGCGCCGCGGCGGCTCGCGCTCGGGCATCTCCGGCTCGGGCGGAACCTCGATCATGGGCTGGTCCGGCACCATCATCTCGGGCCCGAGATCGAGCGGGGCGAGATCCTCTCCGACTTCGGGCGCCGGAGGTGGCGGCTCGGGCGTCGGGGGCGGTGGAGGCGGTGGCGGTGGTGGAGGCGGTGGTGGCGCCGCCTTGGGCTCGGGCTTGGGCTCGGACTTGGGCTCGGGCTTGGGCTCGGGCTTGGCCTTGGGTTCGGGCTTGGGCTCGGGCTTCGGTTCCGGCTTCGGCGCGGGCTTGGGCTTGGCTTCGGCCTGCGCCTCCGGAATCGGCTCGGTCGGAGCGTCGTCCTCGGCGAGGATCCGACGGATGGAGGCGAGAATGTCCTCCATCGACGGTTCTTGCCCGGATTCGTCCTTATTTTCCTCGTTCATGAGGGCCTGCTCGAACCTCTCGACGGGGTCCGCGTAAGAGTACGGGATCGGGCCGGTAAAAGCCAATCCCCAAAGCGTGCCGCGGTCAGCGGGTCGCCGGCTCCGTTCCCCACCACTGGTTACGGATCGCCTGGTAATGGCTGTCGAAGTCGTAGGGCTGCACCGGGAGCCTGAGCGCCTCCGCCGTCAGGTCGCCCATCGCCGACCTGAGGTCGAACGCGGCCACGACCTCGTCGCGCTGCACCCGCACGAGGCTGACGCGCGCGTCCAGGAGCTCCTGCTCGGCATCGAGGACGTCGAGCACGGTGCGCGATCCCACCTGGGCCTCGCGCTGGACGCCGTCGAGGGCCACTTCCGCCGCCTTCACCTGGGCCTCGAAGGCGACGATCTGGGCCCTGGCGGTTTCCAGGTTCTGCCAAGCGCGATTGGCGGATTCGATCGCTGAGCGGCGGGCGGCATCGAGGTTGGCCATGGCCTGGCCGACGCTCTCCTTGGCCGCACGCACGCGCGAGTGGACCGCGCCCTGCTGATAGATCGGGACCGTGAGGCGCGCGAGTATCTGGGCCGAGTCCTGCTCCGAGTCCTTGGCCGAGGCGTCGTCGTTGCGCGAAAGCGTCCCCTCCAGCGTCACCGTCGGCAGGAACTCGCCGGAAATCAGCTCGACGTTATCGCGTGCCGCCTGTCCCTCGAAGTCGGCGGAAACCACGGACGGGTTGCTGGTGCTGGCGCGCTGAAACGCCTGTTCACCCGAGGCCGGCAGCTCGCCGAGCTGCTTGGGCGCCTCGGGCCGGTCCGGGAACTCGCCGATCAGCCGCCGATAGGTCGCGCGGGAGGACTGCACGTTGCCTTCCGCGCCGATGCGGTCGGCCTTGGCGCGGGCGAGGCGCGCCTCGGCCTGGCTCACGTCGGTGCGCGTGATCTCGCCGACGCGGAAGCGGTCGCGGGCGGCCTCGAGCTGGCGGGCAAGCACCTGCTCGTTGTTGACGTTGAGGTCGAGCACCGCCTGGTCGCGCACCACGTTCATGTAGGCGGTGATCGAGTCGAGCAGCACCGACTGCTCGATCCGCCTGAGCTGGGCGCGCTCGGCCTGCACGGTGTTGCGGGCGCGGCGGGTATCGGCCAGCGTGCGGCCGCCCCGGTACAGGTTCTGGACCACCTCGAAGGACACGGCGGCGGGGGTCCGCACCTGCGCGACGCTGCCGGAATCGCTGTTCGCGTGGGTATCGACGTCCTGCTTGCCGGCCGAGCCGCGGGCGACGACCGACGGCCGCCAGTTGGAGAGGGCCTGCGGGACCTGCTCGTCGATCGCCCGCAGCCGCGCCCTCTGGGCCTGGAGCGTGGGGTTGTTCTGATAGGCCTTGACCAGCGCCTCCTCGAGGGTCTCGGCCCCGGCCGCCCCGCCCCATCCGAGGCTCGCGGCGAGGATCACAACCGATGCGGATGCCAGACGTCGGATCATCTTGCTCCCCCTCAGTGTCGGACGCGCCGGCCGCTGCCAACCGGGCGCCGGACCGCCGCGACGGTCCTCGGAGCCCGGAGGGCGCTTGCCTTCATTCGCCGTCCTAGAACACGAATTCGGTTTCGGCCGTGAAACCCGGCAGGACGGGCGTCGCCGCGTTGAAGACCTCGCGGCTGCCGATCATCCCCCCCTGCCGGGTGATCACACGCGCGCGGCCCACCCCGTCGCCGCCGACAAACACGCCGACCAGGCGCCCCCCCTCGGCGAGCTGCGCTGTGATCCGCTCGGGCAGCCGGGCCGCCCCGCCGGAAAGGAAGATCACGTCGTAGGGCGCTTGCCCGGGATAGCCGTCGGCGAGCGGGGCGTGCACCACCGCGGCGTTATCCGCCCCCAACTCGGCGAGCAGCGCGTTGGCGCGCTCGACCAACTCACGGTCGCTCTCGACCGCAACCACGGTGGAGACGAGCCGCGCCAGCACGACGGCGGTATAGCCGGTGCCGCAGCCGATCTGGAGGGCCACGTCGGTCGGCTTCAGTTCGGCCGCTTCGAGGAGCCGGGCAAGGACAAGCGGCTCCATCAGATAGCGGCCCTTGCCGATCTCGATGTCCTCGTCGACATAGGCGACCCCGCGCAGGTGCCGGGGCACGAAGACCTCGCGCGGGACCTCGGCTATGGCGGCGAGCACCGCCGGATTGCGCACTCCGCTCGGGCGGAGCTGGCAATCGATCATGCGGCGGCGGGCTTCGGCGAATTCCATCGGCAATCCCTGACCCTTTTCTTCTGCTGGGGGCGGTGGCGGCTGCGCTGGAGCCGCCGGGCGGCAGCCCGTTTCCGTCCCCGGATTTATAGTCTGAGGCGCCCGTGAACACAATGCCGCCGGCCGGCGGCGCGCGGTGCGCCGGGGCCAGCCGGGGCGCCGGACATTGTTCTTGTGTTCGGGCGAGAAAAGAGTAAATCCAGCGCGTAGGCCGGGTGGCAGAGTGGCTATGCAGAGGACTGCAAATCCTCGTACGTCGGTTCGATTCCGGCCCCGGCCTCCAGACTTGCGCCTGCCCGCGCGGTCTCTCGCCCCGGCCGGCGGGGTCGTCCTCGCCGGCGACGACGCGAGGGTGCCCGCGGCCACCGGGTGGGGGCGCGACCGTCGCCTGCGCCGGTGAGCGGAGGGAGGGAGATGCCGATGAATCTCGAGCTCAACGACAAGGTGTGCCTGGTGACCGGCGCGAGCGTCGGCATCGGCCGCGGGATCGCCAGCTTCCTCGCCGGCGAGGGCGGGCAACTGGTCCTCGTCGCGCGGCGCGAGCGGTTGCTCCGCGAGCTGGCCGAGGAGATCGAGCGGGCTGGCGGCAAGCGCCCCCTGGTGGTGCCCGCCGATCTCTACGACCGCGGATCGCCCGAGCGTATCCGCGCCCGGGTCGAGGAGGCGTTCGGCCGGCTCGACGTGCTGGTCAACAACGCCGGCGGCTCGCGCCCCCTCAGCCGGATCGACGGCGACGACGAGGTGTGGGACGAGTCGTTCGCCATCAACTTCACCGCCGGCCGGCGCCTGACCAACGCCTTCATCGCCGGTATGCGGGGGCGCAAATGGGGCCGCGTGATCAACATCACCGGCTCCGACGAGCCGACGATGATGAACGCCGGTCAGGCCCCCAACGGCGCGGTCCATATCTGGGCGAAGGCGCTGTCGCGCCTGGTCGCCGCCGACGGGATCACGGTCAACAGCCTGGTGCCCGGCCGGATCATGAGCGAACAGATCACGAAGCGGCTGCATCCGACCGAGGAGAGCCGCCGCGCGTTCGCCCAGGCCCACATCCCGGCCGGCTACTTCGGCGAGCCGAAGGACATGGCCGGCCTCATCGCCTTCCTCGCCTCGCCGCACGGGCGCTACATCACCGGCCAGGTCATCTATGTCGACGGCGGCATGCGGCGCTTCCCGCACTGAGGCGGCCCGGCTTGGGGGCCGGGATCGGAGAGCCAGAGGAGGCCGCGGGAAGGCCGCGAGCAGAGCTCAAGCGATTGTTTAAGATTTCTATATAATAGTTTGATTTAAAAAACTATTGAGAGGTAACGAAGGTGTCTTCTCCCAGCCTCCAGTTCGATCCGGTCACGCTCGAGATCCTGTGGCGCCGCCTGATCTCGGCCGCCGACGAGGCGGCGGCGGCGCTGGTGCGGACCTCGTTCTCGACCCTGGTCCGCGAGTCCTACGACTTCTCCTGCATCATCACCGACGAGCGCGGCCAGTCGCTGGTGCAGGCGACCCAGAGCATCCCCTCCTTCATCGGCAC
>JACQOE010000078.1 GCA_016202695.1 Pseudomonadota bacterium | reverse complement strand
CCGTCTCCGCCCAGGCCGCCGCCCCCGCCCCCTTCGACCTCGCCGGGCTCAAGCCCGGATACCGGCGCCGGCTCGGCGCGATCCGCGCCGCCGGCATGCTCCCGGTCATCGACATCGAGAGCTCCTACAACCCGGAGAGGATCGACCTCGCCGCCTTCACCCGGGCCATGGACCAGGCCGGCATCGCCCAGATGGCGCTCTCGGTCGGCCTTCCCGGCAGCCTCTACCGCGCGGGGGCGCGCTGGAGCGACCACGCCCACGAGCTCTCGGCCCGCTACCCCGAGCGCTTCATCCCCGCCGGCAACGGCGGCGTCGGCCCGGCCTGGCCCCGGGACGCCGCCGCCCTCCTCGACGAGAACGAGCGCCACATCGTCGCCGAGCGCTATCCCCTGATGGGCGAGTTCGAGTTCCGCCACTACCCCTCGCCCCGGCAGGTGGAGCGCGGCGAGTGGGACCGCGACGTGAACATCCCCCTCGACGGGCCGCTGGGCCGGCGCCTCTTCGCCTTCGCCGAGAAGACCCGGGTCCCCTTCCAGATCCACTACGAGGTGGAGGACGCGCTCCTGCCCGCGCTCGAGGCCATGCTCACGCGCCATCCCGGCGCCAAGGTGATCTGGGCCCACCTCGCCCAGGTGCGCTACGCCGAGCGCGCCGGGCGCTACGGGCCCGGCTATCTCCGCGGCCTCCTCGGCAGGCACCCGAACCTCTACCTCGATACCGCCTTCGGCGGCCCCAACTCGGTCTACCAGCCGAGCGGCCAGCGCCACGCGCGGGTGTGGGACGAGCGCGGCGAGATCAGGAGCGAGTGGCGCGAGCTGGTGCAGGACTTCCCCTATCGCATGCTGGCCGCGCTCGACATCGGCGGCGACCGCATGGACAAGGTCGGCGAGAACGCCAAGACGCTGCGCCGCTTCCTCGACCGGCTGCCGACGCCGGCCCAGGAGATCGTCGCCTACAAGGCGGCCTGGAGGCTCCTCTTCGGCGAGGACGTCGCCCTCTGAGCGCGGGGTCGGCGCCGCGCGCCCGTCCCGTCGGCCTGCGACCGGCCCGGCGCCCTACGAGAAGATCGCCATCCCCTTCTTGACCGCCGGGCGGGCCATCACCGCATCGGCCCAGCGCCGCAGGTTGGGGACTCCGGTGATCTTGTTCTCGTTGAGGTGGCGGACGACGTGGGGGACGTGGGCCACGTCGGCCACCGAGTAGGGGCCGGCCAGGTACTCGGCCTCGCCCAGGCGCCGGTCGAGCTCCTTGACGATGCGCCCGCACTCGGCCCCGAAGCGCTCGATCGCCTCCGGGTGCTTCTCGCTCAGGCGGTGGCGGTAGGTGTGGTCCATGAACATGAACGGGCCCACGTTCGCCGCCTGGAAGAAGAGCCACTGGACGGCGAGCGCGCGCCCGCGCCCGTCCGCCGGGATGCACTTTTTCGTCTTCTCGGCGAGATAGAGGAGGATGGCGCAGGATTCCACCAGCGTGATCGGCCCGCCGTCCGGGCCCTGGGGATCGACGATGGCCGGGATCTTGCCGTAGGGATTGATCTTCAGGTAGTCGGGCGAGAGGTGCTGCTTCTTGCCGAGGTCGATTCCGTACAGGCGATAGGGAAGCCCGCACTCCTCGAGCGCGATCGCCACCTTCTTCGGATTCGTCGTCCCCCAGCCGTAGAGCTCGATCGGTTGCTGCGTCGCCATGTCTTCCGTCCCTCCTCGATGAAGCCGCGCGCGGGCGCGCGCGGACCGGACTCAATCCCGCTTCGGCACCAAGAGGCCCCGCTGCACCGCCGGGCGCGCGAGCACCTGCTCGTACCAGCGCTTGACGTTGGGGTAGTCGGCGAGGTCCACCTTGTGGCGCGGGTGCCGCCAGGCCCAGCCGAAGATCGCCATGTCGGCGATGGTGTACCCGGCGCCGGCGAAGAACGCGTTCCCGGCGAGGCGCCGGTCCATCACCCCGTAGAGCCGGCGCGTCTCCTTCATGAAGCGCTCGAGGCCGTAGCGCCGGTCCTCCTCCTTCTCGACCTGGAGGAAGTGGTGCACCTGGCCGGGGAAGGGGCCGAAGCTCCCCATCTGGAACATCAGCCATTCGAGCACGGCGACATGGGCGCGGGGCTCGCGGGGATAGAATTTCCCGGTCTTCTCGCCGAGGTAGATCAGGATCGCGCCCGACTCGAAGACGCCGATCGGTTTTCCGTCCGGTCCCTCGGGATCGACGATCGCCGGGATCTTGTTGTTGGGGCTGATCCGAAGGAACTCGGGCGTGTGCTGCTCGCCCTTGGCGAGGTTGATCGGGAACACCCGGTAGGGAAGCGCCATCTCCTCCAGGCAGATGGAGATCTTCTTCCCGTTGGGCGTGTCCCAGGTGTAGAGGTCGATCATCGGCGGGGGGCTGCTCCAGGGGCGGGCGCGCTCAGGCGCCCATCTTCTGCCTCAGGATCTCGTTCACCATCTTGGGGTTGGCCTTGCCGCCGGTGGCCTTCATCACCTGCCCGACCAGCCAGCCGAGCACCTTCGGGTTGCCGGCCTTGAACAGGGCCACCTGCCCGGGGTTGGCGGCGATGACCCGATCCACCGCGGCCTCGATCGCGCCCGTATCCGAGACCTGGCGAAGGCCCTTCTCCTCGACGATGGCGGCCGCCTCCTTGCCGGTCTCGACCATGGCCTCGAACACCTCCTTGGCGATCCGGCCGGAGACGGTGCCGTCGGCGACGAGGTCGATGAGGCGCCCGAGCGCCGCGGCCGAGACGGGCGGGTCGTCGATCGTTCGCCCGGTGCGGTTGAGGGCGGCGAAGAAGTCGCCCATCACCCAGTTCGCCGCCTGCTTGGCGTCGCGCCCCTTGGCCACGGTCTCGAAGAAGGCCGCGGTCTCCTGGTCGGCGACCAGCACCCCGGCGTCGTAGGGCGGCAGGCCGTAGGCGCCGACGAACCGCGCCTTCTTCTCGTCCGGCAGCTCGGGCAGGCCCTCGCGCAGGCCGGCGATGAACTCCTCGGAGAGCACCAGCGGCACGAGGTCGGGGTCGGGGAAGTAGCGGTAGTCGTGGGCGTGCTCCTTGGTCCGCATCGGGCGCGTCGCCCCGCGCCCGGAATCGAACAGCCGCGTCTCCTGCCCGACCGTGCCACCGCCCTCGTAGACCTCCACCTGACGGCGCGCCTCGTAGTCGATCGCCTGCTGGACGAAGCGGATGGAGTTGACGTTCTTCACCTCGCAGCGGGTGCGGTAGGCTTCGCCCGGCCGGCGGACCGAGACGTTGATGTCGCAGCGGAGACTCCCCTGCTCCATGTTGCCATCGCAGGTGCCGAGGTAGCGCAGGATCGAGCGGAGCTTGCGCAAATAAAGCCCGGCCTCCTCGGAGCTCCGGAGATCGGGCTCGGAGACGATCTCCATCAGCGCCACCCCGCTCCGGTTCAGGTCCACGTAGGTCTTGGCCGGGTGCTGGTCGTGGAGGCTCTTGCCCGCGTCCTGCTCCAGGTGCAGGCGGGTGATCCCCACCTCGCGGGTGGCGCCGTCGGGAAGGTCGAGGAGCACCCTGCCCTTGCCCACCAGCGGCCGGCCGTACTGCGAGATCTGATAGCCTGCGGGAAGGTCGGGGTAGAAGTAGTTCTTGCGGTCGAACACCGAGACCGGGTTGATCTCGGCCTTGAGCCCGAGCCCTGTGCGCACCGCCTGCTCGACGCAGGCGCGGTTGATGACGGGCAGCATCCCGGGCATGGCCGCGTCCACCATCGAGACCTGGGTGTTGGGCTCGGCGCCGAAGTCGGTGGCGGCGCCGGAGAAGAGCTTGGCCCGCGACACCACCTGGGCGTGGACCTCGAGCCCGATCACCATCTCCCAGGGGCCGCTCCTGCCCTCGATCACCGCGCTCATTGCGCCCCTCCCCCTCATGCTTCGACAAGCTCAGCATGAGGTTCAAAGCGAACATCCAATCCTACCCTCATCCTGAGCCCGTCGAAGGATGAGGGTGCTCTGCCCGGTTCCGCGCCAACATCTTCAAGCGCTCGAAATCGCCCCTGATCAAGGCTTCCTTTTTTGCCCGGCTCCAGCCCTTGAGGCGTCGTTCCATCGCCACGGCATCGACAGGATTTTGAAACTCCTCATGATAGACGAGTTGGACGGGCCGTCTCCACTTCGTGTAACCGTCGAACGCCCCTGCGTTATGTTCGGCGATGCGCCTCTCCAGGCCGTCCCGAGTGGTCCCCACGTAGTAGCGGTCGTCCGCGCAGCGAAGGATGTACACGAACACCGGCATGACGTTTCCAGTCCTTACGTCTGTCAAATCGCCCCATCCTTCGACACGCCGCTTCGCGGCTGCTCAGGATGAGGCGAGAAAAGACGGCCGGTGGTCGAACCCCGCCGCCGCCTCCAGCACCCCGGCGGCGCGCAAGACCGTCTCCTCGTCGAAGGGCCGGCCGATGACCTGGAGCCCGAGCGGCAGGCCCTCGGCCGAGAGCCCGGCCGGGACCGAGATGCCGGGCAGCCCGGCGAGGCTGGTCGGCACGGTGAAGACGTCGTTCAGGTACATCTGCACCGGGTCGTCCATCTTCTCGCCCTGGGCGAAGGCGGCCGAGGGGGCGGTAGGGGCAAGCACCGCGTCGACCTCGCGGAACGCCTCGGCGAAGTCGCGGGCGATGAGGGCCCGTACCCGCTGCGCCTTCAGGTAATAGGCGTCGTAGTAGCCGGCGGAGAGGACGTAGGTGCCGATCAGGATGCGCCGGCGCACCTCCTTGCCGAAGCCCGCGCCGCGGGTCCGCTCGTACATCTCCTCCAGGCTCTCGGCCGGAACCCGGAGCCCGTAGCGGACCCCGTCGTAGCGGGCGAGGTTGGAGGACGCCTCGGCCGGGGCGATGATGTAGTAGGTGGGAAGCGCGTATCTCGTGTGCGGGAGCGCGATCTCCCTGATCTCGGCCCCGGCCGCCTTGAGCCAGGCGACGCCCCGGCCCCAGATCTCCTCGATCTCGGCCGCCATGCCCTCGACCCGGTACTCGCGCGGGATGCCCACCTTGAGCCCGCGGATGCCGCCCGTCAGCGCCGCCTCGTAGTCGGGCACCGGGCGCTCGACCGAGGTCGAGTCGCGGGGATCGAACCCGGCCATGGAGCGGAGCAGGAGGGCGCAGTCGCGCACGCTCCGCGCCAACGGCCCGGCCTGGTCGAGGGAGGAGGCGAAGGCGACGATGCCGAAGCGCGAGCAGCGCCCGTAGGTCGGCTTCAGGCCGACGATGCCGCAGAACGCGGCCGGCTGGCGAATCGAGCCGCCGGTGTCGGTGCCGGTGGCCCCGAGCGCGAGTCGCGCGGCGACCGCCGCCGCCGAGCCCCCCGACGAGCCCCCCGGCACCAGCGGCCGGTTGTCGCCCGTCCGCCGCCACGGGTTGGCGACCGCGCCGTAGGCGCTGGTCATGTTCGAGGAGCCCATGGCGAACTCGTCGAGGTTGGTCTTCCCCAGCATCACCGCGCCGTCGCGCCAGAGGTTGGCGGTGACCGTCGACTCGTAGGGGGGCGCGAATCCCTCCAGGATGTGCGAGCCGGCGGTGGTGAGCACGCCCTTGGTGCAGAAGAGGTCCTTGATCGCAATGGGGAGGCCCTCCAGCGGGCGCGCCTCGCCCCTGGCGATCCGCGCGTCCGACCGGTCCGCGGCGGCCAGCGCCCGCTCCGGGGTCTCGGTGATGAAGGCGTTGAGCGCGCGGCCCGTCTCCATCGCCGCGAGGTGAGCTTGCGCCAGCTCGCGGGCCGAGAAACGCTTCGCGCGAAGCCCGTCGCGCGCCCCGGCGAGGCCGAGCCCGGTGAGCGCGGCCGCGGCCATCACTCCACCACCTTGGGCACGGCGAAGAAGGGGCCGGCGCGCTCGGGGGCGTCGGCCAGCACCTCCTCCTGGAGGCCGCCGTCGGTCACCTCGTCGGCGCGCATGCGGAGCCGCATCTCGACCACGCTGGTCATCGGCTCCACGCCCGCGGTCGCGACCTCGTTGAGCTGCTCGATCCAGCCGAGGATGCGGGACAGCTCGCCCGCCAGGTGCTCCAGCTCCTCCTCGGGCACGTGGACGCGCGCCAGGGCCGCGATCGAGCGGACGGTAGCCTTGTCCAGCGACATGGGCTAATGATCTCCGACGCGGGCGAAGGAAGGCCGGGCGGCGGTGCCGCTTGCGGCCGCGCGGAAGGTAGCATCCGGCCCGGGGCCCCCGCAACCCGCCTTCGCGCCGGGTGGTGTCTCGATTTGACCCGCCCCACCCTTCGACGAGCTTGAGGCGTGAGGCGGATTTTCAACGCCCTCATGCCGAGCCCGTCGAGGCATGAGCCTGTCGAAGCATGAGGGCGAAATGAGACACGACTCCGCCCCGCGCGAAGGCGGACGGCAGGGAGAGCACTCGCATGTCGATCACGGTCCCGGGTCTGGCGGCGCGGCTCGTGCTGTGCGTCCTCGCCCTCCTCCTCGCCGACTCCGCGCTCTGCCCCCCGGCCCTCGCCGACGAACTCGCGCAGGCGGCGCAGCCCGCCTACAGGCCGGTCACCCCGTTCGATCCCGACTACATCCTCAACTATCCCCGGGCGCTGATCCGCGTCCTCGGCTGGCCCCTGCGGCTCGACGAGCGGAGCTACGTCGTCAACGGCCTGGTCGCCGGCACCACGCTGGCGCTGATGTTCGCCGACGGCCCGGTCCACCGCTTCACCCAGGACCGCCGCAACGCCGTCACCGACCGGGTGAGCGGCACGGCGCGCCACTTCGGCGAGGCACCGCTGATCGGCGGCGGCCTCGGCGCCGCCTACCTGATCGGCGACCGGCGGATGAAGGAGACCGCGCTCCTCGGCATCCAGGCCCTGGCGGTGTCGGGAGTGGTCGGCGGCGGGCTCAAGGCGCTCATCGGCCGGCCGCGCCCCTCGCACGCCAGGAACGCCTTCGACTTCGCCGACCCCGACGACGGCAGCTCGTTCCCCTCCGGCCACACGGTGGCCGCGGTCACCACCGCGACCGTGATCGCCGAGGAGTACAAGGACCGCCCGCTGGTGGGGACGCTTGCCTATGGCGTCGCCGCCCTCACCGGATACTCGCGGATCAACGACAACAAGCACTGGACCTCGGACGTGTTCTTCAGCGCCGCGCTCGGCTACGGGGTGGGCAAGCTGGTGACGCGGATGAGCCCGTTCCGCGAGGACTCCCCGGTGAGGATCGAGCCGCGCCTCGCCGAGAACGGCGGCGGGCTCGCGCTCCGGGTCCAGTTCTGAGCGCGGGCGCGATGCCGGTCGTTCCTTTGAGCGATCTCCGGCGCCGGATCGGGCCCGGCCAGCGCGTCCTCGGCCTGGATCTCGGCGCCAAGAGGATCGGCCTCGCGCTCTCGGACGTGAGCCTCACGGTCGCGACCCCGCTCGCCACGCTCGCGCGCGCCCGCTTCGCCGAGGTCGCCGAGCGCCTGGTCGCGCTCGTTCGCGAGCACGGGGTCGGCGCGCTGGTCATCGGGCTGCCGGTGAGCATGGACGGCAGCGAGGGCCCGGCCTGCGAGGGCGCGCGCCAGTTCGCCGCCAACCTCCTCGCCCGGCTCGACATCGCCGTCGCCTTCTTCGACGAGCGGCTCTCGACCGCGGCGGTGGAGCGGATGCTGATCCGCGAGGCCGACATGTCCCGCAGGCGCCGTGCCCAGGTGGTGGACCGCGCCGCCGCCGCCTACATCCTCCAGGGCGCGCTCGACGCCATGGGGCGCGGCGCGAGGGGCTGAGGCGCGCCCGCTTCGGGCGACGAGTCCGCGTCAGCCGGGGATCAACGGGAAACCACTTTTGATCAATCCTGTTCGTCACCCCCGCGCAAGCGGGGGTCCATGCGGCGGCGATCATCCTGGCCGTCCAACCGGATCCTGGATGCCCGCGTTCGCGGGCATGACGCTCCGGGATTGGGGCTCGCCAGCCGCCTGCCGACTCGAATCCGCCGCCCGCACCCGCTTGTCCCCGGCCCGAGCCCGCCCGTATAGTCGTCGGCATGGTCGCGGACGCGCCCGGCTCCGCCTTCCCCCACCGGCACCTCCTCGCCATCGAGGGGCTCCATCCGCCGGCCCTCCTCGCCGTCCTCGACCTCGCCGACACTTACGTCGAGCAGAACCGCGACGCCGACAAGAAGCGGGCCCTCTTGCGCGGGCGGACGCTGATGAACCTCTTCTTCGAGGCCTCCACCCGCACCCGCACCTCGTTCGAGCTGGCGGGCAAGCGCCTCGGCGCCGACGTCATCAACATGGCGGTCTCCACCAGCTCGGTGGCCAAGGGCGAGACCCTGATCGACACCGCCATGACGCTCAACGCCATGCAGGTCGACGTCCTCGTCATCCGCCACGCCGAGAGCGGGGCGGTGAAGCTGATCGCCGACAAGGTCAACTGCGCGGTGATCAACGCCGGCGACGGCACCCACGAGCACCCCACCCAGGCCCTCCTCGATGCCCTCACCATCCGCCGGCGCACGGGGCGGATCTCCGGGCTCAGGGTGGCGAACTGCGGCGACATCGCCCACAGCCGGGTGGCGCGCTCGAACATCCATCTCCTGAACGCCCTCGGCGCGCGGGTGCGGGTGGTGGCGCCGCGCACCCTCCTTCCGGCGGCGATCGAGCGCCTGGGCTGCGAGGCGTTCGACGACATGCGGGCCGGGATCGAGGGCTGCGACATCGTCATGATGCTGCGGCTCCAGACCGAGCGCATGCACGGCGCCCTTGTCCCCTCGATCCGCGAGTTCTTCCGCTTCTTCGGCCTCGACTACGCCAAGCTGGCGGCGGCGCGGGCGGAGGCCATCATCATGCACCCCGGGCCGATGAACCGGGGGGTGGAGATCGACAGCGAGGTCGCCGACGACATCCACCGCAGCGTCATCCGCGAGCAGGTGGAGATGGGGGTGGCGGTGCGCATGGCCTGCCTCGACCTCCTCACCCGCAACCTCCTCGCCAACGCGCGCCCGTCATGAGCGCGAGTGCGCGCACCGCCTATCTCAACGCCCGGCTCCTCGACCCGGCGAGCGGGCTGGATGCGCCGGGCGCGCTCCTGGTCGAGGAGGGCGCCATCGCCGAGGTCGGGCCGGGGCTCTTCCCTGCGGGCGCTTCGTCCCCGGGGCTGCCCGAGGGCGCCGAGGTGGTGGACTGCGCCGGGCACTGCCTCGCCCCCGGCCTGATCGACATGCGCGTGCAGCTCCGCGAGCCGGGCGAGGAGCAGAAGGAGACCCTCGCCTCGGCCTCGCTCGCCGCCGCCGCCGGCGGGGTCACGACCATGGTCGCGCTCCCCAACACCAGCCCGCCGATCGACGATCCGGCGCTGGTCGACTTCGTGCTCCGCCGCGCGCGAGAGGCCGGGATCGTCCGCATCCTCCCCTATGCCGCGGTGACCAAGGGCCTGGCGGGCCGCGAGCTGGCCGAGATGGGGCTCCTGGCCGAGGCCGGCGCGGTCGCCTTCTCCGACGGCGAGCGGGCGGTGGCCGACGCCCTGGTCATGCGCCGGGCGCTCGCCTACGCCCGCAACTTCGGCCTCCTCGTTGCCCAGCATCCCGAGGAGCCCTCGCTCGCCGCCGGCGGGGCGATGAACGAGGGCGAGACCGCCACCCGCCTCGGCCTCGCCGGGATCCCGGCCGCGGCCGAGGCGATGATGGTCGAGCGCGACCTCCGCCTGGTGGCGCTGACCGGCGGGCGCTACCACGCCGCCCACCTCTCCACCGCCGAGGCGATCGCCGCCGTCCGCGGCGCCAAGGAGCGGGGCCTGCCGGTGACCTGCGAGACCGCGCCCCCCTACTTCGCCCTCAACGAGCTCGCGGTCGGCGACTACCGCACCTTCGCCAAGCTCTCGCCGCCGCTCCGCGCCGAGGAGGACCGGCTGGCGGTGGTCGAGGGCCTCAAGGACGGCACCATCGACGCCATCGCCAGCGACCACGCGCCGCAGGACACCGAGTCGAAGCGGCTGCCCTTCGCCCTCGCCGCCAACGGCGGCTCGGGTCTGGAGACCCTGCTCGCCGTCACCCTCGAGCTCTACCACAACGGCGCGCTTTCGCTGCTCGAGGCGATCGCCCGGCTCACTCTCGCCCCGGCCGAGATCCTGGGCCTCGCCGCCGGCCGCCTCGGCAAGGGCCGCCCCGCCGACCTGGTGCTGTTCGATCCCGAGCGCGCCTGGAAGGTGAACGCGGACAAGCTGGTGAGCAAGTCCAAGAACTCGCCCTTCGACGGCCGCCCGGTCGAGGGGCGGGTGCTGCGCACCGTGGTCGGCGGGCGGACCGTGTTCGAGGTCGAATCATGAGCGGCGAGTCCGCCTTCCTCCTTCTCCTCGCGCTGGCCGGCGGCTACCTCGCCGGCTCGGTCCCCTTCGGGCTCCTCATCACCCGCCTCGCCGGGCTCGGCGACATCCGCGCCATCGGCTCGGGCAACATCGGCGCCACCAACGTGCTCAGGACCGGCCACAAGGGCCTCGCCGCCGCGACTCTGCTTCTGGACGCGGGCAAGGGGGCGGCCCCGGTGCTCGCCTTCGCCGCCCTCTCGCCCGAGGCCGCGCTCGCGGCCGCGCTCGGCGCGGTGACGGGCCACGTCTTCCCGGTCTGGCTCGGCTTCGGCGGCGGCAAGGGGGTGGCGACCGCGCTCGGCGTGCTGCTCGCGCTCGCCTGGCCGGTGGGGCTCGCGGCCTGCGCGACCTGGCTCGCGGTGGCGGCGCTCTCTCGCTACTCGTCGCTGGCGGCGATGGTGGCGATCGGGCTCTCGCCCCTCTACGCCTACCTGCTGGCCGACGGCCCGGCCGCGCTCGCCGCGCTCGCCGTCGCCGCGATCGTGATCGCGCGGCATCACGAGAACGTCCGCCGCCTGATGCGCGGCGAGGAGCCGAGGATCGGGCGGCGCGGCGGCCAGGGCCCCGCCCCGGACCGGACCGAGTGACGCCCCGAAGCCTGAGCGAGCGCGAGCGGCTCGACTGGCTCCGCCTCATCCGGAGCGAGAACGTCGGCCCCATCACCTTCCGCCAGCTCGTGCTCCGCTTCGGCTCGGCCGGGGCGGCGCTCGCCGCGCTCCCCGAGCTCGCCCGCCGGGGGGGCCGCGCGCGCCCGATCACGGTCGCGCCGCGGGCCGAGGCCGAGCGCGAGATGGAGGCGACGCGGGCCGCCGGCGCCCGCCTGATCGCCGCGGTCGAGCCCGACTACCCGCACGCACTCGCCGCCATCGAGGACGCCCCGCCGCTGATCGCGCTTCGCGGCCACGCCCACCTGCTCGCCCGGCCCGCGGTCGCCGTCGTCGGGGCGCGGAACGCCTCGGCCAACGGGCGCAGGCTCGCGCGCGAGCTCGCCGCCGGGCTCGGCGCCCGGGGGCTGCTGGTGGTCTCGGGCATGGCCCGGGGGATCGATTCGGCCGCCCACGAGGGGGCGCTCGAGTCGGGCACCGCGGCGGTGCTCGCCGGGGGCATCGACGTCGCCTACCCGCCCGAGGCGGCGGCGCTCTACGACGAGATCGTCGCCCGCGGCGCCGCCTTCTCCGAGGTGCCGGTCGGCACCGTCCCCCAGGCCCGCCACTTCCCCCGCCGCAACCGCCTCATCTCCGGCCTGTCCTTGGGCGTGGTGGTGATCGAGGCGGCGGCCAACTCGGGCTCCCTGATCACCGCCCGCTTCGCCCTCGAGCAGGGCCGCGAGGTGTTCGCGGTGCCCGGCTCGCCGCTCGATCCGCGCTCGGCAGGGGCCAACCGGCTGATCCGCGACGGGGCCACCCTGACCGAGACGGCCGACGACGTGTGGGAGGCGCTGGCGCCCCGATTGCGCGCCCCCTTCGCCGAGCGCGAGGCCCCCGAATTCGCCGCGAAGCCGCCCCGCCCGCCGGCCGAATCCGAGGTCTCCGAGGCCCGCGGCGCCCTCCTCACCCTGCTCGGTCCGGAGCCGGTGTCGGTTGACGAACTGATCCGCCAGTGCCAAATGTCAGCCGCGATCGTCGCCGCCGCCCTGCTCGAACTCGAGCTGGCCGGACGGCTGGAGCGGCACCCGGGACACCGCGTCTCGCTGGTGCCGTAACTTTCGCGGGGAGCGCATGGACGTCGTCGTCGTCGAGTCGCCGGCCAAGGCGAAGACGATCAACCGGTACCTCGGCCCCGGCTACCGGGTGCTGGCCTCGTTCGGCCACGTCCGCGACCTGCCGGCCAAGGACGGCTCGGTCCGCCCCGCCGAGTCCTTCGCCATGGACTGGGAGGTGGACGGCCGCGCCCAGAAGCACCTCAACGAGATCGCCGCGGCGCTGAAGGGGGCCGAGCGGCTCTACCTCGCCACCGACCCCGACCGCGAGGGCGAGGCCATCTCCTGGCACGTCTGCGAGGTGCTGCGCGAGCGCGAGGCGCTGGCCGGGATCGACGTCAAGCGGGTGGTCTTCCACGAGATCACGCCGGGCGCGGTGCGCGAGGCGTTCGCCCACCCGCGCGACCTCGACGAGCGCCTCGTGCAGGCCTATCTGGCGCGCCGCGCGCTCGACTACCTCGTCGGCTTCACCCTCTCGCCGGTGCTCTGGCGGAAGCTCCCCGGGGCGCGCTCGGCGGGGCGGGTGCAGTCGGTCGCGCTCCGCCTGATCTGCGAGCGCGAGGCCGAGATCGAGGCCTTCCGCCCGCGCGAGTACTGGACCGTCGAGGCGACGTTCCTGAGCGCGCGCGGCGCGCCTTTCGCCGCCCGCCTCACCCACCTCGACGGCGACAAGCTGGAGAAGTTCGCGCTTCCCGACGAGGCCGCGGCCAGGCGGGCGGTGGCCGCGGTCGAGGCCGCCTCGTTCCGGGTCGCCGCCATCGAGAGGAAGGAGGCGCGCCGCCACCCGCCGCCCCCCTTCATCACCTCGACCCTACAGCAGGAAGCCTCGCGCAAGCTCGGCTTCGGCGCCAAGCGCACCATGCAGGTGGCGCAGCGCCTCTACGAGGGCGTGTCGGTCGGCGGCGAGACCGTCGGCCTCGTCACCTACATGCGCACCGATGGCGTGCAGATGAGCGCCGAAGCGATCCGCGCCGCCCGCGCCCACATCGCCCGCGCCTTCGGCGAGCGCTACCTGCCCGGCGCGCCGCGCGCCTACCGCAGCCCGGCCAAGAACGCCCAGGAGGCGCACGAGGCGATCCGCCCGACCGATTTCGCCCGCACCCCGGCCGACGTCGCCCGCCACCTGAGCGACGAGCAGCGCAAGCTCTACGACCTGATCTGGAAGCGGGCGGTGGCGAGCCAGATGGCGAGCGCGGTCCTCGACCAGGTGGCGGTCGACCTGGCGAGCGCGGATTCGCGCACCCGGCTGCGCGCCACCGGCTCGGTGGTCCGTTTCGACGGCTACCTCCGGCTCTACCAGGAGGGGCGCGACGACGCTCCGCGCGAGGACGCCGAGCGGCCGGGCGAGCGCCTGCTCCCCGAGCTCGGCGAGGGCGAGGCCGTCGGCCGCGACAAGGTCGAGGCGGCGCAGCACTTCACCGAGCCGCCGCCCCGCTACAGCGAGGCGAGCCTGGTCCGCCGGCTCGAGGAGCTGGGCATCGGCCGCCCCTCCACCTACGCCCAGATCCTCTCGGTTCTCCAGGAGCGCGAGTACGTGCGCCTGGAGAGCCGCCGCTTCGTGCCCGAGGACCGCGGCCGGCTGGTCACCTCGTTCCTCGCCGGCTTCTTCGAGCGCTACGTGCAGTACAACTTCACCGCCGAGCTGGAGAACGAGCTCGACGACATCTCCGGCGGGCGGATCGCCTGGAGGACGGTGCTCGAACGCTTCTGGACCGACTTCTCGCGGGCGGTCGACGGGACCAGGGACCTCAGCATCTCCGAGGTCATCGCCGCGCTCGACGCCGACCTCGGCCAGCACTTCTTCCCGCCCGATCCCGCGGCCCCCGCCGGCGCCGACCCGCGCCTCTGCCCGGCCTGCGGCGCCGGGCGGCTGGGGCTCAAGCTCGGGCGCTTCGGCGCCTTCATCGGCTGCTCGAACTATCCCGCCTGCGCCTACACCCGGCGCCTCGGCGCGGCGCCCGCGGGGGCGGCCGAGGGCGCGCCCCCGGCCGACCTCCCGCGCCGGCTCGGAACCGATCCCGAGACCGGCCTCGCGGTCTCGCTCCGCAAGGGGCCCTACGGCCTCTACATCCAGCTCGGCGAGGCCGGCACGGAGACGGGCAAGAAGACGGAGAAGCCGCGGCGGGTCTCGCTTCCCCGCCGGGCCGAGCCCGAAAGCCTCACGCTCGAGCGCGCGCTCGCCCTCCTCCGGCTGCCGCGCGAGGTGGGGCCCCATCCCGAGACCGGGGCGCCGATCACCGCCGGCATCGGCCGCTTCGGCCCCTACGTCCAGCACCAGGGGACCTACCGCTCGCTCGGCGCCGACGACGACGTGCTCGCGGTCGGCCTCAACCGCGCGGTCGCGCTCCTGGCCGAGGCGGCGGCGCGCTCGGGCGCGCGCGCCCTCGGCCGCCACCCCGAGACCGGCGAGCCGGTCACCGTCCGCAAGGGCCGCTTCGGCGCCTACGTCGCACGGGGCGCGCTCAAGGCGCCGGTGCCGAAGGGCCGGCCCCTGGAGGAGGTGACGCTGGAGGAGGCGCTGGCGCTCCTGGCCGCCCGCGCCGAGCGCGACAAGGCGGCCAAGGGGAAGGGGGCGAAGGGCGCGAAGCGGGCCCGGGCCGGCGGGCGCAAGGCCCCCCGGCGCGCCGGCGCCAAGGCCGCCCCGCGCCGCCGGAAGGGCGCCAAGGCCGCCGACGCCCCGGCCCCCGGGCCCGCCGGCGCCGAGTAGCGCCGGCAGCGCGGCACCCTCCCCGTCCATGCCCAGGAGCCGCGCGCCGAAGGGCCGTGCCCGCGGGGCGGCGCTGCCCTCGCGCGACGAGCTGATCGAGTTCATCAAGACGAGCCCCGGCCGGGTGGGCAAGCGCGAGATCGCCCGCGCCTTCGGCCTCAAGGGCGCGGGCGAGCGGGCGGACCTGAAGGAGATGCTCCGCCGCCTCGCCGACGAGGGAGTCCTCGGCCGCGGCCGCGGCCGGCGGATCGAGCCCCCGGGCCGGCTGCCCGAGGTCGCGGTGATCGAGATCGTCGCCACCGACGAGGAGGGCGAGCTCGTCGCCCGCCCCGCCTCGTGGCGGGGCGAGGGCGCGCCGCCCCGCATCCTGGTGCGGCCCGAGCCGGGCCGCCGGCGCCCGGGGCCGGCGCCCGGGGTGGGCGACCGGGTGCTCGCCCGGCTCTCGCCCGCCGGCGGGCGGGGCTACGAGGCGCGGCCGATCCGCCGGCTCGACCAGGCCCCGGCGCGGGTGCTCGGCATCTATCGCCAGGGGCGCGAGGGCGGGCGGATCGTTCCCACCGACCGGCGCCAGCGCGCGGAGCTGATCGTCGAGCCGGCCGACGCGGGCGACGCCCGGCCGGGCGAGCTGGTGCGGGCCGACGTCGTCGCGCGGGGCGGCGGCGGGCGCGGCCTCGGGCTTCCCCGCGCCCGCGTGCTCGAGCGGCTGGGAAGCGCCGCCGGCGCCGGCGCGGCGAGCCGGATCGCGATCCACGCCCACGACCTTCCGACCGAGTTCCCGCCCCAGGCCCTGGCCGAGGCCAGGCGGTCCGGCCCCGCCCCGCTCGCCGGGCGGCTCGATCTGCGCGCCCTTCCCTTCGTCACCATCGACGGGGCCGACGCGCGCGACTTCGACGACGCGGTCCACGCCGCGCCCGACCCCGATCCGGCGAACCGCGGCGGCTGGTGCCTCCGCATCGCCATCGCCGACGTCGCCTGGTACGTCCGCCCGGGGAGCGCGCTCGACGCGGCGGCGCGCGAGCGCGGCAACTCGGTCTATTTCCCCGACCGGGTGGTGCCGATGCTGCCCGAGGCGCTTTCCAACGGCTGGTGCTCGCTCAGGCCGGGCGAGGACCGCCCGGTGCTGGCGGCCGAGGTGTGGATCGACGCCGAGGGCGCGATCCGGCGCCACCGCTTCGCCCGGGCGACGATCCGCTCGGCCGCGCGGCTCGTCTACGAGGAGGTGGAGGAGGCCCGCCGGGGCCGCCCCGGCGGCGCGCTCCGCCCGCTCCTATCGCCGGTGATCGCGCCCCTCTACGGCGCCTACGCGGCGCTGGCGGCGGCGCGCCGGCGCCGCGGGGTGATGGAGCTCGACGTGCACGAGCGGCGGATCGAGCTCGACGCGGCCGGCCAAGTGGCCTCGGTCACGCCACGCGCCCGGCTCGACAGCCACCGGGTGATCGAGGAGTTCATGATCGCCGCCAACCGCGCCGCCGCCGAGACTCTCGAGTCGCTCCGCCTTCCCTGCATGTACCGGGTGCACGACGAGCCGCCCAGGGAACGGCTCGAGGCGCTGCGCGACTTCCTCGACAACCTCGGCCTGAAACTCTCGCGAGCACAGGTGCTTAAGCCAGCACACTTCAACCAGATTCTCAACAAGGCAAAGGGTGAGCCCTACGAGCGGGTGATCCACGAGGTGCTGCTCCGCTCGCAGTCGCAGGCCGAGTACTCGCCCCGCAACATCGGCCACTTCGCCCTCGCCCTTCGCCGCTACTGCCACTTCACCTCGCCCATCCGCCGCTACGCCGACGTGCTGGTCCACCGGGCGCTCGTCCGCGGGCTCGGCCTCGGCCCGGGCGGGCTGGACGAGGCCGGCGCCGGCGCCTTCGAGGCCATCGCCGCCGAGGTCTCGGCGGCCGAGCGCCGGGCGGTGGCGGCCGAGCGCGAGGCCGAGGCCCGCTACGTCGCCGCTTTCCTCGCCCCCCGGGTCGGCGCAACCTTCGCCGGGCGCATCTCCGGGGTCGCCCGCTTCGGCCTGTTCGTGGCCCTCGACGAGACCGGCGCCGAGGGGCTTGTCCCGCTGGCCGCGCTCGCCGAAGATAGCTACGTGCACGACCCCGTCCATCACCTGCTGGAGGGCCGCCGAAGCGGGCGGGTCTTCCGCCTGGGCGACGCGGTCGAGGTGCGCCTCGCCGCCGCCGAGCCGCTGACCGGCTCGCTCGCCTTCGACCTCCTCGAGGACCTGGGCGGGCGCAAGGGCGCGCCGCGGCGGGGGGCCGGCCCGCGCCGGCGCCGGAGGTAACGGGATGAAACGCGAGGCTGCGAGGGCTTGGGCGCGCGCGGCCGCGGCCGCGGCGACCCTGCTCGCCCTCGCCCTCGTCTTTGGCGCGCGGGCCGAAGGGCCGGCCGAGGCGCCCGCCTCCGCCCTTCGGGCTTCGGCGGGCGAGCCGCTCTTCGTCAAGGCCTACCAGGCGCTCGCCGCCTATTACCTCGAGCCGGTGGAGATGGGGGCCCTCGCGCTCGCCGGGTTGCAGGCGATTCGCGGCCTCGATGCCGATCTCCGCGCCGAACGCGTGGAAAACCGGCTCAGGCTCTGGCGGGGGGCGGCGATGCTGGCCGAGGAGGAGGCGCCCGCCGAGGGCGACGCCAGGGCCTGGGGCGCGCTCAGCGCCCGCCTCGCCGCCCGCGCCCAGGCCGCCTCGGCCAGGCTCGGAGAGGCCGACGCCGAGCGCCTGTTCGAGGCGGTGATGGGCGGCGTCCTCGCCCGCCTCGATCCCTACTCGCGCTACGCCGCCCCGGCCGTGGCCGGCGAGCTTCGCGCCCGGCGGAGCGGCTTCGGCGGCATCGGCATCCGCCTCGCCCTCATCGACGGCCGGGCGCGGATCAGCGAGGTCATGCCCGGGACCCCGGCCGAGGCCGCCGGGCTCGCCGCCGGCGACGAGATCGTCAGCGTCGACGGCGCCGCGGTCGCCGGCCTCGGCGTCGAGGCGATCATCGCCCTGGTGCGCGGGCGGGTCGACAGCCGGGTGGAGCTGGGCGTCGCCCGCCCCGGCGGGGCGCCGAGGGCGGTGGCGCTGACCCGCGCCAGGATCGTGCCGACCACGGTCCACGTCGAGCCCGCCGACGGCATCGTCGAGCTCAGGGTCAGCGCCTTCAACAGCGAGACCGCGGCCTCGCTCGCCCGCGCGGTCGAGGGCGCCGCCGGCGGGGCGACGCGGCCGCGCGGCCTGATCCTCGATTTCCGCGGCAACCGCGGCGGGCTCCTGCACGAGGCGGTGGCGGTGGCCGACATCTTCCTCGCCCGCGGGCTGGTAATCGCGACCCGGGGCCGCCACGCCAAGAGCACCCGCGACTTCGAGGCCGACGGGCGCGAGCTGGCCCGGGGCCTGCCGCTGGTGGTGCTGATCGACGGCAAGTCCGCCTCGGCCTCCGAGATCGTCGCCGCCTCGCTCCAGGCCCACGGCCGGGCGGTGGTGGTGGGCTCCAACTCCTACGGCAAGGGCGTGGTGCAGACCGTGGTGCGGATGCCCAACGGCGGCGAGATGACCGTCACCTGGTCGCGGCTCTACACGCCCGCCGGCAACACCTTCAACGGCATCGGCGTGATGCCCAGCTTCTGCGCCCTCGGCACGCCCGACGAGGCCGAGCGCCGGATGGCCGAGGACGGCGGGCCGGGAAGCGCGACGCTGGCCGCGCTCTCGCTCTGGCGGGCGGCGAGCGCGGGCGAGGCGATGGAGCGCGAGCGGGCGCGCGCCGCCTGCCGCGGCATCGAGGCCGACGGCGCCGCCGCGCTTCGCATCGCCCGGCGCCTGATCGACGATGCCGGGCTCTACGCCCGCGCCCGCGAGGCGACCACCGCCGCGCTCTGGAACCGCGAGCCGCCGAGCCCGGTGGCGGCGCTCCCCGACGAGCCCGGGGCCGCGGCCCCGCTCGCCGCCCAGCGGCCGGCGCCGTGAGCCGGCCGCCGGCGAGGGCACCCGAGGAGGTGGCCCCATGACCCTCAAGGTTCCGCCCGACCCCGCCGCGCCGCCCAGGCCGCCACGACCGCGGCGCGGGCGCGCGGGCGATCAGATGGCGTTCCCGGGCATCGCCCCGGGCGCGGGCCTCGAGTCGGGGCGCAACCGGAAGCGCGAGGACGTGATCGTGTACCTCCTCGTCACCGAGCTCCGCGCGCGCGGCCACCGGGTCACCCGGGAGGGGCGCCACCACATGGTCGACGGCCGCCGGCTGACCACGCCCGAGCTGATGCGTTTCGCCGCCGACCTGTTCCCGGGTTGAGGGGGGCGGGGGGCTAAGGTGGCGAAGGTTCTCAAGTCCTCCCTTCAAGACCTGAGGCAGATTTTCGAGCGCTCCCTCACGGTCCGCCATTTGGCCGAGCCGTTTGTGACGTTCGACGAGACGCGCTCCGATCCCGACATCAAGGAGTTCATGGTCGAGAAGGACTTTGATGTGGTCGGCGTCCGGCGAGAGGGTGTTGTCGTCGGCTACGTCAAGAGCTCGGACCTGACGGATCAAACCCTCCAGAAGCACATAACGCCTTTCGAGCGGCATCTCCTGGTAGACGAAACCGTTTCCATCCCAAACGCCCTTCGTTTGCTTCGCGAGTCGCCACGGGTCTTCGTCGTCGTCATGGGCTATGTTGCCGGCATCGCCACGAAGGGAGATCTTCAGAAAGCCCCGGTCAGAATGTACCTCTTCGGCATCCTGTCCCTCATCGAGATGCAGCTCCTCCGCTTGATCCGAGAAGTCTTTCGTGATGAGGCGGCGTGGAAAGGTCTGCTGACGAATGACCGGATCGGCCAGGCGACAAAGCTCCTGGCCGAGCGGCGCCAACGCAACGAGGCCATCGATCTCGCCGATTGCCTCCAGTTTGGCGACAAGGCGACTATCGTGAAAAAGTGCCAGAAGCTGCGGGAGGCGCTCGGCTTTCGCTCCGGCGAGGACGCGCGTTCCGGCCTCAAGAGTTTGAGGGAGCTGCGGGACGAGCTTGCGCATTCGCAGGACATCATCACAGCGAGGTGGCCAGGGCTAATCGACCTCCTGAAGTCTGCCGAAGATGTGCTCGAACGGGCCGAAAAGTATGTCGAGCGGAGACCTTAAGCTCCTGTATCGCAGGGAACGCCCGCGTTAGTGCAGGGGATGACACGCCATGGCACGAACCGGCTTCGACTTCTTCATCTCGGAGCCCAACTCGACCGACGAGATGTTCTGTCGGGTTTGCGACTCGAAATGCAGGGTCACGCGCAACGTCTTCGGCCCGACGGGGTTCGCATCCGCCATGGCCAAACAGTTTCGCGTTCACGACGAGTTCGTTTGTCCCCATACGGACAAACCGTGGCACGACAGGGCCTTACAGTTAGCCATCGCCATCGCCGAAACGCCGAGCAAGCGGCTTGCGGCCCTCATGAAAGCAGACCTTGACGATCTCCTCCGGGAGAATCTGCGCTCGTCGTGATTCCAGCGCGACGCCCAGCTCCGAGTCTGATAGGCCCGCGACTCCACGGGCGAACTCAAGCGTCGCTAGTTGATCAACACCAACAGATGAGTCCCGTTGCCTGTCTCATCGTCACCCCGGCCGAGCGAACCAGCGGGCCAGCCTCGACCTGGACCCCGGGTCGCGCGGCTTCGCCGCTCGCCCGGGGTGACGAGTGAATGCGTGCACGTCGGGCCTAACAGGCCGCCAAACAGTCGGATTCTCAAACTTGAACACTACCCAGCCCCCCGACCGGCTTGACAGGGCCGCGGGGGCGGCTATGGTGCGGGCCGCAACGGCGCCCGTCGAGGCGGAGGACCGAGAGTCATGGCGAAGCCCGCGACCATCCTGGTGAAGCTGGTCAGCACGGCCGACACCGGCTACTACTACGTGACCAAGCGGAACCCCCGCAAACAGACCGAGAAGCTGGAGTTCCGCAAGTACGACCCGGTCGCGCGCAAGCACGTCGTCTTCAAGGAAGGGAAGATCAAGTAGCCTTCCCCCGCGCACGAGCCTCGGCGCCGGGGCACCCTGCGCCCCCTCCTCTTCTCACCCAAAACGCCGCCCCGACGAGCCGGCCCGCACCCAGGTGCGAGCCGTAGCCGGATTCGCGCCGCGACCCTTTCGCCGCCGGCCGCGCGGTCGGCGACGGCCCTAGCCGCAAGCGCCCGCGGCCGCACCCGCGCCGACGAGGGGCGCAGAAGCGGATACGCAGCGAAGAAGACCCGCGGCCTCCTCCGCCCCGTTCGCCTGGCTCCCGATCAGCATCAGGGTCACGACCACGCCGAAGAGCAACAGCACTCCGAAAACCGTCGCCATCCCAAGGGCGAAGAAGATGCGTAGCAAGGACTGCATCGCGACACCCCGTTCCGACGTTGTGGTCCGACTCGTTAATATATTCGACCGGCAAGCCGAATTCCAGGGTCCTCCGCGGCGCGATCCCTGTATCGGTTTGATATCGGTACAATTCCAGACTTCGGCTTCGCACGTCCCTGTGCCATTCCGGCGACGGATACTTGATCCGGGAAAGCATGGTGACCGCCGCCGCGTGGCCGGCGCGGAGCCCGACGACGCGGATCGGCTCCGGCTCTCGCCGGCCCTGCCGCGGGGCCGAAGCGGCGGCTTCCGCCGGGTCGGGGAATCCCTCAGCCGAGGAAGGTGGCGACGGTCTTCAGGAACTGCTCGACCGAGATCGGCTTGGCGATGTAGCCCTCGCAGCCCTGGTCGCGGAAGCGGGCCTCGTCGCCGCGCATGGCAAAGGCCGTCAGCGCCACCACCGGGATCGAGCGCAGTTGGGCGTCGGCCTTCATCTGGCGGGTCACCTCGAGGCCCGAGACGTGGGGGAGCTGGATGTCCATCAGGATCAGGTCGGGGCGCTGGGCGCGGGCCAGGTCCACGGCCTTGCGCCCGTCGTCGGCCTCGATGGTGTCGTAGCCGTGGGCCTGCAGGAGGTCGACGAACAGCCTCATGCTGAGGGCGTTGTCCTCGACGATGAGAATCTTCTTCCGCGCCTTGCCGGCGGGGGGCGTCCGGGCGAGCATGCTCTTCCTCATCGGCGCCCGCGGCGGGGCCGGGCGAGGCGCCCGCGGGCCACGGGCAAGGCTGGGGACCCGGGCGCCAACTCTCCGGCGTGCCACGCGCGTCCTTTTCCGTTCGGGGGCTTGATCCGGCTCAAGAGTCACGGCCAAGCCCTTCCGCAATTCGGATTATTTTCTGCCACGACTTGATTGACGACAGGTTAACGAGGACCCCCGGCGCGGTCCCCCCCGGACCGCACCCTGCCCCGCCCGGCCGGCGCTTCGGCCGGAGACTCAGAACAGCGGCGACAGCCACACCTCGGTCGGCGCCGACAGGATCAACGCCACGAAGCTCAGCGATACCGCGATCGCGAACGCCTTCCACAGCATCGTCGCCTCCTCCCTGCGAGGGGCCATACCGGTCAAGACGCCCCACCATCCTCGCCGCTCCGCCCGCCGCGGGCTGTGACGGCGATCACTCGGGGGCGTCACGGGAAGAGACGCAAGATCCCTGCCAGTTTCGTCCGGGCGGAAAAGAAAAGAAGACGGCGGGCCGGAGGCCCGCCGAGTTGCTGAGTGAGAGGAAGGTCGCAGCATCGATAGGGGAGAAATGGTGGCCCTGCGGATAGGCTCCCACAGGGCACCGGTTCCATGCCGATGCAGGCTGAAGACTGCCAGACTCGGCGCCCGCCGGCTGTGACCGCCGTCACACCTGCCCAAGGCGAAGAAAAAAGGCTACAATCCCAGCGTGTTGGGAGTGCCGGGAGAGGGGAACAGCAGCGGCATGGGCATGCGTTTGATCGGGGTGGGGGTGTTCGCGGCCCTCATGGCGCTGGCGCTCGGCGGCTCGCCGGCCGGGCGGGCGCTGGTCGACTCGCTCGCCGGGCGCGCCGACGCCTGGCTGTGGAGCCAGGCGGGGCTGATCGCCTATCCCTCGCTGCTGCTCGTGCTCGCCGGCTACGGCCTCGGCTTCTACGTGGCGCCGGCGCTCCGCGCCCATGGCGCGCGGCGGCTGGCGGGGGCGGGCGCGGCGCGCGAGATCAAGGCGATCGAGCCGCTCGCCGGGGAGCTGCTGGCCGACCTCGGCCGGGCCTACGAGCGCTGGCGGGAGAGCGATCCCGGGCTCCCCGCCGAGCTCGGCGAGTTCCTCGACGCCCAGCCCTTTCCCGCCTGGCTGCCGACCGCGGGCGGGACGCTGGCGGCGAGCGCGGGCGAGCGCCGCCGGGAGGGCGGCGAGCGGCTGCTCGACTTCTGCTGGGCGGTGAGCGACGAGGTCGAGGAGTGGCGGAGCGAGCGCAAGCCGCCCTCGCTCCTCGACGAGGAGGCGTGCGTCCGCCTCGCCGAGGCCGAGGCGGACCTCGCCCGGGTCCTCGGCGGGGTGGCCGGGCGGATGGGAGGCGACGGCGGCTTCGGCTTCGACTCGATTCGCGCCGGGCTCGAGCGCCTCCGGCGGGCGGTGAAGGCGCTCGCCGTGCTGGCGGCGGCGGGGCACGCGCGCGAGGGAAGGCCGGGCGACGGCGACGTTCCCTTCTACCGGCTGACGGCGATGCTGTTCCGCCCCGATTGAGGGTGTGCGAAGGAGTCGCCCAAGACCAGGTGTTGCTCTCGATCGTCATTCCCGCGCAAGCGGGAATCCAGGGCTTCAGGCTGTTAGTGGACCCCCGCTTCCGCGGGGGTGACGGGAAAAGCGGTCGTGGCTCGGGTCTTTCGCACGCCCTGAGGCGGGCGGCTACTCGCCCCGCACCTTCTCCACCATCTCCTCGAGGCGGGCCACGTCGAGGACGTGCAGCGCCCCCTTCTCGCGCCTGACGATGTCGTGGCGGGCGAGGTCGTTGAGCACCCGGGCCACGGTCTCGCGGGTGGTGCTGACCCGCCCGGCGATGTCGGAGTGGACCGGGATCGGTCGGATCACCGCGCTCCGCGCCCCCTCGCCGGCGGCGGCGCGGGCGAGGCGTAGCAGCTCGGCCTGGACCCGGTTGTTGGCGGCCAGCGTGCTCAGGTCCATGATCCGGGCGGTCGACTGGCGGATCACGTGCGACAGCCGGCGCATCAGCTCGATCGCGATCTCGGGGTGGTCCCGGATCAGCGTGAGGAAGTGCTCGGGCGGCATCGAGGCGACGAGGGTGTCGGTGAGCGCCATCACGCTCGCCGAGCGCGGCTCGCTGTCGATCGCCGCCAGCTCGCCGAAGCAGCCCCCGGCGCCGATGTCCTCGAGCGCGATCTCGCGGCCGCTGAGCGAGTAGATCACCACCCGCACCTTGCCCTCGACGACGAGGAAGACGTCGCGGCTGTCGCTCTGGCGGTCGATGATCTGCTCGTGCGGCCGGTAGCGCTTCCAGCGGCAGAGGCGCGCGATGGCGCCGCGCTCCGCCGGCTTGACGCGCGCCAGCACGCGGATCTCGTCCAGGCTCCGGGCCTCGGGCTCGGCCATCGTCCCCCGCCGGGCGTTTCTTGCCGTTAAGGCATCCTACCCCGCCGCCGGGGGCGAGGCCAGCGGGCGCCCGCCCGCCGGCGCGGGTCGGATCAATTTCCGGCGAGGGGGCGCCGGGCGGTGGAATTTCCGCCCCCGGCGGGTGTTTAATCCTGTGGACCTGGGTTCGTTCGGGGGCAGGACCGGCCCCTCAACCGCACGCGCTAGGGGAGAGCACCGTCATGTCAGGAGAGAGACCCGCACTCAGCCGCCGGACCATGCTGATCGGCACCGCCGCCGCGGCCCTGGCGCCGCTCGCCGGCGCCGCCGTACCGCGCCCCGCCCGCGCCGCGGCGCCGATGCTGGGCGCCGCCCATCCCACCCACTACCGCTTCAAGCTCGGCGCCTTCGAGATCACCACCATCTGGGACGGGGCCGTGGGCCTCGCCGGCCCGCACCCGATCTTCGGCAACGACCAGCCGGCGGCCGAGGTGCAGAAGCTGGCCGAGGAGGCCCGCCTGCCCAAGGACAGGATGGCGATCTCGTTCACGCCCGTGATGGTCAACACCGGGCGCGAGCTGGTGATGTTCGATTCCGGCAACGGCGCCGGTCGGAGGCCCAACGCCGGCCGCCTCGCCGCCTCGCTGGGCAGCGCCGGATTCAGCCCCGACCAGGTGGACGTGGTGGTCGTCACCCACTGCCACGGCGATCACATCGGCGGGCTGATGGAGGGGGGGAAGCCGCTCTTCGCCAACGCCCGCTACGTGATCGGCCGGGTGGAGTACGACTTCTGGTCGGCCAGGGAGCGGGCCGACGGCCCGGTCGCGACCAACGCCAAGCTGGTGCAGTCGAACGTGGTGCCGCTGGCGCCGAAGATGACCTTCCTCGAGCCCGAGGGCGAGGTGGCGGGCGGCATCCGCGCCGTGGGCGCCTACGGGCACACGCCCGGGCACATGGCCTTCCACCTCGAGAGCGAGGGCAAGCGGTTCCTGATCTGGGCCGACACCAGCAACCACTACGTGGCCTCGGTCGGGCGGCCCGACTGGCACGTGAGCTTCGACATGGACAAGGCGATGGCGGTGGCCACCCGCCGGCGCATCCTCGACATGGCCGCCACCGACCGCCTGCCGGTGACCGGCTATCACATGCCGTTCCCGGCGGTCGGGTTCGTGGAGAGGAAGGACACCGGCTACCGCTGGCTGCCGGCGAGCTACGAGCTGAACCTGTAGGCGGGGCTTGGCGCCGGGATTGCGATACCAACGGGCCTTGTGAGCGAGGCGTCATTCCGTGCGCGCCGCAGCACGGAGTGGTGCGGCGCAGACACGGAACCCCGTGCCGCCTCTATGAGATGCCGGACCAGCGACGCACCGCTCAAGCGCTGCATCGCATCCGGCATGACGGGGCATGAACAAGGCTCGCCGGCATGAGAGGGCCAGCCGACCCCTTTATCGACAAGGTCGCACGGCCCCGGCCCCTGGCGCACTCGGCTCCGGGGGCCGGGTGTTGGGGGGGCACGTTAGAGCGTGTTGCCATCAATTGGATTCGCCCCCCTCACCCCTCCCTCTCCCCCCGCTCGCGGGGGGAGAGGGTTGCGCAGGGTTGGCGCGTCGGCACAGACGCGCCTTACCCGAAGCCGGGTGAGGGGGCTGATACCACCTTTGCGAAACACGCTCTAGGACGCGCGGCCGGCCGAGGAACGGTTCACCCCGCCGCCCAGTCCTGGCACTTAAGGCCGGGCACGCGCGCGAACTCCCGCGCGTTCGCGCTCACCAGGGTGGCGCCGCGCGTGAGCGCCTGGGCGGCGATCAACAGGTCATAGGCGCCGACCGGGGTGCCCGCCTTTTCCAGCGTCGCGCGCAGCTCGCCCGCGGCCGCGGCGTCCACCACCTCGTCGGTCTCCTTCGGGCTCAACGTCTCGTAGTGCCGGATGACCTTGGGTGGCTCGGGTCGTCTCCCCTCGCGCTTGGCTTTTTCCATTCAATTCTCGTCTCTGACAGGGCGCTTCCTACGGTCGCGGTGTAACCCTTACCCGTGCTTGCACTCGCTCGCGAACCTGCTCGTACACCGTCACACCAATATCCGGTGCCACCTCCAACGTCGTCGCCAACGCGTAAGGAACCGAGTCCTCGAGCACTCCGGCGTCGGCCCGGCAGCTCACCAGAATCTCAAGATTGTCTCCGTCCACGAATGCTGCGGCACGATCGCCTTCCAGTATTTCATGCTGGACAGTTCCCCTCTGGACGGCTCGCCAGTCGGCCTCTAGCCTGCTCACCTGAAGAGGAGTCGGTGGCGGCGTGAACCACAAGTCCGCACGGCGCCATCCTTGATGAGTGGTGTTGACGGGCGTGAGCCGAGCTATGTGCGGAAGTTGGTGACGGAGTGAAGGGGTAAGGCGGCGTATCGTGGGGGTGTTCGAGCCTCCACTTCTCCACCGAAGGAGCGATACGCCGTGACCGAGGGTAACGTTTTCAAGCTCTCCCAACCAGGGACGTT
>JACQOE010000010.1 GCA_016202695.1 Pseudomonadota bacterium | reverse complement strand
GCCTATGCCCTCAAGGAGGCCGGCTACGAGACCATCATGGTCAACTGCAACCCGGAAACGGTCTCGACCGACTACGACACCTCGGACCGCCTCTACTTCGAGCCCTTGACCGGCGAGGACGTGATCGAGCTGGTGCGGGTGGAGGAGCGAAAGGGCCACCTCAAGGGCGTGATCGTGCAGTACGGCGGGCAGACACCGCTCAAGCTCGCGGCCGCACTCGAGGCGGCGCGAATCTCGATCCTCGGCACCTCGCCCGACGCCATCGACCTGGCCGAGGACCGCAAGCGCTTCCAGGCACTGCTCGACGAGCTCGGGCTCCGCCAGCCGGCGAATGGGACGGCTCGCTCCTTCGACCAGGCGGTGGCGGTGGCGCGGCGCATCGGCTATCCGGTGGTGGTGCGCCCCTCCTACGTGCTCGGCGGCCGAGCGATGGAGATCGTGCACGAGGAGGAGGGCCTCAAGCGTTACATGCGCGAGGCGGTCAAGGTGACCGGGGAGAAGCCGGTGCTGATCGACTCGTTCCTGCGCGACGCGATCGAGGTGGACGTGGACGCGATCGCCGACGGCGAGCAGGTGTTCATCGCCGGGGTCATGGAGCACATCGAGGAGGCGGGCATCCATTCCGGCGATTCGGCCTGCTCGCTGCCGCCGCACTCGCTTTCGCCCGAGACGGTGGCCGAACTCGGTCGGCAGACCGAGGCGCTGGCCCGCGGGCTCGGCGTCGTCGGCCTGATGAACGTGCAGTTCGCCATCCAGAACGGCGTCATCTACGTGCTCGAGGTCAACCCCCGCGCGAGCCGCACCGTGCCGTTCGTCGCCAAGGCGACCGGCCGCCCGGTGGCCAAGATCGCGGCCCGGATCATGGCCGGCGAGAAGCTCGCCGACTTCCCGCTCGCCGGGCGCGGCCTCAGGCGCCACATCGCGGTCAAGGAGGCGGTCTTCCCCTTCGCCCGCTTCCCCAATGTCGACGTCATCCTCGGCCCGGAAATGAAGTCGACGGGCGAGGTAATGGGGATCGACCGCAGCTTCCCGCTCGCCTTCGCCAAGTCGCAGATCGGGGCCGGGACCAACCTGCCGCTGGCGGGCACGGTGTTCATATCGGTCAGGGACTGCGACAAGCCGGCCCTGGTCGGCCCGGCGCGGGAACTCAAAGGCATGGGCTTCCAGATCATGGCCACCCGCGGCACCGCCCAGTGCCTCGCCGGGGCGGGCCTCGAGGTAAGCGTGGTCAACAAGGTGCTCGAGGGTCGCCCCCACTGCGTCGACGCGCTGCGCAACGGCGACATCCAGATGGTGATCAACACCACCGAAGGGGCGCAGACGATCGCCGACTCGTTCGATATCCGGCGCCTGGCGCTGCTCTACAACATCCCCTACTTCACCACCGCCGCCGCCGCCGTCGCGGCGGTGAAGGCGATTGGCGCCCTCCGGGGGGGCAAACTTGCAGTCGCGCCGCTCCAGTCCTATTTTAAGGGCTCCTTCTGACCCTCGGAGGCCCGGCGGTGCTGCGTCCCGCGGCGCTGGCGTGGGTATGTTGTGAGTCCCTGAAGGAACCCGCGGGGGACGGACCGAACCGTGAAGAAGATACCGATGACGCCGGGCGGGCTCGCCCGCCTCGAGGACGAGCTGAAGCACCTCAAGACCGTGGAGCGCCCTGGGGTGATCCGGGCGCTGGCCGAAGCGCGCACGCACGGCGACCTCTCCGAGAACGCCGAGTATCACGCGGCCCGGGACAGGCAGAGCTTCATCGAGGGGCGGGTGGCCGAGCTGGAGGAGATCATCGCCCACGCCGAGGTCATCGACGTCTCCAAGCTGTCCGGAGACACCGTCAAGTTCGGCGCCTGGGTCACCGTGGTCGACGAAGACACCGACGAGGAGTCGACTTACGTCATCGTCGGCGAGCACGAGGCCGACATCCGCGCCGGCCGGCTGTCCTTCACCTCGCCAATGGCGCGGGCGCTGATCGGCAAGTCGCCCGGCGCCTCGGTCGAGGTGATCACCCCGCGCGGCTCGCGCAGCTTCGAGATCGTCAAGGTCAGCTACGAATAAGGCCGCGCCGCAGGCGCCGATGCCGTTACCGCGGCCCGGTCGGGGACGAGCCGGAGGCGCCGGCTATTCCCGCGCCTTGGCCCGCGGGCCGGCCTTGCGCGCCGTCGCTTCCGCCTCGATCGGAACGCCCGGCTCGGCCTTGGAGCTGCGGATCGCCAGGGCCGACTTCACTTGGCTGACGCTGGGCGCCGCGGTGAGCCTAGTGGTCAGGAACTGCTGATAGGCGTCCCAGTCGGACGCGACCACCTTGAGGAGGAAGTCGGTCTCGCCGGCCAGCATGTGGCACTCGCGCACCTCGGGCCAGCTCCGCATCAACTGCTCGAACGCGACGAGGTCCTTCTCAGCCTGGCTGGAGAGCCCGACATGGGCGAACACCGTCACGTTGTAGCCGAGCTTGGCTGGGTCGATATCGGCGTGATAGCCGCGGATGTAGCCGGCCTCCTCAAGCGCGCGCACGCGCCTCAGGCAGGGGGGCGCGGAGATGCCGGCCCGGCTCGCGAGCTCGACGTTGGTCATGCGGCCGTTCGCCTGCAGATCCCTCAGGATCCGCCGGTCGATCTGGTCGAGCTTGATCTTGGGCATGGCGTTTTGCCGTGGCTGGGTGGGCCGAAATGTGGCGGTGTATCGGCAATCCGCCCCGATCGCAAGAAAATTATCACACCCCCGGGCGGGCCGGCGAAGCCGGCCGCGGAATCCGCCGCCGCACCGCAAAAAATCCCGTCGCCGCACGTTGTATCCCCGGGCCCGCGCGCTAAGATAATGACACGGAACCCGCCACCTCACCGCGAGCCCCCTGCCATGCCTGCCCATCACGACGGCAAAGTGCTCATCCTCGGCTCCGGTCCCGCGGGGTACACCGCGGCGATCTATGCCGCCCGGGCCGGGCTCGAGCCGAATCTGATCCTCGGCCTGCAACCGGGCGGCCAACTCACCATCACCACCGAGGTCGAGAACTACCCCGGCTTCGCCGATGTGATCCAGGGGCCCTGGCTCATGGACCAGATGCGCGCCCAGGCCGAGCACGTAGGGACCAGGATGTTCGCCGACCTGATCGTCAAGGCCGACCTCGGCCGGCGGCCCTTCACCTGCGTCGGCGACTCCGGCGACGTCTACGCCGGCGAGGTCCTGATTATCTGCACCGGCGCCCAGGCGCGCTGGCTTGGGCTGGAGAGCGAGAAGCGGTTCCAGGGCTTCGGGGTGTCGGCCTGCGCCACCTGCGACGGTTTCTTCTTCCGCGGCAAGGAGGTGTGCGTGGTGGGCGGCGGCAACACCGCGGTCGAGGAAGCGATGTTCCTCACCAATCACGCCCGCAAGGTGACGCTGGTCCACCGCCGCGACAAGCTCCGCGCCGAGAAGATCCTGCAGGACCGGCTGTTCGCCAACCCCAAGGTCACCGTCGTCTGGAACAGCGTGGTCGAGGAGATCGTCGGCGGCGGCACGCCGCCGACGGTGAGCGCGGTGAGGCTCAAGGACGTCGAGACCGGGGCGCTCCGGGAACTGGCGGTCGAGGGGGTGTTCGTCGCCATCGGCCACACTCCGAACACCGACATCTTCAAGGGCCAGCTGGCGATGGACGCCGAGGGCTACATCCTGACCGCGGCCGATTCGACCGCGACCAGCGTGCCCGGCGTCTTTGCCGCGGGCGACGTGCAGGATAAGATATTTCGGCAGGCGGTGACCGCCGCTGGGACCGGGTGCATGGGGGCCATCGAGGCCGAGAAGTTCCTCGCCCGGGCGGAGGCCGGACGGTCCCGTATTGCCGCACAGTAGCGCCGTTGCCGAGGCGACCGCTCCGCTGGCTGCGCCAGGGGGGGGCCGCGTCGGCAGGATCGGGGGCGGCGTGACGATTCCCGCAACCGCCAGGCCGGGCACTACCGGCCGCGGACCGGGGTCGGGAGGCACGTGATGGACTGGGACAAGCTGCGCGTGTTCCACGCCGTGGCGGAGGCGGGGAGTTTCACCCACGCCGGAGAGGCGCTGAACCTGAGCCAGTCGGCGGTCAGTCGGCAGGTCAGTGCGCTCGAAGACTCGCTCAGGGTGCCCCTGTTCCACCGCCACGCCCGCGGCCTGATCCTCACCGAGCAGGGCGAGCTTCTCTACCAGACCGTCCACGAGGTCTTCGCCCGACTGGCGATGACCGAGGCCATCCTGACCGAGACCAAGGAGCGCCCCTCGGGGCCGCTCAAGATCACCACCACGGTGGCCTTCGGCTCGATCTGGCTCGCCCCGCGGCTGCGCGAGTTCATCGACCTCTATCCCGATATCTCGATCAGCATCGTTCTCGATGACGCCGAGCTCGACCTCGCAATGCGCGAGGCCGACGCGGCGATCCGCCTGCGCCCACCGCGCCAGCCCGACCTCATCCAGCGCCATCTCATGAGCATGCGCTATCACATCTTCGCCGCCCGCGAGTACTTGGAGACCTTCGGCACGCCCATCCAACCCGAGGATCTCGACAATCACCGGTTGATCATTTACGGCGAGGACGCCCGCCCCCCGGTGGCCAACGTCAACTGGCTGATGGATGTGGGCGTGCGCAAGCCGTCGAAGCGCCGGCCGGTGCTGATGATGAACAACATTTACGGCATCTTCCTGGCGGTCAAGAGCGGCCTCGGCATCGGCGCCCTTCCCCAGTACATGAGCCACGACGCCAAGGATTTGGTCGAGATCCTGCCGAGCCTGCGGGGACCCGGCTTCGACGCCTACTTCGTCTATCCCGAAGAGCTCAGACACTCGAAAAGAATCGCCGTGTTTCGCGACTTCCTGCTCCGTAAAATCGCCGAGTCGCAGCTTGCGGACGTCGAGGCGAGCTGAGCCTTTACTAAAAATTTACTGATTCAACCCCCTGATTCTCCGATAGGTATGCATGGAACGCATAACCGAACTGTCAATTTTGCTATGGCCCACGAAGCCATAATCGAGAATTATTAAGGAGTTGGTGGATGGCGCGTCAGCGCATGGATTTCACCTCGCGCGTTGTTTGAAAAGTGATTGGTTTGTCCAGAGTTTCAGGTGCAACGCCTGAAAATCAGGGTCTTCGGACCCTACGTCTCCCAGACGTGAAGCCTCCCTGTTAGACTAACCGGGCCTTCGGGCCCGGTTTTTTCTTGTCCGCGCGCCATCGCTGCTTGGCGGCCCCGCCGCGCACGCGCGTCCCTGCGGACTCGTTTCGGAAGTGGAGCGAAAATCCGAGCCTCCTCGGGCGTCCGCCTTCGGACGGTCCCCGACCGCGGCCCCGCCTCCGCTGCCGCCGGCCCGGCCCGACGGCATCAGTAGAAGTAGGTCCGCTCCTTCGGGTCACTCGGATAGAGGTGGGCGACGAACTCGCCGTAGCCGTTGTAGATGAGCGTCGGCACCGTGTCGCCGGCGCCAAGCACGCGCTCGCTCGCCTGGCTCCAGCGCGGGTGGGCGACGTTCGGGTTCACGTTGGCCCAGAATCCGTACTCGCTCCCCTGCAGGGTTTCCCAGAAGGAAACCGGCTTCTTGTCGGTGAACTCGAACAGAACCAGCGACTTGACCGACTTGAAGCCGTACTTCCACGGCGTCACCAGCCGGATCGGCGCGCCGTTCGCCTTGGGCATCGGCTTGCCGTAGAGGCCGGTGCCGATGAAGGCCAGCTCGTTGGTCGCCTCCTCTATGGTGAGCCCCTCCACGTAGGGCCAGGGGAACCAGGGCTGGCGCTGGCGCCCGGCCACCGCCGGGTTCATGAAGGTTTCCATCCGCACGTACTTGGCCGAGGCGAGCGGACGGGCGAACTCGACCAGCGCCTTCATCGGGAATCCGCTCCATGGCACCGCCATCGACCACGCCTCGACGCAGCGGTGGCGATAGAGCCGCTCCTCGAGCGGCATCCGCTTCAGGAGCGTGTCGATGTCGACCGTCTGCTCCTTCTCGACCATGCCCGTGAGGCGCACCTGCCAGGGCCGGATGGGGAGATCCCTGGCCGCGCGCCAGATGTTCTTACTCGACCCGAACTCGTAGAAGTTGTTGTAGGTGGTGACCATCTTCTCGTCGGTGAGCGGCCGGTCGAGCTTGAAGCGCTCGTTGCGCCCCGCCGGATAGAGCCCGGCCGAGGGGTCGGCGTCGGCCTTTGCCGCCGCCGCCTCGCCCGCCCCGGCGAGGAGCGCCGCGCCCGAGGCGGCAAGGATCGGCCCCGCGGCAAGGCCCTTGATCAGCTCGCGGCGGCGCCTGAACGCGTCCTCCGGCGTCGCCCGCGACTCCGGCATCTCCCAACCGCGCTTCCGCTTGGTCAGCATGGCGGTGCTCCTCTCTCGATCGCGTTCCCGTAAGGTAGGATGATCCGCCGGAGGCCACAATTCACCCATTCGTGAGGGGAGCCGCGGACGGGCCGGCACCGGCGCCACGCCCGATTGACGGCGGCGGGCGAGTCGGGGGAGCGTGGGCCAAGGGCGCCGGCAGGGGCGGTTTCGGAGGCGCCGGCGCCCCTCTCGCGCGGTCGCGACGACGGGAAAGGAGAGCGCGATGTTCGAAGGCTTCGAGCGGACCGAGATCAAGACCTCCGGCGCGCGCATTCACCTGCGCCGCGGCGGCGAGGGCCCGCCGCTCCTCCTCCTGCACGGCAACCCCCAGACCCACGTGATGTGGCACAAGATCGCCGACCGGCTCGCCGAGCGCTTCCACGTGGTCGCGACCGATCTTCGCGGCTACGGCGACTCGGAAAAGCCGCGGGGGCTCCCCGATCACTCCAACTACTCCTTCCGCGCCATGGCCCAGGACCAGCTCGAGGTGATGGCGGCGCTCGGCTATCGCGACTTCCTCGCCGCCGGGCACGACCGCGGCGCGCGCACGCTGCACCGCCTGTGCCTCGACCACCCCGAGCGGGTGCGGAAGGCGGCGCTCCTCGACATCCTTCCCAGCCATCACGTCTGGACCCACGCCTCGAAGGAGTGGGCGACCAAGTCGTGGCACTGGCTGTTCATGATCCAGCCCTACGACTTCCCTGAGCGGATGATGGCCTCCGTGCCTCCCGAGTGGTTCATGGAGAGGAAGATCGGCAAGCCGGGGATCGGGCTCGCCCCCTTCGCCAAGGAGGCGTTCGCCGAGTACGTGCGCTGCTTCACCCCCGAGACCATCCACGGGAGTTGCGAGGACTACCGCGCCTGCGCCGGCGTCGACTTCGCCATGGACGACGCGGACGTCAGGGCCGGGCGTAAGGTTTCCTGCCCGGTGCTGGTGCTCTACGGCGCGAAGAGCCACACCGGCACCGTGTTCAAGCCGCTGGAGGTGTGGCGCGCTTACGCCGACAACGTGGTTGGCGAGGGGCTCGACTGCGGCCACTACATCCCGGAGGAGAGGCCCGAAGAGACGCTCGCCTGGTTCCTCCGTTTCTTCGGGGGGTGAAATCGATCGGGACATCGTTGAGTGTCCCTTGTCGCTGGATGAGGACGAGATGATGCCCAAACGACGTACGTCAAAAGAGCTCGCTGCCCTAGTGTTGAAGGCAGCATTCCAGGCGATTCATGATGCCGGAGGAAGTCTGAATCGTCGCGACGTGCTCCGAGAGGTAGAGAAACGAGTCGATTTGGATGAGTATGATCGGGCGACCTACGAAAAGACAGGTTATGTCCGCTGGGATTCGGTCTTGCATTTTTTTCAATCGAGGCGGTAAAGGCGGGCTTCCTTGTGAAGAACAAGGGTCGCTGGCATCTAACGCCGGAGGGCGAGGCGGTTCTGAACCTTCCAGGCGAGGAAATTCTTAAGCGGGCGAGCAAAGCCTATCACGAATGGAAAGCGAAGCAGCCGGTGAAGGAGGTCGAGGAAGACGATCTCCCGGAAACGGCTCTCTCTGAGACATACTCGGCGGTCCGTTCTTTTGTCTTCGAAGCCGCCGAGGAGCAAGCCAGACAAGAGATCGAAGAGTATGTCGAGAGTTTGAGCCCGTACCAATTTCAGGAACTGGCTGCGGCCTTGCTAAGAGGAATGGGGCACAGCACCCCCTTCGTTTCGCCCAAAGGCCCCGATGGCGGCACAGACATCGTTGCGTACCAGGATCCCTTGGGTCGATCTACACCCCATATCCGCGTGCAAGTGAAACACCGGCAAAATAAAGCGACACGGGAAGAGGTTGCTGCCTTACGCGGTGTGATTCGTCAAGACCGTGAAGTTGGCCTCTTCATATCGACCGCTGGGTTTACCTCCGAGGCCGTTCGCGAGGCGCGCCAGGGCACCGTACACATCGAACTAATCGATCTCGACCGTTTCCTCGATCTCTGGATGGCTCATTACGAAAATCTCAGCGAAGAAGACAAAGGATTGTTGCGGTTAAGGCGGGTCTACTTCCTTTCACCCGAATGATCGGAGTGTGGTGAGCTGCTCCCTGCCATGCCGGCCCCTCACTCCTCGGCGGTGGCGCGCAGCATCCAGGCGGTCTTCTCGTGGATGCGCATGCGCTCGGTGGCAAGGTCGAGGCTCGCCTGGTCGCCCGCCTTCTCCGCCGCCGCGGCGGCGGCGCGGGCGGTCTTCACCACCCGTTCGTGATCGGCGACGAGCCGGCGGACCATGTCCATCGCCGCCGGGGCCCGCTTCTCCTCCTTGACGCTGGCGAGCCTGGCGAACTCGGCGAACGAGCCCGGCGCCAGGTGCCCGAGGGCACGGATGCGCTCGGCGATCTCGTCGATCGCCAGCGCCATCTCCTCGTACTGCTGTTGGAGCATGGCGTGCAGCGACGGGAAGTGCGGCCCGGTCACGTTCCAGTGGAACCCATGGCTCTTGATGTAGAGGGTGTAGGTATCGGCGAGCAGCCTGGCGAGGGCATCGCCGATCGCCTTGCGCTCGGCCTGGTTGAGCCCGATGTCGACGGTCATGGCACTGTCCTCCGTGAATGATCCGGCGATCATGACCCGGGAGGGCACGCCGGCGCCTTGACCTACCTCTATCAGGGCCGAAACGGAGAAGTCAATTAAGTTATAATAATTCTAATTTATCTTCAAAATCCATGCTCTAAGGCTGGCTCTCTCACCGAGAGTCATCCTCGTCGCGATTTTTCTCCAGCGGCACGCCCCCCTGCGAGCCTGCGGTGCGGGCCCTGGGGGGAGAGGCAGGCGGCGGCCTCGTGCCCCCGTACGCCTGGAGTGCGGGGGGCCCCAATGCCCCGCTGGGCGTCAGGCCGCGGCCTCGGCCCGCGCCTGCACGATCTGGTCGGCGAGCCGGCCGGTGAGCTCCTGCAGGTGGTCGAACTGCCAGTCGAAGGTCCCCACACCCAGGGTCACCGAGCGCAGCTCGACGATCAGGTCCTGCATCTCCGCCTGGGGCAGAAAGGCCGTGAGCTGGTCCCAGCCCGGCCAGCCGGGCTTGGCGTCGAAGCCCAGGATCTGGCCGCGCCGCCCGCTGACAATGCGTTGGATCTTGGAGGTGAATTCGGACGGCACCGCAATCTCGACCTTGAAGATCGGCTCCAGCAGCACCGGCTCGCACTTCGGCAACCCCTCCGCCATCCCCAGCCGGCCCGCCGTCTTGAACGCCATTTCCGAGGAATCGACCGAGTGGTACTGGCCGTCGAAGAGCCGGACCGAGACATCGACCAGTTTGAAGCCGAGCGGCCCGCGCTGCATGTACTCCCGCACCCCGGCCTCGACCGCGGGGATGAACTGGCGAGGCACCACGCCGCCCACGACCGCGTCGATGAACTCGAAGCCGCCGCCGCGCGGCAGCGGCTTGATCTCGAGGTGCACGTCGCCGAACTGCCCGTGGCCCCCGGTCTGGCGCTTGTGGCGGCCGTGGACGTCGGCGATCGCCTTGCGGATGGTCTCCTTGTAGGGCACCTGGGGCGCGCGCCCCTTCACTGCCAGCTTGTACTTGCTTTGCAGCCGGTCGAGCGCGACCTGCACGTGCATCGTTCCCTGGCCCCAGAGGACGAGCTCGTTGGTATCCGCGTTCTGCTCGACCTGGAGCGAGGGATCCTCCTCGACCAGCCTGGCGAGCATACCCGAGAGCTTCACCTCGTCGGCCTGCTTCTCGGCCTTGAGCGCCTGGGCGTAGACGGGCTTGAGAGGCGCCGGCCACGCCGCGACCCCGTCGGGCACCTTGCCCGAGGGGGTGAGCACGTCGCCGGTCTTGACCCCGTCCATGCGCCCGAACGCGACCACCTCGCCGAACACCGCCCTCGACTGCTTCGCGAGGTTGAACGCGGTCAGATGGTAAAGGCCGCTCACCCGCTCGCCCTTCATCGACGAGTTGTCGGCTACCTCGCCCCGCAGGATGCGCACGAGCGAGAGCTTGCCGGTGTGCGGCATGTGATAGGTCTTGAAGCACCGCGCCACCGCCTCGCCCGCCTTGGGATCGACCCCGAGTCGCGCCGCCACCGCCTCCGGCCCGGGCGCCTCGTGGCGGAGCGCCTTCAACAGCCGACGCACGCCCCCGGAGCGCTCGGCGGCGCCGAAGAACACCGGCACCACCCGGTCAGCGCGGAGGACCCGCGTGAGGTTGGCGTAGACCTCGGCGGTCGGCGGCACCACCTCCTCGAGGAGCTGTTCGAGGAGCTTGTCGTCGAAGTCGGCCAGCGACTCCAGAAGCCCGGTGCGCGCCTTCTGCTCCTCGGTCAGCACGGTCTCGGGAAGCTGGACCAAGGCCGAGGACTGGCCGGGCCGGTAGCTGTAGGCCCGCTCGCTGACCAAGTCGACGTAACCGACGATGCCATCGCCCTCCCTGATTGGCACCTCGCGCAGAATCAAGGGCCGGCTCGAGATCGCCTGCAGCGCCGCCACCACATCGCCAGGCGACTCGGCGGCGGTGTCCATCTTGTTGATGAACACAACGTGCGGGATCTCGCGGTCGTCGAGGCACTTGAGGAACGGCGCCAGCGTCACCGCGCGCTCGGCATGTGGCTCGCAGACGACGACCGCGATGTCGGCGATCATGAGGGCGTTGTAAGTCTCCTGGGCGAACTCGATGTTCCCGGGGCAGTCGAGGAACACCCACGGTTCGCCGAGATAGGTGGTGGTCGCCGCGATCACCTCGGTGCTCATCTGGCGGGCGCGGGCCTCGGGCGAGGGGTCGCCCACCGTGCCGTGGTCCTTGACCAGCCCCTGCTTGGGGATCGCCCCGGCGGCGAACAGGATCGCCTCCAGGAGGCTTGTCTTGCCGCTTAGGTAGGGGCCGATGATGGCCGCGCAGCGGGGCCTCGACGCCTGTCTCTCTGTCATGACACCTCCGGGGGTGGTCGCCGTCGCCGGGTTCGCCGTGGGCGCCCCCGCGGCACCAAGGCCGCGGCCGGGGCCGGGGCCGGACAACCGGCTCTTTGCTTGCGCCTATCGTTCCAAGGCGCCCCCGCCGATGCAACGGAAAAAAACAGGCGCGGCATCCGGGACCGGATTTCCCGCCCGGATCGCGACAGGAGAGACGAGCGGGCGAGGGGCTGCGGCGCGGGCAGGGTGTCGGGCCGGCCCCGGCGGACGCTCAGGCGAGCGACTCGCAGAAGCGCTTGATGCGAGCCAGCGCCTCGATCAGCTCCTCGTTCGAGGCGGCGTAGGAGATGCGGAAATAGGGCGAGAGGTTGTAGGCCCCCCCGTGCACGCAGGCGACCAGCTCGGCCTTGAGCAGTTCGCGGACGAAGTCCTCGTCGGTCTCGATCACCTTGCCCGAGGGCGCCCGCCTGCCGATCGCGCCGGCGCAGGAGGGATAGACGTAGAACGCCCCGTCCGGCTTGTGGCAGGAGAGCCCCGGGCAGTCGGTGAGCAGCCCGACCACCAGGTCGCGCCGCTCCTCGTAGGCCCGGCGCCGCTCGGCCACCACGCCTTGCGGGCCGGCGAGCGCGGCCAGCGCCGCCGCCTGGCTCACCGAGCTCGGGTTCGAGGTGCTCTGGCCCTGCACCTTGGCCATGGCGCGGACCAGCCCCGCCGGCCCGCCGGCGTAGCCGATCCGCCAGCCGGTCATGGCGTAGGCCTTGGAGACGCCGTTGACCGTGAGGGTGCGCCCCTTGAGAGCCGGCGCCACCTCGGCCAGAGTCGAGAAGCGGAAGCCGCCATAGACCAAGTGCTCGTAGATGTCGTCGCTCATCACCCACAGATGCGGGCTGGCGAGCAGCACCTCGGCCAGGGCGCCCAGGTCCTCGGCCCGGTAGGCCGTGCCGGTGGGGTTGGAGGGCGAATTCAGGATCAGCCACTTGGTGCGCGGCGTGATCGCCGCCTCGAGGTCCTCGGGCCGAAGCTTGAAGCCGTTGTTCTGCGGGCAGGGAACGACCACCGGCACGCCGCCGCACATCAGCACCATGTCGGTATACGACACCCAGTGCGGCGCCGGCACGATCACCTCGTCGCCATCGTCGAGGGTGGCCATCAGGGCGTTGAAGATCACGTGCTTGCCGCCGGCCGAGACGATGACGTTGTCGGGGCCGTAGTCGAGGCGGTTCTCGCGGCGAAACTTCTCGGCCACCGCCCGCTTGAGCTCGGGCGTGCCGTCGACGTTGGTGTACTTGGTCTCGCCCCTTTGCATCGCCTCCCAGGCGGCGCGCTTCACGTGCTCGGGGGTGTCGAAGTCGGGCTCGCCCGCGGAGAGCGCGATCACGCCCTTGCCCTGGGCCTTGAGCTCGCGGGCGAACTGGCTCATCGCCGCGCTCGCCGAGGGGGCGAAGCGGCCGATGCGCGTGGACAGGATCGACATCGCTCTTCTCCCCGCGGACGGCGGGCGGCGCGCGCCCCCTGCCCCCCTATTTGAGGGACTGGCAGAAGCGCTTGATCCGCGTGCAGCCCTCCTCGAGCGCCGCCTTGGAGGTGGCGTAGGAGATGCGGAAATAGGGCGAGAGCCCGAATGCGCTGCCGTGGACCACGGCCACGCCCTCGGCGTCGAGGAGCCCGATCACGAAGTCCTCGTCGGTCTCGATCCTCTTGCCCGCGGGAGTCCGCTTGCCGATCGCGCCGGCGCAGGAGGGATAGACGTAGAACGCCCCCTCTGGCCTGTGGCAGGAGAGCCCCGGGCACTCGTTCAGCATCCGCACCACCATGTCGCGGCGTTCCTGGTAGCTGCGCTTGTGCTCGGCCATGAACCCCTTGGGGCCGTTGAGCGCCGCGACCGAGGCGGCTTGGCTGACCGAGCTCGGGTTCGAGGTGCTCTGCGACTGCAGCTTGCCCATGGCGCCGATCAGTGGCTTGGGGCCGGCGCCGAAGCCGATGCGCCAGCCGGTCATGGCATAGGCCTTGGACATGCCGTTGATGGTGAGCGTGCGCTCCTTGAGCCGCGGCTCGACCTGGGCGATGGTATGGAACCTGAAGTCGCCGTAGACCAGGTGCTCGTAGATGTCGTCGGTCATTACCCACACCTGCGGGTGCTTGAGCAGCACCTCGGCCACGGCCTTCAGCTCCTCGGCCGAGTAGGCCGCGCCGCTGGGGTTCGAGGGCGAGTTCAGCACCAGCCACTTGCTCTTCGGCGTGATCGCCGCGTCGAGGTCCTCGGGCCTGAGCTTGAAGCCGTTGTTCTGCGGGCAGGAGACGAACACCGGCACGCCCCCGCAAAGGAGCGCCATGTCGGGGTAGGAAACCCAGAAGGGGGCGGGGATGATGACCTCGTCGCCCTCCTCACAGGCGGCGGTGAAGGCGTTGTAGAGGATCTGCTTGCCGCCGGCGCCGACGATGATCTGGTCGGGGGTGTAGTCGAGGCCGTTCTCGCGTTTGAACTTGGCCGCCACCGCAGCCCTGAGCTCGGGCGTGCCGGTGACGTCGGTGTACTTGGTCTCGCCGCGGCGGATGGCCTCGATCGCCGCCTCCTTGATGTGCTCGGGGGTGTCGAAGTCCGGCTCGCCAGAGGAGAGGCCGATGATGTCGCGCCCGGCGCGCTTGAGCTCGCGCGCGCGCTGCGAGGCAGCGCTGGTGGGCGAGGGCTTGATCCGGTTCACGCGCGAAGCGAGAAGCGACATGGGGGCCGACCTTTGATCCGTTGACGGGGCTGACCGGGGCTTAAGCCTAAGCCTTGAAAAAGGCGCCGGCGGGCGCCCGACTCAACCTAGGCCGCGGCCGGCCGGCACGCAAGCTGGTTGTGGCGGCGAGGACAGACCGGGCGAGCGATGCCCCGCACCCTGGCAAGCGCCCGCGCCAATGCCTATAACCAGGGGCATGGACGGAAGCGCGATCTTCAACCCCCCCAAGCGGCCAGCGGTGCCGCCGCTCAGGCCCTTCACGCTCCACTCCGAGTTCCAGCCCGCCGGCGACCAGCCTCCGGCCATCGCCGAGCTGGTGCACGGCCTCGGGAAGGCCGAGCGCGACCAAGTCCTGCTCGGCGTCACCGGCTCGGGCAAGACCTTCACCATGGCGCATGCCGTCCAGCGGGTGCAGCGCCCGGCCCTGGTC
>JACQOE010000075.1 GCA_016202695.1 Pseudomonadota bacterium | reverse complement strand
GCGAACCGGGCCCACCAGGGCGACATCGGCGGGCTTTCGGCGGGCGGCTACAGCCCCAAGGCGCGCGAGATCTGGCACGAGGGCATCCGCATCCCGCCGGTGAAGTTCGTCGAGGGCGGACGGGTGCGCGAGGATCTTTTGCGCCTGATCGTCGAGAACACGCGCAAGCCCGAGGACACGCGCGGCGACGTCATGGCCCAGCTCGCCTCGGTGACGGTGGGGGCGGAGCGCCTGGCGTCGCTCTTCGCCCGCTACGGGGCCGAGGAGGTCGGGCGCGTCGCCGAGGCGATCCTGGACGCCGGCGAAGCCGCGATGCGGGCCGAGATCGGCCTTTGGAAGCCGGGGACCTACGAGGGGGTGAGCTACCTCGACGACGACGCCTGGGGCCACGACAAGGTGCCGATCCGCGTCCGCCTGACCATCGGCAAGGACGAGGTCGAGGTCGATTTCCGCGACTGCCAGGACCAGGTTCCCTCGTTCATCAACTCGCCCTACGCCAACACCTGCGCCGCGGTCTACGCCGCCTTCATGTATCTCTCGGCCGACCAGCAGGCCCAGAACGAGGGCAGCACGCGCGCGATCCGCATCCTCACCCGCAAGGGCAGCATGGTCGATCCCGTGCCCCCGGTGCCGGCCACCGCCTGCACCACGCTCACCAGCGGCCCGCTCATCGAGTCGGTGCTCCGGGCGATGGAGGAGGCGGCTCCCGACCAGGTGCTCGCCGGCTTCGCCCGGCGGTTCCGCTACGTCATCGCCGGCAGCGACCGCGAGGGCCGCTCCTACATCTGGCACTACTTCTCGAATCGCGGCGGCGCCGGCGCCAACCGCCGCGAGGACGGCTGGAACAACCTCGGCTCGATCCACAATCCCGGGGGCACGCCCTCGCCGGCGATCGAGCGCACGGAATCCTCGTTCCCGCTGTTCGTTGAGTCCTACACCTTCGAGCCGGAGTCGGCCGGCGCCGGTCGCACCCGCGGCGGCAACGGCGCGCTCTTCGTGCTCCGCTACGAGGGCAAGGGGCCGGCGGTGCTGAACACCACCGGCGAGGGCGTGATCGTCCCTCCCTACGGGCTTGCCGGCGGGCGGCCGGGGCGGGCACACGCCTATCGGCTGGTACACGGGAACTCGGAGGCGCGGCTCGGCACCAAGGACACCGACATCCGGCTCGAGCCCGGCGACCGCATCGTCTGCCGCTCGGCCGGGGGCGGCGGCTACGGCGACCCCAAGGCGCGCGACCGGGCGCTGGTGCGCCGCGACCTCGATTACGGCTACATCTCGCGCCAGGAGGCGCGAGAGATGTACGGACTGGAAGTGTAGAGGAACAAGCGAGGGATTCGATCATGGCGGATGGCGACGGCAAGGGCGGGCGGCGCGCGGGCGGCACCAACCGCTCGCTCAGGATCCTCAACCCCAACGGCCACCTCGGCTTCGCGCCGATCAAGACCGGGAGCTTCCACCGCGGGCTCGAGGAGCGGCCCGACATGGTGGCCGCCGACTCGGGGAGCGGCGACGTGGGGCCGGTGCCGCTGGCCACCGACATCGCCTCCAGCCCGCGCGAGTGGCAGGAGCACGACCTCGAGGAGATGCTGGTCGGCGCGCGCCGCCTCGGCGTCCCCATGATCGTGGGCTCGGCCGGCGACACCGGCGCCAACGGCCGGGTCGACGAGTTCGTCGCCATCGTCAAGCGGCTGGCCGAGAAGCACCGCATTCCCGCCTTCAAGCTCGGCTACTTCTACTCCGAGGTCGACCGGGAGGTGCTCAGCCGCAAGATCGCCAGGGGCGACGCGGTCAAGGGCCTCGACGGTCGGCCCGACCTGTCGGATGCCGACCTCGCGGCGACCGACCACGTGGTCGCCATGGCCGACGTGCATCCCTTCATCGCCCTCCTCGACCAGGGGGCGGACGTCATCATCGGCGGCCGATCGAGCGACGCCGCGATCTTTGCCGCGCCGGCCATCCGCATGGGCTTCGACAAGGGCCTCGCCTACTACTACGGCAAGGTGCTGGAGTGCTCCTCGTTCTGTGCCGAGCCTTACGCCGGCAAGGAGTCGGTGATCGGCGAGGTCACCGACGAGGCGGTCACCGTCACTCCGATGCTGGAAATGCAGCGCTGCACGGTGGCCTCGGTCGCCGGGCACGCCATGTACGAGCGCGCCAACCCACTCTACGAGTACGTCGCCACCGGCACGCTCGACATGTCCAGGTGCCACTACGAGGAGATCGACGCGCGCTCGACCCGGGTGACCGGGCCGAAGTTCGTCCCCGCCAAGGAGGTCCGCTTCAAGATCGAGGGGGCCGGGCGGGTCGGCGAGCGCTGCGTCGGCATGGCCGGCGTGCGCGACCCGCACACCATCGCCCACATCGACCAGGTGATCGACTGGTCTCGCCGGCACGTGCGCGAGCGCTTCGGCGAGACCGGCTACGAGCTGCACTACAACGTCTTCGGGCGCAACGGCATCATGGGCGACCTCGAGCCGCTGAAGGACCGTCCCGGCCACGAGCTCTGCGTGGTGGTGCAGGCGGTGGCGCCGACTCGCGAGATGGCCGAGGCCGTGGCCATCACCGCCACCCGGCAGATGTTCTACGCCCGCCTGCCCGACGTGAAGGGCACCGCCGGCGGCGTCTCCTTCCTGTTCGACGAGGTCATGCACGCGAGCCCGGCCTGCCGCTGGACCATCAACCACACCGTCCGCGCCGACGACCCGCTCGAGCTGTTCCCTCTGCACATGACCACCGCCGGGGTGTGAGGCCCGCCATGCCGGTCAAGAAGCTCTGCGACCTCGCCAAGACCATCCGCAGCAAGAACGCCGGGCCGGACAAGATCACCTTCGACGTGATCTTCCGCGAGCGCGCCACCTACGAGATGGTGAAAAGGAGCCGCGCGCTCACCCGCGAAACCGTTTGCCGGATCTTCCGCATCCCCGACTCGCGCATATCCGATTTCGTCGAGTTCGATCCCGGCTGCGCCATCAAGTTCACGATCTTCCGCTCGCGGACCAGCGGCTCGGCCGGCGACGGCGACATCTACGGGGCGCAGCAGTACGGGCCGCTGTTCGACGTCGAGGTGCCGGTGCCGTGAGCGCGGCTTCCGGCCGGGCCGACCTCGAGGGGGCGCCCGAGGCGACCCGCCTGCTCGGCGCCTTCGCCGCCGGTCTCGCCTGGTCGGACCTTCCCGGCGAGGTGGTGGCGCACGCCAAGCTCTGCGCCCTCGATGCGGTTGGCTGCTGCCTGTTCGGCGCCGGGCTCCCCTGGACGCGGACCCTGATCGAGGTGATCGCGGCCGAGCACGCCCGCCCCGAGGCCGCGATCTTCGGGGCGCCGGTGCGGACCAGCGCCGCGCTGGCCGCGCTCGCCAACGGCACCGCCGGCCACGCCTTCGAGCTCGACGACCTGCACACCGCCGGGCTCCTTCACGTCGGCACGCTCGCGGTGCCGGCGGCGCTCGCGCTGGCCGAGGCCCGCGGCGGGGTCTCGGGGCGGGAGCTGATCGCGGCGATCGTCGCCGGCTTCGAGGTCGGGCTCCGGGTCGGGATGGCCGGCACCCACAGCCTCTTTCACCGCGGCTTCCACCCCCAGGGCACCAGCGGCGTGTTTGCGGCCGCGGCCAGCGCCGCGCGCGTCCTTCGCCTCGATCTCGGGATGAGCCGCCAGGCGCTCGCCATCGGCGCCTCGCAGGCGGCCGGGCTGATGGCGGCGCAGGCCGGGGCCATGACTAAGCGCCTCCATTCGGGCCGCGCCGCCCAGGGTGGCGTCTATGCCGCGCTCCTCGCCGAGCGGGGCTTCAGCGGCATCGGCGACGCGATCGAGGCGCCCTATGGCGGATTCCTGAGCTCCTATACCGACCGCGCCGAGCCGGAACGGCTCGTCGCCGGCCTCGGTCGGACCTGGGAGACGCTGGCGATCGGCTTCAAGCCGAACCCGACCGTGAGCTGCATCCAGGGCCCCCTCAAGGCGCTTCGCTCGGTGCTGAGGGACGAGAGGCTCGCCGCCGCCGACATCGACCGCATCGAGGTCCGCTGCTCGACCTTCACCCACAAGCACTCGGTCTGGCCCTATGCCGGCGCCGACGTCACCGAGGCGCAGATGAACATGGCCTACGGGCTCGCGGTGACGGCGCTCGACGGCGAGGCCTTCGTCGCCCAGTACGGCGAGGAGCGGATCCGTGATCCCCGCCTGCTTGCCTTCGCGCGCCGGATCGAGGCCGTCGCCGATCCCGGGATCGACGCGCTCGGCCCGTCGCTTCGCGACGCGATCCGGCTCACGGTCCACACCCGCGACGGGCGCGCCTACCATCGCGAGCTTCGCTACCGGCCGGGCAGCCCCGAGGACCCGATGAGCGCCGAGGAGGTGCGGGCCAAGTTCGCCAAGCTGTGCGAGGAGGCGGGCCTGGGCCGGCGCGCCGACGCTATCGCCGAGGCGGTCGCGCGCCTCGACCGGCTCGATGACGCGCGCGAGCTTTCCCGCCTGCTCGCCGCATGAGGGGACCGGGCATGGCAGGCGCGCGCCCCGCTTCCGGCGCCGCGGCTGCGGCCGCGGTTGACCGCATCACCACCGAGATCATCGGCCACCGCCTGCGCGCGGCCAGCGACGAGATGATGGCGACGCTGGTCAAGACCGCCTACTCGCCCAATATCAAGGAGCGGCGCGACTGCTCGGTCGGCATCTTCGACCGCGCCGGCAACCTGCTTGCCCTCACCGCCATCTCGCCCGGGCACCTGAGCTCGCTGATGGGGATGGTGGACAACCTCATCCGCCGGTATCCACTCTCCAGCCTGCGGCCCGGCGACGCCTTCCTCACCAACGACCCCTATGTCGGCGGCGGTTCGCACCTTCCCGACTACACGGTGACGAGCCCGGTGTTCTTCGAGGGCGCCCTGATCGGCTTCGTCGCCAACATCGCCCATCACTCCGACGTGGGCGGCAGGGTGGCGGGGAGCGAGAGCGCGGACTGCACCTCGATCTTCCAGGAGGGCTTGCGGGTGCCCCCGGTCAGGCTGATGGACGGGGGGCGGCTCAGGAAGGACATCCTCGATATCGTGCTTCTCAACAGCCGCACCCCCGGGGAGCGCGAGGGCGACCTCAACGCCCAGGTCGCGACCAACGCCATCGGGGTGCGGCGCATGGCGGACATGTACCGGCGCTTCGGCCGGGCGCGGGCCGAGGCCGGCACCGCCGCCTTCCTTGACTACGCCGAGACCCGTACCCGCGCCGGCATCGCCGCGCTCCCCGACGGGGTGTTCGAGAACGAGGGCTTCCTCGACAACGACGGCATCGAAAGCCGGCTGGTCAGGCTCAAGGTCGCGATCCGCGTCTCGGGGGAGTCCATCCGCTTCGACTTCACCGGCTCCGACGGTCTCACCGCCGGCGGGCGCAACATGCCGCTCCTGATGACGCTGTGCTGCGTCTACTACGCGGTCAAGGCCATCGTCGATCCCGACATTCCGCCCAACGCCGGCTACTTCCGGGCGATCGAGGTGACGGCGCCGAGGGCCTCGGTGGTCAACGCCGCGCCGCCGGCCGCGGTCGGCGACCGCAGCGCCACCGCCAACATCATGGGCGACGTGCTGATGGGCGCCTTCGCCAAGGCCGTGCCCGGGCGGGTGATGGCCGGCTGCGGCCCCCTGCACGGGCTCATCTTCTCCGGCGTCGATCCCCGCAGCGGCCGCTACTTCGTCGACTACGAGACCTACGCCGGCGCGAGCGGGGCGCTTGCCGATGCCGACGGCAAGGACGCGGTGCGGGTGCACACCTCGGGCTCGGCCAATCTTCCGGTCGAGTCGCTCGAGCAGGAGTTCCCGCTGACCGTCGGCCGCTACGAGCTGGTGCCCGATTCGGGCGGCCCGGGCGCGTTCCGCGGCGGCCTCTCCACCCGCCGCGACATCACCATCTGGGCCGAGGCCGCGCGTCTGGCCGGGCGCGGGCTTCGCCAGCGCATCGCCGCCCCCGGCCTCTTCGGCGGCGGCGACGGCCGGACCGGCCGCTTCCTGCTCGACCCCGGAACGAACCGCGAGCGGGCGCTTCCCAGCTCGTTCTCCGAGTTGCCCATCCCGGCCGGCGCCACGGTGCGGGTCGAGACCCCCTCGGGGGCGGGGTACGGCGAGCCGTTCGCGCGCGATCCGGGGCTGGTGCATGCCGACGTGGTTTCCGCTAAGGTGTCGCCCGAGGCGGCGGCGCGCGACTATGGGGTCGTGCTCGCCGGCGGCGCCGTCGACGAGGCGCGAACCCGCGCCCGGCGCGGCCCCCGCCGCCGGGCCCGGGATCGAACGACATGAGGGAGGAACGCAGGCCGTGAAGCCGGTCGATCAGATCACGACCGAGGTTGTCGCCCATCGTTTCGCGGCGGCGACCGACGAGATGATGGCGACGCTGGTGAAGACCGCCTATTCGCCCAACATCAAGGAGCGGCGCGACTGCTCGGTCGCCATCTTCAACGCCCGCGGCGACTTGGTCGCGCTGACCGCGATCGCGCCCCTGCACCTGAGTTCGCTCCTCGGCATGGTGCAGAACATCCTGCAACGCTATCCCCTGAGCGGGATCAGGCCCGGCGACGGGTTTCTGACCAACGATCCCTACACCGGCGGCGGCTCGCACCTGCCGGACCTCACGCTCACCAGCCCGGTGTTTGTCGACGGCAAGGTGGTGGCGTTCGTCTCCAATCTCGCGCATCACTCGGACATC
>JACQOE010000069.1 GCA_016202695.1 Pseudomonadota bacterium | reverse complement strand
CGCGCGGGGCGAGGCGCCATACTGAACACTTCGTTCAATCTCCACGGCTATCCGATCGTGAACTCGCCGGACGACGCGCTGGCCGTGTTCCTCAATTCCGAACTGGATCATCTCGCCCTTAACCGCTTCCTGTTGAGCAAGGCCGACGCGGCCGTCCGCGCATGAGCTCCACATGGGCAGGATCCGGTCCGTCGGGCCGCTTCGGCGACGGGTTGAACGGAACGACTGCGAACGTGTCCCCGTGGATCAGTTGCGGCGCCGCGGGGGGGGCGGCACCGGGCCCTCGGCGGGAGGGGCGAGGGCGATGCGATCCTTGCCGCGGGAAGGCTTGGCCCGCCGTCGCATCGCCGTCCCGGCGAAACCGTGATGGGCCCGTTTCGTGCCAGCCGGCCGGGAGCCCGTGATTAGTCATGTGCGGCTTCGCCGCCATTGTTGAGCCGGGGCGCCGTTTCGACCCCGCCTTGCTCGCGGGGATCGAGGGCGATCTTCACCATCGCGGCCCCGATTCGGGTGGCATTGTCGACGAACCCGGAGTTGCTCTCGTCCTTCGCCGGCTCGCGATCCTCGACCCGAGTTCGGCGTCGGATCAGCCGATGACCGACCCCACGGGCCGATGCACCCTCGTCTACAATGGCGAAATCTACAACTACCGGCGCCTGCGCGCGGAGCTCGTGGCCGCGGGCGTGCCGCTTCGCACCGACGGCGATTCGGAGGCGATCCTCCAAGGCTATCTCCGATGGGGCGAGGAAGTCCTCGACCGGCTCGAGGGCATGTACGCCTTCGTCATCGTCGACCGCGAGCGGGGCGTGGCCGTCGCCGCGCGCGATCCCTTCGGGATCAAACCGCTCTACCTGTTGCGTCGGGGCCGGCTGGTCGCCTTGGCCAGCGAGATGCGGCCCTTCGCCAGGTTGGTGTCCCCCGAGCCGGATCCGGAGGCGCTTGCGGAGCTCCTGACCTTCAGCTGGGCGGCGGGGCGACTGAGCAACCTCAAGGGCATCGAGCGCGTGCCGGGAGGCACGGTGCTGACGATTTCTCTCGGCGACGGCGGGCTTCGCGAGCGGCGGTTCTGCGATCCTCTCGAAACCCTCGCCTCCGCGCGCAGTGTCTCCGAGCAGGAGGCAGGGGAGCGCGTCCACGCCGCTTTGCGGGCCTCGGTCAAGGACCACCTGGCGAGCGACGTTGGCTACACGATCCAGCTTTCGGGCGGCGTCGACTCGAGCCTGGTCGCAGGGTTGGTCAAGGAGGCGATGCCGGACCGGCTCGTCACCTTTGGCATTAACCTCGGCGACTACGAGCATGACGAGGAGCCCTGTCGCCGCATGGTCGTCGAGAGTTTCGGGCTCGATCACCGGGAAGTGCGGATCACCGGCGCAGACTACGGCGACGCCCTGCCGCGGGCGGTCCGGCACATGGAGGGACCGACCCCGCACGGGGGGTGCGTCTGCCTGATGCTGCTGTGCGATCGCATTCGCCAAGTCTCCAAGGTCGTGCTCACGGGCGAGGGAGCCGACGAGTTCTTCGGCGGCTACGAGCGTTACGCGCGATGGCCGCGGCTGATGTGGAAGGAGCGTATCGCCCATGCCCTGCCGGCGCGGCTTTGGCCCGACCGGGGGCGATTGGCGGGACTGAGGCGCCTAGCCGGGCGCGACGCGGCGGCCTACGCCTCGCTCTACAGGGAACCGGAGCCGCTCTGGCGGATGTTTCCGAACTTGATCCCGAAGCCGGGCGCCCGGGAGGCGGCGAGCGCCCGGTTCGGGGGCTTCCTTGAGCGGCTCTTCGCGTGCGATCAGTCGGCCTATCTCGAATCCCTGCTCATACGTCAGGACAAGATGTCGATGGCGGCTTCGGTCGAGGCGAGGGTGCCCTACGTTCACCTGCCGCTCGCCCGGGTGGTGAACGCGATCTCCCCGCGCATGCGCGCCCCGGGCGGCGAGACCAAACCGATGCTCAAGCGGGTCGCGCGCGGCTACCTGCCGGACGCGCTCATCGACCGGCGGAAGGTGGGGCTGCGCCTCCCCTACGACCGCTGGCTCGCCGACGAGACGGCGCTGGGACGCTATCTCGACGATCTGACCGCGGCGAACAGCCGCCTCGCCGGCTACGGCGAGCCAGGGCGCATCCGCCGAGCGGTCGACGCATTCCGCGCCGGCGAGGCGCGACTGAGCTGGATACTCTTGCGGCTGGTGGGGATCGAGACTTGGCTGCGGGGCCTGGCTGCGCCGGCGCAACTCGCCTCTGGGCCCCCTCCGGCGCGGATGGAGGATCGACAGGCGGTTGCCAAGGGCTGAGACACCCCCCGAACGAGCGCCCCTGCGTCCCACCCATGCCGACGTCGTTTGCGCGGGGTGGAGGGCCCCTTGGCGACGAAGAACCGCCCCTTTGCGCCGGGGCGGTTCATTGCTTGTAGCATCGGTCTCATGATAATGGGTGGCAAACGGAAGGGGCCCGCGCTCATCGCCGGTTTTCCCAGCCTGCACGCGGGCCAGAGCCGGGCGGATATGATGCGCGTGACGTGGCGCTGCGGTACCAAGGTAGGAAGAGGTGGAGTCCGGTTCCTGCCAACAGACCAACAAGCCGTGCCGACACCCGGTCGACTCCGCGTTTAGGGAAATGGTGATGACGGGTTCAACCCAGGGGATCCAAGAGACGACTCACGGCCGCCGTATCGCCGTCATCGGCCTCGGCTATGTCGGGTTGCCGGTGGCCGTTGCCTTCGCCCGGACGGGCGCTCCGGTCATCGGGTTCGATGTCAGCAAGCGGCGGATTTTGGAGCTGGGCCGGGGGCGTGACCGGACCGGCGAGGTGGACGCCGAGGAACTGCGAAACGCCGATCTCCGCTGCAGCGATGACCCCAGCGTGCTCCGCGACGCCGACTTCTTCATCGTCACCGTCCCGACCCCGGTTACCGAAACCCGCCGGCCGGACCTCGGCGCCGTCCTGGCCGCGTCCGAGACGGTTGGCAGGGCCCTGAAGAAGGGCGATATCGTGGTCTACGAGTCGACCGTCTACCCCGGCGCCACCGAGGAGGTGTGCGTCCCCGCCCTCGAGTCCGCCTCTGGCCTCAGGTGCGGGACCGACTTCTCGGTCGGCTATTCGCCCGAGCGGATAAATCCGGGCGACAAGGCCCATCGGCTCGAAACCGTCGCCAAGGTGGCCTCCGCCCAGGACGCGGAGACGCTCGGGATCGTCGCCCGGGTCTATGGCACCATCGTCAGCGCCGGCGTGCACCTCGCGCCCTCGATCCGTGCGGCGGAAGCGGCCAAGGTGATCGAGAACACCCAGCGCGACCTCAACATCGCGCTCATGAACGAGCTCTCGATGATTTTTCACCTCCTTGGAATCGACAGCCACGACGTCCTCGCCGCCGCGCGCACCAAGTGGAACTTCGTCCCCTTCACGCCCGGCCTCGTCGGCGGCCACTGCATCGGGGTCGATCCCTACTATCTCACGCACAAGGCGGAGCAGGTCGGCTACCATCCCCAGGTGATCCTGGCCGGGCGGCGAATCAACGACGGCATGGGCCGGTTCGTCGCCGGCGAGACGATCAAGCTTCTGATGCGCAACGGCTCGGCGCTTCCCCCCCAGGTCGCAATCCTTGGGCTGACGTTCAAGGAGAACGTGCCCGACTGCCGCAACAGCCGGGTGCCGGACGTAGCCGCCGAGTTCCGCTCGTTCGGCGCACGCGTGGAGATTCACGATCCGATGGCCGACGCCGAAGACGTGCGTGCGGAGTTCGGCCTCGATCTGGTTTCCCTTGAGGCGATCCGTCCGGCGGACGCGGTCGTCCTCGCCGTACCGCACCGGAGCTACGTGGAGGGAGGCTGGGCGCTCGTCTCGCGTCTGCTCAAGAACGGCCGCGGCGTGGTGGCCGATGTGCGCGGCTGCCTGGACCGTGCGGCCAAGCCGCAAGGGGTGCACCTGTGGCGGCTCTAGGAGCGGGTCAGTGGGCGCCTCGGCGCCGGCCAAGCCTCAGGCTCGCCGGCCGCCGGCGCGACCTCGCGCCCCTCGGCACATGACGACCGGCGTGCGCATCGGCGAAGGCAAGCCCTCCCGGGAGCGCCCCGGGGCACGGCCGCCCTATCGGCTCGCCGGCAAGCGGGTGTGGGTCGCCGGCCATCGCGGCATGGTCGGCGCGGCCCTGGTCCGGCGCCTGGCGGGCGAGGGCTGCGAGGTCGTCACCATCGGCCGCGAGCGGCTCGATCTTCGCCGCCAGGCCGCGGTCGAGGCGTGGCTCGCCGAGGCGCGGCCCCAGGCCGTGTTCCTGGCCGCCGCCACCGTCGGCGGCATCGTCGCCAACGACACGCGGCCGGCGGAGTTCCTCTACGACAACCTGGCCATCGAGCTCAACGTCATCGACGCGGCGCGCCGGGTGGGCGTGGAGAAGCTGCTCTACCTCGGCTCGAGCTGCATCTATCCCCGCCTCGCCCCCCAGCCGATGGCCGAGGACACGCTCCTGACCGGCCCGCTCGAGACCACCAACGAGTGGTACGCGATCGCCAAGATCGCCGGCATCGGCCTCTGCCAGGAGTACCGGCGGGCGTTCGGCTGCGACTTCATCTCGGCGATGCCGACCAACCTCTACGGTCCCGGCGACACCTTCGATCCGGTCGCGAGCCATGTGATCCCGGCGCTCATGCTCAAGACCCACCGCGCCAAGGTCGAGGGGGCCGAGGCGGTCTCGGTGTGGGGGACGGGCCGTCCGCGCCGCGAGTTCCTGTACGTCGACGACCTCGCCGACGCGCTCGTCTTCCTGATGACGCGCTATTCGTCGGCGGAGATCATCAACGTCGGCACCGGACTCGACCTGTCGATCCGGGAGGTCGCCGGCCTCGTCGCCGAGGTGGTCGGCTTCAAGGGCGGCCTCCGTTTCGATCCGACCAAGCCCGACGGCACCCCCCGCAAGCTCCTCGATGTCGCGCGGCTCTCCGCCCTTGGTTGGACGGCCTCCACCGGGCTCAAGGAGGGGCTCGCCGAGACCTACCGCTGGTTTCTCTCCCACGCGGCGCGCGAAGGACTGGCCTGAAGGTCGGGCGTTCCCCGGTTGCCTCCGCACCGACCCGCTGATAGGAAGGCGGGGGCCCAATCCAGGGGGCGATGGGGACGAGGTGTCGCGGATGACCGTCTTGCTGACCGGCGCGGCCGGCTTCATCGGCTTTCACGTGGCCGAGGCGCTCCTCGCCCAGGACGAGGAGGTGGTTGGCGTCGACAACCTCAACCCCTATTACGACCCGAGCCTCAAGGAGGCTCGTCTGGAACGGCTTGGCGCCCATCCGAATTTTCGTTTCCACCGCGTCGACGTCGCCGACCGCGAGGCGATCTTCGCGATCGCGGAGAAGAGCCGGGGCATCGGCAGCGTCGTCCACCTCGCCGCCCAGGCGGGGGTGCGGCACTCCCTGGTCGAGCCCTTCTCCTATACCCATGCCAACGTCACCGGCCAGCTCGTGATCCTCGAGCTCTGCCGCCGGCTCGGCAGCGCCGTGCACCTCGTCTACGCCAGCTCCTCCTCGGTCTACGGGGGAAGCCCGAAGCTTCCGTTCGCGGTCGAGGACCGGACCGACCATCCGCTCTCGCTCTACGGGGCGACCAAGAAGGCCGGCGAACTCATGGCCCACGCCTACAGCCATCTCTACCGCATTCCCGCCACCGGCCTTCGCTTCTTCACCGTCTACGGGCCGTGGGGGCGGCCGGACATGGCGGCCTTCATCTTCACCCGCAAGATCCTCGCCGGCGAGCCGATCCAGGTCTTCAACAACGGCGACATGAAGCGGGACTTCACCTACGTCGACGACATCGTCGAGGGGGTCGTCGCGGTCCTTCGGCGGCCCCCGGCCGATGACGGCTCCGCCCCCCCGCATCGCCTCTACAACATCGGCAACAGCCGTTCCGAGCCGCTGATGCGCTTCATCGCGGTGCTCGAGGGCGCGCTCGGGACAAAGGCCGAGATCGAGTTCACGGCGATGCAGCCGGGCGACGTGAGGGAGACCTACGCCGACATCGGGCCGATCTCCCGCGACTTTGGCTTCCGCCCCAAGACGAGCATCGACGTGGGGCTGCCCCGTTTCGTGCGCTGGTACCGCCAGTATCACGGAGTCTGAGCGGGGTGGGAGCCCTGCATCGCGCGGCCTTTGGCCGCTCCCGGGACGCATGATAAGGTTGGCCCCCGCCGGAGGGGAGGGCGCGGGCGCCGGCGCCCGGTGACCGGCGGTACGGGACAAGGGGTGCGGGGCCTCGGGGGCGATGACGGACAAGGTTGCGCTGATCACCGGGATTACCGGCCAGGACGGGGCGTATCTCGCCGAGTTGCTGCTCGACAAGGGCTACGTGGTGCATGGGGTGAAGCGGCGCTCCTCGTCCTTCAACACCGGCCGCGTCGATCACCTCTATCACGACCCGCACGAGACCGGCGTGCGCTTCTTCATGCACTACGGCGACCTGACCGACGCCACCAACCTCATCCGCCTGGTGCAGGAGGCGCAACCCACGGAGATCTACAACCTCGCCGCCCAGAGCCATGTGCAGGTGAGCTTCGAGACGCCCGAGTACACGGCCAACGCCGACGCGTTGGGACCGCTCAGGCTGTTGGAAGCCGTGCGCATCCTCGGCCTCGGCGGGCGGGTCCGCTTCTACCAGGCCTCCACCTCCGAGCTTTACGGCGACACGCCGGTCCGGCCCCAGAACGAGGAGACCCCGTTCCGCCCGCGCTCGCCCTATGCCGTGGCCAAGCTTTACGGCTACTGGATCACGGTCAACTACCGCCAGGCGTATGGCTTCCACGCCTCCAACGGCATCCTCTTCAACCACGAGGGGCCGACCCGCGGCGAAACCTTCGTCACCCGCAAGATCTCGCGTGCGGTGGCGGCGATCCGGCTCGGCCTTCAGGACAAGCTCTACCTCGGCAACCTGGACGCCAAGCGCGACTGGGGCCATGCCCGCGACTTCGTCGAGGGGATGTGGCTGATCGTGCAGCAGCCCGAGCCGGACGACTACGTGCTCGCCACCGGCGAGAGCCACACGGTGCGCGAGTTCGTCGAGCTCGCCTTCGAGAACGTCGGCGTCCGCGTGGCCTGGAAGGGCAAGGAGGCGGAGGAGAAGGGGATCGACACCGCCACCGGGCGGGTGGTGGTCGAGATCGACCCCCGCTACTTCCGGCCGACCGAGGTTCCCTGGCTCGAGGGCGACGCGCGGCGGGCGCGCGAGAAGCTCGGCTGGAGGCACAGGGTGACGTTCGCCGAGCTGGTGCGCGAGATGGTGGATTCCGACCTTCGCACCATCGCCGAGGAAAAGAACCGCAATGACCGCGAGGGCTGAAGGGGCGGTGCGCTGGTCCACCGGGTCGCCTCTCTACCCGCTCGCCGGCAAGCGGGTGTTGGTGGTCGCCGCGGGCACGCTCGTCGGCGTGGCGCTTCTGCGCCGGCTTGCGGCCGAGGGCTGCGAGGTGGTCGCGCTTGCGCCCGGTACGCTCGACCTTTCCCGTCAGGCGGAGGTCGAGGCGTGGATGGCCGAAAACCGGCCGCAGGCCGTGCTCGTGGCGGCGGCGTCGGCGGAGGGCGAACATGGCACGCAGGCCACGGCCGAGCGTCTGTACGAACGTCTGGCGACCGAAACTATCGTCATCGAGTCGGCGCGCCGGGTCGGCGCGGAACGGCTGCTGTTCGTCGCCCCGAGCGGCGTCTATCCCCCTCGGGCGCCGGCGCCGCTCAGGGAGGGGGGCCTCATGGCCGCGCCGCCGGAGCCCGCGGTCCGGTGGCAGGCGGTGGCCGCCATCGCCGGCCTCAGGCTCTGCCAGGCCTACCGCCGGCAGTGGGGATGCGACTTCGTCGCCGCGGTGGCGAGCGAAACCTACGGACCGGGCGAGGGCAGCGAGTCCTTCGTCGGCGGGCGTCCCGCCGCGCTCCTGGCGGCGCTGCACCGGGCCAAGGCCGAGGGGCGGAGCCGGGTCGCGCTCGGCGAGGCCGCGGCGCGGCGTCACGAGCTCCTGTTCGCGGACGACCTCGCCGACGGCCTCGTGTTCCTCATCACGCGCTACAGCGGCGAGGGGGTCGTCAACGTCGGCGCCGGAACCGACATCAGCATGGGTGAGCTTGCCCAATCTTGCGCGCGGGCCGTCGGCTTCGAAGGGAGAATCGAGTTTGCGGCCGCGGGGCCCGGCGATCGCGCGCCGGGGAGGATCCTGGACGTGGCGGCGATGACCGCCGCCGGCTGGCGGGCGAGGACGACGCTCGACGAGGGCTTGCGCCGGACCTACGCCTGGGTCCGCGAGGGGGCCGGTCCGGGGGCGTGACCGGCCAGCCGACGGCGCCGTCGCGGGACCGGGCAAGGCGGCGTGCCGGCCGCGGACACGCCCAAAGGAGAACAGGAGAGGAGGAAACGCCGATGCCGCTTCCCCCATACCGGGTGGACTATCTGCCGATCGTGGACCGGCCGGTGATCCGTTGGCCCGGCGGCGCCCGGGTGGCGCTCTGGGTCGCTCCCAACGTCGAGCACTACGAGTACCTTCCGGTCTTCGACGGCAAGCGCGACCCGTATCCCCGCTCGCCCTACCCGGACGTGCAGCAATACGCCTACTGCGACTACGGCAACCGGGTCGGCTTCTGGCGGATGCTCGAGGTGATGGACAAGTACGGCATCCGCTGCACTGTCTCGCTCAATCTCGCCGTCCTCGAGCACTTCCCCGAGGTTCGCGACGCCATGCTCGCCCGCGACTGGGCCTATATGAGCCACGGGTTCTACAACACCCGCTACATCACGACCTACACGGAAGCGGAGGAGCGCGCGTTCCTCAAGGACAACATCGACACGCTCGCGCGCCAGACCGGCATGCGGCTCAAGGGTTTCTTCGGGCCGTCCTCGACCGGCACCGAGCGGACGCCGGACCTCCTCGCCGAGTTCGGCATCCTCTATCACTGCGACTGGGCCCACGACGACCAACCGGTGCCGATCAAGGTGAAGTCGGGCCGGCTGATCTCGGTGCCCTACACCTTCGAGATCAACGACGGGCACGTGCTTCGCACCTACTGCGAGGGCGAGTACTTCTCGCGCATCATCAAGGCCCAGTTCGATACCCTCTACCGGGAAGGGGCGGAAAGCGGGCGGGTGATGTGCATCGCGCTCCACCCCTTCCTCATCGGCCAGCCTCACCGCATCCAGCACCTCGACGACGCGCTCCGCCACATCCTCTCGCACGAGGGGGTGTGGCTGACCACGGCGGACGAGATCGCCGAGTACTATCTCGCCCACTACTACGACCAGGCGGCGGGCCACGCCGCTAGGCTCGCGGGCTGACGGGAGAGAGCTGCGCCATGCCCGCCGAGCGTCGCTACGGGACGGATCATCCCCACTACGCTTGGTCGCCCTTGCCCGCGCGCGAGAGGCTGCGGCTCCCGCGCGGGGCCCGCGTCGCGCTGTGCGTGCTCGTCAGCCTCGAGCATCTCGACTGGAGTCCGCCCGCGGGGAGCCATCAGCCGCCCGGCCTTTATCACCGGCCGCTCCCCGAGTACTGGGCGATCTCGATCCGCGAGTACGGCCACAGGGTCGGGGTATACCGCATCCTCGACCTGCTGGCGCGGTATCGCATCCGGCCCACCATCGCCATGGACGCGCTGACCGCCGAGCACTATCCGTACCTGGTTCGCTACTGTGTCGATCGCGGGGCCGAGGTCATCGCCCACGGCGTGGCCGTCAGCCGCATGATCACCAGCCGGATGGGCGAGGAGGAGGAGCGTCGCGCCATCGAGACCTCGATCGCGGCGGTCACGCGGGCGACGGGCACGGCTCCGCGGGGATGGTTCGGGCCTGAGTACGGCGAGTCGGAGCGCACGCCCCGACTCCTGGCCGAGTTCGGCATCGACTACTGCTGCGACTGGGTGAACGACGAGCAGCCCTATCCCATGACCACCCCGACGGGCGCGCTGACGGCGCTGCCGATCGCACTCGAGTTGGACGACGTGTTCGCGCTTCGCGACCGGCGCTTTCCGGTCGACGGCTGGGCGCGCAACATTCGCCAGGCCTTCGACCGCTGCTACCGCGACGGGGCCAAGACCGGCCGGGTGATGGTGCTCAGCCTTCACCCGCACCTTTCGGGGCAGCCGTTCCGAATCGGGTTCCTCGACGAGGCGATTCGTCACATCATGGGGCGGAAGGCGGTCTGGCCGGCGTCCGGTTCGGAGATCGTCGATTGGTACAGAAAGGGGGGAAAGGCATGAGCGAGGCATCGAGGCTTATGCGCGCCAGCGCGCGCATTCTGCAAGACTACGAGATCGACGGCAAACGGGCGCGCGAGCTGGCCGAGGAGGTGGAGCGCCTCACCGGAACCGTGCGTCGCGGGTCGGCGGGTCTGGCCTTCGAGGACGAGCCGAGCCGATTCCTGGCGGCCCAGTATGCGGGTCGCCCGCGGGCGCGGGGAGGGAAGCGATGAGCGGCGATCTCACGGCCCTCACCGTCACCGAGCTTGCCGGTCTCATTCGCCGGCGCAAGGTCTCCGCGATCGAGGCGGTCGAGGCGTCCCTCGCCCAGGTCGCGCGCTGGCAGCCGCGGCTCAACTCCTTCATCGAGATCGAGGCCGACGCCGCCCGCCGCGCCGCCCGCAGGCTCGACCGCGCGCTGGCCCGGTCGGGCCCGGTCGGGCCCCTGCACGGCGTGCCGCTGGCCCACAAGGACATGTTCTACCGCAAGGGCAAGGTGTGCTCGGCGGGATCGAAGATTCGCCGCGACTGGGTTGCGCCCTACACCGCGACGGTGATGGCCCGGCTCGAGGCCGCGGGCGCGATCTGCCTCGGGCGGCTGCACATGGCCGAGTTCGCGGCCGACGCCTCGGGGCACAACGCCGAGTTCGGCCCCTGCCGCAATCCCTGGAACCCGGCCCACATCCCCGGCGGCTCCTCGGGCGGTTCCGGCGCGTCGGTCGCCGCGCGCGCCGTGTTCGCGGCGCTCGGCTCCGACACCGGGGGCTCGGTGCGGCTGCCCGCGGCGGCGAACGGGGTCATCGGACTCATGCCCACCTATGGCCGCGTCAGCCGCTACGGCGCCATCCCGCGGGCCTGGTCGCTCGATCACGTCGGGGTGCTCTCGCACACCGCACTCGATGCGGCCCGCATCGCCCGGGTGATCGCCGGCGAGGATCCGGAGGATGCCACCACCTCCCGCCTGCCGGTGCCCAACTACGAGGCGGCGGCGAAGCGCGGGATCAAGGGGCTCAGGATCGGGGTCGCCGCCGGCGCCTTCGCCAAGGGCGTGGCCCCCGAGGTGGCGAAGCTCCTCGAGGAGAGCCTCACGGTCCTCAAGTCGCGGGGAGCGCGGCTGGTGCCCGTCGAGATGCCCGATCCGCTGCCCCTCTTCGCCTTCAACGACCTCATCCTGAAGTGCGAGGGGGCGACCGTGCACGGCCGCTGGCTGCACGAGCGGCCCGGGGACTTCTCGGTCTTCCTGCGCAAGAGACTCGAGGGCGGGCTCTTGATCCCGGCCACCCACTACCTCGCGGCGATGTCCTGGCGCGCCCGCGCCCTCGCCGATTTCCTCGCCACGGTGATGGACAAGGTGGACGCGGTGCACACGCCGGTCATTCCCATCCCGGTGCCGACGCTCCGCGAGATGAACCCCAACCGGGCGACACCCGAAATGCTGAACAAGGTGGCCGCGCTCGCCAACTTCACCCGCTGGACGAACTACATCGGCGTGCCCGCCATCACGGTTCCGTGCGGGTTCACGAAGAACGGGCTGCCGGCCTCCTTCCAGATCGTCACCCGTCCGTTCGACGAGGAGACGCTCTTTGCGACCGCGCACGCCTACCAGGAGGCGACCGACTGGCACACCATGGCGCCGGCGCTCCCGCGGGCGGCCAGGGCGTGATGCCATGATTGGAATCGGCCCCCCCTCACCCTGTCCCTCTCCCCCCGCTCGCGGAGGGAGAGGGTTGCACAGGCTTGGCGAGGCCACCGGCCTAGCCGTAGCCGGAGCCAGGGGGTGACACCACCTTTGCGAAACACGCTCTAGGAGGCCCGCTCGCCGGTCATGACCGCGAACATCCCGTCCTTGAACGGGAGATCGACGTTGGCGAAGCCGGCCTCAGCGAGCCAGGCGAGCTGATCGGCGATGGGCGCGCAGCGGTCGTGCTCCATGCGCGCCAGAGTGGCCGAGATCGTCGACTCGGCGGCGCCGCCGGCGCGCACCCGCGCCAGCCACTCGCCCCGGCAGCGGGCATCGAGCTCGGGGGTCGGCCCGGCCACCTGGTCGGCGTTGACGAACACGCCGCCGGGCCGAAGCGCCCCGAAGATGCGGGCGAAGAGGGCACGCTTCGCCGGGTCGCCGACGTGGTGGATCGAGAGCGCCGAGACGACGGCGTCGAACGGCCCGGCGGGGAGCGGCTCGGCGGCGTAGTCCATGGCCAGGAACCTCACCTCGGCGGCGACGCCCGCGAAACGGTCGCGGGCGCGGGTCAGCATGTCGCCGGCGATGTCCACCAGCACCAGGCTGGCGCCGGGAAACGCGTCCACCACGAAGCGGGCGAGGAGCCTGGTGCCGGCGCCGAGGTCGAGCACGCGGATCGCTTGGTCGCGCGGGAAGCGGAGGGCGCCGATCGCGGTCTCGTAGAACCGTTCGAAGCAGGGACCAGGATGCGCCGCTCGAGGTCGTAGCGTTCGGCCACCCGGTTGAAGGCATCCGAGACGGTCATCGCCGGCTCACGCCCGGCGGGCCGCCGTCACCTGCCGGAAGAGGCGGAGGAAGTTCCCGCTCGCGATCTTTGCGACCTCCTCGCCCGTGAAGCCGGCCTTGCGGAGCTCGGACGGAAGCTCGGCGAAGGGTTTGAAGTCGGGATAGACCAGATGGGCGGAAGGCGGCCAGGCCGCGGTCCCCATGTCGGTGCCGACGCCGACGTGGTCGATCCCGATCGCGTCGACCATGCGCTTGATCTTCTCGACGTGCCCCTCGAGCCCGCGGACCGGGCCGCGGTCGGCGTAGGCCGCGGCCTGGACCCCCACCACCCCGCCGCTCTCGGCCACGAGCCGCGCATGCTCGGGGCTCAGGAATCGGGGATGGGGCTTATCCTCCTGCAGGCAGTCGTGCGACAGCACGACCGGGACGGAGGAGGTGGCGACGATCCCCTTCATCATGTCGAAGGTGGCGTGAGTCCCGTCGACGACCATGCCGAGGCGGTTCATCTCCCGCACCACCTCGCGGCCGGCCTCGGAGAGTCCGCCGTGGCGGGGAGGGGCGGTCTGGACGTCGCCCAGCTCGTTGATCCGGTAGTGGACCGGCTGCATCAGGCGAACCCCCCGGTCGTAAAACTCCCGCAGGCGCTCGGCGCGGCCTTCGAGCTGGCAACCGCCTTCGATGGCGAGGATCGCGCCGGGCTCGTCGCCGACATCCTCGGGGCCGAGGATGCGCCGGACGCCCAGCTTCGCCATGCAGGCGTCGAAGAGATCGAGCTGGGCGTGCACGTCGCGCCGACACTCGCCGGGCTCGGGCTCGCGCCTGCGCTCGAACGTGCCGCCCTGGCCGCCCGGCCTGGGCTTGCCCTCGAAATCCACCACCACCCTGTCCGACAGCGCGCTGAGGACGATGCCGTAGAGCCTGCCTTCGGCCATGCGGCCGAGGAGGGCATCGTCGCGGTAGCTCTTCAGGAACAGCGCGCCGGCGTGGCCGTGCATGTCGAAGCACCGGGGTTCGGGCATGGCTGGGCTCCTCATGGGCGCGATCCGGACAGGCAACGCATGATCTGGCGCACGTCGCCGACATCCTCGATCCGTCGCGCCATGGCCAGGGCCTCCTCCGACTGCGCCTTGGGCAATCGCGCATACTCGGCGGCGAGGCGAAACTTCTCGGCGACCTCGTCCTCGCTCATCGGGTTCGCTTTGCTCCCCTTGCCGTAGTCGATCCGGCCCTCGAGCGTGCGCCCGTCGACGAGGTCGATCGCGACGAAAGAGGTGACCAGGGTGTAGCCGGGGGTCCGGAACTCCTCCTCGGTCATGGCCGTGTAGGTCACCTTTGCAAGCGTCTCCTGCACCTCGCGGCGGTTGACGAAGGCGTCGGTGAAGTGCTGCAGGCCGAGCTTCCGTTCGAGGAGGAGCACCGCGAGGCAGAACTCGAGGCTGAACTTGGCCTCGAGCCGGGTCTTCGGGACGTGGCGGTGGAGCGTGTCGCGGATGCCCTTGCTGGTCCGCACCCGGATCGCCTTGACCTGCCCGGGCTTGAGGTCGTGGCCGAGGACCAGCTCCAGCGTCTTGGTCATCGCCGGGTGGCTGAGGCTGCCGGTCGGCCAAGGCTTGAGCCAGACGCCCCGCTCGACGAAGGCGAAGGGGCGCCCCAGCTTCCGGGTGATCGGCTCGGGCTTGAAGCCGCCTCCCTCGAGCTGGAAGTAGCCGCCCGCGGCCTCGAGCACGATCGGCGAGGCGGTGAAGCCCATGGCGGCAAGGTCCGCGGCCAGGACCGCGCCCTCGGCCGCGCGCGCCGAGTGGTACGCCTTGGCCATGGTGCCCGAGTTGACGAGAAGCCCCGCCGCCTGGTCGACGGCGAGCCCCAGCGCCTGCCGCGCCTCCTCGACGCCGATGCCCGCCAGGTTCGCCAGCGCCGCGCCAGCGCCGACGGTGCCGCAGGTGCCGGTGGTGTGCAGCCCGTTGGCGATATCGGATACGTCCGTGGCGTCGAACGCCCGGCAGGTCGCCTCGACGCCGATCAGGCACGCCGTCAGCACGTCGCGGCCCGAGCGCCCCTTGGGCTCGGCCGCGGCGAGCACCGCCGCCAGCACCGGCGCGGTCGGGTGCACGCCCATGCGCCCGTACCGGCCGGCCCGCGCCCCGCCGGTCTCGGCCTGATAGGTGTCGTCGAAGTCGTCGGCGTGCATGGAGTAGCCGTTGAGGAAGGCGGCGAAGCGGGGCGGAAGCCGGAGCCCGGAGCCGATCACCGAGGCCGGCCCTTCGTTCACGCCAAGACCGTGGGAGTATCGCCGGAGGATGTCGCTCCCCGGCGCCGCCGACCCGGCGATCCCGGTCGCCAGCGTGTCGAGCAGGTTCTTCTTGCCGACCGCGACCGCCTCGGCCGGGATGTCGGCGAAGCCGGTCTCGACGGAGAAGCGGGCGACCGTCGCGGTGAGCGGCGGGGGCCCGTCCGCCTTTGATGCCTTTGCGTTCATCACTTCCTCCCCTTCCTCCCCTTCCCGCGTCTAGCCGGCGGCGGACAGGGCGGCCGTCAGCCGGCTGACGTCGGCCAGGGTCTCGAGGTCGCGGACCATGGCGATGGCGTCCTCGGCCTTGGCCTTGGGCCACTTCGCGAACTCGGCGCAGTGCCGGAACTTGTCCGCCACCTCGTCGTCGCTCATCGGATTGGCGAGCGTCCCCTTGTGATAGTCGATCCGACCCGAGAACTTGCGTCCGTCCTTGAGCTCGACCTCGAGGAAGGCGGTTACCAGCGTGTAGCCGCCGGCGCGCGCCTCCGCCTCGGGGTAGGTCTGGTAGTCGACCTTGCGGATGAACTCCTGCACGTCCTGGCGGCGCACGAACTCGTCGGTGAAGTGGAACAGGTTGACGGTACGTTCGAGGAGCATGGTCGCGAGGGCGAACTCGAGGCTGAACTTGGCCTCGAGCTTCGAGGTCGGACGGTGGCGGAAGAGGGTGTGGCGGATGTTCTCGCTGGTCTTCACCCGAACGCGGGCGACCTGCTCGGGCTTGATGTCGTGAGCGCGGACGAACTCCTGCATCTTGGTCAGGGCAGGGTGTCCGAGGCTGCCCGTGGGCCAGGGCTTCAGCCACTGGCCACGGTCGGCGAAGGTCCAGGGGGAGCCGAGCTTGCCCATCAGCTCGTCGGGATGGCAGCCGCCGCCCGTGGCCTGGAAGAAGCCCCAGCGGGCCTCCAGGCTCACCGGCGAGGTGGAGAACCCCGCCTCGGCGAGGTCGGCGGCGACGATCCCGTACTCGGAGGGCCGGCCGGAGTGGTAGGCCTTGGACATGGTTCCCAGGTTCTCGAGAAGCCCGAACGCCTGGTCGGCGACAAAGCCGAGGGTCTGGGCGGCGAGGGCGGGATCGTGGCCACGGAGATTCGACACGCCGGCGGCCGCGCCGAGGATGCCGCAGGTCGCGGTCGCGTGCAGCCCGTTGAGGATGTGGCGCACGTCGGTCGCATCGAAGATGCGCGAGGCGACGTCGATGCCGACATGGCAGGCGCGGAGCAGGTCCTTGCCCGAAGCGCCCCTTGCCTCGGCGTCGGCGAGAACGGCGCCAAGGACCGGCGCGGTCGCATGCACGCCCTGATAGCGCCCGGGCTTCGCCTGGTAGGTGTCGTCGAAGTCGTCGGCATGCATCGCGTAGCCGTTGACCAGGGCGGCGAAGCGGGGCGCGAGCCTGGATCCGGCGCCGATCACGCTCACCCCTGCCCCCCCGCAGGCGAGCGTCTCGCAGTAGCGCCGGAGGATCACGGTGCCGGGGGCGACCGAGCCCGAGAGCGCGCAGGCGAGCGTGTCCAGGATCGACTTCTTGCCGAGTGCCACGACCGGCGCGGGGATGTCGGCGTAGGCGGTGCGCGCCGCGAACCCGGCGACGTAGGCGGTAAGCGCCGGTCTCTCTTCGCCTTTCGCTTGCGGGGCCACGGTCAGTCTCCTTTGACGGCTTCGAGAATCCAGGCGGCATGGCCGGCGAGGCGGTCGTCGGCGTTGCCGAAACCCATCACCTGCACGCCCACGGGAAGGCCGCGGACCGTGAGCAGCGGCAGGCTGAAGGCAGGGAAGCCGAGCCAGGACCAGTAGTTGAGGAACGTCCGGTCGCCGGTGTGCGAGAGCCCCTCCGGGGCGGGGCCGGAGGAGGCGAGGGTGAGGAACCCTCCGGCGCGGGGCGCCAACGCGTTCACCCGCGCGCACATCCGGGCCCGCGCCTCGAGGAGTTGGCGATGGCGCTCGAGGGGAATCGCGGCCCCGTGGCGGACGTAGTTGTGCATCGTCTCGCTCAGCTTCTCGGGGTGGCGCTCGGCGTACTCGGCGAAGGGCCAGCGCATCTCGTGGGCGAGCACGTCGTAGCGCCCGCCAACGCCCTCGTCGAGCTCGCGCTCCAGGCGGGCGAGGTCGGGATCGTCGTCCCTGCCGAGCACCTCGACCCCGCGCTCACGGAGGCGTCGGAGGCAGGCCTCGAAGGTGGCCCGGGTGTCGGCATCGAGGTTGTCCCAGCCCGCGGTGTAGAGGCGGATGAGCCGCTCCGGGCGGCGGGCCGGGGGAAGGGCGTCGCCGGTGCCCGCGAGCCCGTCGGGGCCGGGGAAGACGTCGGCGATCCGGCGCGCGGCAATCCAGACGTCGTCGAGGCTTGCGGCGATGATCCCGACATGATCGTGGGTGACGGAGACCGTGTGCACGCCCGCCATCGACAGGGCGCCAACGCTGGGCTTGTAGCCGAATGCGCCGCAGTAGGAGGCGGGCCGGAGCGTCGAGCCGCCGGCCTGGGTGGCGAGCGCGAGCGGCAGCAGGCCGCCGCCGACCGCCGCCCCCGAGCCGCTCGAGGATCCGCCGGGCGTGCGGCCGGGATCGTGGGGGTTGACCGTGGGGCCAGAGCGGCCGGCGGCGAACTCGGTGGTGACGGTCTTGCCGACCAGGACCGCCCCGCCGGTGCGGAGCGCGCGGACCGAGGCGGCATCGCGCCCCGGGCGCCAGCCGGCGAAGATCGGGCTTCCCATCTGGGTGGGAAGCTCCGCGGTCTCGATCACGTCCTTCACCCCGAAGGGGCAGCCATCGAGCGGCGACAGCGTCCGGCCCGCCCGGTAGCGGCCAGTGGCGAGATCGGCGGCCTTGCGCGCGCCCTCGGGATCGAGCGCGACGAAGGCCCTGAGCGTGGGCTCGCGCTCGGCAATCGCCGCAAGGCAGCGCTCGAGGAACGCCCGCGGACTATCGCGCCCGTCCCGGAACGCGGACGCCGCGCGCGCGAAGGAAACCAGGCGTTCGCCCTTCCACAGGCCCACCGATTCCTCCCTAAGTCTCGCTTACCAAGCGCCCGGCGCCCGAACCCGGCGGCCGGGGCAAGTCCGAATGCGCCCGCCCCGGAGTTGGCTTCGTCTCGACCGTCGAGGCTCGGTCCTTGAGCCGGCCGCCCTCCGGCGCCCGGACCGCTAGAACCGAATGAGCAGATTGGGAAGCCATAGCGAGAGCCACGGCACGTAGGTAACCAGCATGAGAACCAGGAACATGCAGAGGACGAACCACTTGTTGTAGTACATGATCTCGCCGATCTTGCTCCCGCTCACGGCCGAGGCGGTCATCAGCACCGAGGCGACCGGCGGCGTCTGCTGGCCGATGGCGATGTTGAGGGTGAGGATGATCCCGAAGTGGATGGGGTCGTAGCCGAGCAGCTTGACCAGCGGCATGGCGATCGGCACCACCAGGATCATCGCCGCCGCCCCGTGCAGGAACATCCCGAGCACGATCAGCATGATGTTGACCCAGAACATCACGATGTAGGGATTGTCCGAGAGCGCCATGACACTGGCGGCGATCCTCTGCGGGATGCCCTCGTTGGTGAGGTACCAGCCGAGGATCGCCGAGGTCGCGATCATTAAGAGGACGATGCTGGTGCGCTTGGCGGCGGTTAGCACGATCGCGGGGACGTCGAACACCGTGATCTGCCGGTTGATGAAAAAGCCGATGAACAGCGCCGCCGCCACCGCCACCGCCGCGGCCTCGGTGGGGGTGAAGATGCCACCCAGGATCCCGCCGAGGATGATGACCGGCATGGTCAGCGCCCACACCGCCCGCCGGAGCGCGCGGAGGCAGCGCATGATCTGGAAGCGGCTTTCCGCCTCCCAGCCGTACTTGAGCGCGAAGACGTAGCTGAAGGCCATGAGGGCAAAGCCGAGCAGAATGCCGGGGACGATGCCGGCGATGAACAGCTTCGCCACCGACTGCTCGGCGATCGCGCCGTAGATGATCATCGTGATCGAGGGCGGGATGATGATCGCGATCGAGGCCGAGGCCGACGTGATCGCGGCGGCGAACGGCTTGGGATAGCCCCGCTTGACCATCTGCGGGATGAGGATCGTTCCCAGCGAGGCGACGTCGGCCACCGCCGAGCCCGAGATCTCGGCGAACACCATCGAGGCGGCGATGTTGACCATGGCGAGCCCGCCCCGGAGCGCGCCCACGAACGCCGAGCAGAGTTCGATCAGATCGTCGGCGATCTTGCCGCGATTCATCACCTCGCCCGCGATCATGAACAGCGGCATCGCCAGCAGCACGAAGTTCTCGAGGCCCGAGAACATCAGCGTCGGCACGATGGTGAAGGGAACCGCCCCGAAGGCGAGGAAGCCGATCGCGGTCATGCCGAGCGCAACCGCGATCGGCACCCCGAGAACGATCAGGACGGTCAGGATCGCGATGGTCTCGATCATTCGAGCTCTCCCGTGCGAGGAACATCGCCGGTCCGGACGATCTTGATCACGTTGTTGAGCACGACCAGGAGGACGATCACGCTGGCGAACGGAAGCACCCAGGTGACCCATCCCCGCATCAGCGGGATGCTGAAGAGCTCGGCGTCGAGCTCGACGATCGTATTGAGAATCCCATAGTAAAGGGCGATCCCGAAGAGCGCGGCGGTACAGGCGTTGACGAAGAGCCCGAGCAAGACGCGGGCGATCCGCGGCACGTTGTCGATCAGGGCCCCGACGGCGATGTGGAAGTTCTCGTGGAAGCCGATCGGCGCCACCGCGAGCATCAGCCAGACCAGCAGCAGCGAGGAGCTTTCATCCACCCAGGTGAGGCTGTTGTTGAGCACGTAGCGGAAGAAGACGGAGACGACGAGGACGCACATCAGCCAGATGCCGATCGCCATGGCCGCGAATTCGCAGCCCTTGATCAGCCGTCCGACCAGCCGGTCGAGGCCGCGCTCGAACGGTGTCGCCGCCGCCCAAGGCGCCTCGTTCATTTTTCGATCACCCACCGGGAGGAATCGCGCAGGAAACCGCGCCCCCCGCACCGGGCACGACCGTGCCGGCGCAGAGAACGACCGGCAAGTTCCGAAATCGCGGCATGACGAACCTCCCTAACCGTCACGGCCAGCCTGTGCCAGGCGGCCGTCGAATCTCGGTCCCCCTACGGCACGTCCCTCCGCACCGCGCGGCCGCCACCTGCGCGCACCTGCAGCGACCGGAGAAGACACGGCCGTAGGCCGGACGGCGTTATTTTCAAGGACCGTAGCATTGCGCCCATAGCGCGACAAGCGCGAACTGAAGCGCGGCGGCTTGCGACCTGGAGGACGAGCGCGTCACGGGTGCGGCGGCGCGCACGGCCCTCGGAAATGTCACTCCCCGGCCGGAGCGAGAACGCAAATTCCCTGGTCGTAACGGAACGGGCCGCAGTCCCGGCGGATGGGACCGCGGCCCGGTTTTCGAATCCCGCGACGGCGTCGATTCGCTGTCGTCGCCTTATTGGATGGCCTTCAACACCTTGGCCCAGAACTCCTTGCCGACCTTCTCCTCGATGTCGGCGTAGAGCGGCTCCGCGAGCTTGCGGAAGGCGGCGGTGTTGACTTGGTTGAACTGGATCTGGGGGTTCGCCTGTTTCATCTTGGCCTCCAGTTCCCGATCGTTCTTCTCGCCCAACTCGTAGGAGAAGTCGACGGCGAGCTTCGATGCCTCGCGGATCGCCTGCTGCGCGTCCTTGGGCCACGAATCCCAGTGCTTCTTGCTGAACAGGATGTAGGTCGGCGTGAACACGAAGTTCGCCATCGAGATGTACTTCTGCACCTCGTGGAACTTGCCGCCCCAGATCGAGGCAAGCGGGTTCTCCTGGCCGTCGATCACGCCTTGGCGCAGGCCCACGTAGACCTCGGGAAAGCTCATCGGGGTCGGGTTCGCGCCGAACAGCTTGAAGGTCTTGGTGCGGAAGGGAGCCCCGGGGATGCGGAGCTTGATCCCGTTCAGGTCCTGCGGGTTGACGATCGGACGGACGTTGTTGCTGATCTGGCGGAAGCCGAGCTCGCCGAGCCCGGTCAGCACGATCCCCTTCTTGGCGAGGCCGTCGACGAGGTCCTTCTCGACCGCCGCCGTCACCTTCTTCACGTCGTTGCGGTTGGCGAACAGGAACGGCGCCTCGTAGATGTTGAGCTTCGGCTCGATCGATTCGATCCACGACGCCTGATAGGTGGCGACGTGGGTTCCGGTCTGGAGACCGGTGAGCACGTCCTGGTCCTTGCCGAGCTGGCCGCCGGGGAAGACCTGCCAGTCCACCTTGCCGGGCACCCGCTTCTCGATTTCCTTCGCCATGAGGGCGGATATGTACGTCCACTGGTGCTCGCCAGCGGGCGCCATCGCCAGCTTCACCGTCACCTCGGCGGCCTTTGGCGCGCCGGCGGCCAGCGCCAGCGCAAGGCCCGCAATCGCGCCACACACGAACAGCCATCGTCTCATCACGCTTCTCCCTGACCTAGAGTTTGAACTTCGCGGTCGATGCCCTGCCTGCCGGGCGCCGGCGCGACGACGGTATTCGCGGCGCCGCGCGCGACCATGGCCGGCGTCATGCCCCGTCGCATGCAAATATGCATATGTCCGCCCCTTGTCGTTGCTCCCAGTCCGCGTGTCCGGCGGCCACGCATCGACCTTGTTGTCTCCGTTCGGCGCCGTGCCTCGGCACGCGCCGCCGGCCGTTCCGATAAACGCTAGCATCGGGGCCACGAGCGAACAAGCCGGAACTGGCCGGCACGGAGCCCCGGATACAAGGGCGCGGGCGGCGGTTGACGCGCTTCCGGGCCATGCTAACGTGAGCGCCGCAAGGGGTGCCGGTGCGAGAATGGGGAAACCTGACATGACGAGAAGCATCCTCGATCTCTCCGCGGGCGCGATCGCCGCGGCCATCAGGACGAGGACCTTGAGCGCAGCGGAGGTGATCGCGGCGGCGCTGGCGCGGATCGAGGAGGTGGACGGCGCGGTCAACGCCGTCTGCACCGTCAACCCGAAGGCGATGGACGAGGCGCGGGCGCTCGACCGGCGCCTCGCCGGCGGGGCGCCGGCGAGGCCCCTCGAGGGCGTCCCGGTCCTGGTCAAGGACATCATCGAGACGAAGGGCATCCGGACGGCCTTCGGCTCGATCATCATGCACGATTTCGTCCCCGACGAGGACGCGATCGTGGTCGAGCGCCTGAAGGCCGCCGGGGCGATCGTGCTCGGCAAGACCAACACGCCGGAATTCGCCACCTCGGCCGAGACCGTCAACCGCGTCTTCGGCGCCACCCGCAACCCGTGGGACCTCAACCGCAGCCCCTCCGGATCGAGCGGCGGCACCGCGGCCGGGATTGCCGCCGGCTACGCGCCGGTCGGCCTCGGGACCGACCTCGGCGGCTCGATCCGCAAGCCGGCCGCCTTTTGCGGCATCGCCGGCCTCCGGCCCTGCCAGGGACGGGTGCCGATCTATCCGCAGGACTACGCCTGGGACACGCTCGTGCCCCACGTCGACGGGCCGATGGCACAGGGCGTGGCCGACATCGGCTTGATGCTGAAGGTGCTGGCGGGCCCCGACGATCGCGACCCGAGCTCGCTGCCCGCCCCGGTCCACGACTACGTCGAGGCGGCGAGCGGCCGGCACACCGTCGCCGACCGACGGATCGCCTATTCCGCCGACATGGGCGGGCTCGTGCCCGTTGACCCCGAGGTGGCCGAGATCACGCGCCGCGCGGCGGCGGAGTTCGAGGCGATGGGCTGCCGGGTCGCGGAAGACTGCTTCGATACCGGCGGGCTGAACGACATCGTCTCCGGGACCCGCGCCTTCAACATGGTCGCCCGCTACGCCGATCGCTACGACGCCCACAAGGCGGTGATGACGAATTCGCTCGTCAAGCAGGTCGAGAGCTCGCTCAAGTACGACCTTCGGACCGTCACGCGCGCCGAGCGGATGCGGACCCGGTACTGGCACCGGGTGCGCAAGTTCATGGAACGCTACGACTACATCGTCACGCCGACGATGAGCGTCGCCGCCTACCGGATCGACGGGCCGCTGCCGACCGAGCTCGCCGGCGTCAAGCTCGCCCGCTTCTACGACGCGCTCGTCGTCACCTATGCGTTCACGGTGACCGGCCTCCCGGTGATCAGCATTCCCTGCGGTTTCACCGCCGCGGGCCTGCCGGTCGGGCTGCAAATCGCGGGGCCGCGCCTGCGCGAGGATATGGTGATCGAGGCCGCCGCGGCCTATGCCGCGCGCCGCCCCGAGCATTTCCGCCGGCCGGAGATTCGCCTGATCGAGCCCAACCCGGTGCACGAGTCCTTCGACACGCCGAGCTCCAGGATCGGCTGAGCGGGCGCGCGCGAGCGTCGCTCGGCGCGTCCGCGCGCCGGGCGGCCGCCGGGTCTCGAGGGCCGCCGACCCCGCCGCGGAACAGGAGGAGGGGGAGGGATGCCGCTTCACTTCGGCGGGGACGAGCTGGCCGGGCGCCGGCGGAAGACCATCGCGGCGATGGTCGGGCGGGGGCTGGACGGGCTTTTGATGTTCCGCCAGGAGTCGATGTACTACCTGACCGGCTACGACACCTTCGGCTACGTCTTCTTCCAGTGCCTGTATCTGGGGGCGGACGGGCGGCTGGTTCTGCTGACGCGCTCGCCCGACAAGCGCCAAGCCGAGTACACCTCCACGATCGGCGACATCCGCGTCTGGCGCGATGCCCCGGAGGCCGACCCGGCGCGGAGCGACCTCCGGCCCCTCCTGGAGGAGCTGGGGTGCCGGGGGAAGCGGCTGGGGGTGGAGTGGGAGGCGTACGGGCTGACCGGACGGAACGCCCGCAGGCTTGCCGCCGCCCTGGAAGGGTTCTGCGCGCTCGAGGATGCCTCCGAGGTCGTCACGCGGCTTCGGCTGGTCAAGAGTGCGACGGAGATTGGCTACGTGCGGCGGGCGGCGGAGCTGGCTGACGCGGCGCTGGCGGAAGCGGTGAGGCTGGCGCGTCCGGGGGCGTTCGAGGGCGACATCCTGGCGGCGATGCAGGGGGCGGTGTTCCGGGG
>JACQOE010000070.1 GCA_016202695.1 Pseudomonadota bacterium | reverse complement strand
GCGTCGAGGATCACCGCCGAGAAGTCGCGCGACTGGTTGAGGAGCGGCGAGAAGCAGGTCCGGATCATGGTCTCGACCACCTCCTCGGCCACCGCCAGGAGCTTGTGGCGCACCACCGCAAGCGTCAGCGGATGGACCGCCGCGACCGCCGGAACCGCAAGCTTCGCGTGTCGAACGCTGGTCATCGAGGCTAGCCTTCTCGTGGGGATTGCGCCCGGGAACCTGCCCGCTCACCCGCGCCCCGTCAATAGGCAACGAGCCGGGCGGAGGGACGCCCGGAGCGGGCCCGACGGCGCCGCCCGGCGCCGCCGCCGGGGGGCCGGGACGGGTGCCGGACCGCCTCCCTCCCCGGCCCCGTGGATACGGGATTGACTCGCCTCCGCCGGTTGGACCAAGTTTCCGGCCTGGAGGAAACCTCGGGCTCCCCCGTAACAAGCCAGCCCTTGCGTCGGGCCGCTCGGCCCGGCGCCGCCTGGGGGCTTTCCCGCCGGGGGCGCACGGCCGCCGCGCGGGGCCCCGGCCACGCACTCGCGGGGTCGCGATAAGGGCTCGGCTCGGACGATATCGCGACGGAAAGGAACTTGCGCATGACCACCTACAGGCTCGGAGTCGACATTGGCGGGACATTCACCGACATCGTGCTGCTCGATCCGAACGGCACGCTCCACAGCAAGAAGGTGCTTTCGACCCCCGACGACTACAGCCGGGCCATCGAGGAGGGCGTGCTCGCGCTCCTTCAGTCGACCGGCATCGCCGCCGGCGACATCATCGAGTTCGGTCACGGCACGACGATCGCCACCAACGCCATCATCGAGCGCAAAGGGGTGACCGTCGCCCTCGTCACCACCCGCGGCTTCCGCGACGTGCTCGAGCTGGGCCGGTTCCGCTCGCCGCGGCTCTACGACATCAGCTTTCGCAAGCCCGATCCGCTGGTCCGGCGGCGGCTGCGCTTCGAGGTGCGCGAGCGCGTGGGCGGCGACGGATCCGTGCTCGAGCCGGTCGACCTCGCCGAGCTCGACCGCATCGCCGACCGACTGGTCGAGAAAAAGGTCGAGGCGGTCGCCATCTGCTTCATCAACTCTTACGTCAACGCCGAGAACGAGCTCGCCGCCCAGCGCCACCTGCAGGCGCGGCTGCCCGGCATCCCGGTCTCGGCCTCGGCCCAGCTCCTGCCCCAGATCCAGGAGTACGAGCGGACCTCGACCACGGTGGTCAACGCCTATATCCGCCCCGTGGTCGAGCGCTACGTGCGTTCGCTTCAGAACCGGATGCGCAAGATCGGCATCAAGGTCCCGCTGATGATCATGCAGTCGAGCGGCGGGGTGCTGCCGGGCGACCAGGCGGGAACCAACCCGGTCTACGTCATCGAGTCGGGCCCGGCCGCCGGCGTGGTCGGCGTGCAGCGGCTGGGACGGCACATCAAGTTCGACAATCTCATGGTCCTCGACATGGGCGGGACCACGGCCAAGGCGTCGCTGATCCAGAACGGCGAGTTCACCATCATGCCCGAGTCGGAGGTGGGCGACGCCCATGTCGGGCACCGCCTGGTCCAGGGCGGGGGCTACGCGGTGCAGGTCCCGACCATCGACATCGCCGAGGTGGGCGCGGGGGGCGGCTCGATCGCGGTCGTCGACGCCGCCGGCGGTTTCCACGTCGGGCCGCAGAGCGCGGGCGCGGTGCCGGGACCGATCTGCTACAACCGCGGCGGCGAGCAGCCGACGGTGACCGACGCCAACCTGATCCTCGGCTACCTCAACCCGAAGGCGCTGGTCGGCGGCGAGCTCGAGCTCAATTTCGAGAAGGCCAAGGCGGCGGTCGCGGCGCTGGGGACGAAGCTGAAGCAGTCGGCCACCGACACCGCCTACGGCATCCATCTCATCGCCAACGCCAACATGATGCGCGCCCTCTCGGGGGTCTCCTCCGAGCGCGGGCAGGATCCCTCGCGCTACGCGCTGGTGGCGATGGGCGGAAACGGCGGCGTCCACGCTGGCAACCTCGCCGACACGCTGCGCATCCGGCGCATCATCATCCCCCCGGTGGCGGGGCTGTTCAGCGCCCTCGGCCTCCTCTTCGCCGACGTCGAGCATCAGGTGATCCGCGGCTTCTACCGGCGCATGGACGAAACCACGCCCGAACAGCTCAACGCCACCTTCGCCCCCATGATCGACGAGGCCGTCGGGCTCCTCGCCTCGGAAGGCTTCGCCAAGCCCGAGCGACGCCAGATCGAGCTCTTCGCCGAGATGAAGTACGTCGGCCAGACCTGGACGCTTCGCATCCCCTTCCCCGGCCTCAAGCTGGACGGCGGCACCAACGCCGCCATGGCCGAGCTCTTCGGCCAGGCCCACAACCAGAACTACGGCTACCGCTCGGACAACGAGAAGATGCAGTACGTGGCGCTCAAGGTGCTGGGGCGCGGGTTGTCCGACTTCCCGCGCGTGCCGGCGCGGGTCAAGCGCGCCCGCGAGCTGATCGCCGAGCGCGGCGAGCGCAACGCCTATTACGGGCCCGAGCTGGGCTGGCTCAAGACCCCGGTCAAGCCGCGCGTCGACCTCACGACGAAGCCCGTCAAGGGCCCGCTGATCGTCGAGGAGTACGACACCACCACCGTCGTTCGCCCGGGCTGGAGCGCGCACCTCGACGGCTGGAACAACATCGTGATGGACCGGCTCTGAACGCGGCGTCCGGCGGCGGAGCGGGCCGATGCCGATCAATCCCATCAAGCGCGAGCTGGTCAAGAACGCGCTCGCCACGGTCGCCGACAACATCATCGTGTCGGTGATCCGCACCTCGCGCACCACCCTGGTCAAGAACAACCTCGACTTCTCAAGCTCGATCTGCGACGCCAAGGGCGAGATGGTGGCCCAGGGCCTGGCGCTGCCCGCGCATCTCGGCGCCACCATGCCCGCGCTTCGCTACTGCCTCGACTACTTCGGCGACGACCTCGAAGACGGCGACATCATGGCCAACAACGACCCCTATTCGGGGGGCAGCCATCTCAACGACATCTTCATGTTCAAGCCGATCTTCAAGAACGGCGAGCGGGTCTGCATCCTGGCCCTCATCCTGCACCACTCCGACCTCGGCGGGCGGGTCGCCGGCGGCAACGCCGCCGACAGCATGGAGATCTTCCAGGAGGGGGTGCGCATCCCCCCCTGCAAGATCCAGGTGCGGGGAACGGTCGACCCGACGGTGATGCGCTTCATCCAGTACAACACCCGCATCCCCGAGAAGACGATGGGCGACGTGCGCTCGCAGATCGCGGCGCTCAACGCCGCCGACCGCGACCTGCAGAACATCCTCGCCGACTACGAGGTCGGCGAGTTCAAGGCCTACATGAAGGCCCTCGTCGACTACACCGAGGAGCTGGCCCGGGCCAGCATCCGGGCGCTGCCCGACGGCGAGGTCGAGTTCACCGAGTGGAACGACGACGACGGCGTCGGCAACGGGCCGATCAGGATCCACCTCAAGCTCACCGTCAAGGGCGACCGGATCGTCGCCGACTACTCCGGAACCTCGCCGCAGATGGGCGGGTCGCTGCACACCAACTACTGGTTCACCGCCTCGCTCACCTATGCCGGGCTCAGGACCATCATGCCCGCCGGCATGCCCAACAATGCCGGCTTCTACCGCCCGATCACGATCATCGCCCCCGAGGGGAGCTGGGTGAACCCGAGGTTCCCGGCGGCGCTGGGGGCGCGCGGCCAGGGCGGATACCGCATCCGCTCGATCATCCTCGGGGCGCTGGCCAAGCTCCTGCCCGGGCGCTACCCGGCCTGCTGCGGGGGCTCCGAGTTCGGGCTGTCGGTCGCCGGCTACGACCGCGCCGGCAAGCCCTTCCTCCATCTCGAGTTCCACAACATGACCGGGCACGGCGGCGGCCCCGACCGCGACGGCCAGGAGGGCGGCCCCTACTGCCTCGGCAACCTCGCCAACACCCCGGTCGAGTACATCGAGGCCGACAGCCCGCTGCGGATCGAGGAGTACAGCCTGATCCCCGATTCCGGCGGCCCCGGCGAGTATCGCGGCTCGCTCGGCATCGCCCGGCGCTACCGCCTGCTGGCGGAGAAGGCGGTCGTCAACCTGCGCTCGGACCGGCACAAGACCGCCTGCTGGGGCCTGTTCGGGGGCCGGCCCGGCCGCAAGGCCCGCTCGCTCAGGAACCCGCACACCAACGCCGCCGAGGAGCTGCCCTCGAAGTTCGTGCGCGAGTTCCGCAAGGACGACGTCTTCCTCGCCGAGATGGCGGCCTCGGGCGGCTACGGCGATCCCTTCGCCCGCGACCCCGGACGCGTGCTCGAGGACGTGATCGACGAGAAGGTCACCGTCGCCCACGCCGGCGAAGCCTACGGCGTGGTGATCGACCCGGCGAGGATGGAGGTCGACCGCGAGGCGACCAACAGCGCCCGCCAGGGCGCCGCGAGCAGGGGATGACGGCGATGGAGATCAATCCGATCACCCGCGAGCTGATCCGCAACGCCCTGGTGACGATCGCCGACAACATGATCGTCACCGTGATCCGCACCTCGCGCTCGGTGGTGGTCAAGGTCAACCTCGACTTCTCGGCCTCGGTCTGCGACGCCAACGGCGACATGGTCGCCCAGGGGCTGTCGCTGCCCTCGCACCTCGGCGCCACCCCGCCGGCGCTCAAGGGCTGCCTCTCCTACTTCGGCGACGACGTCCACCCCGGCGACATCATGATCAGCAACGATCCCTACGCCGGCGGCAGCCACCTGAACGACGTCTTCATGTTCAAGCCCGTCTACAAGGACGGCGAACGGATCGCCATCCTCGGCATCATCCTCCACCACACCGACATGGGCGGGCGGGTGCCGGGCGGCAACGCCACCGACTCGACCGAGATCTTCCAGGAGGGGCTGCGGATTCCGCCCTCCAAGCTCTACGAGAAGGGCAAGCTCAACACCACCCTGTTCCGCATCGTCGAGCACAACGTCCGCGTCGCCGACAAGGTGCTCGGCGACTTCCGCTCCCAGGTCTCGGCCCTCAACGTCGCCGAGCGGGAGTTCCACCAGCTCCTGGAGAGCTACAGCGCAGCCGACCTCAAGACCTACATGGCCGACCTCCTGGACTACGCCGAGAAGCGGACCCGCAAGGGCATCGCCGCGCTGCCCGACGCGACGGTGGAGTTCACCGACTACAACGACGACGACGGCACCGGCTCGGCGCCGGTCCGCATCTACGCCAAGATGACGGTCAAGGGCGACGAGATCGTCGTCGACTTCACCGGCACCTCGCCGCAGACCAGCGGCGCGCTGAACCCCAACTACTGGTTCACGGCGAGCTGCATCTTCGCCGGCATCCGCACCGCGCTCGACCTCGACATCCCCACCAACCAGGGCTTCTACCGGCCGATCACCGTGATCGCGCCCGAGGGCTGCTGGGTGAACCCGGTCTTCCCCGCCCCCTTCGGCGCCCGCGGCCAGGGCGGCTACCGCATCCGCACCATGGGCCTCGGGCTGATGTCGGAGCTCCTCAAGGGCCAGCGCCCGGGCTGCCCCGGCGGCTCGGAGTTCGCGGTCGCCATCGCCGGCTACGAGAAGGACCGCAAGCCGTTCCTGCTGCTCGAGTTCCACGTCATGACCGGACAGGGCGGCGGGCCCGACCGCGACGGCCAGGACGCCGGGCCCTACTGCCTCGGCAACGTCGCCAACGTGCCGGTCGAGGTGGTCGAGGCCGAGAGCCCGGTGCTGATCGAGGAATACGCCTTCCTTCCCGACACCGAGGGCGCGGGCAAGTACCGGGGCGCGCTCGGGATCGTCCGCCAGTACCGCCTCCTGGCCGACGAGGCGATGGTGCAGCTTCGCTCCGACCGCCAGAAGTTCCGCCCCTGGGGGGTGATGGGCGGCGGTCAGGGCGCCCCCGGGCGCATCGTCCAGAATCCCGAAGGCGAGGCCGCGGTGCTGCCCTCGAAGTTCATCCGCCGGATGCGCCGGGGCGACGTGGTGCGCGGCGAGATGCCGGGCTCGGGCGGCTACGGCGATCCTCTGGAGCGCGACCCCGAGGCGGTGCTCGAGGACGTGCTCGAGGAGAAGGCGACGATTCCCCACGCCCGCGAAACCTACGGCGTGGTGATCGATCCGGCGACGCTCAGCGTCGACCGAAAGGCAACCGACGAGGCGCGACGGCGCGCCCGCGAATCCCGACGAGGTGCTTGATGGCAGACCTGAACCCGATCAAACGTGAGCTGATCCGCAACGCCCTGGTGACGATCGCCGACAACATGATCGTCACCGTGATCCGCACGTCGCGCTCGACGGTGGTCAAGAGCAACCTCGACTTCTCGACCTCGATCTGCGACACCCAGGGGCGCATGTGCGTGCAGGGCCTGGCGCTGCCCGCGCATCTCGGCGCCACCATGCCGGCGCTCAGGGGCTGCCTCGATCATTTCGGCGACGACATCCACGAGGGCGACATCGTCGCCCAGAACGACCCCTACTCGGGGGGAAGCCACCTCAACGACATCTTCATGTTCAAGCCGGTCTACAAGGACGGCGAGCGGGTGG
>JACQOE010000003.1 GCA_016202695.1 Pseudomonadota bacterium | reverse complement strand
GTATGGGATCACTTCAATCGGCTGAGGGCGATTCCGCTCGTAGACAGTCCAGGTCAACCTCATTGGAGGGGAACAAAGGTGCTTGCTCGTTTTCGTGTCAAAGACGAAATAAGGGTGTGCTAGGTGCGCGACCTTGTGCCTGATCACCTCAAGAAGAATCGCCAATTTTTTCCGATCGTAGTTTGTTCCATTCATGAAATCGTTGGTGTACTTGCAGAAATCTTCCAACCTAACCCCGTTCAGTTTACCTGCGTGAAGCCCACTCAACAGTTCCAGAAACGCAAAGCTAGCCATAAGGGCCGGGAAATAAGCATGACTTCCTTGCTTGTTGGGTGTCAGGCAGATAGCCACATCCTTTCGAAGATGGCGAACGCGCTCTCGAAGGAACTGCCCGGCAAAGACCACTAACTGGCGATCAGTCCTGAATGGAGATATTCCGTTGGTCATCGTGTTGTCGTAGGAAGTGTGTGCCCGCGAGATCTCCGATGACAAATTCCAGCCCGGCGGAGTGGCGGACTCAGCGCCTGCGGGCCAAGCTCGATCCTAATACGATCAAGGTGCTTAAGGACCAGCTCCTTCGCGTGTCGTTCCAGATGGAACAGTATGCGGTCCGTGAGGAGTCCGAAACTTCTGCCGAATAAAACGTCGATGATCTTTCCTCACCAGCCCGCCACCCCGGTGTGGCGGCGGAAGTCGGCGGCGCCGGCGAGCGTACCCCGGTCGCGATCGACGACGATGGCGCAGACCGCGCCGGCGAGGTAGGTCGCCTCGGGCCACCACTCGACGTCGTTGCCCAGCGCCGCGAGCCGGCTTCCCACCTCGGGCGCGATCCGCCCCTCCAGGTTCGCCCGCCCGGGGAGATAGGCGTGGGGGGCGAAGCTGTTGGGGAAGCTGAAGGTGGCGAAGCGGGGCGCGTCCACCGCCACCTGCGGGTCCATGCCGAAGGCGGCGACGTTGAGGAACGCCTGCACCATCGCCTGCACCTGCACGTCGCCGCCGGGCGAGCCGATGGGCATGAACGGGCGCCCCCCCTTCATCACCATCGCCGGGTTGGGGGTGAGGCGGGGGCGCTTGCCGGGGGCGAGGCAACAGGGGTGCGCGGGGTCGGTCCGGGACTGCGAGCCCCGGCCCGAGGGCGAGAGCCCGGTGCCCGGCACCACCGGCTGGCTCCAGGAGTTGTCGCTGGGGGTGGCCGAGACGGCGTTGCCCAGCCGGTCGACGACGCAGATGTAGGAGGTGTCGGCGAGGTCGAACGCGCCGCCGGCGGCGCGGAGCCGGCCGCCGCCCGCGGCCGAGACGGGTGCCGTGAGCCGGGGATCGCCGGCCGGCGGCATCTCGCTCCAGGCGGTGAAGGGGCGGATCAGCGCCCGGCGCGCGGTCGCGTACTCGGGCGAGAGGAGCCCTTCGAGCGGCACGTCGACGAACCGGGGATCGCCGTAGTGGCGCTCGCGGTCGGCGAAGACGAGCTTGAACGCCTCGATCAGGGTGTGGGCGTAGGCGGGCGAGTTGTGGCCCATGCGGGCAAGGTCGAAGCCGTCGAGGAGCCTGAGCGCGTGGGCGAAGGCGGGGCCCTGGCACCAGGGGCCGCAGGTCAGCACCTCGTAGTCGCGGAAGCGGGTGGCGACCGGCGGCTCGACCGAGACCCGGTATCCGGCCATGTCCTCGGCGGTAAGGAAGCCGCCGTTCTCGCGGTGGTAGCGGACGATGGCGGCGGCGATGTCGCCCTTGTAGAAGGCGTCGCGGGCGGCCCCTATGCCGGCCTCGCGGCCCTTCGCGGCGGCCGCCTTCTCCTCGTCGGCCATGTACTGGAGCGTGCGCGCGAGGTCGGCCTGCACGAACACCTCGCCCACCTTCGGCGCTCGCCCGCCGGGGAGATAGATCGCCGCGCTCGCCGGCCACTCGGCGTAGTGGGCGGCGTTCTTCTCGATCAGGTGCGCCATCAGCGGGTACATCACGAAGCCCTCGCGGGCGAAGCGGATGGCGCTCGCCGCGACCTCGGCGAAGCCCATGCTGCCGAAGCGCTCGAGCGCGGTGAGCCAGGCGTCGGGGGCGGCCGGCACCACCACCCGGTGGATCCCGCGCGGGATGTCGCCGCCGTAGGTCTGGCGGAAGAACTCGGCCGAGGCCGCGCGCGGCCACACCCCGAGGCCGTCGATGGTGACGCTCTCGCCGGTCCCGGCGATGTGGATCAGGATCGGCGCCACCCCGGCGACGTTGACGAACTCGCTCTGCACCACCCCCAGGACGAGCCCGCCGGCGACCGCCGCATCGACGGCGTTGCCGCCCGCCTCCAGCACCTGGTGCGCCGCCTCGGCGGCGAGGACGTGGCCGGCCGCGACCATGTGGCGGGTGCCGATCAGCGCGCTCCGCCGCGAGACGTAGTCCCCGTTCGAGCCCGACATTTCCCCCTCCTTCCTCCCTCGCCTCCGCCGGCCGCGCGCGCCGCTTGCTCTTGTCGGCGGTTAGGCCCGTGGCGCTCATGCCACCGGCCGGTCCGGGCGACGATGGGAGGCCGTTCGCCGCCGCCTGTCAAGCCCGCGGCGCGCGGGCCGGCGGGCGCCGGCGCCGGCGAGATCGGCGTTTCCGCGCGCCCTTCTTTCCGCCTATGATGGGCACTCGTCCCGTCGCCCCTTCGCCCAGGCCCGAGACCATCCCGTCCAACCGCGCCGTGCCGACCGCGATCCGCCGATCCTTGAGCGCGCCCTCGACGCTGCGGGGCATGCTGCTGATGGTCGCCTCGACCGTGTTCGTGGTCTTCCTGCACGCGGCGGTGCGGCACGTCTCGGCCCACCTGCCGCCGGCCGAGACCGCCTTCTTCCGCACCTTCTTCGCGCTTCTTCTCCTCGGCCCCTGGTTCCTCAAGGTCGGCCTCGCCCCCTTCCGCACGCGGCGGATCGGGCTCCACCTCTGGCGCTCGCTGATGAACGTCGCGGCGATGATCACGCTGCACGAGGCGCTCGCCATCCCCGGCACCAAGCTCTCGGCCATCAACGCCATCAGCTTCACCTCGCCGCTCTTCGCCTCGGTCGCGGCGGTGTTCGTGCTGGGCGAGGCGATGCGCGCCCGCCGGGCGCTCGCGCTCGTCGTCGGGTTCGCGGGGATGCTGGTCATCTTCCGCCCCGGGATCGAGGCGGTGGACGTGGGCGGGCTGTGGGCGCTCGGCTCGGCGGTGGGCTGGGCCTTGGTGCTGATCCTCACCAAGATCCTGGCCCGCACCGAGGCTAGCGTCACCATCGTCGCCTACATGGCCCTCTTCCTCACCGCCATGAATTTCGTCCCCGCCTTCCTCGTCTGGGTGCCGCCGACGCCCGCCGACCTCGGCTGGCTGGCGATGGTCGGCGCCTGCCAGGTGGCGGGGCAGATGTGCATCGCCCAGTCGCTCAAGGAGGCCGAGGCGACGGCGGTGATGCCGCTCGACTTCGGCCGCCTGGTGTGGGCGACCCTGGTCGGCTACCTGCTCTTCGCCGAGGTTCCCGATCCCTGGACCTGGATCGGCGGCACCGTCATCTTCGCCAGCGCCACCTACATCACCGTCCGCGAGGCCCGCGCCGACGGCGGCCGCGCCCGGCCGGCGGACGCCGGAGAGGCAAGGAGGAGGTCATGAGGCTGGTCACGTTCGTGCACGAGGGGCGCGCCCGCGCCGGGGCGCTGATCGGGGCCGACGCCGAGGCCTGCCGGGGCCGGGTGCTCGACCTCGCCGCCGCCGGCCGGCGCCTCGCCAAGCGCACCGGGCGGGCGAGCGCGCTCGCCCCCGCCGGGGACGTGCTCGCCGTCCTCGCGGCGGGCGAGCGGGCGCGGACGGAGGCGGCCGAGGCGCTGGCGCGGGCCGGAGAGCTGGGCGAGGGCTGCGTCCTCGACCTCGCCCGGGTCCGCCTCCTCGCCCCCATCCCGCGCCCGCCCAAGATCGTCTGCATGGCGCGGAACTACGCCGAGCACGTCAAGGAGGGCGGCGACCGCCCGCTGCCCGAGCGCCCGGTGCTGTTCTCGAAGTTCCCGGCCAACGTCATCGGCCCCGGCGAGGCGATCGTGCTGCCGCGCGTCTCCAGCATGGTCGACTACGAGGGCGAGCTCGCGGTGGTGATCGGCCGGCCGGGGCGCTACGTCGCCGAGGCGGATGCGCTCGCCCACGTCGCCGGATACATGGTCGCCAACGACGTCTCGGCCCGCGACTTCCAGAAGGCGACCAGCCAGATCATGGTCGGCAAGTCGTTCGACACCTTCGCCCCCCTCGGCCCGGCGCTGGTGACCGCCGACGAGGTGCCCGACCCGCAGGCGCTGAAGCTTCGCACCCTGGTCGACGGCGAGGTGAGGCAGGAGACGAGCACCGGCGAGATGATCTTCCCGATCCGCGCCATCATCGCCCACGTCTCGCAGGTCTGGACCCTGGAGGTGGGCGAGGTGCTGCTCACCGGCACCCCCGCCGGCGTCGGCTTCTGGCGCAAGCCGCAGGTGTTCCTGAAGCCGGGGCAGCGGGTGCGGGTGGAGATCGACGGCCTCGGCGCGCTCGAGAACCCGACCGTCGCCGAGGGCTGATGGCGAGCCGCGGGGATTTCGATTCGCGCCGCGGCTTTTCTGCGTCATACCCGCGACAGCGGGTATCCAGGAGTCCCCTGGATTCCGGCTCTCCGCTTCGCTTCGGCCGGAATGACGTCGAACGTCACGAATGCGGGGAACTTGGCTGAGCCGCCGGCCCCGCCCCGTCGCCGCCGCGCCGCGGCCGTCAGCGGGCGACCCAGCCGCCGTCGACCAGCAGGCTGGCGCCGGTGATCATCGCCGCCGCCGGCGAGGCGAGGAACGCCACCGCCCCGGCCACGTCCTCGGGCCGGCCGACCCGGCCCAGGGGGATGCGCTCGACGACGCTGGCCCGGAAGGCGGGATCGGCGAGCGCCCGGCGCGTCATCTCGGTCTCGACGAAGGTGGGCGAGACCGCGTTCACCCGGATCCCATAGGGCGCGAGGTCGAGGGCCATGGCCTTGGTCAGGCCCTCGATGGCGTGCTTGGTGGCGCAGTAGACGGTGCGCTCGCGCGAGCCCACCCGCCCCAGCGTCGAGCCGATGTGGACGATCGCGCCGCCCTCGCCGCCGGCGACCATCCGCCGCGCCGCGGCCTGCGCCACCAGGAAGGCGGCGCGGACGTTGAGCCCGAGCATGAGGTCGAGGGCCTCCTCGCTGACCTCGAGGAAGGGCTGCGGCCGGTTGACCCCGGCGTTGTTGACCAGCACGTCGAGCCGCGACAGGGCGCCGATCGCCGAGCGCACCTGCGCCGGGTCGCAGACGTCGCAGGCGACGGCCCGCGCCTGGCCGCCGGCGGCGGCAATCTCGGCGGCGACGGCCTCGATCTGGTCGCGCGAGCGGGCGAGGAGCGCCACCTCGGCCCCGGCCGCGGCGAGCGCGCGGGCGCAGGCGCGGCCGATGCCGCGCCCGGCGCCGGTGACCGCCGCCACCTTGCCGTCGAGGCGGACCGGGAGCCCGCCCGCGCTCACCGCCCGGCCATCCCGCCCGTCCGCGCCGCCGGCCTCACGGCACGGTCCAGCCGCCGTCGACCAGGAGGCTGGTGCCGGTGATCATTGCCGCCGCCGACGAGCACATGAACACCACCGCGTTGGCGATGTCCTCGGGCTCGCCGATGCGCCCGAGCGGGATGCGCGCCAGCACCGAGGCGCGGAGCGCCTTGTCCTCGAGCGCCTTCCGCGCCCGCTCGGTGCCGGTCCAGGTGGGGCAGACCGTGACCACGCGGATGCCGTGGGGGGCGAGGTCGAGCGCCATCGCCTTGGTCAGGCCCTCGATGGCGTGCTTGCTGGCGCAGTAGACCGACCGCTCGCCGCCGCCGACATGGCCGAAGGTGGAGCCGATGTTGACGATCACCCCGCCCTGGCCGCCGACGACCATGCGCCGGGCCGCCGCCTGCGCCACCAGGAACGGGGCGCGGACGTTGAGGGTGAAGACGTCGTCGAACGCCGCCTCGGTCGCGTCGAGGAAGGGCTGGGGGATGTTCTTGCCGGCGTTGTTGACGAGGACGTCGAGGCGCGCGAGGCGCTCGATCGCGGGGCGGACCCGGGCGGTGTCGCAGACGTCGGCGACGAGGGTCGAGGCGCGGCCCCCGGCGGCCGCGATCTCGCGGCCGAGCGCCTCGATCTCGCTTCCGGTGCGGGCCAGCAGCACCGTTTCCGCCCCGGCCGCGGCCAACGCCCGGGCGATGACCCGGCCGATGCCGCGGCTGGCGCCGGTGACGAGCGCGACCTTGCCGTCGAGCCGCAGCGACTGGTCGTAGGCGGTCTTCGCTTTGCCTGCCATCGTTTCCTCCCTCCCGCGCCCCTTGCCCGGGGCTTGCCCCGGAATCCGACTCGAAGCGAGTCGGGCTGTTTCGACACCCTGGATCGGCACACCCTTCGCGCCGGACGTTCAGAACCCGAGGGCGCAGCCGTCCTTGCGTGGCTCCGAGCCGGCGCGGAGCACGCCCCGCTCCCAGTCGATCCAGATCGCCTGGCCGCCGCCGTGGGGCTTGTCCGCCAGCTCGAGGCGGTGGCCGAGCGCGATCAGCCCCCGCGCGGCCTCGGCCGGGATGCCGCGCTCGACCTGGACCACGCCGCTTAAGGGGAACAGGCGGGCGAGGTCGATCGCCTCCTGGAGGTCGAGCCCGAAGTCGAGGAGGTTGGTCAGGAACCAGACCTGGCCGAAGGGCTGGTACTGCCCGCCCATCACCCCGAAGGGCATGCGTGCCCGCCCGCCCTCGGTGAGCATGGCCGGGATGATGGTGTGCAGCGGCCGCTTGCGGGGCGCGATGCAGTTGCGATGGCCGGGCTCGATGACGAAGCCGAAGCCGCGGTTCTGCAGCATCACGCCCGAGCTCGGGGCGAGGATGCCGCTGCCGAAGGACTGGAACAGCGAGTTGATGAACGAGCAGGCGTTGCCGTCGCCGTCGACGACGCAGAGATAGACCGTGTCCTCGTGCGCCGGCCAGCCCGGGGCGGGGAGCCTGTCCATCGCCCTCGCCGGGTCGATCAGCCCGCGCAGGTAATCGGCGTACTCCGCCGAGAGCAGCATCTTCACCGGCACGTCGGCCTGGGTCGGGTCGGCGACGAAGGCGTTGCGGTCGCGGTAGCAGAGCTTGGCCGCCTCGATGAGGTGGTGCAGCCGGCGCGCCCCCAGCGGCCCACCCGCGGCCAGGTCTAGGCCAGCGAGCACGTTGAGCATCATCAGGGCGACGATGCCGGAGCCGTTGGGCGGGCACTCGTGCGCCTCGTAGCCGCGGTAGCCGGTGCGGATCGGCTCGACGTAGTCGCCGCGGTGGGCGGCGAAGTCGTCGAGGGTGTGGAGCCCGCCCTTGGCGTTGAGGCAGGCGACGATGTCCTCGGCCACCGCGCCCTTGTAGAAGCCGTCGCGGCCCTCGCCCGCGATCCGCCTGAGCGTGGCGGCGAGGAGGGGCTGGCGCAGCACCTCGCCCTCGCGGTACGGCCTGCCGTCCTTGAGGTAGTGGCGGCGCGCGGCCTCGTCCTTCTCCAGCTTGCCCACGCTCGCCGCCCAGTCGAAGGCGGTCCGGGCATGCACCGGCCAGCCCTCCTCGGCGAGGCGGATGGCCGGCTGAAGGAGCTCGTCGAGGCCCTTCCGGCTGTGGTCGGCGACCAGCCGGGCCCAGGCGTCCACCGCCCCCGGCACGGTCACCGCGTGGGCGCTGGTGGCATCGACCCGGCCGTTGATGCCGCGGGCGAGGAACCACTCGGCCTTGGCCGCCGCCGGCGCCCGGCCCGAGCCGTTGAGCGCGATCACCCGCCGCTCGCCCGCCGGCGCATAGAGGACGAAGCAGTCGCCGCCGATGCCCGTCGACTGCGGCTCGACCACGCACTGCACGGCGCAGGCCGCGACCGCGGCGTCGGCCGCGTTGCCCCCGGCCCTCAGCACGTCGAGCGCGGTCAGGGTCGAGATCGGCTGCGAGGTGGCGGCCATGCCGCGGGTCGCGTGGACCACGGAGCGGCCGGGAAATTGCAGGTCGCGCATGAGCCTCCCCTTTGCGCCGACGGGACGCGCACGGACCGCCCGCCCGTCCGGCCTCCGAAGGACGGAGGCTCATCTTAGAGCATATCCCGACCGAGTAGAACCGGCTGCGCCCGCCGGAGCGGCGCCAAGAGACTCGACCTCAAGGAGAATCGGGATAGACTGAGGCCAGACGTCGCCCCGGGGCGGTCCCGGCCGCCCGGGGCCGTTTCTGCCGGCCCTGCCGGACGGGCGCCGCCGCCCCAACACGATACGAGGGACGATCCGAAGGTCGCCGCATGACGCCGCAGCAGTTCGTACAGATTCTCAAGGACCACCAGAAATTCGTGAAGAGCGTCGGCGGCCGGCGCGCCGACCTCAAGCTCAAGAACCTGTCGCGGCTCAGGCTTCCCGGGGTCAACCTGCAGCAGGCACTGCTGTCGGGGGCCAATTTCAGCTACTGCGTGATGACCGGGTGCGACCTCTCCTACGCCGACCTCTTCGGCGCCGACCTCCACGACGCCGACATGAGCGACGCCAACCTCTACCGCGCCGACATGCGCGGCGCCAATCTGAGCGGCACCGTCCTCCACAGCGCCAACCTCGAGGACGCGGACCTTCGCCCCGGGGCGCTCCTGGATGCGGCGGTCAGGCTCAAGCGCGCCGACATGAGCGAGGAGGAGACGGTGCGCGCCCGCGACCTCCGCGAGAACATTTCCAACGTCAGCATGGTCGCGGCGCGGATGGTGGCGGCGAACTTCTCGGGCGCCGACCTCTTCGCCGCCGACATGTCGCGCGCCGACCTCACCCACGCCCGGCTCCGCGACGCGCGCATGCAGGAGGTCAACCTGCAGAGCGCCAACCTCACCGGCGCCGACCTCAGCGGGGCCAAGCTCAAGGGCGCCAACCTGAGGGGGGCGCTGATGGTCAACGTCAACCTGAAGAACGCCGACCTCCGCGACGCCCACCTGCCGCGACCGCTCGACGACCTGCCGCTCGACCTCCTCAAGGTCCTGCAGGCGCACAACCAGTGGATCGCCTCCAACGGCGAGCGGGGCGCCCGGGCCGACCTCGCCGGCAAGGACCTCGCCGGGGTCGACCTCGCCGGGACCAACCTCAGCGGCGCCAACCTGAAGGGTGCCAACCTCGCCAAGGCCAAGCTGAGCGACTGCTTCCTGCTGTTCGCCGACCTCTCCGGCGCCAACCTCGGCGGCGCGACCCTGGACGACGCCGACCTGGACGGCGCCAACTTGAGCGGCGCGGTCCTGAGGGCGGCCTCGCTCAAGAAGGCGAACCTGAGGCCGATGGAGATCCGGCCCGGGCGGGCGGTCGGCGACCAGACGCCGGTCGGCGGACGGAAGTGGCCGGCCAACCTCACCGACGCCGACGCCCGCGACGCCGATCTCAGCGGCGCCGACCTGCACGGGGCCCGGCTTGCGGGAACGCAACTCAAGGGTGCGAAGCTGTCGGACGCGAAGCTCGCCGACTGCGAGATGAGCGAGGAGCTGAAGGCGGTCGCCGAGGCGGCCGGCGCCACCCTCTAGCGGCGCCATCGCCGAGCGGGCTCAGTTGTGGTAGAATATTATCTTCGGCGACTATCTCGTAATTTGTACAAATACAAGGTGAGGAGGGCGAGCGGGGCGGAAGCGCCTCGCGCGTGCGTGCGGCTTGTCGCGACATCGGGGGCCCGATGATGACACCCCAGGAATTCGTCGAGATCCTGCGCCGGCACCGAAGGTTCGTCAAAGGCCATCTCGACGGCCAGCGCGCCAACCTCAAGCTCGCGAACCTCTCCGGGCTCAAGCTGCCGAGCGTCAACCTGCAATCGGCGCTCCTTTCCGGGACCAACCTCACCCGCACGGTGCTGACCAAGGCCGACCTGAGCTTCGCCGACCTCTTCGGCGCCACCCTCGCCGAGGCCGACCTCGAAGGGGCCTCGCTCACCCGCGCCGACCTGCGCGGCGCCAACCTGAGCGGCGCCCGGCTCAGGGACGCCAACCTCACCGGCGTCGACCTCCGCCCCGGGGCGCTGATGGACGCCGCGCTCAAGCTCAAGCGCGAGAACATGAGCGCCGAGGAGGAGGCGCGGGCGAGCGAGATCCGCGACACCATCTCCAACGCCACCCTCGCCGGCGCCTCGCTGGTCTCGGCCCGGCTCAACGAGGCGGAGATGTACGCCGCCGACCTCTCCCGGGTCGACCTCACCAACGCCGACCTCAGCTCGGCGATGATGAAGGAGTGCAACCTCGCCAATGCCAACCTGACCAACGCCAACCTCTCGCAGTGCCGGCTGTCGAAGGCGAACCTCAGGGGGGCGCTGATGGTCAACTGCAACCTCTCGAGCGCCGACCTCCTCGACGCCGTGGTTCCGGCCCGCCTCGACAGCCTGCCCGCCGACCTCAAGGACGTGCTCTCCAAGCACCACGAGTGGATCGTCAGCAACGGCGCCCGCGGCACGCGGGCGGCACTCGCCGGCGCCGACCTCAAGGGCAAGAACCTTGCCGGCGCCAACCTGAGCGGCGCGACGCTCAAGGGCGCCAGGCTCGGGGGGGCGAACCTGCGCGACTGCTTCCTGCTCTTCGCCGACCTCTCGGGCGCCGACCTGAGCGAGGCGATCCTCGACAAGGCCGACCTCGACGGCGCCAACCTTGCCGGCGCCTCGCTCCAGCGCGCCTCGCTCAAGGAGACAAACCTGCGACCGATGGAGATCCAGCGCGGCCCCGGGGCCACGTCGGCGGTGCAGTCCTGGCCGACCAACCTCGCCGAGGCCGACCTCAGCCAGGCCGACCTGACCGGGGCCAACCTGCGCGGGGCGAAGCTCGCCGGGACCAAGCTCGACGGGGCCAAGCTCGCCCGGACGAACTTCACCGCCGCCGGGCTCGCGCCCGATCTGGTCGAGCGGGCCAAGGCGCAGGGCGCCGTCGTCTCCGACTGAGCGAGGGCCGCCGCGGGCGGGCAAATCCCCAAGAATCCTGTGGCATTTCGCGCCCGGGACCGGCACCATGGCCGCCGTGAGTTTCGCCCGGCCCCCCGCCGGCCGGGCGTATCCGACGCGAGGCTGCCATGACCTACCACGACCCCGGCTGCGCCTACTGCCCGCCCACGGTGCGCGCCTGCCGCCAGGGGCAGGGCAAGGAGCGCGGGCCCGGCTTCTGCCCCTCGAAGGTCGACGACGAGGGGATCGCCTGCGCCTATGCCGCCTACGACGACCCCGAGGTGCGCCGCATCGCCCAGGCGGCGGCGGTGATCGAGGCCGAGGGCTACTGCAAGTGGACGCGGGTCGAGGAGATCTGCGCCTTCGCCAAGAAGCTCGGCCTGCGCAAGATCGGCATCGCCTGCTGCATCGCCTTCGCCGACCAGGCGCGGGTGCTGAGCGGCATCCTCGAGAGCCACGGCTTCGCCGTCGCCTCGGTCGCCTGCAAGCACGGCGGATTCGCCAAGGAGTCGATCGGGCTGAGCGACGCCAATAAGGTCCGCCCGGGCGGGCACGAATCGATGTGCAACCCGGTCTCGCAGGCCGAGCTCCTCAACCGCGCCGGCTGCGAGCTCAACATCCTGCTCGGGCTCTGCGTCGGCCACGACAGCCTGTTCTTCCGCCACTCCAAGGGCCTAGTGACGGTGCTCGCGGTCAAGGACCGGGTGCTCGCCCACAACCCGCTCGGCGCGCTCGCGCTCGCCGAGACCTACTACAGCCGGGTGTGGGGCCCCGACCGGCCGGCCAAGGCGCCGACCCTCCCGGCCGAGGGCCGGCGCCGGCGCTGAGCCCGCGCTTGGCAAGGCCCGCGCCGGCCCTTATCGTAGGCGGGCGGTCACGGGCGGAGGGGCAGGCGATGAACGCGCCGGACGGTTTCGCGATCTCGGACCGGGCGGGGCTGCGCGCGCACTACGGCGAGCCGCAGCGCCGTTCGGTGGCCAAGTGCCTGGAGCGGCTCGACGGCTACGCGCGCCGCTTCATCGCCCTCTCGCCCCTGCTGGTGATCGGCTCGGCCGGCGCCGACGGCTCGACCGACGTCTCGCCCAAGGGCGACGTGCCGGGCTTCGTCAAGGTGCTCGACGACACCACGCTGCTGATCCCCGACCGGCCGGGGAACCGCCGGGTCGACACCCTCGCCAACCTCCTCGAGCGGCCGGGCGTGGGGCTCCTCTTCTTCGTCCCCGGCATGAACGAGACGCTGCGGGTGAACGGCACCGCGAGCGTCACCGCCGCGCCCGACCTCCTCGACCTGATGGTGGTGAACGGCAAGCGCCCGGTCGCGGCCATCCGGGTGGCGGTGGAGGAGGTGTTCTTCCACTGCGCCAAGGCGCTGATCCGCTCGCGGCTCTGGGACCCCTCGCGCCACATCGACCGGGCCGAGTTCCCCTCGCTGGCGCGGATGATCTGCGAGCAGATCGGCGATCCGGACGTGGCCGCGGCCGAGGCCCACTCCGAGCAGTCGATCCGCGAGCGGTTGTACTGAGGGTTGGCGCCGGCGCCGCCGCTCAGCGCCGTTCGACGAACGGCTTGGCGGTGGCGCCGAGGGGAAAGGCGCGCAGAGCCTCGACGATCCGGGGCGCCGCCCGCCCGTCGCCGTAGGGGTTGACCAGCGACGCGAGCGAGGCCCGGAACTCGGGCGAGAGCGCGCGCCCGAGCGCGGCCGCGATCTCGGCCCTGGCGTGGCCGCAGCGGATCACGTTGGCCGGCGCCATCCGCCCCTTCTGCCGGGGGCCGATATCGACCACCGGCAGGCGGAACGAGGCCGCCTCGATGATCCCGCTGGAGGAGTTCCCCACCATCGCCCGGGCCGCGGCCATCAGGCCCGCGTAGCCCTGGTGTCCCAGGTTCTTCACCGCCGCCGCCCGCGCATTCGCGGCGGCGAAGCCCTCGATCCTGTCGACGATCGCCTGCGCGCCCACGTCGGCGCCGGGATAGGTGAGGACGACGGGAAGCCCGGTCCCGGCGAGCGCGGCGAGGAACGCCTCGGCGTACTCGCCGCTCCGCCCCGCCTCGCGGGTGACCGGGTGCAGGGTGGCGAGGATCGGCGGCTCGGAGAGCGCGAGCCCGATACGCTCGCCGATCTCGGCGAGCGACATCGGCCGGGTGTGGGCGAGCGCGTCGAGCCCAAGCGCGCCGACGTTGAACACCCGCTCCTCGGCCTCGCCCATCTGCAGCACGCGGCCCCGCGCCTCCTCGCAGTCGACGAAGTGGAGATGGGCGAGCTTGGTGATGGCGTGGCGGAACGAATCGTCGATCGCGCCCTCGCTCAAGGCCCCCCCCGAGATGTGCGCGATCGGGAACGGAAACGGCGCCGCGGCGGCGGCGGCGGCGAACATCTCGAAGCGGTCGCCGAAGACGACCACGAGGTCGGGCGTGATCCGCGCGTAAGCCTCGGCGAAGCCGGCGAGGCCCCGGCCCATGGCGCGGGCGGTTGCCGCCGGGCTGTCGTCCTCGGCCTCGGCCTCGATGCGCGCCGCGATCGGCGCCCCGTCGGCCTCGACCTCGGCGACGCTCATCCCGTAGCGGGCCGAGAGGTGCATCCCGCCGACGATCAGGCGCAGCTCGAAGCCGGGATCGGCGCCGAGCGCGGCGATCAGCGGGCGCTGGATGCCGTAGTCCGAGCGCCCGACGCTGACCAGCGCCACCCGCCTCATTCGAGGTCGGCCCAGGAGAGGCGCTCGCCGACGGCGATCGCGCGGCGCGCACGACGCCCCACCACCCGGTCGATCTCGCTCGGGCCGATGCCGCCCGCCGGGCGGAGCGCGACCACGGCCGCCTCGTCCACCGCCTCGCCGGGGGCGAGCGCGCGGGCGGCGTGGAGGCTCCGGCGCGCCACCAGCCTGAGTTCCGCCTCGCCGGCGCGGGGCGCCTTGATGCCGTCGCCGAGCGCGGACTCGACCGCGCGCAAGCCGCGCACCATCTCCGCCAGCCGCCCGGGCTCGAGCGAGGCGGCGTGGTCGGGGCCGGGGAGCGTCCGGTCGAGGGTGAAGTGCTTCTCGACGATCGCCGCCCCCAACGCCCGGGCGGCGAGCGCGACCGCGATCCCCTCGGTATGGTCGGAGAAGCCGACCGGGACGCCGAGCCGCGCGGCCAGCGCCGGGATCGCCCTGAGGTTGGCGTCCTCGGCCCGGGCCGGGTAGGCGGAGACGCAATGCAGGAGGGCCACCTCGCGCGCCCCCGCCCCGCGCAGCGTCGCCAGCGCCGCCTCGACCTCGGCGAGCGCGGCCATGCCCGAGGAGACGATCAGCGGCAGCCGGCTCGCCGCCGCGCGGCGGAGGAGCGGGACGTTGTCGATCTCGCCCGAGGCGATCTTGAGCGCCGGCACCCCGAGCGAGACCAGGAAGGCGAGGCTCTCGGCGTCGAAGGGGGTGGAAAGAAAGAGGATGCCGCGGGCGCGGGCGTGGCCGGACAGCTCGGCGAAGGCGGCGAAGGGGAGCTCGAGGCGCTTCAGCATCTCGAACTGGCCCTCGTCCGCGCCCGTGGCCCGCTCCTGGTAGGCGGCCTTGGGCGCCTCGCGGGCCACCACCAACTCGGTGCGGTAGGTCTGAAACTTGACCGCGTCGGCGCCGGCCGCGGCGGCGGCGTCGATCAGGCGGCGGGCGAGGGCGACGTCGCCGTTGTGGTTGACGCCTGCCTCGGCGATCACGAAGCAGGGCCGATCAGGCCCGATCTCGCGGTCTCCGATCCGCATCGCCCGCCTCCGCCGACCGCGGCGCGCTCACGCCACCTGGTGGCGGAGCACCCAGCCGTTGCCGGTGAGCTTCCACAGGTGCGGCGAGCGGAATCCGTCGGCGATGGCGAAGAACTCCTCCTCGCTCATGTTGCCCATGTACTCCAGCACCTCCTTGAAGTGCTTGCGCGGGAACTCGCCGTCGAAGCGCCGGACCAGGGCCACGCCCTCCTCGCGGGTGAGGAGCTTGTGGCGGATCTCCTGCGAGGCCTCGTGGGTGCAGCGGCCGATCCCGAACTTGATGAACGCGCACCAGTAGTGGAAGCCGTCCATCTTGTCGTCGATCGAGCTGTAGCGCGAGTGGGTGCCCTCGGTCCGCTCGGTGTTGGGCTCGAAGCCGGTGGCCTCGACCGCGTAGTAGTACATCTCCTGCGGCACCCATTTGAGGAAGTAGCCGAGGAAGTGGACCTCGATCCCGGCGGCGCGGATCTCGTTCTCGCGGAGCGGCAGGTAGGGCTCGAGCTTGGCCCGGGTGATGCCGTGGCGGGCGAGCTCGGCGACCGGCACCCCGCCGATGACGAGGTCGCCGTCGGGATCGCCGGCGAAGTACTTGGGGAGGAACAGCGAGCTCTCGTCCTCGCCCGCGGCGACGCCGTACTCGGCGTGGTGCTCGCCGTAGAAGATCAGCCGGATCCCCAGCATCCGCGCCATCCGCATCGGGAAGTGGCGCTGGCCGTAGATGAACGGCTGGAAGGGGTGCAGGAGGTTGCGGTAGGCGAGCTCGGTGAGCTTGCGGTGGACCTGGCCGTCGGGGGTGAAGAGGTAGTTGTCGAAGCCGCCGGCGTGGCTCCAGCGGGTGAAGTTCCGCCAGCCGACGTCGGTGTAGAGGTGCGGCGCCCAGGTGACGGTGAGCGGGTTCATCCCGTACTTGGTCTTGAGGACGTGCGACTGGTAGACCGAGTCCTTGCCGCCCGAGCCCGGGATCAGGCAGTCGTAGCGGCCGTCGCGCGAACGGTGGCGATCGAGGAGGTCCTTCAGCATCCGCTCGCGCCCGGCCCAGTCGATGGTGTCCTTCTTGGCCACCACCCGGCAGGCCTCGCAGACGCCGTCCTTGAAGGGGATGGTGCTCTTGCGGCCCTCGCGCGTGTCCGCGGTCACCACCGAGGGCGAGACCCGCTGGTTGGAGACGACGCAGCTCCGGCAGAACTCGACGTTGCCGGGGAGCCCGTAGCGGACCTCGAGCGGGCCCTCCTCGGGGTCGTTCACGCAGTGCCGGCCGTCGATGTCGACCTCCTCGAGCCGCACGGGTCCTCTCTCCGCCCTCCGCCTGTCAGTCGCCCCGGGTCGGGTGGGCGGGAACACCGGCGACCGTCGCTCCGGGGGCCACGTCGCCGAGCACGCACGCGCACGCGCCGACGGTGGCGTAGTCGCCGATCCGGATCGGGCGCTCGGGCGTGCCGTTGACGATCACCGCCCCGGCGCCGATGAAGGCCGCGCGCCCGATCCGCACCGCGCCCGAGACCCGCACGCCGGGGGCGAGGGTGGCGAAATCGCCGATCTCGGCGTCGTGCATCACCGTCGCCCCGGGGTTGATCTGCACGTGCCGGCCGATCCGCACGTTGACCGTGACGACCGTGGCGGCGCAGATCACGCTGCCCTCGCCGATCTCGACCCGGGCCGAGCGCGCGACCGCGGGATGGACCAGGGTGGCGAAGGCGAACCCTTGCGCCGCCGCCTCGGCCGCCAGCCGCTCGCGGAGCCGCGGCGAGCCCACCGCCACCACCGCCCGCGCGCCGGGAAAGCGCGCCCGCGCCCCGGCCATGGCGAGGACGGGAAGGCCGTTGAGCGCCCCGCCCACGGCCGGCCCGTCGTCGCGCTCGACGAAGCAGGCGGCGCGGATCGCGCCCCCGGCGGCGGCGCAGTCCGCGATCAGCCAAGCCACCTCGCGGGCGAACCCGCCGGCGCCGATCACCAGGAGTGGCTCGTCAGGCATCCTCGGCGGGGGCCTCGCTCGCGCAGGGGTGGGGCGGGACGCCTCGCTCCCACCGATCGTTCCTGGGGCAACCGGTAGAAGAACGCCGCCCGGGTGTCAACACGCCCCCGGGCGCGGGTAGTGACTCAGTTTGAAGCGCCTCGCCCTTCGACGGGCTTGAGGCGCGAGGCGGATTTCCAAGGCCCTCATGCCGAGCCTGTCGAGGCATGAGGGCAAAATGAGACACTACCCGGGGGGCGGGGCTCAGCGCGAGGCCCGCTCCGTGCCAGCCTCCGCGGCGAGGGCGAGGCTTCCGGGCGGCGGATCGCCGACGATCTCGCGCAGCATCTTCTGGAGGATGGCGCGGGCGAAGTCCTCGAAACTGCTGGCGACGATCATGAAGGCGCCCGGCCCGCCGATGACGTGGGTGTCGTAGTAGCGCTCCAGCCCCGGCGGCTGCGCCCAGCCGCCCGGGCCCGGGCGGCCGTTGACGATGGGGAGCCCGTTGATGGTGAGGCCCTTGGCGAGCGCCTCGTCGCGGGCGTCGGTGACCATCCGCCCGGCGTTGTTCATGCCGTCGCCGGAGATGTCGATCACCCTGCGGGTGCCCTCGAAGCCGTTGTTATCGAAGAGCTTGACGGCGTAGTCGATGGCGCCGCTGATCGAGGTCCGCCGCTCGCTGCCGATCGGCGCCTCGACCAGGGCGGAGGCGAAGGCGTGGGCGCTCGCCTCGTCCTCGATCAGGCGCCAGCCGACCACGGTCTGCTGGAAGGCGAAGCCCGCCCACTCGATGTAGGTGAGCGCGATGCGGCGGTGGAAGCCGGACTGGATGGCCTTCACCACCCGCGGGTTGGCGATGGCCTGGATGTAGCCGTCGCGCTGGAGGCGGCCTTCCTCGGCGTCGATGCTGCCGGAGACGTCGACCGCGAGCACCAGCTCGAGGTCGACCTTGATGTCCGTGGCCCGGGCGGGGGCGGGGGCAAGCGCGGCCAGCGCGAGCGCGGCCAGCAACGCGCGAACGGGTGTGCCAGTCGACATGGCGTGCCAGACCCTCTCGATCGAGATCCGGCGCCGGCAATCGCGCCGGGTTTGCCCGCGATCATACGCCTTTCTTCCGCGCCCCGCCCGCGGATTTCGTTGCGATACGGTGACCGACGGGGGCGCCGGGGGGCTCAGCGGGCGAGATACGCGGCGGGCGACAGGATCGGGATATCCCGAAACGGGTGGAGGGCGAGAAGATCAGCGTCGCCGGTCACGATCGCATCGGCCGCGCCGTTGACCGCCAAGCCGAGGAACTTGTCGTCGCCTGGGTCGCGGCAGGCGCGAACGAGGTGGACGATCGGCACGGTCTCGGCGATGCGCAAGACCGCGCGCAGGAAGTCCTGCCGGTCCGCGATGGTGACGTAGGGATCGAACTTGGGCCGGGCGAGGACGTCGGCCAATTCCGCCAGGGTCGCCTCGGAGGCGAGGAGCTGCGCCTCGTCAACCGCCTTGCGCACGGCCCGTCCGGGAAGCGAGGCCGGCAGCAGGAGCCGGCTGACGAGGGCATTGGTATCGACGACCAGGCGCGCCCTAGCCCTCATCGCCGAGGATCTCGGCCAGCTTCTCCTCGCTCAGGCCGCGGGCGGCGGCGCCGGCCGCCACCCGGTCGCAGAAGCGCTGGAACTCGGCGACGTTGAGGCCGCGCAGCCGCTCGTACTGCTCAGGCGAGAGCATCACCGCCACGTCGCGCTTCTGGCGGCGGATGACGACCGGCTCGCGCTGGGCGGCATCCAGGACCGCAGCCAGCCGCTGCTTGGCCTCGGTGGCCGAAACGTAACGCATGCGGCGCCCCCCCATGTCGAAATAGACAAATTGTCTAAAACAGATAATTTGTCAAGTCGGAGCGTGCGCCTTATTTCCTGCCGTCGCGCTTCTCAATGGCCTTCCGAGCGGCTTCCGGCAGGCTGCCGTACATCTCGCTGATGTGCTTGGGCTGGGCGATCATGATTTCGGCGATAAGATTGACGAGGTCGAAAAGCTTCTCCGCCGTCGCCCGATCGTCGCGAAGATCGATCTGGCCAGGGTGAACCGAGTTATTCCCGACGACCCGGACGACATCCAACGCCTGCTGGACGCGAGGGGCCAGTCCCTTTTTCGCCAAAGCCGCAATGTCGTCGTTGATATTTTCGCCCTTCTCACCGAGACGCTTGCAAAGCTTCTGGATCGCGAGACGCAACAATGCGGCAGACCCTCGCGGCGAAAGGGCGAGGATTGTGCCCGCTTCCTCGTAGTCGCTCCGAACGTCGTCGGGGAGATCGGAATTCGGAACGGGCGCTTCGCCGCGGCTGGGCCACACAAGCCGGTCGTGTATCCAGATGGCGACGTCATTGCAGCGGAAACACCTGGAAAGCGACACGTTATGGACGTTGTAGTCCCGATACGCGGGCTTCTCTTCGATGAAGGGGTGACCCGTCGCCATACGATTCGCCCACTTTTTGACCTCTTCGCGCGTCTCGGGGTCTTCAATGTGGTCGAGGTTGTGTCTCTTCACGTCGTCCGCGTCGAGAAGAAGCGGCGTCGCATCCTTCCTCGGCGAGTTAGCGTGAACGGAGAACCAGAACTGCTGGGCAAGGGCGCCACAGTGCGGACAATTAAAGGCTGTCTCGCGGATCGTCGGCGGCACGTATTTGGCGCGGACGTCTTCCATCGTCCAATCTATCCGATGGCGTCCCCGGCAGGACTCGAACCTGCGACACCCGGTTTAGGAAACCGGTGCTCTATCCGGCTGAGCTACGGGGACGCGCGAGGCCGCTTTATAGCACCGCCGCACCCCCCGCGCACCCCCCGCGCCCGCCGGCTCACCCCCCGAGCGCCTTCTCCATCACCCCGGTCAGGCGCCGGGCGAAGGCGGGGGCATCGGCGACCGGCTCGCCCTCGACGATGCGGGCCTGGTCCAAGAGCAGCCACGCCGCCTCGGCGACGAGGCCGCCCGCGGCCCCGCCGCCGTCGGCCTTCGCCAGCTCGCAGAGGCGGCGGATGAGCGCGTGCCCGGGGTTGATCTCGAGGATGCGCGCAAGCCGCCCCTTGATCTGGCGGTGCTGGCGAAGCATGCGCTCGAGGCGGATGTCGATCTCGCCCTCGTCGGCGACCAGGCAGACCGCGCTCGCGGTAAGGCGCTCGGAGACGCGCACGTCCTTCACCGCCTCGCCCAGCGTTTTGCGCAGCGCCTTGAGGAGGGCGTCGACCTCGGGGCGGAGCGCGGCCTCGCGCGCGCCCTCGCCCTTCGTCTCCTCCTTGCCCTCGGGAGCCTTGATGCGGGCGAGGTCGGCGGCGCCGCGGGTGATCGACTTGAAGGGCTTGCCGGCGAAGCGGCCCACCGCCTCGGGCCAGAACTCGTCGATCGGGTCGGTGAGCAGGAGCACCTCCACCCCCTTGGCGGCGAAACCCTCGAGCTGCGGGCTCGTGCGCAACGCCTCCGCGTCCTCGCCGGCGATGGTGTAGATCGCCTCCTGGCCCTCGCGCATCCGCCCCGCGTAGTCGGCGAGCGAAACCGGCCCCTCGGCCCCGGTGGAGGCGAAGCGGCAGAGCGGAAACAGCTCCTCGGCCCGCGCCGGCTCGTCGTAGAGGCCCTCCTTCAGGACCGCCCCGAAGTTCCGCCAGAAGGCGGCGTAAGCATCGGCGTCCTTCTCGGCCCGCTCCTTGAGCGCCGCCAGCGTGCGGCGGATCAGCACCTGGCGGACCTTGGCCAGCACCGGGTTCTGCTGAAGCATCTCGCGGCTGATGTTGAGCGGCAGGTCGTCGGAATCGACCACGCCGCGGAGGAAGCGGAGCCACGAGGGCAGGAGCTCGGGGCAGTCGTCGGTGATGAACACCCGCCGCACGTAGAGCTTGACCTTGGGCTTGCGCTCGGGATCGAAGGTGTCGAAGGGCCGCGCGCCGGGGACGAAGAGGAGCGCGGTGCAGTCGATGGTGCCCTCCACCTTCCAGTGCAAGGTCTCCCACGGCTCGTCCAGCATGTGGGCGGCGTGGCGGTAGAACTCGGCGTACTGCTCGGGGGTGATCTCGGCCCGGGGCCGCATCCAGATCGCCGAGGCGGCGTTGATCCGCTCCTCCTTGCCGCCCTCGGCGAGCACGATCGGGATCTGGATGTGGTCGGAGTAGGTCTTGGCGACGTGGCGGAGCCGGGCCGGGTCGAGGAACTCCTTGGCGTCCTCGGAAAGCGTGAGCCGGACCGCGGTGCCGCGGCCCTCCTTCGCCACCGGGGCGACGGTGAAGCTCCCCTTGCCGTCGGAGGCCCACAGCCAGGCCTCGGCCTCGCCCGCCTTCCGCGAGCGCACCTCCACCCGCTCGGCGACCATGAAGGCGGAGTAGAACCCCACCCCGAACTGGCCGATCAGCGACAGCTCGGCGCCCGGCTTCCCGGCCGCCCGCGCCGCCGCCAGCTCCTCGACGAAGGCGGCGGTGCCGGAGCGGGCGATGGTGCCGAGGTTCTCGATCAGCTCGGCGCGGCTCATGCCGATGCCGTTGTCGGCGACCTCGATGGTGCGCTCCGCGCGGTCCAGCGCGATGCGGATGTGGAACTCGGGCTCGCCGGCGAGGAGCTCGGGGGCGGTGAGGGCAGCGTAGCGCAGCCGGTCGCAGGCGTCGGAGGCGTTGGAGATCAACTCGCGGAGGAAGATCTCCTTGTTGCTGTAGAGGGAATGCGCGACGATATCGAGGAGGCGGCTCACTTCCGCCTGGAAGCTCAGCCGTTCCTCCGCATCCGTCTTCTTCGCCATGATCGGTGACCCTCCTCGATCGACATCGGAGCGGTGGGCTGGGGGTCCGCGAATGCCGGAGCCCCCCGTTCGTCCGCCCGCTGATATGAGCGAAGGCCCGCACGGCCGCAAGGGGTCGGCGGGCGCCGGCCGACCCGCCGGGGGCTGAGGCGGCGATGGCCTGGTGGGCGCGCCGCGAGGAGGACGCCAAGGCCCGGCTGATGGCCGAGATCGCGGCCGAGTTCGCCGAGTGCGCCGCCTATCTCGGGCGGAGCGCCCCCGATCCCCGGGTGATGGCGGCGCTGGCGGCGGTGCCGCGCGAGGAGTTCGTGCGCCCGTCCGACCTCGCCTCGGCCTACGACAACCGGCCGCTCCCCATCGGCCACGGCCAGACCATCTCGCAGCCCTTCATCGTCGCGGCGATGACCGACCTCCTCGCCCTCGAGCCGGCCGACCGGGTGCTGGAGGTGGGCACCGGCTCGGGCTACCAGACGGCGGTGCTCGCCCGCCTCGCGGCCGAGGTCTACACGGTGGAGAAGGTGGCGGCGCTGGCCCGGGCGGCGGAAGCGCGCTTCGAGCGCCTCAAGATCGGTAACGTCCACGTCCGGGTGGGCGACGGCGCCGAGGGCTGGCCCGAGGCCGCCCCCTTCGACGCCATCATCGTCACCGCCGCCGCGCCGCTCCTTCCCCCGGCGCTGGCCTCGCAGCTTGGGCCGGGCGGGCGGCTGGTGATCCCGATCGAGGAGGGCGGCGGGCGCTTTTCCGCCAGCCGGCAGATTCTCGCCCTCTTCACCAGGGCCGCCGACGGCCGCCTTGCGCGGCGCGACACCCTTCCCGTCGCCTTCGTCCCCTTCGTCTCCGACTGGTAGCGGGGTCGCGGCCGGGGCCGGCAACCTCCGAACGAGGGACTCAGGGCCTGTTGCCATGAATTGGGATCGGTCCCCCCCTCACCCTTCCCTCTCCCCCCGCTTGCGGGGGGAGAGGGATGCGAAGGGTTGGCGCGTCGGCACGGCGCGCCTTACCCAGAGCCGGGGGGGTGATGCCACCTCTGCGAAACACGCTCTAAGGTCGGCCGGCGACGATGAGGGCGTTCACGGTCACCTTGCGCCGCAACGCCCGTTCCAGGTCGTAGCCGGTGGTGGCCGCGGCGGCGGTATCGACGAGGGCGAATCCCCGCGACGCGACCATCTCCTCGACCTCCGCCGGCGAGCGCCAGTGGTAGATGTGGTCCGGGGCCGGGCTGTTGACCGGGACGTTGAAGAAGGCGCGTCCGCCCGGGCGCAGGGCCGCGAACACGGTGTCGAGCGCCGCCGTGGGCCGGTCCAGGTGCTCCAGCACCTCGCTCACCACCACCGCGTCGAACGCCGCCTCGACCGAGGGCGGCTCGAGGATGTTGTGCAGCGCCAGGGCATAGGGGCGCGTCACCCCGATCGTTTCCAGCGTCCGCCGGGTCATGGCCAGGCTGCTTTCGCTCACGTCCCAGCCGGTGATGCTGGCGACCCGTTCGGCGCGGGCGGCGAAGTAGATGAGCAGCCCGTGGCCGGGGCCGACCTCCAGCAGGTCGGAACCCGGGCGAAGGCGGGCCAGGAAGTTCTCGACGTAGAACCGGAACGATTCCGCCTGGTTGGCCCACAGGATCTGGGACAGCAGGATGCCGCGCAGGTAATCGGACATGTACTCGGGCCGCGAGTACACCTCGCGGTACGCGTCGGCGAAGCTCGACAGCCGGTAGCGCCCGGTGCGGCGGAAATGCAGGTCCTCGGCGACGAATGCCTCGCACATCCGCCGGTAGCTGGCGATGTAGCCGGGGAGGTCGTCGCCGATCAGCCGCAGCACCACCGCGGCCATTTCCTCGGCGACCGGCAGGGCGGGATCGGCCGGGTCGGCGAAGCGCTGCGCCAGGAAGGGGGCGTGCTCGGGCCAACTCTTGAGCACCGCGGCGGCGATGCGGGCCAAGGCGGGGCGACCGGCAAGCAGGGTCTGGATCTCTGTCATTGTCCTTAAGTCAGCCTGAACACGGCGACCTCGTCGCCGCTGGGGTTGGCGGCGACGGCGCGCTCGTCGAGATCGACACGGACGGTCCGGGAGGCGAAGGCACAGGGGTCCTCGTCGAGCATGGCATTGCCGATGCGATCGACGTCCTCGACCCGCACCGCCTGGTTGACCCGGCCGTTCCATCGGCGCTCGATCATCAGCCCCTCGGCCAGGAGGCGCCTCTCGCAGGCCCGGAAGTCGGGGCCGGCATCGACCCCCAGCCAGCGCATGTAGCCGAGGAACGGCCCGGGCAGCCGGTGGCCGCCTTTGAACACCGGCGTCGCGAACGCCTTGTTGTAGCGGTGATTGCAGCCATAGCACTGTTCCAGGTGGTGGAGATAGGTCACCGACAGGTGGAACGGCACACCCAGGCTGACGAAGCGGGCGCCGAACCGGGCCAGCCGCCCGAACGGGCTGCCGGGGCCAAACGCGGCGCGGCCGGTGTTCGCCAGGATGTCGGCGGCATGGCGCCCTACGCCCGCCACCGAGAAGACGGGATGGACCGAGCGAAGGGTGCCCGGCCGCCGCCGCAGCCACTCCGTGAAGGGGCCGACCTCGGATTCGGTCTCCTCGACGACGAACGCGTTGTCGGGGTTGGCGCAGCGATAGCTGTAGGTCGGCACCAGCAGGGTGCCGTCGGGTCCGATGGCGTCCATCAGACGGTCGAACAGGAAGGCGCACAGGCGCTCCTCGCGGGCGCGAACGGCGGCACGATCCAAGGCCGCCGGCCAGCGGGGCATCGGCACCCGGGCCATGTCGACGCCGAGGAACACCGTGTCACCCCTGCGCACGCCCAGCCCGGCCAGCAAGCCCGAGAGGGCGGCGGCGGCGGCCTCGGTCATCCCGCGTCCTCGCGGATGGGGAAGGGCAAGGGCGCCCGGTTGGCGACCCCGGCGCGCGGTCCGGGCGCGGGCCGGCCGGCGGCGCCGGAATGGCCGAATCGGAGGGACAGGTCGAGGGGCCGCGCCGCCGCGGCCGGCGGCTTCCCGGTCCCGGTCAAGGTCACGGCAGCGCGCCCCCCGACAGCGTCAGCACCGCGCCCGAGACCAGGGTGGAGGAATTCTCCAGCACCCACGCGATCTGTCCGGCGGCGTCGGCGGGAGCCGGCAGCGAGCCCGCCGGCGCGCGGTCGGCGTGGGCCAGCCGGGCGTTCTCGCGCATGCCGGCGTTCATCCCGCCGTCGATGACGTCGAACACGACGCCGACGCAGCGCTGGTTCCTGGCCGCGAGCTCGATCGCCAGGATGCGCACCAGCGTCGGCACCATCGACTTGGCCAGGCTGTAGAGCGGCATCCGGAAATTATGGCGGCCCGGTTCGGCGAAGGTCGAGCCGACGAGGACCAGCGGCGCGCCGGGCAGGCCGTGGGTGCCGAGGAGCCCGGCGAGCTGGATGATCTGCACCAGCGGCTCGGCGACGTGATGGCCGACCGCCGGTCGCGCGCCGCCGGCGAGCGCGGTCAGGCGCTGATTGTCGGGGGCGGGCCAGCCGCAATGGACGATTCCGGCAATGCGCCTGTCCCCGATCGCGGCGGCGAGGTCGTCGCCTTCGGCCACGGCCAGCAGTCCGGGCGCTCCCCTCCGCGACACCCCCAGCCCCCGCCCGCCGAGGCGGGCAAGGACGGCCGAACCCAGCCCTCCGGACGCGCCGGTCACCAGGACCGGGGCCCCCTCGGCGGCCGGGGCCGGTGTCGCGGCCGCGGCCGGGGCGACGGCCCGGTGACGCCCGAACTCATACGAGCCCTCGACGTAGCGCGCGCCGCTGGCGGCATCGGTGACGGCGACCTCGACCAGCCCGCCGTCGCCGGTCTCGCGCACCAGCTTGCCCGACACGAGCAGGCGGGCGGGCGGCAGGATCGGCAGCACGAAGCGCAGCCGCATGCCATGCAGCAGGCAGTCCCGGCCGGGAATGTGCATCCCCGCCATGCGCGAGACCAGGCCGGCCGAGAACGCGCCGTGCAGGATGGGGCGGCGATACCTGGTCTCCGCCGCATAGGCGGGGTCGGTATGGAGCGGGTTCCAGTCGCCGGACAGTTCGGCGAAGCGCCGCAGGTCGGCCTCGGTGACCTCGACCTCGAATTCGGTCATAGGCCCATTTCTTCGAGCAGCAGCCGAGTGGCCGCGAACGAGGTCATGCGGTCCATGTCGGCGCTTTCCAGGCCGATGCCGAACTCGCTCTCGACGGCGGCGACGATCGAGGTGTGGGCGAGCGAATCCCATTTGGCCTCGGTCACGCGCCGCACGGTGGCGACATCGGCGCCGTCACGCAGTTCCAGGACGACGCGGAAGATCTCTTTCAACTTCTGTTCATGCTCGGGCGTCATGACCGGCTTTGCTTCTCCAATGACGGCGAATGGCTCGACTGGCGACGGTGACGGCGGACGACAGGCCGGCTTTCCCAAGGCCGACGGCCCGTCCCCCGTGCGTCGCGCAGGATAGCCCGGAAGACGGGTCCTGATAAGCCCCCGGCGGGCAGCCCGCTGACCGCCCCGGGGCCGCGCCAGGGGGTTGCGGCCGGGCCCGGGACGTCCGATTCTCTCGCTATGCGTTCGGGCGACCTAGAGCCGCGCGTGCGGGCCGTGCTCGGGCCCACCAACACCGGCAAGACCTTCCTCGCCATCGAGCGGATGCTGGGCCACGCCAGCGGGATGATCGGCTTCCCGCTCCGCTTGCTCGCGCGCGAGAACTACGACCGGGTGGTGCGGGCGCGGGGGCTAAGGGCGGCGGCGCTGGTCACCGGCGAGGAGAGGATCGTTCCTCCCACCGCCCGCTACTTCCTCTGCACCGTCGAGTCGATGCCGCTCGAGCGCGAGGTCGAGTTCCTGGCGGTGGACGAGATCCAGCTCGCCGCCGACGCCGAGCGCGGCCACGTCTTCACCGACCGGCTGTTGAACGCGCGGGGCCGGGCCGAGACCATGTTCCTGGGGGCGGAGACGGTCCGCGGGCCGATCGCGCGGCTCGTCCCCGGGGCCGAGTTCGAGCGCCGGCCGCGCTTCTCCACGCTTGCCTACACCGGCCCCAAGAAGGTGACGCGCCTGCCGCCGCGAAGCGCGGTGGTCGCCTTCACCGCGCAAGACGTCTACGCGCTGGCCGAGCTGATCCGCCGCCAGCGGGGCGGGGCGGCGATCGTCATGGGGGCCTTGAGCCCCCGCACCCGCAACGCCCAGGTGGCCCTCTACCAGGCGGGCGAGGTCGACCACCTGGTCGCGACCGACGCCATCGGCATGGGCCTCAACATGGACGTCGAGCACGTCGCCTTCGCCGGGCTGGCCAAGTTCGACGGCCGCGCCGAGCGCGCCCTGACCCCGGCCGAGATCGGCCAGATCGCCGGGCGCGCCGGGCGCTACATGAACGACGGCACCTTCGGCACCACCGCCGAGCTCGGGGCCCTCGATGCGGCCGTCGTCGAGGCGGTCGAGGGCCACCGCTTCGATCCCGTGACGGCCGTCTTCTGGCGGAGATCGGCCCTCGACTTCTCCTCCCTCGCCGCCCTCGCCCGCAGCCTCGCCCGCCCGCCCGAGCGCCCCGGGCTGATGCGCGCCCGCGAGGCCGACGACGCGGTGGCGCTCGCCGCGCTCGCCCGCGATCCCGCGATCCGGGCGCTGGCCGCCAATCCGGCGGCGGTGCGGCTGTTGTGGGAGGTCTGCCGCATCCCCGACTTCCGCAAGCTGATGAGCGAGACCCACGCCCGGCTGCTGGCGCGCGTCTACCGCTTCCTCATGGGCCCCGAGGGGCGGCTGCCGGCCGACTGGGTGAACGGCCAGGTGGGCCGCCTCGACCGCACCGACGGCGACATCGACACCCTGATGGGCCGCATCGCCCACATCCGGGTCTGGACCTACGTCGCCCAGCGCGCCGACTGGATCGCCGAGGCCGGCCACTGGCAGGAGCGCACCCGGGCGATCGAGGACCGGCTCTCGGACGCGCTCCACGAGCGGCTCACCCAGCGCTTCGTCGACCGCCGCGCCGCGGCGCTGGTGCGCCGGATGCGGGCGGGGCCGCCGCTCGCCTCGGTCGGCCGCGCCGGCGAGGTGGCGGTCGAGGGCGAGCGCATCGGCCGGCTGGAGGGCTTCCTGTTCCGCCCCGACGAGACCGAGCGCCCGGCCGACGCCCGGCTCCTCGCCGGGGCCGCCGAGCGGGCGCTCAGGGGCGAGGTGAGGCAGCGCGTGGTCCGCCTCGAGGGGGCGCCCGACCCGGCCTTCGCCCTCTCGCCCGAGGGCGCGGTCTCGTGGGAGGGGCAGGCGCTGGCCCGGCTCGGGCGGGGGCCGAGCGCGCTCCGGCCCAGGGTCGAGGTGGGCGCCCGCACGCTCCTCGAAGGGGGCGAGCGCGAGCGGGTGCGCGCCCGGCTCGAGGCCTGGCTCGCCGCCCACCTGAGGCGCCGGCTGAGGCCCCTCTACCGGGCCCTCGAGGCGGAGCTCCCGGGCCCCGCCCGGGGGCTCGTCTTCCAGCTCTCGGAGTGGCTGGGGACGATGCCGCGCGAGACGGTGGCGCCGCTGGTGGGAGGCCTCGATCCGGCCGGCTTCGAGGCGCTCGCCCGGCTCGGGGTCCGGGTCGGACGCGCGAGCGTGTTCATGCCGGCGCTGAACAGGCCCGAGGCGGTGGCGCTTCGCGCCCTCCTCTTCGCCGTCCACCGCGGGCTCCCGGCGGTGCCGCCGCTTCCTCCCGCGGGGCGGGGCTCGGCGCCCGCGCCCGAGGGCCTTCCCCCGGGCTTCGCCGAGGCGGTCGGCTGGCGCCGGCTGGGGGGGCGCCTGATGCGCGCCGAGCAGGTCGAGCGCCTGGCGACGGAGGTTCACCGGCTGTCGCGCCAGGGCCCCTTCGCCGCCACCCGCAGGCTGGCCGCGCTGGTCGGCGGGCGGGCGGAGGACCTGGAGGCGGTGCTCGGCGCGCTCGGCTTCCGCCCGCTCCCCGGCCGCGGCCCCGCCACCTTCGCCGGGCGCGCCGGCGCGACCGCGGGCAAGGGGGCCAAGGCCGGGGGGGCCAAGGGCCGGGCGGCGCGGGCCAAGGCGCGCCGCCGGCGCCTCGCGGACTCGCCCTTCGCCCGCCTCCTCGACCTCGCGACCGGGAAATGAGCGAGGCGGAGCCCGCGAGCGCGCAGCGGGTCGACCGCTGGCTGTGGTTCGCGCGGTTCTTCAAGTCGCGGAGCGAGGCGAGCCGGCTCTGCGCCGGCAGACGGGTGCGGATCAACCGGCGGGTGATCGACAAGGCCCACGCCCTGGTGCGGGTCGGCGACGTGCTCACCTTCCCCCAGGGGCGCCTGATCCGGGTGGTGCGGGTGGCGGGGCTGGGGGTGCGCCGCGGCCCCGCCGCCGAGGCCGGCGCCCTGTTCGACGACCTCGACCCGCCCCCGCCCCGGCCGTGAGCGGACGCAGCCCAGCCCTGCGGTCGGCGGCGGTTGTCCGGCCGCGGCGGCTGTGCTAAGCACGCGCGGTCGCTTGCGCCGGCCATCCGGCGGCCCATGTGTAAGAACGCATTGACGGAGCCTGCGGGCGCCTTGGCCGGGCGTCGGCCGGTGGGTGAGTGGAGCGTTGAATGACCTATGTCGTGACCGAGGCCTGCATCCGCTGCAAGTACATGGACTGCGTCGAGGTCTGCCCGGTGGACTGCTTCTACGAGGGCGAGAACATGCTCGTCATCCATCCCGACGAGTGCATCGACTGCGGCGTGTGCGAGCCCGAGTGCCCGGTCGACGCGATCATCCCGGATACCGAGGGCGAGGCGGCGAAGTGGGCCGAACTCAACCGCGAGTACGCCGGGAAGTGGCCCAACATCACCCGCAAGGGCGAGGCCCCGCCGGACGCCGACGAGTGGAAGGAAAAGCCGGAAAAGCTGAAGTATTTCAGCGACAAGCCGGGTGGCGGAGGCGGTTGAGCGGGGCCGGACCGGCGGCCGCGGCGGGCAAGGCGCGTCGGTAGTGACTCATTTTGAAGCGCCTCACCAAGCTCAGGGTGAGGCGGATCTTCAAGGCCCTCATGCTGAGCCCGTCGAAGCATGAGGGCAAAATGAGTCACCACCACCGCGTCGGCACTGTCATTCCGGCGAAAAATCTGCTATAAGGATGGGGCTTGCCCGATGAGGGCGTGGCAACCCCCGCAGGAGCCGTTAACCGACAGCAGAAGCCGCTCGGGCCGACACCAGCGGCGGGAGGATCTTTAGTCAACTTGGGGGACCGGATTCCGTGTCTGCCCTGGCCGGGGCGTCACGGAGAGGGACTGCTCATGCCGAGAAAAAAGTGGGTTGGTGAGAGGTAAATCATAATATGCCCAAGGAGTTGACGTTCAGTGCCGGAGACTTCGTGGTGTACCCGACCCATGGGGTCGGCAAGGTCATCGGCCTCGAGAAGAGGCGCATCGCCGGTGACGACCTTCAGTTGTTCGTCATCTCCTTCGACCAGGACCGGATGACGCTTCGGGTTCCGATCCACAAGATCAAGCAGTCGGGGCTGCGCCGGCTCTCCTCGCGCAAGATGATGGAGACCGCGCTGGCGACGCTGAAGGGCCGGGCGCGCGTCAAGCGAACCATGTGGAGCCGTCGCGCCCAGGAGTACGAGGCCAAGATCAATTCCGGCGACCCGGTTTCGATCGCCGAGGTGGTCCGCGACCTGCATCGCAACGCCAACCAGCCCGACCAGTCCTACAGCGAGCGCCAGATTTACGAGCTGGCCCTCGACCGGCTCGCCTGCGAGCTGGCGGCGATCGAGAAGATCGACAAGAAGGCCGCGACCGAGAAGGTGGAAACCGCCATCAAGGCGGCTTGAGGCGGCCGCTCCCGGCGGTTCGGCGGCGGGGGAAGCGGGTCCGATCGCGTCCCCGCGGCCGCCGGGGCGGGCGGCCGACGAGAAGGCATGCAGGACAAGACCCGTTTTGCCACCTTGCGCGCGGGGCGGCGCGTGTGGGCACTGTCCGCGGTCCACGGCGAGCTCGCTCGCCTCAAGGCGGTGCACGACCACCTCGAGCCCCGCCTCGGCGAGGGCGACCGGCTGGTCTATCTCGGCAACGTCATCGGCCGCGGCACCGCGGCACGCGAGACCATCGACGAGGTCCTCCTCTTTCGGCGGGCGGTGATCGCCCGCCCCGGCGTCGAGCCCGGCGACGTCGTCTTCCTGCGCGGCAGCCAGGAGGAGATGTGGCACAAGCTCCTCCAGCTCCAGTTCGCGCCCAACCCGGTCCAGGTCCTCACCTGGCTGCTGGATCACGGGGTGGGGGCGACGCTCACCGCCTATGGCGGGCGGGCGCAGGACGGGCTGATGGCGGCGCGCGAGGGGGCGACCGCGATCGCCCGCTGGACCAACTCGCTCCGTCGCGCGATCCGCCAGGCCCCCGGCCACGAGTCGTTCATGGGCGCGATCCGCCGCGCCGCCTTCACCGACGACGGCAAGCTCCTGTTCGTCCACGCCGGGATCGACCCGACGCGGCCCCTCTCGGCGCAGAAGGACGCGCTGTGGTGGGGCGGCGGGGCCGGCTTCCTGGCCCTCGAGGCGCCCTATGCCGGGTTTCGCCGCGTCATCCGCGGCTACGATCCGGCCCACGCCGGGCTCAAGGAGTCGCCCCATTCGGTGAGCCTGGACGGGGGCTGCGGCTTCGGCGGCCCGCTCCTCGCCGCCTGCTTCGATGCCGAGGGCGCCGTCCTCGAGCGGGTCGAGCGCTGACTCAGTAGGCGACGACCTTGACCAGCCGGCCGGGGCGCAAAGGCTCGCCCTCGGCGAGGCCGTTGAGGACCTGGAACCACTCGCGCTTGAACTCGCCCACCTCCATCAGCGCCACGAAGCGGGCGATGGTGTCGCCCGGGGCCACCGCCCGAAGGCGGAGCCGCAGCGGCCTCGCCGCCGCCGCCTCGGCGGCGCTGAGGCGCCGGAAGCTGTAGGTCGTGCGCCGGAACTCGGTGGCCAGCGCCGCGGTCAACCCGGGAGGGGTGACGAAGAAGAAGCGGTAGACGCTCGCCGCGTCGAGCCGCATCGCGACGAGGCGGACGTCGCGCGGGCCCTGGCGGGTGTTGAGCCTGAGCCATCCGGTCGCCGCCTCGATGCCGTTGATGGTGATGGCCTCGACCTCGCGCGCGCGGCCCCCGGCCCACTCGCCGCCGACGTAGGCGACGAGGCCCCCGCGCACCGGCCTCTCCGGGCGGTCGAACAGGATGAGGGCGCCGTTCTTGTGGGTGGCGACGACCTCGCGCGCCGCGTTCCGCAGCCGGAAGCCGGGCGGGGCCTCGAAGCGGAGGCCGAGCCCGGGATGCACGAACGCCTGCCCGCGCACCATCCCCTCTTTGGGGTCGTCGCCGAAGACCAGGCCGTCGATCCGGCCCAGGTACTCGGTCCGCGCCACCCGCGGCTCGGGCGGGGCGACCACCCCCGCCTGCGCGACCGCGCGCGCCACCCGGTCGGGGGTGCGGGGATGGGTGGCGAGGAAGTTGTACTCGTCGGGTCCGCCCTCGCGCCCGGCGATGCGGGCCTCGAGCCGCGAATGGGTCTCGATCTTGGCCAGCATGCTTGCCATCGCCGCGGTGTCGTAGCCCGCCCGGGCGAGGTGGCGCACGCCGAGAAGGTCGGCCTCGAACTCCTGGTCGCGGGAATAGGCGGCGAGGAAGAGCTGCGAGCCGGCCTGGGCGAGGTCGGAAGCGAGCCGGTTGTCGACCAGGATGCCGAGGACGGTGGCGCCGATCCCGAGCGTCATGGCGGCGGAATACTGCTGGGCGGCGTGGCGGGCGGTGACGTGGCCGATCTCGTGGCCGAGCACGCCGGCGAGCTCGGCCTCGGAGTCGGCCAGCGCCAGGAGTCCGCGGGTGACGTAGACGTAGCCCCCGGGGGTGGCCATGGCGTTGACGATGTCGGTGTTCAGGACCGTGAAGGTGAACCTGAGGCCGGGCATGTCGGAAGCCTGGGCGAGCCGCTGGCCGACCTCGTCGACGTAGGCGCGGATCGCCGCGTCCTCGACCTCGCCGCCGAACTGCCGGAGGATTTTCGGCCGCTCCTCGCGGCCGACCTCGATCTCCTTCTCCGCCGACATGAAGGCGGTGAAGCTCTGCTCGCCGGTGGCGGGATTGACGGTGCAGCCGGTGCCGGCGAGAAGGAGCACCGCGGCGACGAGGGCGACGACCGGGCGGCGAAGCGGTTTGGGCATGGGTCTCTCGCTTGCCGGCCGGCTCAGTCCTGAAGACGCTCGATCTGCTCGGGATGAGTGGCCTCGATCATAGGTCCGTTCCTGAGCCCGAGCCATCCCCGCACCCGCAGCCGCCGGCCCTGGTAGCCCTCGGGCGCGACCCCGGCGGCACGGAAGAGTCGGAGCGCGGAAGGCGGTATCGAGACCGTGAAGTCGCTCCGCCAGTCGGCGCCGAAGTTGAGGTAGGTGCGCCCGGAGGCCCGCGCAACCGCGACCACCCGGCCCTCGACGATCTGGAAGGTGCCGATGGCGCGCCCAGTCTCCTCGGGCGTCAGCACCCGGTAGAAGGGATCGGCCCAGAGGCCGCGCCTCGCCGCGCGCGCGCCCTCTTCGAGGGCCAGCATCCCGGCGACGAGGGCGCGGTTGTCGGCGAAGCTGTAGACCCGGGCCAGGCCGCGGGCCAGCATCTCGCCCTGAAGCCAGGTCCCGGCCTCGTCGAAGAGGTGCGCCAGCAGCCGGCCGTGGCGGTCGGTCCGCTGGCCGCCGTAGTAGAGGGTGAGGCGCCGGCCGAGGCTCAGCTCCTGGAGCGCGCGCCTGGCCTCCTCGGCCAGCGGCCAGGTCGGGAAATTGGCCCGGCCGAGCGGCAATTTGGGCGCCTGGATGCCGACCAGGCGGACCTCGGCCCCGCCGGCCAGCACCAGGGTGTCGCCGTCGATCACCTCGGCGGCGGGGGCGCTCTCGCCGCGCGCCCCGCGCTCCGTCTCGGCGAGCGTGACCCCGGCCCGGGCCGCGGCCCCGGCGAGGAGGAGGGCGGCGAGGGCAAGGGCGGCGAGGGGCGCGCGGGCGTAGGCCGGCGAATGGCGCATGTCGTCGATCGGGTCCATGTCGCGCGGGCCCGAGTCTCGCATCCCGCGCGCCGGCCTGTGAAGGGCCGGTGGCCGCCTTCCCTCGGCCCCCGGTTTCGGGCCATAAACGTGGCCAGCACCATGACCCGCTCCGAGCTCTTCCCCGAGATCGAGCCCTTCGCCACCGGCCGCCTTCCGCTCGACGGCGGGCACGCGATGCATTTCGAGCAGTCGGGGCGGCGCGACGGCGTGCCGGTCCTCTTCCTGCACGGCGGCCCCGGCTCGGGCACCTCGCCGATCCAGCGCCGCTTCTTCGATCCCGGACACTACCGGATCGTGCTCTTCGACCAGCGCGGCGCCGGACGCTCGACCCCGGCGGGCGAGGTGGCCGCCAACACTACCCCCCACCTGGTGGCCGACATCGAGCGGCTGCGGCGCCACCTCGGCATCTCCCGCTGGCTGGTGTTCGGCGGCTCGTGGGGCGCCGCGCTTGCGCTCGCCTACGGCGAGGCGCACCCGGAGCGCTGTCTCGGCTTCGTGCTCCGCGGCCTCTTCCTTTGCTCGACGGCCGAGGTCGAGTGGTTCCTCACCGGCATGCGCACCATCTTCCCCGAGGCCTGGCGGGACTTCGCCGGGCATGTCCCCGAGGCCGAGCGCGCCGACCTCCTGGCCGCCTACCGCCGCCGGCTGATGGATCCCGACCCGGCGGTGCACCTGCCGGCGGCGCGGGCCTGGAGCCGCTACGAGGCGAGCTGCTCGACGCTCCGTCCCAGCGCCGAGGCGCTGGCCGCCTTCGCCCGCGACGACGCCGCGCTGGCGCTGGCGCGGATCGAGGCCCACTACTTCGCCAACCTGGGCTTCCTCGCCGAGGGCGCGCTGATGGCCGGGCTTCCGCGCCTCGCCCACCTGCCGGCGGTGATCGTGCAGGGGCGCTACGACGTGGTCTGCCCGATCGTCACCGCCGATGGGGTGGCGCGCGCCTGGCCCGGGGCCGAGTACGTGGTGGTGGCGGACGCCGGGCACTCGGCGCTCGAGCCAGGCATCCGGGCGGCGCTGGTGGCGGCGATGGAGCGGATGAAGGGGGCCCGGTGATCGGGCCGCAGCCGTGCGGGCGCCGCCCCGGCCTTGCGTCTCGGCGCCGTTCGCCTATCATGCCGGCGGCGGCGCCAGCCGTGCGCCGCCCGGGGGAACGAGCGAGGGGGGGCCGTGCGGTTCCGTTTGCTGTTCGCCGCGCTTCTTGCCGGCGCGCTCGCGGTCTTGGCGGCGGCTCCGACCCGGGCCGAGGACGAGGATCGGATCGCGGTCGCGGTGGGCGCGTTCGACGTCTTCGACGACTTCACCGCCGGCGAGATGCGGGTCGAGTACCGCTGGGGCCGGCCGCTCGCCTGGCGGCTCAGGCCCTTCGTCGGCGTGATGGGGACGGCGGACGCCGCCGCCTACGGCTACTTCGGCCTCGGCCTCGACCTCGGCTTAAGCGAGCGCGTCGCCCTCACCCCCAACGTCGCCGCCGGCCTCTACGGCGACGGCAGCGGCAAGGACCTCGGGCACGCGGTCGAGTTCCGCTCCGGCCTCGAGCTCTCCTACCGCCTCGACGACGGCACGCGGCTGGGGGCGGCCTTCCACCACACCTCCAACGCCAGCCTCGGCGATCGCAACCCGGGGGCGGAATCGCTGGTGCTGACCTACTCGATCCCGATCGCCCGCGCGCGCGGCCGCTGAGCGCCTTCCGAGGTGCGTTGCGCGGCTCTCCGCTTCGCTCCGGCCGGAACGACGGCGAGAGCCGGGGCCGAGGGAGACCGACCCGCCGAAGGTCCCCCCCTCAGCGAGGCATGTTGAGGCGGGCAGCGCCGAGGACCGGGCCCAGGCCCGCGCTCTGCACGATGACGGCGCAGTTCTCGCCCTTGGCCCCGGCCATGTCGACCTCGACCTCCAGCGGCGCCCCGGTCCAGGCGCCGACGCGGCGCACGTCGCGCACCACGCTCGAATACTCGAGCACGCTGCCGGCGTTCTCGCCCCGCTCCACCGCCACCTTTTGGCGGTCGTCGAAGAACATCACGAACACGTCGGCCGGCTTCGCCACCTCGCCCGCCGCCACCCGCACCGAAAGCCGGCCCGGGGCGGCCTCGGCGATGGCGACCCTGGCCCCGGCCCCCGCCCCGGCCCGGGCCTTGGCGATCAGCCCCTCGATGCTCTCGCGCTGGAGGCCCGAGTCGTGGCCGATCCCGTGCACCACCATCTGCGGGGTGTAGACGTAGCGCTGGCGGAAGCGGGCGGCATAGTCGCGCTGGCGCTGGGTGGTGGCATCGGAGGCGAAGGTGTCCTTCCAGCCGATGTAGTCCCAGTAGTTGACGTGCAGCGAGAGGGCGAGCACGTCGGGCCGCCCGGCGAGCTCGGCCAGGTAGCGGTCCGCCGGCGGGCAGGAGGAGCAGCCCTGCGAGGTGAAGAGCTCGACCACGGCGAGCTCGGCGGCGGTCGCCGCCGGGGCGAGGAGCGCAGGCGAGACGGCGAGGACGAGCGCGGCCAGCGCGCGGGCGAGGGGGCGGAAAGGGCTCATCGCTCCACTCTGCGCGCCCCCGCCGGGGACAGGCGAATCACATGTCGGTGAGGGCGGCGCGAGCGCACCCGCTCCGCCCCCGGGCCGTTCACGCCGCCTCGGCCATCATGCTGCGGAGCACGTACTGGAGGATGCCGCCGTGGCGGTAGTACTCGACCTCGTCGAGGGTGTCGATCCGCGAGCGGAGCGTGATCTCCTTTTTCGAGCCGTCGGCGCGGGTGATGGTGCAGGCGACGTCCATCCGCGGCTTGATCCCCCCGGCGATGCCGGTGATGTCGAACAGCTCGGTACCGTCGAGCCCGAGCGACTTGCGGCTCATGCCGTCCTTGAACTGGAGCGGCAGCACGCCCATCCCCACCAGGTTGGAGCGGTGGATGCGCTCGAAGCTCTCGGCGATCGCCGCGCGCACGCCGAGGAGCCGGGTGCCCTTGGCCGCCCAGTCGCGCGACGAGCCGGCGCCGTACTCCTTGCCGGCGATGACGACCAGCGGCACCCCCTCCTCCTGGTAGCGGAGCGCGGCCTCGAAGATGGTCATCTGGGTGCCGTCCGGAAGGTGCCGGGTGAACCCGCCCTCCACCCCCGGCACCAGCTCGTTCCTGAGCCGGACGTTGCCGAAGGTGCCGCGCATCATCACCTCGTGATTGCCGCGCCGGGCGCCGAAGGAGTTGAAGTCCCTGCGCTGCACCTGCCGCTCGACCAGGTAGCTGCCGGCCGGGCTTTCGGCCTTGATGCTGCCGGCGGGCGAGATGTGGTCGGTGGTGACGGTGTCGGCGAGCATCACCAGCACCCGGGCGCGGCGGATGTCGGCGACGGGCGCCGGCTCGGGCGGCATGTCCTCGAAGAAGGGCGGGCGCTTGACGTAGGTCGAGGCGATGTTCCAGTCGTAGATGCCGCCCTCCGGGGTGGCCATCGTCCGCCACATCGCATCGCCGGCGAAGACGTCGGCGTAGCGGGAGCGGAACATCTCCGGCGTGAGCGCCGTGCGCAGCGTCTCCGCCACCTCCCTGTTCGAGGGCCAGATGTCCTTCAGGTAGACCGGCTTGCCGTCCTTTCCGGTGCCGAGCGGGTCCTGGCTCAGGTCGACCCGCATCGAGCCGGCGAGGGCGTAGGCCACCACCAGCGGCGGCGAGGCGAGGTAGTTCGCCCGCACGAAGGGATGGATGCGGCCCTCGAAGTTGCGGTTGCCGGAGAGCACCGCGCAGGCCACCAGCTTCCCTTCCTCGATGGCGTCGGCGATGTCCTCGTCCAGCGGCCCCGAGTTGCCGATGCAGGTGGTGCAGCCGCCGCCGACCAGGTTGAAGCCGAGGGCGTCGAGGTCCGTCTGCAGCCCGGCCTTCTCCAGGTAGTCGGTCACCACCTGCGAGCCCGGCGCGAGCGAGGTCTTGACCCAGGGCTTGACGCTCAGGCCCTTCTCGCGCGCCTTGCGCGCCACCAGCCCGGCGCCGACCAGCACCGAGGGATTGGAGGTGTTGGTGCAGCTGGTGATGGCGGCGATGACGATATCGCCGTGGCCGAGCTCGAAGTTGTGGTCGCGGACCTTCACCTTGCGCGCCTGCTCCTCCTTCGGCACCGCCAGCACGCCGGCGAGGTCCTTGGCGAACTGCCGCCCCGCCCCGGCGAGCGCGATCCGGTCCTGGGGGCGCTTCGGCCCCGAGATCGAGGGCTCGACGGCGGCGAGGTCGAGCTCGAGCACGTCGGTGAACACCGGCTCGGCCGAGCCCGCGTCGCGCCACATGCCCTGGGCCCTGGCATAGGCCTCGGCCAGGCGCACGCGGTGCGGGTCGCGCCCGGTGAAGCCCATGTAGCGGACCGTCTCGGCGTCGATCGGGAAGAAACCGCAGGTGGCGCCGTACTCGGGCGACATGTTGCCGATGGTGGCGCGGTCGGCGAGCGCCAGGTGGGCGAGGCCGGGGCCGAAGAACTCGACGAACTTGCCGACCACGCCGAATTTGCGCAGCATCTGGGTGACGGTCAGCACCAGGTCGGTGGCGGTGGTGCCCTCCCTGAGGTCGCCGGTCATCTTGAAGCCCACCACCTCGGGGATCAGCATCGAGATCGGCTGGCCGAGCATCGCCGCCTCGGCCTCGATCCCGCCCACTCCCCAGCCGAGCACGCCGAGCCCGTTGATCATGGTGGTGTGGCTGTCGGTGCCGAAGCAGGTGTCGGGATAGGCGATGGCGCGGCCCCTGTCGTCCTTGCCCAGCCAGACGCCCTGCCCCAGGTACTCCAGGTTCACCTGGTGGCAGATGCCGGTGCCCGGGGGCACGACCCGGAAGTTGTCGAACGCCTTCTGGCCCCAGCGCATGAAGGCGTAGCGCTCGCCGTTGCGGGCGTACTCCATCTCGACGTTCTTCTTGAAGGCGCCGGCGCTGCCGAAGACGTCGACCATCACCGAGTGGTCGATGACCAGGTCGACCGGCGAGAGGGGGTTGATGCGCCGGGGGTCGCCGCCCATCGCGACCATCGCCTCGCGCATCGCCGCGAGGTCGGCGATGGCGGGGACGCCGGTGAAGTCCTGCATCAGCACCCGCGCCGGGCGGTAGGCGATCTCCTTCTCCGAGCGGCCCTCCTTCAGCCAGGCGATCACCGCCTTGATGTCGTCGACCGTGACCGTGCGCCCGTCCTCGAAGCGGAGCAGGTTCTCGAGCAGCACCTTGAGCGACACCGGCAGCCGCGAGACCTCGCCCAGGCCCTGGTCCTCGAGCGCCTTGAGGCTGAAGTAGTCGTACTTGCGCCCGTCCACCTCGAGCGTGCGGCGGGTGCCCAGGCTGTCATGTCCCACGAGCGGCACGTTACCCTCCTTCGCCTTGACGCATCCCCCGGCGTCCCGGCCGGGCGCCGAGCCAACGAGGGGCCGGCCGGGAGGGGTTATACGGACCCGGCTTAGACCACACCTTTCCCCGTCCTGTCCAGTGGCCGTCCGCCGCGCCGGCGGCCGGGTTCGGCGAGCGCCGGCGAGCCGCCGCTGATCGCCGTCATGATAGTCACCTCGGCGCCGGGCGGAAGCCGCGTCGCCAGGGAGGCGCGCTCGCTGCCGACGAAGACGTTGAGATGGCGCCGGATGGCAGGACGCGAATCGCAGAGGCGGTCGCGCATCCCCGGCCAGCGCGCCTCCAGCGCGTCGATCACCTCGCCGACGCTCGCGGCCGCGAGTTCCAGCCGCCGCACCGAGCCCGGGAACAGGTTGACGAGCGGGGCCGGAAGCGTCACCACCACCCTCGGCGGCGCGGGCCGGGACTCGTCGTCCGCCATGCCGATGCCTCCGCCCGGGGCCCGCTACGCCGCGACGAGCAGCGTCTCCACCGACAGGATCGCCGGCAGGTGCTGGGCGAGGACGGTCCAGCTCTCGCCCTCGTCGCGGCTCGCGAACAGCGTCCCCGTGCTGGTGCCGACGTAGACCCCGGCCGGGGCGAGCGGATCGGCGGCCATGGCCTGGCGCAGCACGCCGAAGAAGGCGTTCCTTTGCGGCAGGCCCTTGCGCAGCGCCGTCCAGCTTTCGCCGCCGTCGCGCGTGCGCCAGACGGCGGCCTTGCCGCCGGGCACGAAACGGCCCGCCGTGTCGCCGTTGAGCGGCACCAGATAAAGCGTTTCGGGGTCGCGGGGATGGACGGTGGCGGGAAAGCCGAAGGTCGAGGGGAGGCCCGCCTCGATGCTGCGCCAGTTGCGGCCGCCGTCGTCGCTCCGGTACATGCCGCAGTGGTTCTGCTGGTAGAGGCGGTCGGGCATCCCCGGCGCCATCGCCAGCGAATGCACGCACTGGCCGAACTCGGGGTACTTCTCCCCCTCGGGCAGGTAGTCGTTCCGCGTCCCCCGGTTCCGCGGCTCCCAGGTCTTGCCGCCGTCGGCGGTGTGGAACACGCCGGCGCTGGAGATGGCGACCCACAGCCGGCGCTGATCGCCCGGGTGCGCGACGATCGAGTGCAGGATCAGCCCGCCCCCGCCCGGCTGCCACTTCGGCCGCGAGGGGTGGTTCCGCAGCCCGGCGACGTGGCGCCAGGTGCGGCCGCCATCCTCGCTGCGGAAGAGCCCCGCCGGCTCGACGCCGGCATAAAGGCTCCTGCCTGCGGGCGCCAGGCTCCAGACCGACTTGATGGGGTCCTCCCCCGCCCGGTAGGCGAGCCCCTCGCTCGAGTGCGTCCAGGTCGCCCCGAGATCGGTGGATTTCCACACCGCCGGGCCGAACCACTCGTTGCCGCCGCCGGCGTAGATCGTGCCGGACGCCGGATCGGCGACGACGTGGTTGATCGGCCAGGCCTCGCAGAACGGGCCGCGAAGCGCCCACGAGCGCCGCCCGGCGCGGCCCTCGAGGATGAAGGCGCCCTTCTTGGTGCCGACCAGGACGACAACCTTCTTCGCCATTCTTCGCCCCCCTCTCGTGGTTCGCCCCCGACGGACGATACCCGCCGGCCGCGCCGCCGCTCCCCGGGCAAGCCCCCGGGTCAAGAGCCCGAGGGCAAGCCGCGCTCGGGTGTAGCGCGGCCCTGGGTCCGGCCCCCGTTAGCGGATCAACGCCAACAGATTGAGTCCCGTCGCCTCTCTCATCGTCACCCCGGCCGAGCGAAGCGAGAG